>NZ_DASRBQ010000030.1:0-55403 GCF_035653575.1 Actinocrinis sp.
GGGCCAGCGCCTCGCCGAGCGCGGCCAGCTCGATGCTCTCCAGCAGCAGGTCCGCGTCCAGGCGGGTGTGCGGGCCGAGGGCGGCGAGCCACTGCTCGTCCTCGCCGGTGACCTCCCGCAGCAGCGCGGCGATCTGCGCGACCAGCGGACCGTGCGCCGCTCCCGGCCCGGCCGCCGTCGTCGTGTCCTGCGATCCGTCGGCAGTCACGGGCGCGCCGCCGGTACGGCTCCGGGCTGCGGCTTCACGGCGCGTACGGCGCCGTACGTCATGGCGCCGGTCTCGAAGCCCTTGAGCATCAGCGGGCCGGCATAGAAGAACCCGAGCACGTCCACGCCGCGATCGCGGGCCAGTTCGCGCATCGCCCGCGGGCCGTCGACCTTCGGGACGAGCGCGAAGGCCGGATCCCAGGAGTTGGCCACCGCCGCCGTCCAGTCCACCGCGGCGACGCGCTCGAACCCGGCCGCGGCGGCCAGCCGCTCGTGCTGCGGCAGCGAGGAGAAGCTCGGCATGACCTGATGCCGCAGGATCTGCTTGACCAGCGCGTCCTCGTCCGCGGTCAGCTCTCCCTCGCGCACCGCCCAGGTCGCGATCGCCAGCACGCCGCCCGGCCGCAGCAGCCGCAGCGCCTCGGCGAAGAACGCCGCCCGGTCCGCGATGTGCATCAGGCTCTCGAGCGCCCAGATCGCGTCGAAGCAGGCGTCCGGATATCCGGTGCGCAGCGCGTCCGCCTGGTGGAAGCGGGCCCGGTTTTCGAGTCCCGCGTCGCGCGCCTTCTGGCGTGCGCGCTCGACCTGGGCCGCGCTGAGGGTGACCCCGTCGACGGTGCAGTCCAAGCTCCCGGCCAGATACAGCGCGGAGCCGCCGATCCCGCATCCGACGTCCAGCACGTGCGCCCCGGCGGGAATCCCGGCGAACGCGACCAGCTCGCGCACCAGGCGGTCGGTGGCGGCGCGCCGGTCCGCGCCCTCGGTGCCCGGCGTCTCGCCGGGATCCCAATATCCGTGATGGACATGCTCGCCCCAAAGATCCTCGTATAGATCAAGGGTCGTGTCGTAATACCGCTGCACCGCCGCATTGAGCCCGGACGGCACGGCGGAGGCGGGCGCGGCGCTCAAGTCGACATCCACGACGGCGAGTCTCCTGAAGATCCCCTGGAAGAATGCATTATGGAATGGCTTTTCGTGGAGCCTTGAAAAAGAGACTCCACCCCTCCGAAAAATGAGCACGCCGAACGCGGCCGGTTATTCGGCAGGCCATCGAATCAGCCAGTTGATAGGACCGCGGTGACGGCCGCGGCGCTGCGGCCGTGAAACTTACATATAGCGTGGATAACCAGCGAAGACATGGTATATACCAATCTCAGCTGGCGTAAAGACCGAATCTCCAGAGCTTGTGATTCGAGAACGATTCGGCATACTGGCAGCTCAGACAAGGTAGTGCCTTGCCTTAGACCACCTACGTGCTGACCCCTCGTCAACACGATGACGAACATTAAATCAGTGCTGTCGGTCAGCGACGAGGTTGCCACGAGTGACTTCTTACGTCAATTCCCCAATCCGTTCCTAGAAGCGGACTGCGTCATCCAGGTCGTGACCAGGGCAAAGAAAACCGATCAGACGCAGGGTCTTGCGGCGCCTCAAATCCTGTGATGAGAATGGCGCCGAACGGGCGTTGGCCACCGCTGAACCCCCGTCACCTCGCCGGCCCGACGAAGGACCGGCTACGGCCCGCCGGCCGCTCGGGACGGCGGGTACCCGCGACGGCACGCACCGGGCCCGGTACTCCGGGCCTTTTGCGCTCTCCGCCCTGCGCGCCGCGGAACGCACCGCCATCAGGCAAGACAGGCAACTTAGCCAAACGGCTCAAGACCGCGCCCGGTCTTCGATTCGGCATGCACCGGCGCGCGAAGGGGGAAGGTGTGTCGTGATCGAGGGTGCGCAACCGCCGCTGGATCCCGGCTGGGTCGACGACGTGCTCCTGGCCGGCCGCCCGGGCGATACCTGCCTTGTCCTCGGCGCGCCGGTCAACCGGCAGTCGCTACGCGGGCTCGTGGCCGACCACCAGGAGTCGCTCGCCGCGGCCGGCCTGCGCGATCGCGGTGTGGTCGCCCTATGTCTGCCGCCCTCGCTGACGTTCATCAGCACTCTGCTCGCGGCGTGGCGGATCGGCGCCCAGGCGATCCTGCTCGACCACCGGCTCACTCCGTACGAGGTGGACCGCGCGCTCTCCCGGCTCGCTCCCGAGGTCGTGGTGCGGGCAAAGCAGGCGCCTGACGGTACACTGCGCGGATTCGCCGACGTCGAGGCCCAGGTCTCCAGCCGTCCAGGCCTGCCCGCCGCCGGACCGCACGCGCTCGTCCAGCTCAGCTCGGGCTCCACCGGCCCGTCGAAGGTGATCGGCCGCACCGCGGCCGACCTGATCGCCGAGATCGACCGGTACCGGCAGATCGAAGGCGTTCCGCGCGAAGGCGAACGCATCGTGTCGCTGGCCTCGATGGTGCACGTCCTGGGCCTGGTCGGCGGGCTGCTCTACGGCCTCAGCGCCGGAGTGCAGCTCGCGATCCCGGAACGGATGACTCCGCACGGGATCCTCGACACCGTGGCCGCCGGCCCCGAGCCCACCACGCTGCTCGGCGTCCCCTTCCACATCGAACTGCTCGCCTCCGTGGCCGAGCCGCCGCCGCTGCCGCAGCTGACCGGGATGACCACAGGCGGCGAGCTGGTCCGGACCGGGATCTACGAGTCCTTCGTCCATCGCTACGGAGTCCGGCTGGGCAACATGTACGGCATGACCGAGGTCGGGGTCATCGCCACCGACCTGTTCGGAACCGACCGACCCGCGCTGCGCCCCGCACCAGGCCTGACCATCCGCGAGCAGGGCGGCGAACTGCACCTCGCGATGCCGAGCTCGCCGTACCTCGGCGACACCGACCCCGCGCGCTGGTCCGACGGCTGGCTGCACACCCGCGACGCAGGCTGCGTCGATCCCGACACCGGTCTGGTGCGGGTCCTCGGCCGCCGCGACTCGCAGGTCTCCGTCGGCGGACTGAAGGTCGACCTCACCGAGGTCGAGCACACGCTCGCCGACCTGCCCGAGGTCGAAGGCGCGGTCGTCGTCTTCGACAAGGCGGTCGAAGCGTACGTCGTGCTGCACAGACCGGATGCCGAGGCGCGGGTGCGGGAACTGCTGACGCAGCGTCTCGCCGCATACAAGAGACCCCGGGTCCTGCACGTCGTCGACCAATTACCGCGCACGGCGACCGGGAAGCTCGTGCGAGATCAAAGCGCGCTGCGCGGCGCGCGCCAAGACCGCGAAGCCGCCGCACTGAACCTCGCCCACTGAGCAACCCGCCGGGCCGACCGCAGGCCGCACAGCCGATCAATCCCGCGATCCGGGTCCCCTCGGCTTCGCAGGCGCCTGCCTTAGCCCTGCGCGCACCGCCCCGCCCCAGCCATCTCTCTCTCCCCCACCGCAGAAAGGACGTCTCCGCGAGATGACCGATGACGAGATCCGCGCGTTCATCATCCAGTCGCTGAGCGCGATGAACTACGACGTCACCGACGTAGGCGCCGACACCCTGCTCGGCCCGGCCGGAGCCGATCTGGAGTCGCTGGCCCTGGCCGAGCTCTCCGTGCGGGTCGAGGACCAATACGGCGTCCGATTCGACGACGACGAGGCCGAGAAGCTCGTCGCGATGACCATCGGCGAATTCGCACGAGCCGTGGCGCAGCGCCTCGAGTCCGCGTCGGCGGCAGGGCGCTGAACGTGTCCGGCTTCCCCGAGCGCGCCGACCTGCTCACCATGCTCGCGGCCTTCGGCGACCGCAGGCCAGAGCAGGTGTCGGAGAACATCGACTCGATGGAGCTGGCCTGGCTCATCCACCAGGTCGAGGAGCGCTACGGGCGGCGAATCGACCTCGACGACGCGGCATTGGCCCGCATGACGAGCGTCTCCGGCGCGGCCCAGGTGCTGCGCGACCACCTGTTCGAGGCGGCCGATGACTGACGCGATCGCCCTCGCCGATCCCCCGGTCGCACGCCGCGGCGCCGAGCCCGTCGTGATCACCGCGGCCGCCGTCTCCAGCGCGTTCGGACGCGGGGTCGCGCCGCTGCTCACGGCGGCGCTCGAGGGCACGCCCGGCTTCGAGGCGGTGCGGCGCTTCGACGTCGCGGACCGGCGAGTCGGCGTCGCCGCGACGCTGCCGGGATCACCCACGCTGCGCGACGAACTGGATCAGGTCGTCCGCGAGGCCTGCGACGAGGCCGGGCTCTCCTCCGGCCGGCGCGCTCAGTGCCCGCTCTACCTCGCGGTGCACGGCGACCCGGATCTGCCTCGGGCCCAGGGCGGCGAGGCGAACGAGCACGGCGCGCACGCCTTCGCGCGATCAGCGGCACGGCGCGCAGGGCTGTCCACCGAAACAGTTCGCGTATACACGTCCGCATGCGTCGCGGCCAGCACCGCGGTCGCCGATGCCGCAGCCGCCGTAGCCCGCGGGCACGTGAGCAGCGTCGTGGTCACGGCCGGTTACCTGGTCGATCCGGATCAGTTCGCGCTCTTCGACGCCGGACGCGCCCTGGCCCCCGACGGCCGGGTTCGACCCTTCAGCGCGCAGCGCCGCGGACTGCTGCTCGGCGACGGCGTAGGCGCGATCGTGATCGAATCCGCTTCATCCGCCCATCGCCGCGGCGCCACGGTCCTCGCCAGGCTCGCCGGGTGGGGCCGCGCCGGGGACGCCTACCACGTCTGCCGACCACGCCCCGACGGCGCCGGCCTCGCGCGGGCGATCACGGCGGCCCTGCAGCGCGGCTCCATCCGCCCCGAGGCGATCGGCTACGTCAACGCGCACGGCTCGGGCACCGAACACAGCGACACGGCCGAAGCCGCCGCACTGCACCTGGCGCTGGGCGAATCGGCCGAGACGGTGCCGGTCAGTTCCACCAAATCGGTGCACGGCCAGGCACTTGAAGCAGGCGCACTGATCGAGCTGATCGTGACGGTGCACGCCCTGCGCGCCGCGCGCCTTCCAGTCAACGCCGGCTACCTCGGCCGCGACGAGGCCTGCCGGCTGAACCTGGTGCTCGAGGCCGGACAAGAGCGCCCGATCGACTACGCCCTGAGCGTCAACAGCGCGTTCGGCGGAGCGAACACCGCACTGCTGGTAGGTGCACCGTGATTCCGCTGCGCACCCCGGGCGCCGTGATGCCGGTCGAGGCGACCGACCCGGCCGGTGACGCGCCGCCGGTCCGCGTCCCGCCGTCTCAGACTTCTGCGACAACGTTGGCAGACCGAGCGCGGGCGGCCGGGCTCGCGGTGCTCGCGGCCTCGGCCTGGCCCGAATCCCCTGCCGATGCCACCCCGCCCGCGCTCGCCGGATTCGTGAACTCCTCCTTCAGCCCGCTCGCCGCCGAGATCGCACGGCGCTGCCTCGATCGGCGAGCGCACGCGACCACCGGCATGGCCGAAGCCGCGTCGCCCCGGACCGCGGTCATCATCGCCAGCGCCCTCGGCGACCTGGCAGGCGCACGACAGGTGGCGCAAGCGGTCGATGCCGGCGCCCGGGTCGGCCCGCTGCTGTTTTTTCAGTGCGTGCCGAACGCGGTCGCAGGTCACATCGCTGCTCAATCAGGGCTCGTTGGCCCTGTTGTCTGCCTCGGTGAGGAGCGATCCGCGTTTGACGTCGCCGGACTGCTGATCGAGGACGCGGACGCCGACGAGGTGCTGCTGATCCGGGTCGACCAGGCGGCCGGCGCGCACGATCGCGACCGCGCCGAGGCGGTCCTGCTGGCGGCCGGCGCCCCGGCGCACGAGAGGAGTCGGGCATGAGCGAGCGCAGTGTTCACGACCCCAGCGTTCACAACCACAGTGTTCGGGACCCCAGCGTTCACCACCGCGGCGTGGTGATCACCGGCATGGGCCTGGTGACGCCGGTCGGCGAGAGCGCTGACGCAATCATGGCGGCGATGTGTGAGGGCCGGTCGGGATTGAGCCGCCCGCCGCAGGAACACCCGCTGGCCGAGTGCCTGGAGGTCGCGGGTTTCGCGCCGCCGATCGATCCGACCAGCGTGCTGCCGCCGCCCGAGACCCGCGTGGTGGACCGCTACGTCGTGATGGCGCTCAAGGCCGCGGCCGACGCGCTGGCCGACGCCGGACTCGTCGTGGGCCGCGACGCCGACCCGTTGCGGACCGCGGTGATCGTGTCCGGCACCGGAGGACTGGCCACCCTCGAGGACCAGGTCATCACGCGCACGCAGCGCGGGCGCCTCGGCGTCAGCCCGTATCTGCTGCCCGGCATGCTGCCCAACATGGGCGCGGCCCGCATCGCCATCAAGTACGGGATCCGCGGCTACAGCTCGTCGATCGGCACCGCCTGCGCGGCCGGCGCCCAATCGATCGGGGAGGCGACGCGGCTGCTGCGCGCCGGGGAGGCCGACGTGGTCGTCTGCGGATGCAGTGAGGCGCCGCTGTTTCCCACGCTGGCCGACACCTTCTCCAACGCGCGGGCCCTGGCCCGAGGCTGGGCGCACGACCCGGCCGCAGCGAGCCGCCCCTTCGACCGGCGGCGGGCCGGACTCGTCCTCGGCGAGGGAGCCGGCATCTTCGTCCTCGAACGCGCGGAGCACGCGGACGCGCGCGGAGCGGCCGCCTATGCCGACCTCGTGGGCTGGGGCGCCACCAACGACGCACACCACCCCACGATGCCCGACCCCGAGGGCGCGGGCGCCGCCGAGTGCATCCGCCGGGCGCTGGCCGACGCGCGGATCGCACCCGGCGACGTGGGCTACCTCAACGCGCACGGCACGAGCACGAAGCTCGGCGACGTGGCCGAGGCCCGCGCGATCCGCGCCGCGTTCGGCGCGCACCTGCCGCCGGTCAGCTCCACGAAAGCGGTCACCGGGCACATGCTCGGCGCCTCCGGGGTCGCGGAGGCCGCGGTCACCGTGCTGGCCCTGCGCCGCGGACAGCTGCCGCCGACGCAGAACCTCGACGACCCGGATCCGGACTGCGACCTCGACCACATCCGCAAGGCGCCGCGCCAGGCCCGGATCGGCTATGCCCTGTCGAACTCGTTCGGCTTCGGCGGCCACAACATCAGCCTCGTCTTCGGACCGCCGAGCACCCGACTCGCGCGCGCGGTCTGACGCACCGCAAGCCATGAACCCGACCCCCCAGATCCGATCCGTGAAGTCCGTTCCGCGCCGCCACACCACGCGGCCGCCGGCGAAAGGAAGGTGAGCGAAGTGGACCTGCTCGCTGTCGACCACGTCGAATTCTTCGCGGGCGACGCCCGGCAGGCGGCCTTCGTGCTGTGCCGCGCGTTCGGCTTCCGCGTCCTGGGCCAGGGCGGCCCGGACACCGGCGCGCCGGGACGGCGCAGCCTGCTGGTCGGCCAGGGCGACAGCAGGGTGCTGCTGACCTCCGGCCTGGCCGCGCACCATCCGGCCGCCGAGTACGTGGCCCGGCACGGCGACGGCGTGGCGACGATCGCCTTCCGGGTGGAGGACGCCGCGGCCTCGTACGCCAAGTACGTCGCGGCCGGCGCGACGCCGCTGCAGCAGCCGCGGGTCTACGAGCGCGACGGCGAACGGATCGTCACGGCCGTGGTCTCAGGCTTCGGCGACGTGGCGCACCGCCTGGTGGAGCGCAGCGGCCCGGCAGCCGGATTCCTGCCCGGCCTGGCTGAGAGCGCCGACGTGCCGCCGCCCGGCGCCCCGGACCTGCTGACCGCGATCGACCACGCCGCCTTCTGCGTGCCGGCCGGAGAGCTGGAGCCGACGGTGCGCCACTACCGCAAGGTCTTCGGGTTCGAGCCGATCTTCGAGGAGTACGTGGAGGTCGGCGACCAGGGGATGTTCTCGCAGGTGGTGCAGAGCCCGTCCGGCGCGGTGACCTTCACCCTGATCGAGCCGGACGTAAGCCGCCGCCGGGGCCAGATCGACGACTTCCTGGCCTGGCACGGCGGCGCCGGGGTGCAGCACGTGGCGCTGAGCACCGACGACCTGGCCGGGGCGGTGGACGCCTTCAGCGCCCGCGGAGCCGGATTCGCGCCCACTCCCGCCGCCTACTACGAGCAGCTCGGCTCGCGGCTCGGCCCGATCGACATCCCGGTGCAGCGGCTTCGCTCGCGCGGGATCCTGGCCGACCGGGACCACTGGGGCCTGATGTACCAGATCTTCGCCAGATCCATGCACGTGCGCAACACCTTCTTCTGGGAGCTGATCGAACGGCACGGCGCGCGCACGTTCGGCACCAGCAACATCCCCGCGCTCTACGCGGCGAAGGAGCGGGAGCTCTCCGCCGTGCGCAACCCGGCGCCCACCGAATCGCGGAGGCCTGCGTGAGCATCTCGACCGTGTCCATCCCCCCGCTCACCGAGGCGGAGCGGGAGCTGCTGCCCACCGACGAGGAGGTGGCGCATTACGAGGAGCACGGCTGGTATCTGACCAAGAAGCTGCTGACCGACGACGAGGTCGACGAGCTGGTCGACGCGAGCGAGCGGTTCTACGCGGGCGAGCGCAGCAGGACCCTGCCGCTGCGGCCGCCGCGCCTGGCTTACTGGGAACCGGGCCACGGCGCGGTGCAGCGGCACAACGACTACATCCACGTCGAGAGCGACCCGATCGCCAGGATCCTGCGCAAACCGCTGATCGGCGCGGTCGCGGCGCGGCTGGCCGCGACGGCGCGGATCCGGCTGTTCCAGTCCACGCTCATCTACAAGCCGCCGGTCGCCGACGAGCCGAGCAACATCGTGCCCTGGCACTTCGACAAGCACTACTGGGCGACCTGCACCTCCGAGCGGATGCTGACCGCGTTCATCCCGTTCCACGACTGCGGCCCGAGCATGGGCACGATCACCATGATCGACGGCAGCCACCTGTGGAAGGAGATCGGCCGCGAGGACTCGATGACGAAGCACTTCGCGGATCGCGACAAGTTCGACCTCGAACGCGTCCTGGCCGAGAACGCCGCGTACAACAACGTGCAGGTCCGCAAGGTGCAGATGGAGATCCCCAAGGGGCACCTGAGTTTCCATCACTGCCGCACCTATCACGGCAGCGGGCCGAACCGCAGCGACCGGCCGCGCCGCGCGGTCTCGCTGCACCTGCAGGACGCGGCCAACGAATACCGCCGGTTCGAGCTGAGCGACGGCACCGCCGTGACGTACAACCACGACGCGCTGGTGCGCCGGCTGCCCGACGGCCGCCCCGACTACGCCGATCCCGAGTACTGCCCGGTGATCTGGAGCGAGCAGGACCAACCCCTCACCACCGAACCCGGCGGCGCCGCGCTCGGCTGAGCCACGACTGTCAGGAGAAGCCATGTCGCGCTACGACTGGGGACGCAGACACCCGGGGATCGACCGGCTGGAGCGGCGCATCGGCCCGGCGCGCGAGCGCGTGGTCGCGCACCCGCTCTACGCCCGCCTCACCGACCCGTCCGCGATCCGCACGTTCCAAGAACACCACGTTTTCGCGGTGTGGGACTTCATGTCCCTGCTCAAGTCCCTGCAACGCTCGCTCACCTGCGTCGAGCTGCCGTGGGTGCCGACCGGGCCGACCGGCAGCAGAAGGCTGATCAACGACATCGTCCTGGTCGAGGAGAGCGATGAGCTGCACGGCGGCTTCATCAGCCACTTCGAGCTCTACCTCGGCGGCATGACTGAAGCGGGCGCGGACACCGGCCCGATCACGGCGTTCCTGCGGCTGCTGCGCGCGGGGCACCCGGTACCGGACTCCCTGGTCGAAGCGCGCGTGCCCGCGGCGAGCGCCGAGTTCGTCGCCACCACCTGGCAGTTCATCGAGCAGGCCCCGGTGCACGCCCGCGCCGCCGCGTTCGCCTTCGGCCGCGAGGACCTGATCCCGGAGATGTTCCAGCAGGTCGTCGGGGTCAACCAGCTGGTCGGCGGGCTCGATACCTTCGTCGACTACCTCGCCAGGCACATCGAGGTGGACGGCGAGCAGCACACCCCGATAGCCATGCAGATGCTGGCGGACCTGTGCGGCGATGACGAGCAGAACTGGGCGGACTGCGCGCGGACGGTCAACGCGGCGCTGACGGCACGGGCCCGGTTGTGGGACGGCATCCTCGCCGCGATCGGCGAGCCGGTGCGAGCGCAGGTGGACGACGCGGCCGCAGTGACCGTCGCCGCGAGCGGCGCAGCACTCTGACCGGGCCGTGCCTGCGTGCAGAAGGGACTCCCATGGACCACGACGCCGATCTCGACGGCACTGACTCACACCGTGCCGCCTCACACCGTGCTGACTCACACCGTGCCGCCTCGCTTCGCGCCGAGCTGTATCGGACCGTGCGGTTGATCCGGCGCTTCGAGGAGCGCGCGATCGACCTGGTGCGCTCGGGCGTGATCGTCGGCGGCATCCACCCGTACATCGGCGAGGAGGCGATCGCGGCCGGGGTGTGCGCGGCGCTGCGCCGCGACGACTTCATCACCAGCACCCACCGCGGCCACGGGCACGTGCTGGCGAAGGGCGCCGATCCGGCGCGGATGCTCGCGGAACTGGCCGGGCGCGTCACCGGGCTCAACCGCGGCCGCGGCGGGTCGATGCACGCGGCCGACTTCGGCGTGGGCATCCTCGGCGCGGACGCGATCGTGGGCGCGGCGGCCCCCATCGCGGCGGGCGCGGCCTGGGCGTCCCGGCGCACCGGCGCCGACCGGGTCACCGCGGCGTTCTTCGGTGACGGCGCGGTCAACCAGGGCGTCGTGCTCGAGACCTTCAATCTGGCCGCGCTGTGGCGGGTACCGGTCGTGTTCGTCTGCGAGAACAACGGGTTCGCCACCTCCACGCGGACCGAGGACGCGGTAGCCGGCACGATCACCGGACGCGGCGCTGCTTTCGGCATTCCCGCGCACACGGTCGACGGCATGGATCCCGAAGCCGTGTACGCGGCGGCCGCCGAAGCCGTGTCCCGCGCCCGCGCAGGCGGCGGGCCATCACTTCTCGAATGCGTGACCTACCGGGTCGACGCACATCACACCTTC
Source organism: Actinocrinis sp. (assembly GCF_035653575.1). GTDB lineage: Bacteria > Actinomycetota > Actinomycetes > Streptomycetales > Catenulisporaceae > Actinocrinis. The sequence continues at coordinate 10,998 of NZ_DASRBQ010000030.1, forward strand.
GAGTACGCAGCCCGGCCGCGGTACCGCAGCGCCGACGAGGTGCAGGCCGCGCGAGCGCGCGATCCGCTGGAGATCCAGGGCGCGCGGTTGCCGGACCCGGTGCGTGCGCGGATCGACGCCGAGATCGAGGAGCAGCTGACGCGGGCGGTGCTGTTCGCCACCGGCAGCCCGCATCCGGACCCTGACTCGGCGCTCGACTACCTGTACGCCGACGGCACCCGGACCAGGAGCGGGGTGGGCTGATGGCCAACCAGTCGTACCTCAAGGCCCTGAATCGGGCGCTCGGCGACGAGATGGCGCGCGATCCGGCGGTGTGCGTCTTCGGCGAGGACGTCAGGTCCGCCGCCACCAACGTCACTGCCGGCCTGCTGACCCGCTTCGGCCCGCAGCGAGTGCTGGACACGCCGATCTCCGAGCAGGCCTTCACCGGCTTCGCCACCGGTGCGGCGCTGGCCGGTCTGCGCCCGCTGATCGAGTTCCAGATCCCGGCGCTGCTCTTCCTCGCCTTCGAGCAGATCGCGGACCAGGCGCACAAGCTGTCGCTGATGACCGGCGGCCAGGCGCGCGTGCCGGTGACGTACCTGGTGACCGGCTCCGGTTCGCGCGAGGGCTGGGCTGGGCAGCACTCCGACCATCCCTACAGTCTCTTCGCGCATGTCGGGGTGAAGACCGCGGTGCCGGCGACCGTGCGGGATGCGTACGGCCTGCTGGTTGCGGCCATCCGGGACGATGACCCGGTCGTGGTCTTCGCGCCGTCAGGGGCGTTGCGCCGCCGCGAGGATCTGGATTTCGCCGATGTGGCGCCGGTTGCGCTCGGGGTCGGGCGGGTGCAGCGACCGGGCACAGATGTCACGGTCGTGGCGGTCGGGCACCTGGTTCACGACGCGCTCGCGGTGGCCGAACAGCTGGCCGGGGAGGTCTCGGTCGAGGTTTTCGACCCCAGGTCGGTGCATCCCTTCGACTGGCCGGGCCTGGCCGCCAGCCTGGAACGCACCGGGCGGCTGGTCGTGTTCGACGACGCGAACCGGTCCTGCGGCCTCGGCGCCGAGATCGTCGCCGCCGCGGCCGAGAGCATGCGGCTCGTCGCGCCACCGAGGCGGGTGACCCGTCCGGATGGCGCGGTCCTGCCGTTCGCTCTGGAACTTGACCGGGCGTTGCAGCCGAGCCGGGAGCAGTTGCGCGCGGCGATTCTGGCGACCGTCGGATCGGCGCAGCTCGCGGGGGCGGCACGTGGCTGACCAGACAGAGCCCGGGAGACAGCCCTTTCGCGCCAGTGCTTTCGAAACGGCGCCGCGGCGCGGGCCCGGATTGCGAACGAGAGGGAGAGCACACCATGAGTAACGCCATGAGTATCGCGGGCATCCGGGCGGCGCTGGCCGCGGACCCGCAGCTCGGTGCGGGCAACGTGCTGCCGAAGCTGATCGAGCACGGCGCGCCGCTGGACGGCCCGGGGATCGCCTTCGACCGCGCGGTGGACGGCCTGCCGGCCTGGGCAGGGCTCACCCTCGGGCAACTGCACGAGCGCGTCGCGGCCCGAGCCGCGTGGCTGATCGGCCGGGGCGTCGGCCCACGCGACCCGGTCGCCGTGCACGTGTCCAGCTCGGCCGACTGCTTCCTCAACACGCTGGCGCTGAACTGGATCGGCGCCATTCCGGCCCTGATGAATCCACAACTGCCCGCGGACGTGGCGGCCGAGTACATCAGGCGGCTGCGCGGCACCGCCCTGCTCACCGACGCCGAGCACCGGGCGCGGCTGGCCGGCCGGGATCTCGCCGTCGGCCTCGTGATCGACGCGGCCGAGACCGGCACCGGCGATCCGGGCGCCGCTCCCCCGCCGTACCGCCTGCACCCCGATGATCCGATCGCCATCACCCATTCGTCCGGTACGACGCGGATGCCCGCGGCGGTCGTGCACTCGCACGGCAGCCTGTTCGCGGCGACGCGGATGATTCGGCTCGGCTCGCCTCGCGCGCAGGGCACCGAGCGGATCCTCAGCGCGCTGCCGTCGGCGCACGCGGCCGGGATCATGACCGTCAACCACGCGCTGTGCAATCGCAGCGAGCTGCTTTATCTCTCGCAGCAGCGCGATGGCGCCGCGATCCTCGACGCGATCGCGCGTTGGCGGCCGACCGGCGTGTTCGGCTTCGCCGTCACCTGGGCCGAGCTGGCCAGATTCGACCTGACCGAGTACGACCTGGACTCGGTGTCGCTGTGGTTCAACACCGGGGACTGCGCGCACGAGCCGCATGTCCGGCACCTGGTCGCGGCCGGTTCGCGCAACATCGTCACCCGCGACGGCGTGCGGCGGGTCCCCGGTTCGAGCTTCGTGGACGGCCTGGGCTCCACCGAGATGGGGCACTCGGCCTTCCACATCACCCACCGCACCGACACCGAGCGGTACGGCCGGTGCGTCGGCCGGCCGCACGTGTTCGCCGACGTCGCGCTGCTCGACCTGAAGACCGGGCGGGAAGTGCCGGTCGGGGAGGTCGGCCACTTCGGGCTCAAGGCGCCGACGCTGGCGCCGGGCTACTGGAACGACTCGGTGAACACCTATCGCAACCGGCTGGGCGGCTACTACCTGACCGGCGATCTGATGTACCGCGACGGCGACGGCTACTACTACCACGTGGACCGTGCGGTCGATTCGGTGGACCTGGGCGGCGGTGAGTGGCTGTACACGGCCATGTCCGAGGAGCGCATCCTCAAAGCGTGCCCGGATGTGCGCGACTGCACCATCGTGGCCGCGACGGCGAGCGGCGGGGTGTTCACGGACGTGCTGCTCAGCCTGCACGCCTGGGCCGACCCGACCGCGGAGCGCACCGCCGCGATCCGGGCCGCCCTGTCCGGCGCCGCCGCGGCGACGCTGCGCAACGTCGTCGTGATCGACGACGGGCAGCTGATCCTCGGCCCCACGGGCAAGGTGCGCAAGTTCCTGATGCGGCAGCGGCACCTGGCCGAGACGGCGGCGTGAATGTCGAGCAGGAGCAGGAGCAGGGAGCGCGGGAGCGCGCCGTGACCGCACTGCTGGACGTCGCGGTCCACCTTCCCGAGCAGCGCACGAGCGTCGACGAGGTCGCCGCCCAGTATGGGCTCACGCCGATGCAGGTCAAGGTCTTCCGCAGGTATCACAAGCTCGGCGAGGTGCGCCGGGACCCGGGCGGCGACCTGATCGACCTGCTGCGCGCCGCCGTCGCCGGACTCGGCGGGCTGCGCGGCCGCGAACAGGACGTCCGTTATGTCGTGCACGCGCGCACCTTCCCGTCGGTCGTCCCGTATCCGCTGCACCCGGTGCACGAGCTGTGCCGCGAGTTCGGGCTCGAGCGGGCCAGCGCGTTCGCCGTCGGCCACCACGCCTGCGCGTCCGGGCTGCTCGCGCTGGACGTCGTCGGCCGCCTGCTCGCCGCCGATCCCGATCCGGGCGCCCTGGCGCTGGTGCTGGCCGGGGAGAAGACGTTCACCGCCGAGGCCGAGATCCTGCCGGACACCACGTTCTTCAGCGAGGGCGCCTCGGCTTGCCTGGTCGCCGCCGACGGTCCGCGTGACCGGATGCTGGCGTACGCCGTGGACCAGCGCGCTGAATACGACGACGACGCCGAGCAGGTCGCGCTGGCCTTTCAGCGCGACTACGCGCAACTGCTCGCGGACACGATCCACGCGGCGCTGCAGCGTGCGGCGCTGCCTCTCGACGCGGTCAGCGCCCTGCTTCCGCACAACGTGAACGCGCCGATCTGGCGGCAGGTCTGCCGGATCCTCGGCTTCCCGCTCGAGCGGGTCGTGCTCGAGAACCTGGCCGCATACGGCCACGTGTTCTGCGCGGACGCCTTCATCAACTACCGCACCGCTGTGCGCCGGGAGCTGCTGCGTCCCGGCGAGCACTACGTGATGGCCGCGGGGGCCGGCCGTGGCGCGGCCTTCGCGGCCATGGTTTTCGAACACTGACGCACTGCGCCGGACCGACTGGATAAGGGAGCGAACAATGACGGAGCTGGACACGGCGGCCGATCCCGGGCTGCGCGATCGGGTCGTCGAGGAGATCTGCGCGCTGCTGCCGCGGGTACTCAAGCGTGAGGTCGCCGGCGCGACGGCGGAGACTACGCTGATGGAGGCGCTGGGTCTGAGCTCCACCGCCGCGCTGGAGCTGGTGCTCGAACTCGAGGAGCGCCTGGAGCGGGAGATCAGCGTCGAGGAGCTGGGCCGGGACGACTTCGCCACCATCGGCACGCTGGCCGGCTACATCGCCGCGAATCTGCTTCCCGAGGAGGATTGATGGCCTTCTCGGCGGTCGCGCCGCGCCGGGACGCCGCCGACCCCACCAGTCTCGCTGACCCCACTGATCTCGCTGACCCTGCCGACCCTGCCGAATCTGCCGAACCCGCCGACCTGGGCGATCCGGTGTTGGCCGACGGCCGGGAAGGTCCCGCTTGGGACGTGCGCGCGGCGGTGCGGATGGCGTTCCCGCAACCGGCGCGTCAGGCGCACGACGCGGCGTACGCCGCGCGGCTCGACCTGTACATGCGGGACATGTTGCGCGAGCACGGGCTCGATGCGTCGTGCGACGATCGCGACTGGGCCGGCTGGTCGTACAGCGAGATGGCGACCGCGCTGCTCCAGCGGGCCGTGCCCGCGCACGAGAGCGTCGATCTGCTCGTATTCGCGTACGCCATCCCGGACGTCAACCCCGGCCGCAACATGGCCGCGCTGCTCAGCGGGAACTGTCCGGGCAAGCCGCTCGCCTTCGGGCTGAGCGATCAGGGTGTTGCCGCGCCGTTCACCGCGCTGCGCCTTATCCGCCAGTACGCGCGGACCGCCGGGCTACGCCGCGCCCTGCTGCTCGTCGTCGAGCAGGCCGCACTCCCCTACCGGGCAAGCGACAACGTCGCGATCCCCGCGGGCCACACCGGTGTCGCCCTGCTTCTCGGGGACTGCGGGCACGGGCCGAACTCTGCCTCGCCCCTGCGGCTCGGGCCGATCATCACGCGAGCAGGGATCCGTGAGGACGCGGTCGAGCAGGAGCTCAAGACGCTGTGCGCGCAGCACACCGCGTCGACGGTGATACTCGGGTCGGCGTTGTCGCACTGGGCCCGGCACGCGGGCGCCCTCGCGTCTGGGGGCGAGTGCCGGGTGCGCGTCGCGCAAGCCGCGCAGCCGCTCACCGGCTTGTGGTGGGAACTCGCCGCCGAATATGACGCGCGCGCCGACTCGCCGCGAAGCATCGCGCTGTGCGACTACGACCCGGTACAGGGCTGCCTCTGCCTGGCGGTGCTCGCCTCCCACAGCGCTTGCGGCCACTCCCATGTCCGTGTCACGACGCGGAAGGGCTCGGCACCGATCAGCGCGACCGCGGCGCAATAGCCCGGTGGAGCCTGCAGATCCGCGACGCGCACCGGGTGCGGCGAAACCCCGGGGTGATGGACCGTCAGCGGCCCGGGGCCGTGCGCCGGTGCCGCCAGGCCGCGCAGCAGACGAGAGCCGGCCGCTTTGACCAGCGCCTCCTTGCGGGCCCACAGCCGGGCGAACACTGCCGCCTTTCCGGCCGCGTCTTCGGCGGCGAGCACGAGCCGCACTTCCTGCGGCGGGAAATACCGCCGCGCCAGCGCCGCCGCCGTGGAACCGCTCGCCAACTGCTGGATATCGACGCCGACCGCGCGAGACGCCGAGACCGCGACCATGCACACATCGCCCGAGTGCGACAGGTTGGCCTCGACGCGCCGCCCAGGTCCGCCCACGCTCAGGTGCGGCTTGCCGTGCGGCCCGAGCTTCCAGCCGACCTGCGCCGGCGCGACGCCGATCCGGTCGCCGACGATGCAGTGCAAGGCGGCGTGCGCGACGACGTACTCGCGCCGGTCCGCGGCCGAGAGGCAGGCTTCGGCGCGCGTGCGCTCGTCGGGACCGAGCAGCGCGAGCAGGTTCACCAGGTCCGGGCATGGCGCGCGGCCGTCGATCAGCCAGACGTCCACCGTGTCCGCGCCGTCGCCCATGAAACGGAAGTATCCCAGCTGAGATGACCAGCGACCACGCGGCGCCCGCGCGAGGCCAAGCCGGCGCCGCCTTCGCGGAAGCCGCCGATCCGTACTGTCTGCGTCCTGATGAGGCGCTGGCGCTGCTGGCCGGGCATCCGTGGCGCCGCTTCGCGGTGCTCGGAGACAGCATCGCGGAGGGTGTCGCGGAACCGGTGCCCGGCTACAGTCCGCTGCCGCTGGCGGATCGGGTCGCCGCCGAACTGGAGCGCACCGCTGCGGGCACCGCGTACCTGAACCTGGGCCGCCGTGGGCTGCGCACGCACGAGGTGCTCGCCACGCAGTTGGATCCCGCGCTGGCTTTCCACCCGGACCTGGCGCTGGTGGTGTGCGGAGCCAATGACGCCTTGCGGCCGGGCTACGAGGCGCGCGCGGACGGCGTCGACCGGGATCTGGCGGCGATGATCGAGGCCTTACAGGCGCAGGGGGCGCGGGTCATCACCGTGTCGATCTTCGTGCGGTCCCTGTATCCGAGCCTGCCCGCCTGGCTCAACCCGTCGCCGACCGAGCGCATGGCGGCCCTGGGCCGGCGCACCAACGCGCTCGCGGCGCGGCTCGGCACGACACACGTCGACCTGGCCGACCACCCCACGGCCCGCGACCCGAGCACGATCAGCAGCGACGGCCTGCACGGCAACGGCCGCAGCCAGGCCGTCGCCGCGGCCGAGACCGTCCGCGCGCTGGGTGCACTGCTGCCGCTGCCGCCCGCATACGCCGCCCGGGTCGCGCCGCAGCAGGAGCGCGGCGGATAGTGTCGATCACATGAGCGCCAATCCGCCGAAGACCACGCCGGACGAGCCTGCGCTCGCGGCCACGCCCGACGGTTCGCCTGGGGCGCGGCGCGCGGATCAGCTGCGGCGGATCATCGGTGGTGTCCGCGCCGGTGGCCGGCAGCAGTCCGGCCGGCACGCGGGCTTGGGGACGCTGCTCGCGCTCGCCGTGCTCGTCGGGGTGCTGGTCGGTGTCGCGACGGATCTGCTTCAGGCGCACCTGGATTCGCCCTGGCTCAGCCTGGTGAACGCGGCCAGTCCGTGGCTGGCCCCGGCCTTCGCGGTCGGGATCGCGGCGCGCCGGTACTCGCAGGCGGCTGTGGCGGGGCTGGTGACCTGCGTGGTGGAGCTGGCCGCCTACGACGTGACCGCGCACGTGCGCGGCGTCGCGGTCAGCGGCGGCATCACCGCGTTCTGGGCGTTGTGCGGCGTGATCGGCGGGCCGACGTTCGCTGTCGCCGGGACACTGTGGCGATCGGCGCGCGGGCCGGTTCGCGGGCTCGGGCTCGCGCTTTTGGCCAGTGCGTTCCTCGGTGAGGCGGCCATCGCGTACGCGCTGTTCCTGGGCTACTACTCCAGCGCGGCGCTGTTCGCGGTGATCGGGATCGTCCTGGTCGCGGCGTTGGGCCGACGCGGACGGCAGTACGCGCGTACCTGCCTTTGGATGCTGGTGACGCTTCCGGCCGCGGTGGCCGGCGAGCTGCTGCTGCATCTGGTGTACCGTCAGACCTTTTGATCGTCAGACCGCGCCCCGGCCGGCAGATGCGGCCGGGGCGCGACCCGCGGGTGGGGTCAGCTGTTCGGCACCGTGTCGAGGAAGCTGGTGCCGGCCGACTGCAGTGCGGCCACGTTGCTGCTCACCTGCGCCGGGGAGAGCGCGGCGCCGCCGGCGAAGTAGACCCAGCCGACCTGCTCCTGCCAGCTGCGCGGGGTCGAGCTGCCGTTCAGGTAGCCGTTGATGAACCACTCGTTGAAGTCGATGGTCATGTTCTCGCGCGGGTAGTACTTGCCGCTGGTCGACCAGTACTGGCTGCCGTCGATGTAGTAGGTGACGGTGCCGGCGTGCACGGTCATCACCAGGGTGTGCCAGCCGGCGTCGCTCGCGACGACGCTCGTGGAGCTGTTGTCCTGCGAGTAGGGGCTGTCGCAGTACGTGTACCAGGTGGTGGTGTACATGCGCGGGCCGTTGACGCCCCAGCCGCCGTTGGGCAGGTATTCGAAGTCGTTCTCGCTGTAGTTCGGGTCGTCGCAACTAGCCAGGGGCGAGATCGTGTAGAAGGTCTCGTTGACGTCGTCGCCGTTCGGCCCGGAGACCGGCGCGTCGGTCAGGTGGACGCGCGCGGCATAGGTCCCGTCGAGGAACTTGCGCCGGGTGGTGTCGATCTCCGCCTGGATCGTGTTCGCGGCGGTTCCGTCGGTGCTCGCGGTCAGCTGCATGACGTGCGTGCCGCCGGCCGCCGTGGAGGGCGGGAAGGTGATCGCGCTGGCCGACCAGGTCGCTCCGGTCACGCCGGGTCCGCCGGCGCTGGTGCGCACGCTCCAGTCGTGCGCGGCCAGGTTCGGGTCGCTCGAACCGGTGTAGTTGAAGTCGTCGAACAGGACGCCGGCCGGGGGCGGGTTCGACGAGCCGGTCGGGCTGGCGCTCGGACTCGACGAGGACGAGGCCGAGGCGGACGGCGAGCCGCTGCCTGCGGCGGCGCCGTTCGGGTCGGCGCCCCAGACCAGCGCGCCGTTCTGATAGGCGGTCACGTGGTTCCACACGGTGTAGCTGGTGTCGGCCGCGTTGAACGAGTAGTCGTCGGCCTGGTTCACGTTCTGCCAGTCGCTGCGGTACAGCCGCAGCTGCATGTCGCCGCTGTCGGCTCCGGCGGCAAGCGACCCGGCGTACGTGGTGAAGCCGATCTGCAGGTAGTGGTCCGCGCTCGAGGTGGGGCTCGGCATCGGGTAGACCGCGCCGGTGATGTTCGAGCAGCCGACCACCGCCCACGCGCAGGCGAAGGTGTAGGACACGTTCGCGTCGGCCGTGAAGTAGTAACGCAGGGTCAGCTGGGTGTACGGGATCGCGCCGCCGGTGTTGTTGACCACCTCGAACCAGGGCTCTGCCTCGTCGGCGGTCGCGCCGGTACTGGTCTTGTACAGCACGGTGACCGCGGACCCGGCGGCTTGCGCGGACCACACGGTCGGCATCAGCGTCGCCGCGGTACACGCGGCCACGGCCGCGACGGCAAGGCCGGCGCGGCGTAGTGCGCGCGGGCGCCGTCGCGCACGGGGTTGGGGATCCATCGTTCGCTCCTGGGCGAGATCGGGTCAGGGGTAGGGCGGGAGCGGTACGGCCCTGGGCGCCGCGGGCCACACCACCCCTTCCATGAAATTGACCAAGGGTAAGTTCTTGCGCGTGATGGCCATCAAAGTGACCTGCACACGCGCTCCTGTCAAGCCCTGGGGCCGCTTTGGTCTAGACCGTTGACATGACCATTGGTCAAGTGCAAGCATCACCGACCGAACCGCGGCCCCGCCCCTTCGGCCGGGCGCGGCACTGCCAAGGAGGATCCGGTGCACCGACGCTCCCTCGCTCCTGTCGCCCTCGGCGCGGCGCTGGCTCTCGCCGCGACCGCGTGCAGCTGCGCCACCTCCGGCCAGGCGCGGTCCGGCGCGGCGGGCGGCAAGACCCTGACCGTCTGGTACATGGACGGCGACCTGAGCAGCCAGGCGCAGAACGCGATCGACACGGCCTTCGAGAAGGCCACCGGCGCCAAGGTCAGGGTGCAGATCCAGGAGTGGGACGACATCAACACCAAGATCAGCACCGCGCTGGCCCAGGACAACCCGCCGGACGTGCTGGAGATCGGCAACACCGACGTCCCGCTGTTCGCCGCGACCGGCGCGCTGAGCGACATCACCGCGCACCGGGCGCAGCTCGCCGGCGGCCAGAGCTGGCTGCCCGGACTGGTCGGCCCGGCCACCGTGGACGGCAAGCTCTACGCCGCGCCGCTGTTCGCCGGCAACCGCGCGGTGATCTACAACAAGAAGATCTGGGGCGCGGCCGGGGTGAGCACTGCCCCGGCCAGCTTCGCCGAGCTCACCGCCGACCTGGACAAGATCAAGAAGGCGAACGCGTCCCCCGGCTTCAGCGCCTTCTACTTCCCGGGCCAGTACTGGTACGGCGCCCTGCAGTTCGTCTGGGCCGCCGGCGGGCAGCTGGCCGTGCAGAACGGCGGTTCGTGGTCCGGCGCGCTGGAGTCGGCCGCCGCGCAGCAGGGCCTGGCGGCCTGGAAGAGCTTCCAGAACACCTACTCGACCGCCGCCTCCCGGGACGTGGACACCAAGAGCCCCGACCAGGCCGCGCTGTTCGCCGACGGCAAGGCCGCCGCGATCCTGGACACCAGCGTGAACACGGTCCTGAAGGACGCGGCGTCCCACGGCGACAACGCGCTCAAGGACCAGATCGGCACCTTCCCGCTGCCCGGCGCCGCGCCCGGTACGACGCAGCCGGTGTTCCTCGGCGGCTCGGACCTGGCGATCGCGGCCAAGAGCCCGAACCAGGACCTCGCGCTCGCCTACCTCAAGGCCGCGACCAGCGTCTCGGTGCAGACCGGCGCGATCGTCGGCACGGACGGCTGGACCCCGGTCTCCACCCAGCTGATCGACCAGACCTCGGGTTCCCTGTCGGCGACCTCGCAGGCGTTCGCGGCCGCGGCCAAGCGCAGCGTGGCGACCCCGGCCACGCCCGGCTGGGCCACGATCGAGAGCGACAAGTCGATCAACGCCTTCTTCGCCGACATCGCCACCGGCCGCAAGAGCGTGGCGCAGGCGGCGAAGGACTTCGACGCGCACCTGGACCAGGCGCTCAATGCCGCGCAGTGACGGCGGCGTGAGCGGCGAGGGCGCGGCGGGCGTGCTGGACCCGGCGAGCCCGGCGCAGGATCGCGGACCGGCCGGTCAGGGTCCAGCGGGCCCGGAGGGGAAGCGCGCGGGCCGGCGGGCCGCGCGGCGGCGGCGCGGGGGCCGCGGTCGTGACAGGGCGCTGCCTTACGTGCTGCTGGCGCCGGCCGCGCTGATTCTGGCCCTGGTGCTGGGTTATCCGCTGGTGCGCCTGGTGCTCATCTCGATGCAGGACTACGGGCTGCGGGCGCTGTTCACCGGCACGACGAGGTGGAACGGCGCGGCCAACTACCGCGCCGTCCTCGCCGACGGCCAGTTCGGCGCGGTGCTGCTGCGCACGCTCGTGTTCTGCGCCGCGCTGGCGGCCGGCACGCTGGTCATCGGCCTGCTGGTGGCGCAGCTGATGGGCCGGCTCGGCCGGCGGATGCGCACCGCGGTGACGCTCTGCCTGATCTGCGCGTGGGCGATGCCGAACGTCGCGGCGACGCTGGTGTGGCAGTGGCTGTTCCAGCCGACCTACGGCGTCGTCAACTGGTTGATCACCAGTACGCGCCTGGCCGGCGACTATGCGCAGCACGACTGGCTGGCCGGCCCGCACTCGGCGTTCTTCGTCCTCTGGCTGCTGGTGGTCTGGCAGTCGGTGCCGTTCGTGGCGCTCACCCTGCACGCCGGGCTCAGCCAGATCCCGCGCTCCTACTACGAGGCGGCGGCGCTGGCGGGCGCCGGGCCGTGGACCGGATTTCGCCTGGTGACGGTGCCGCTGCTGCGCCCGATCCTGCTGCTGGTGACGATCCTGTCGGTGATCTGGGACTTCAACGTGTTCAACCAGATCTGGATCCTGACCCAGGGCGGGCCGAACGGCGCGACCAGCACGCTCGGCATCTGGTCGTTCGCACGGGCCTTCAGCAGCCAGTCCTTCGGGCAGGGCGCGGCGATCGCGGTGGTCTCGGTCGCGCTGCTGCTGGTGCTGACCGCCTCCTACGTCCGCCGCCTGGTGCGCACGGGAGAACAGCTGTGAAGAGACACAAGGTCGCCCTCAACGCGGCCGCGGCGCTGTTCTGCGTGCTCTGGGCGTTCCCGGTGTACTGGATGGTGAACACCGCGTTCAAGCCGTACGGCAGGATCCTCAGTCCCACGCCGGCGTTCCTGCCGATCCCGCTGAGCCTGGGCAACTTCGCCGACGCGATCCACAAGCCGCTGTTCGGCACGTATCTGCGCAACAGCCTGATCGTGACCGCGAGCGTGGTGCTGCTCTCGCTGGCGGTGGCCTTCTTCGCCGCGACCGCGCTGACCAGGTTCCGCTTCCTCGGCCGGCGCGGGTTCCTCATCGGGGTGCTGACGGTGCAGATGGTTCCGCAGCCCGCGCTGCTGATCCCGCTGTTCCTCACCCTGCGCAGCGCGCACCTGCTCAACACCCTGATCGGGCTGACGCTGACCTATGTGGCGTTCGTGCTGCCCTTCACGATCTGGACGCTGCGCGGGTTCCTGCACGGGGTGCCGGTCGAGATCGAGGAGGCCGCGATGGTCGACGGGGCCGGGCGGATGACGGTGATCAGGCTGATCCTGCTGCCGCTGGTGGCTCCGGGGGTCATCGCGACGAGCGTGTTCGCGTTCATCACGGCCTGGAACGACTACGTGTACGCGTACGTGATGATGAAGGACCAGGACAAGTACACGCTGCCGGTGTGGCTGGTCTCCTTCAGCACCAGCACCGGCACGGACTACGGCGGCCTGATCGCCGCCTCGAGCCTGTTCGCGCTGCCGGTCATCGTCTTCTTCATGATCATTCAGGGCCGCCTCGTGGAGGGCATGACCTCCGGCGCGGTGAAGGAATGAGCGGTGCCGCAGTCAGCCGCGACGCCGCGGCCGATCCGCTCGTGGCGCTCGTCCCGCGACCCGCGGAGCTGGCCCTGCATCCCGGCAGGTTCGTCATTCCGGCGACGCCGAACCTTACCGCCGGTCCGGGCGCGGGACGCGCGGCCGACCTGCTGGCGCAGTACCTCGGCGACGACCGCGCCAGAACGAACGCGCCCGACACGCCGGGCATCCGGCTCGACCTGGTGGAGACAGCGGACCGCAGGCTCGGAAACGACCGCGGCCCGGCGGACCGTGAATCCTACGCCCTGCAGATCCGCACCGAGCGCGTGACCCTGACCGCGCCGCACGAAGCGGGCCTCTTCCACGCAGTGCAGACCCTGCGGCAGTTGCTGCCGGCCGGCGCCGCGGATCCGGCGGCCGCATCGGGTACCGCGTGGAGCTGGCCTTGCCTCACGATCCGCGACGCTCCGCGGCTGCCGTGGCGCGGCGTGCTGCTCGACGTCGCCCGGCACTTCATGCCGCCGCAGTTCCTCTACCGGTTCGTCGACCTGCTCGCCCTGCACAAGCTCAACGTGCTGCATCTGCACCTGACCGACGATCAGGGCTGGCGGATCGAGATCGACGGGCTGCCGCTGCTCACCGAGATCGGCGCGTGGCGCGCGCAGTCCATGATCGGCCCGGCGGGCAGCGACCGCTTCGACGGGGTTCCGCACGGCGGCTACTACACCCGCCGCGAACTGGCATCCCTGGTTCAGTACGCGGCCGCGCGCGGCATACGCATCGTGCCGGAGATCGACCTGCCGGGGCACGCCCGCGCCGCGCTCGCCGCCTACCCGCGAGTGGGCAACGAACCGGACCGCCGGCTCTCGGTCTGGACCAGCTGGGGGGTGAGCGAGGACATCTTCGGCGTCCACGACGAGGCCCTGGACTTCTGCCGCGAGGTGCTGGGACAGACCCTCGGCCTGTTCCCCGGCCGCTACCTCCACATCGGCGGCGACGAGTGCCCGACCCGGCAGTGGGAGACCAGCGCGGCGGCCCGCGCCCGGGTCCGCGAACTCGGGCTCGGTTCACCGGGCGAACTGCACGGCTGGTTCCTGAGCCAGATGCGCGACTTCCTCGCCGAGCACGGCCGCCGCGCGGTCTGCTGGGACGAGACCGGGCACGCGGCCGACGCGCGCCTGCCCGCCGATGTGGCCCTGACCGCGTGGCGCGAGGTGGAGCACGGCCGCCGTGCGGTCCGGCGCGGCCATCAGGTGATCATGGCGCCGCACCTGTCGACCTACTTCGACTATCCGCAGCGCGACCACCCCGACGAGCCGCCGGGCCACCCGCAGGGAATCACGACCCTGCGCGACGTGTACCGCTTCGAACCGCTCGCCGGCGCACTGCGCGTCGCAGACCCCGACGACGGCTTGCGGCCAGGGGTCCTCGGCACCCAGGCGCAGCTGTGGACCGAGTTCGCCCCGACCCCCGCGCACGTGGAGTACCTCGCCTTCCCGCGGCTGTGCGCGCTGGCCGAGGTCGCCTGGAGCGGCACGCGCGACTACGCCGACTTCACCGCCCGGCTCGCCCGGCACGCCGGGCTGCTGCGCGCGCTCGGCGTGCCCGTGGGGGCGAGGATTGCTGAGACGATGGACGCGTGAGAGGCATGGACCAATCCGTCCCCGCCCGCCAGCCGGCCACGGCCAAACGCGACGGTGTGCGCCGCCACCTGCTCGACCTGATCGAGCAGGCCGGACCGGGCACCGCGCTGCCCCCGGAACGGGACCTGGCGCTGCGGCTGGGCGTCTCGCGGCCCACGGTGCGCGCGGCGATCGACGACCTGGCCCGCACCGGCCTGCTCGTGCGCCAGCAGGGCCGCGGCACCTTCACCAGCCCGCACAAGATCACCCAGGAGCTGAGCGGCGGCACCACGAACGCCTTCGCGGTGCCGCCGGCCGAGGGCTACTGGACCAGCCGGGTGCTCGCCTTCCGCGCGGCCCCGGCCGGCGCGCCGCGGGCGACCCGGCTCAAGCTCTCCCCGTCCGAGCCGGTGCTGCGGATCGTGCGGCTGCGCCTGGTCGACAAGGAGCCGATGGCGATCGAGCGCATCGACGTGCCCGCCGCGCTGGTGCCGGGCCTGACCGAACGGGAGATGGAGTCTGGCAACTTCTACCAGCTGCTGCGCGAGCGCTTCGACGTGGTGGTGGCCGACGCGATCCAGACCATCGAGCCGACGGTGACCAACCCGGACCAGGCCGACCTGCTCGACGTGCCGCTGTACTCCCCGGTGCTGCTGATCGAGCGCACCACGCGGGATGTGACCGGCCGCATCGTCGAGTTCGCCCGCTCGATCTACCGGGGCGACCGGTACCGGATCACCTCCAAGCTGCGCTTCGACAGCTCCTCCGGTTGACGTCACCGCTCCTGCGGATCACGTCCCGCTTCGGGCGCGGCGAGGGCGTGTGGCCGACCGTGGTCCGGTCGGCCACACGCCCGGTCCACGCGAGTGCGGTCGCGTGGTCTTAGCGCGGCGCTGCGCGTCGGCGGTCAACGCAGCGCCGCGCGGTCAGGGGGCCAGGGTCCAGCGCTGGTTCAGTCCGCCGTTCGAGGGCCACTGGATCACGGCGGTACCCAGAGCGGTGCCGCCGTTGGACAGGTCGATCAGCTGGCTGTCGTACACGCTTTGCAGCGCGACCACCCCGGGCCCTTCGTCCAGGAGCGTCCAGCGCGAGTTGCTGTTGCCGTCGTCCTGGTACTGGATCAGCTGGGTGCCCTGCGTGGTCGTCGGGCCGGGGATGTTGACGAGTTTGCCGCTGTTCGCGTTGACGATCGTGTAGGCGCCGCCGGGCTGCTTGACGAAGCTCCAGCGCTGGTCGGCGCGGCCGTTGTCGGACCATTCGAGCAGGTGCGCGCCGTTGGCGGTGGAATCGTTGTCCACGTCCAGCCGTCCGCCGGTCAGCCAGTTCTCCACGCGGTAGCCCTGGTTGGGCTCCGGGACCGGCGTCAGCGTCCAGCGCTGGTTGGCGCCGCCGTTGGACGGCCACTGGATCACCGGTGCGCCCGCGCTCGTCGAGGCGCCGGAGACGTCGGCGAGCAGCCCGTCCGAGACGGCGGCCAGCGTGTAGGAGCCGCTGCCGGCCGGCGCGAACCGCCAGCGCGAGTCGCCGGCGTTGTCGTCGGCCTTCTGGATCAGCTGGGCTCCCTGCGCGGCGGACGGCGCGGTCAGCTGCAGCCGGCTGGCGCGGTTGAGCACCTTGTACGTGCCGTCGCCGACCGGGACCAGCTGCCACTCCTGGTCCAGGGCGTTGTCAGCGCTCTGCTGCACGATCGCGGCGCCCGAGGCGGTCGAGTTGCCGGAGACGGCCAGGTTCATGCCGCTGTTGACGTTGACGAGGTTGTAGGACATGGCGGTGTAGGTGACCGCGCTGGTCGGCGTGACCTTCAGCAGCGCCGAGCCGTGAGCGGGCAGCGAGGCGCTGTAGCCGGTGGCGAAGCTGCCCAGGTCGGTGTGGGACCACTCGTCGTGCACGGCCGCCGCGGAGCCGGTGAAGCCGATGTCCTGCCAGTTCGCCGTGACCGTGGCGGCGGAGTCGGCGAGGTTGAACAGCGCGACCGTGTAGCTGCCGTCGCCGTTGGGCGCGTACCAGGCCTGCGCCGTGGTGGTCGCGTCCACGGGGCGCGCCGGGTGGCCGGCCTGGTCCACGGCCAGCACCTCGGGGTTGGTGATCAGAGCCAGGTCGGTGGAGTCCAGGTTCGTCAGGTCCACGCCGAGGGTGAGGTTCGAGTTCTCGATCGCCCACAGCGTCAGCTGGGTTTTGCGCTCGTCGAGGGTCAGCCCGTCGTTGCTGCCGTTGCCCACCTCGATCGAGTCCAGGTCGTTCCAGCCGCCGGTGACCCCGTCGCCGATCCAGCGGGCGACGTCGGTGAAGCGGCCCTTGACGTTGTTCCAGTCGGTGAGCGGGAAGGAGGAGCCGTTCGCGCCGCAGTAGCACTCGATGTCGCCGTCGATGCGCCAGCCGTTGGAGTACTGCTGCCAGGAGGCGATGTCGGCGGTGGTCAGCGAGTTGGACAGCTCCAGGTGGATGGTGCGGCCGCTCTGGTTGAGCGCCGCGGCCCAGTGCTGGACGTCGGCGACGGCCTCGCTGTCGCCGTCGTTGGGGCTGACGCCGTCCACCTTGAGGTAGTCGATGCCGTATCCGGCCAGCAGGTCGGCCCAGGAGTTCAGGTAGGCCTGCGCGGCCGCCGGGTTCTTGGCGTAGTCGATGTAGTACATGACGTTGCCGAAGTTGTAGTTCGTCTCGTGGCTGCTGGTGTCCGAGACGATGTCGCGAGCGTGGTACTGCGTGCCCTCGATCGGGGTGTTCTGGTTGTACGCGGCGACCGGGATGCCGGGCGTGAGGTACATGCCGAACTTCTCGCCGAGGCCGTGGATGTACGAGCCCAGATTCGCCATGCCGTCGGGGAACCTGGATGGGTCCGTCACCCAGCGGCCGTAGGTGTCGACGGCGGTGGCGGGGTTGAGGTACCAGAAGTCGTCGAGGTTGACGTACTTGTATCCCGCGGCGACCAGGCCGGAGCTGGACATGGCCTGCGCCTGGGCCTTCATCTTCGCCTCGGTGGGCGAGCCGCGCAGGAACGACCAGCTGCTCCAGCCCATCAGCGGGGTAAGCGCGGCCCCGTTGTCCTGCGCCCTGGCCGGGGTGCGTGGCCCGGCGAGGGCGAACAGCGCGAGGGCGAGCGCAAGGCAGGCGGTGAGCAGGCGGCGCGGTCCGGTTCGCGCAGGTGGTGCGGTTCGGGTCGGCGGTGCGGATGCGATGCGCATGTTCGGACTCCTCGTCGCACGGTGGGTGTCGGGCGCCGCCGAGAATCAAACAGAAAAGCAAACATCACAACATTCATAAGAAAATTGTTAAACGAAAGTAAACGCAACCTCCCAATGCGTCAAGTAGTCGGACGTCTGCGCGCAAGCCAAGGGCCTACACCGTGAAGGCGTAGGCCCTTGGCTTGTAAGTGCGCTGATCGACGGGCATCACCGCCGATCGCCGCGCGCGGCCGGCCTTGTCAGCGGTCGGAGCGCGGGGCGAAGGCGACGCCGCGGAACACGTCACCGGCACAGGCGGTGCGCAGCGTGGTGAAGTGCTCGTTGGCGGGAAGCGTGGTGGCCGCCGCGTCGTCAGTGATCGACACCAGCTTGTTCGGGTCGGCGCCGTAGTCGGACAAGCCGCCGACCGAGGTGGTGACGCCGTAGAGGGTCACGGTGCCGTCGCGGTTGACCTTGCCGGTGAAGGTGCGGATGCCGTCGACGGCGGGTGTCCAGGGTCGGCCCGTGATGGCGTTCGTGCCGGTCGGAAGACCGGGGACGGTGTACGGCACGCCGAGTGCGAGCCCCGCGTTGAGGGTGTAGTCGTAGGTCCAGGCGCCGTCGACGAGCGACCACTTCTGGATGCCGGCGAGGTTTTCCGCGGCGGCGTCGGTGTAGCTGCCGTTGCTGAAGGTGTCCGAGCCGTTGCCGGAGTCGGCGACGTAGAGGGTGGTCGGGTTGGCGAACCACAGGGCGCCGAAGGCGGCGGTGTTGGCCGGGGCTCCGGTGTCCGGGGTCTTGATGGACTTCGCCAGCGCGGTCGGGAATCCGGCCAACACGCACATGTTGCCGGCCGGCTGGCCGGTCACCGGGTTGTAGGCGTCGGGGGCCGAGGGAAGCGGCGCGCCGGGGACGGGCAGTCCGACGCCTTGGGGACAGGCCTTGCCGGTGGTGTCCACGAAGTAGACGGTGTCGATCCCGTTGCCGCCGCTGCCCTTGGTGTAATACAGCACGTTGCCGTGGATGGTCAGCTCGGCGAAGTTCGTGTCCTTGCCCAGCTTGTCCGCCTTCGGGTACGCGGGCAGCTGGGTGATGCTGAAGCCGCCGACCGGGGTCGGCGCGCCCGGGGTCTGCGCCTTCTCGGGCGCGTGCGCCGGGGTGATCAGCTGAGCGCCGGTCCCGAAGATCACGCCGGGCACCGAGGTGCCGGTGCCGTTGTTCGAGTTGCCGGCCGCGTAGTAAAGGCCGGTGCCCTCGTCCAGGATCGCGGCGCGGCCGTTGTCACCGCTGTAGGCATTGCTCTCGGTGATCCGGATCTTGCCATCGGCGTCAAGCTGGGCCACCGCGCGGTAGACCGCCTGCGTGTCAGGGTTCGTCGGATCGATGACACCGGGGGTGTTGCCGTTGGAGGCGTCGAGGGTGTTGGCCGGGGCGACGTAGCCCATGAACGTGACGGCCGAGCCGTCGCTCGACAGGTTCAGCGCCAGCTCGGACTTGGAGGAGAAGCTGGTGCTGAGCACGTCGCGGCCGTGCGCGTTCGTCCCGGCCTCGACGTCCGGCACGGCGATCGAGCCGATGAGGGTGCCGCGCCGGGTGAGCCGGTCGAGGTAGATCGGCGCGGTGACACCGAAGTTCGGATCGACCTGGACGTTGTCCCAGACGCGCGTGAAGCTGCCGTCCGCGGTCGCGACGGCGCCGGTCGGCAGCACGGTGACGCCGGGGATGATCAGCCCGGCGTATCCGGTGTAGTGCGCCCGGCTCAGCAGCAGGTCGCCCGGGATGAACGGCGAGCGGTCCCCCGCCGCCTGGGCCGGGCCGCCGCCGGACACGGTCACGACGCAGGCCGTGAGCGCGAATGCGGCGGTGAGCCCCAACGCGGTACGCCTGCCCCGGATCGGTTGGCGGCTTCGACGGTCGAACATGCGTCTGTCCCCTCCCATGGATCACGCGCGGAGCCGCACGGCTCGCTTCGGATCAGACCACCCGGGGGCCGGTGGGAGGGCGGAGCAGGGGTGAACGGTGAGCGAACCTTCGTTGACGCCGACAGCCGGTATCTCGCGAGCCCGCCGCCCACCCGGGCGTAACCGTCGCGTCAGCCGGTGAGCCGCTTCGCGGTCGGCCGCGACCGCGCTCGTCGCTCTAGGCTGGCTTCATGCTCGATGATCTCGACCTCGCCGTCCTCACCAAGCGTCCAGGCGCCAAGTGGGCCCTGGCCACCGCGCGCGGGGCGCTGCCCGCGTGGGTCGCCGACATGGACTTCCCGGTGGCCGAGCCGATCCGCGACGCACTGGTCGAGGCGGTGCACACCGATCTGGGCTATCCCGCCTGGGATGACAAACCCGGGGAGAATCCCCTGGCCGAAGCGTTCGCCGACCGCATGGAAACAAGGTACGGATACCTCCCGCAGCCGGCGCACGTGCGCGTGTTCACCGAGGTCATCCAGGCGTTGCAGGCGGTTTTGCACGTCGCGACGCAGCCTGGCGACGCGGTGGCGATGCACACACCCTCGTACCCGCCCTTCGTCCAGACGCTCGAAGCGATGGGCCGGCGCCTGATCCCGATCCCGATGCTCGATACCGACGAGGGCTGGAGCTTCGACGCCGACCGGCTCGCCACGGACGTCGCGCAGCAGCGATGCAGGGCGCTGATTCTGGTCAACCCGCACAACCCGACCGGCCGGGTGTTCTCGGCCGACGAGCTCTCCGCTCTCACCGAGATCGCTCAGCGGCACGACCTGCTCGTCATCTCCGACGAGATCCACGCCGAGCTGACCTTCCGGCCGCACCGGCATCTGCCCTTCGCCGCGCTGGCACCGGACCTGGCCGCGCGTACGGTCACGCTGACCTCCGCGAGCAAGGCGTTCAACCTGGCCGGCCTGCGCTGCTCGGTCGCGGATGTCGCGCCCGCCTCGGTCCGCGCCGCACTCGACGCCCTGCCACCGGTGCTGCTCGGCCAGTCCAGCAGCCTCGGCGTGATCGGGACGCTCGCGGCCTGGCGGCACGGCGGTCCCTGGCTCGCCGAGGTGCTCACCCTGCTCGACCGCAACCGGAAACTCGTCGCCGACGGGTTGCCGCGCGAAGTGCGTTACCACCTGCCGCAGGCGACCTACCTGGCCTGGCTGGACTGGCGCGCGCTAGGACTCGGCGACGATCCCGCCGCCGCACTGCTGGCCCGCAACAAGGTCATGCTCAGCCGCGGCCCCGACTTCGGGCCCGGCGGACCCGGGTATGCGCGGCTCAACTTCGCCACCTCGGAGCCGATCCTCGCCGAGATCCTGCGCCGCCTGAGTACGGCAGAGTCCTGAAACCGCGCGCGCGGACCGCTACTGCTCGGCTGCCTGCCTGATCGGCGAGCCGAACCGGATGACGTTGCCGTCACGATCGACGACGGCGCCCTCGTGCTGGCCCCACTCAGTGTCCTGCGGGGGGTGTACGTGGATGCCTGCGGCGCGCCACTCGGCCGCCAACTCGTCGGCATCGTCGACGAACAGGTACGCCGAACTGGTGCGCTTATCGCCCTCGGGCGCGACGCCCAGGTGGAGTTCAATCCCGTCACGGGTGGCGAACCCGTAGCCACCGCCGGAGTACGGCCGGACGGAGAAGCCCATCCGCGCGTAGAACTCCAGCGCCGCGTCGAGGTCGTGGACGGCGAAGATCGGTGCGATCCGGCGTGCAGTAGCCATGACGCCAGCTTCGCATAGGGTTCAGACACCGGCTGATCGTCGAGGCCGTAGCGCACTCAGCCTGTCTGTGTCGCGCGCGCTAGCCGACTAAGGATCCCCGCCTGGCTTCGGTCTGCGCCACGGCGGCAAGGCACCGCAGGGCGGCATCGTGCGACGCGGGCGCGGCGGGAAGAAGCGGCAGCCGCACGTCCGGAGTCGGGATGCGACCCTGGGCGTGCAGCACAGCCTTGATCACGGTCGGGTTGGGTTCGGCGAACAGCGCCGAGGAAAGCGGGGCGAGCCGATGGCCGAGCGCCCGGGCCCGACCGACGTCGCCGGCCCGCCACGCTTCGGCCAGCGCGGCGAACGCGGCGGTGGCCAGGTGCGCCGAGGCCAGGATCCCGCCGTGCGCGCCCAGCGCGAGCAGCGGCGAGATGAACGGGTCGTCGCCGCCGAGCACCGCCAGACCTGAGGGGAGGTCAGCCAGGAAGTCGACCGTGCCGGCGTCGATGCCGCCGACCGCGTACTTGATGCCGATGATGTTGTCGATCGCCGCGATTCGGCGCAGCGCGTTGGCCGATAGCGGCTGTCCGGTGCGGTATGGCACGTGGTAGACGATCAACGGCACGGGGCTCGCGGCCGCCAGCGCCTCGAAGTGCGCGACGACGCCATTCTCACCGGGTCGCAGGAAGGGCGGCACGAGCGCCAGCGCGGCACTCACCTCCGCGCGGCGAGCAAACGTCTGCGCCACCTGCACAGTGTTCGCGCCGACAATGAGCGGACGCGATCGTTCCCGGCACACCCCGCTTACGACGTCAAGGACACTTTGCTGCTCGGCGAGGCTGAGCGAGGCCGGCTCACCGGTCGTGCCGAACACGACGATGCCAGACGCGCCCTCGTCGAGCACGTGCCGCGTCAGCGCCTCCAATGCGGGAAGGGCCACCTGCCCGTTTGCGTCGAAGGGAGTGATGAGCGGCACGTAGACACCCGATAGCTGCATGCCTCCAGCCTCGGCGAGCACAACGGCTAAGGTCTAGCGACGATATCCGAGCTGATTCGTAAGCTCTCCTTATGCTCGACGCCCGCCGCCTGCGGCTTCTCCACGACCTCTCGCGACTCGGCACTATCGCCGCCGTCGCCAACGCTCACGCCTACACCCCCTCCGCGGTATCGCAGCAGCTCTCTGTCCTGGAACGCGAAGCCGGCACTCCGCTGCTCGAACGTTCCGGCCGCCGCGTCGCGCTCACCCCCGCAGCGCATGTGCTCGTGCAACACGCCGAGAACGTCCTCGCCGAGTTGGAACGCACCCAGGCGGCGCTCGCGTCGATGCGCGACGGAGTGACCGGACCGCTGCGAATCGGCGCGTTCCCCACTGCCGTGCGCGCGTTGCTGCCTTCGGCGCTCGTCACCCTGGGTCGGCACCATCCGGGCTTGGAACTGATGGTCAGCGAACTCGATCCCGTCGCGGTGCCCGAGGCGCTGTGCGAACGCACCCTCGACGTGGGGCTGGTGCAGCATTACGACGTTGTGCCCGCGCAGCCGTACCCGGGTCTGGAGACGGAGCCTCTGCTGGAGGAGACCGTGTTCCTCGCCGTGCCCTCCCCTGCACCCGAGTACGCGAAGAACCTCGACGCAACCGAGGCGCTACGGGAAGTCCGCGATGCCCCATGGATCCTGGCCAGCACGGGGACGCTCTGCCACACCGCGACGCTACACGTGTGCCGTGACGCGGGCTTCGATCCGCATCCGCGCCATCACGCCGACGACTTCGCCACCGTGCTGGCCCTGGTCGCCGCAGGCCAGGGAGTTTCGCTGGTCCCGCAACTGGCGGCCAGAGAGGCGCCACCCGGTGTGCGACTGCTTCCGCTGCGCACCCGCCGCCACACCCGGATCGCGTGCCGCCGCGGCGCCTCGCAGCACCCTGCGATCCGCGCTTTCGTGAACGCCATGCGCGAGACCGCCGCGCACCAGCGACCCGTCAGTGGGTGTTGAGACGCTGGTGCGCGGCGGAGTTCGGCAGTCAGGTCAGCCTGCGGGCACGAACTGCCACTGCTGATTGGCGCTGCTCGACGAGCTGTACTGGCCGAGGTCCGAGCCGGAGGCGGTACGGCCCATCCCGTCGACGTACAAGCCGGTGCCGCGATCGGCGAAGCGCACGTTGCCGCCGTCCGCCGAGACCGTCCACTGCTGGTTGGTGCTGTTCGAGTCGCTCCACTGGCCGACCGCCGAACCGTTGGCCGTGCGCCCCATGCCGTCGAGGAACAAGCCGGTGGCGCGGTTCTGAATGCGCTCGTAGCTGCCGTCGGCCACGACGGTCCACTGCTGGTTGGTGTTCGCGCTGTCGCAGGTGGACTGCTCGACCGTGGCACCGTTCGTGGTGCTCCCGGTGCCGTCGATGCACAGGCCGGTCGCGGCGTTGCGAATCTGGTCATAGGTCGCTCCGCCGCCGCTGCCGCCATTGCCGATTCCCCAGGCGTACTGCAGGCGGTCCAGCCCCGAGGAGTTCACCAGCGACAGCGTGATGCTCGCGCCGCTACCGGTCTTGCTGGTCATGCTGTACCAGTCGCCGTCGCGCAGTCCGGGCCAGTAGACGCTGCCGACGCCCAGAGCACGCATTTCGCTGCTTTCGCCGCGCACGTAGTCGTCGAAGTAGTTCGTGTTAGGAACGTCGTAGTTGATGGTGTTGTAGTAGACGCCGTTCTTGGTGCCCGGGCTCATCGGGGCACCCCACTCGGTCACCACGGTGCGGCTGGCGAAGCCGCCGATCTCGCCCGCGAGGTGGTTCGCCCACTGGGATTCGGTGGTGTAGGGCGGGCTGACGAAGAACGAGTAGTCGTGGATGCCGATCAGGGTGTTGTTCAGGCGGCTGTCGTTGCCGACCGCGGCGGCGTTCTGGGCGTCGCCCGTGCCGTCGAGGATCACCCGGCTGCGCGGCACGCTCGGGTACCTGGTCAGCCACGTGTTGTAGAGGTTGTCCAGATCGGTGGCGCTGTAGGCGTAGGGCTCGTTGATGACCTCGAAGTAGGCGTTCGCGTTGCCGGCGTACTTGGCCACGACGGTGTCCCACATCGAGTAGAACGCGGATGTGCTGGCCGGCTTGCCGCCGCTGTACGCCCAGTACGCGAGGATGACATTGCCCTTGCTGAGCGCGGCGTCGACCGCCCCGGTGTAGGTGCCCCAGAACGTGGAGACGGTCGGCTCGTTGATCGGGATCCGGACCGTGTTCGCCCCGGTGATCGAGTACATCTGGCCCACCACCTGGTTGGCCACGGTCGCCGCCGAGGAGTAGGTGTCCGAGGAGCTCAGGCCGGACGGGTAGAGCACCCCGTTGACGAAGTTGTCGCGCTGGTCCGCCCAGTTGACCCCGCGAAGCTGGTTCGTGGACGCCTGGGCGCGGTGCTGGCCGACGGTGACGGCCGCGGCCACAGCGAGCGCGCAGGCTATCAGCAGCCTGATGGCTTTGGCCAGGCCGGCGGCCCGGCTCGCAGTGCTAGCGGATGATCTCTCCTTGCTCATTGCGATGATCCCTTCAGCGTGGGTACTTCCTTGTACTCCGGTGGATCAGGGGCGCCTTGCCGTTCGGCGGTGCTGTTTGGTGTGGTTTTGGAGTGTGTTCGTTGGGCCTGTTATCTTGCGAGCCAGCCGCCGTCGACGGGCAGCACGGCGCCGTGCACGTAGCGCGCCGCGTCCGAGGCGAGGAACACCACGGCGCCCATCAGGTCCTCGGGCTCGCCCCACCGTCCGGCGGGGATGCGCTCGAGGATGCTTGCGGAACGGACCGGGTCCTCACGCAGCGGCGCGGTGTTGTCGGTCGCCATGTATCCGGGCGCGATGGCGTTGACGTTGACTGCGTGCTCGGCCCACTCGTTGGCGAGCGCCCTGGTCAGGCCGAGGACGGCATGCTTGGCGGCGGCGTAGGCGGGCACGCGCAAACCGCCTTGGAAGGAGAGCATCGAGGCGAGGTTCACGATCCGGCCGCCGCCTTGCGCGATCATGAGGCGACCTGCGGCCTGCGACAGGTGGAACACCGCGTCGAGGTCGACGGTCATCACCTCGCCCCAGTCCCCCGCGGTGAATTCGGCGGCCGGCGCGCGGCGGATCAGGCCGGCGTTGTTCACCAGGATGTCGAGCCGGCCGAGTTGTCCGGCAGCACTGTTGACGGCGTCCGCGAGCTGCGTCGGGTCCGCAGTAGCCAGGTCGCAGGGCACGTACACGACGGTGCGTCCCAGTACTTTGACTTGCGCGGTGGTTTCGGACGGCTCCGTGCGGCCCAGCAGCGCGAGGTCGGCGCCGGCCTCGGCGAGCGCGATCGCGCACGCCTGGCCGAGGCCGCGGTTGCCGCCGGTGACCAGGGCGACGCGGCCGTCGAGCCGGAAGCGATCGAGGATCATCTGGGTCCGCCCACTACAGTCCGAGGTTGCGCAGCATCGGGACGGTGCGGCCGACCCAGGCCAGGTCGGCGTCTTCGGTTGCCCCCTGCGTGCGCTGGGTGCCCGCGAGGAACCACAGGTAGTAGGTCGTGTAACCGGGGGCGCTGACGACAGTGTGATAGCCGGACGGCATCATCTGCACGGCGTGATCACGAGCCGTGTAGTTCTCCTCGTAGCCCTCGTCCGTGTACACGCGGCTGATGCCGAAGCCGTCGCCGGGCTTCGTGCGGAAGTAGTACATCTCCTCGTGCTGCGCTTCGGCCGGCAGGTTGTCGAAGGCGTGGCGGTGCGGCGGGTAGGTGCTCCAGTTCCCCGACGGCGTATAGGTCTCCCCGACGATCAGCCGGTGGGCCGGCAGGTCGGGCTGCGAGATCTCGGTGAGGATCTGGTGGTAGCTGCGGCCGAAGTTCGCGGCGCCCCACCGGCCCTCGGCCACGCGCGCCGGTTCGATGACGTACGGTTCGACGGCCAGGTCGCTGGGCGCGCTGGGCAGTGCGATCTCCACCGGCGTGGCGGCCTCGACGGTGACCGAGGATCCTGCGGGGATGTAGACCGAGTGCGGCTTGCCGGAGAAGACGTCGGCGCGCCCGCCCACGTCGGCGAACTTGTGGCCGCCGACGGTGAACGTGGCCGTTCCGCCGAGGACGACGGCGAGGATCTCGCGGTCGCCGGATTCACCGGACCAGGAGCGGCCCGCGCCGAGTCTCAGCAGGTTGAGGTCGAGGAGGCGGCACGGGTTGAACGGCAGCGCGTTGAGGCCGTCCTGCGCGGGGATGTCGCAGTGGTACCGGTAGTCCATGAGTCCTGTCTTTCGTGCGTCGCGGTGCTGTCTGCTGCGGGGTGGGGCGACGGCGGGCTTACCAGGGGTCTGACCAGCCGGCGCAGGTCGCGCGGGTGAGCGCTTCGAGGTAGAAGTAGTCGCCCCACAGGGTGCCTTCGTCGACGCCGATGCCTTTGGGCTTGTCGTACACGCCGTGCAGCAGCAGCGCGTTCGAGTGCGGGTCCTCGGCGGTGGAGTATCCGCTGATGAGGGAGGTCAGGATGCTGGCCGCGGCGGCGCGGTAGCCGTCGGCGCGCGGGCCGCGCGGCAGCTGCTCGGCGAGTTCCATCAGGCCGGTGGCCGCGATCGCCGCGGCCGAGCTGTCGCGCTCCTGACCGCTGCCGTCGGTGAACTCGAGGTCCCAGTAGGCGACGCGGTCGGCGGGCAGGTGCGTCAGGAAGTAGTCCGCGCAGCGCCGCGCGGCGTTGAGGAACGAGTCGTCGCCGGTGTAGCGGTAGTTCAGGGTGAAGCCGTACACGCCCCAGGCCTGCCCGCGCGCCCAGCAGGAGTCGTCGGAGTTGCCCTGCTCGGTCTCTCCGCGCTGCGGCTCGCCGGTCTCCAGGTCCCAGTAGAAGGTGTGGAACGTGGTGTCGTCGGGTCGCAGGATGTTGTCGCGCAGCTGCTCGGTGTGCCGCCGCGCGGCGTCGCGGTAGCAGGGATCACCGCTGGTCTGGCTCGCCCAGAACAGCAGCGGCGTGTTCATCAGGCTGTCGATGATGGTGCGGCCGCGCTGGCGCGGGTCGTCCAGGTCTCCCCAGGCCTGGATGATTCCGGCCGGTTCGAGCACTCGGGTCAGCAGGTGATCGGCGGCGCTGAGGGCGGCGCGACGCGCGGTCTCGTCGCCGGTGCGCCGCCAGGCGGTGACGCAGCCGAGGGTGTAGAGGAATCCGAGGTCATGGGTGGCCAGGTCGATGCGGCGCTCGACGCGTTCGACGAAGCTGCGCACATGGGCGCTCGCGGCGGCCAGGTACGCCTCGTCCTCGGTCAGGTCGTAGGCCAGCCAGAGCATCCCCGGCCAGAAGCTGGTGGTCCAGCCGAGGTTGGCGCCCTCGGGCAGGCCGAGGGCCGCGGGCCGCAGCCGGTATCTGCCGTGCACGGTTGTGTCGCCGGGATAGCGCTCGCCGAACTCGGCGATGTTCGCGTCGATGGTGCGCAGCGCGGCGGCCACCGCAGGTCCCGTCGCTTCGGCGTCGGGGCTCGGACGGACGTCGATCGCCGTCATTGCTGGTCCTCTCCTCGTTCATTCATGGTCCGCGGCGTGCGCGGGCCGGCACCTGCGCGCGGGTGCGGCGCAGGCGGGCGGGTGGTGCGGCTCAGCCGGGGATCGGTCCCAGCGCCTCCCGCAAGGTGAAGCGGCTGTTGGCCCAGACGACGTACAGCAGCGGCGCCGCCGCCAGGCCGAAGGCGATCGCCGGCCGGCTCGCGACGAGCGCTTCGAGCAGCGCGAGGACGGCCAGCGAGAACGCCGTCAGGTACCAGCGCCGCAGCGACAGGTAAAGGCAGGCGCGCAGTGCGTCGCGCAGCCGGACCGCCGGGCGTTCGGCGATCACGACGAGGGCCAGCAGCGTGGTCGCGGTGATCAGGACCATGGCTGTGACGAGCACCGGGATCGCGGCGGCACCGACCGGGTGCCCCCAGGCGGCGCGTGCGTCCACGCCCAGGACCACTAGCGCCGCGGTCGCGAGGGCGCCCAACGCGGTGGCCCGGCGCAGCGATGCACGCCACGCCGCGACGAACGTTCGTGCCACCGCGTTGTTGCCTGTGCCGCTGAAAGCGCAGAGCACTGCGAACGTCGCGCACACTCCGGGCGCGCACAGCGGGGCGACCATCGCGAGCAGCGGCCAGGAGCGTGCCGGGTCGGTCGCGACCAGCCCGGCCACCAGCGGCAGGCAGCTGACGACGAGCAGCAGGTTGGTCATCAGGCCGACGTAGACCAGGTCGAAGACCGTGCCGAGTGTTTCGTGCTTGATCCGCATTGGGTCATCCCTTCAGGCCGGTGGTCGCGATGCCCTCGACGAAGTAGCGCTGGCCGAGCAGGAAGATCACCGCGATCGGCAGCACGGAGAGCACCGAGCCGGTCATGATCAGCGCGTACTCGGCGTTGTACTGGGAGATGAAGGTGCTCAGCCCCAGCTGGATGGTGCGCAGGTTCGGGCTGCGCAGGTAGATCAGCGGACCGAGGTAGTCGTTCCAGGTGTTGACGAAGGTGAGCAGCGCGAGGCTGGCCAGCGCCGGGGCCGAAAGCGGCAGCATGATGCGGCGGTAGATGCCGTATTCGCTCATCCCGTCGATCCGGGCCGCCTCGCTCAGCTCCTCCGGGATCGACTCGTAGTACTGCTTCATCAGGAACACGCCGAGCGCGCCGAAGGCCTGCAGCGCGATGATCGACCACAGCGTGTTCGAAAGGTGCAGGTGGGACATGAGGATGAACTGCGGGATCATGTAGGACTGCCAGGGCACTGCGATGGTGCCGACGTAGAGGAGGAAGAGCAGGTCGCGGCCGGGAAAGCGCACCTTGGCGAATCCATAGGCGGCGAAGCTGCCGGTGAACAGCTGCAGCGCGGTGACCACGAAGGACAGGATCAGCGTGTTCTTCAGCCAGGTGGTCAGCTGCGACTTGCGCCAGATGTCGAGGTAGTTGTGCCAGATCACGCTGTGCGGCAGCCACTTGACCGGCACGGTGAACACGTCGTTGTCCGTCTTCAGCGACGAGACGACCATCCAGTAGAACGGCAGCAGCACGCCCGCGGCCGCCGCGATGAGCAGCACGTAGATGAGCACCCTGACAACGGGGTTTGCGCGCTTTCCGGGGCGCCGGCGGGCGATGGGTGTCAGCAGGGCGTCCGCCGGCGCGGACTGCAGCATCGTGTCCATCACACGCTCCTGCGCTTGTTCACGAGGAACTGGACGATGGTGACCAGGAAGCAGAGCAGGAACAGCACCACGGAGATCGCCGAGGCGTAGCCGAAGTGGTTCTCCTGGAAGCCGGTCTGGTAGATGTACTGCGAGAGCACGAGGGTGGACTGGCCGGGGCCGCCGTTGGTCAGCAGCAGGATCAGGTCGAAGACCTTGAAGCTGCCGATGGTCAGCATCACCGTGACGAAGAAGGTGGTCGGCCGCAGCGACGGGACGGTCACCGCCCGGAACCGCTGCCACGCGTTCGCGCCGTCCACCCTGGCCGCCTCGTAGAGCTGCGTGGGGATGGTCTGCAGCCCGGCCAGGAAGATCAGCATGTAGTAGCCCATCTCCCGCCAGGTCCCGACCAGGATGACCGCGGGCATCGACCAGGTGGTCGAGACCGTCCAGCCCGGCGGATGGGAGATCCCGACCACCCGCAGCACCGCGTCGATCGGCCCGTACTGCGGGCTGAACAGCATGTTCCAGACCTGGGCGGCGGCCACGATCGAGGTGATGTAGGGGAAGAAGGCGACGGTGCGGAAGAAGGCCACGCCGCGCAGCTTGCGATTGAGCAGCAGCGCCAGGCCGAGCGCCGCGCCCATGGTGAGCGGGATGTGCAGGGCCGTGTAGTAGAGGGTGTTCTCCAGCGCGGTCCAGAAGCTCTGGTCGTGGATCAGCCGCTGGAAGTTGGCCGGGCCGGTCCACTTGGCCACGCCGAACACGTTCCAGTCGGTGAAGGCCAGATAGAACAGCACCAGCACCGGCGCCAGCGTGAGGACCGCGAAGCCGATGAAGTTGGGCAGCAGGAAGGACCATCCCACCGCGGTGTTGCGCCACACCAGCCGGCTGCGCCGGCGCCGCGCGGGCCGGGTCGGCCGGGCGGGGGCTTCGATCGTCGTTGCCATGGGCTCTCTCGGTTCGATCGGCGTCGCGTGACCGGGCGCGGGGCACGGTGCGCGGTGCGGCGCGCACCGCACGCCGCACCCGGTCACGCATTCACTGCCTCTTCAGTGCTTTTCGCGCTGCCAGGGCACTGCGGCGGCCGCGGCTTCGGCGGCGCGCGTCACTGGTTGAGCACCTGGCTCTTGGCCTGGGACTGCGCGGAGCTGATGGCGGTGTCAATGTTCTTACTGCCCGACATCACGGCCGTGTGCAGGTCGCCCAGCAGGTCTTGCAGCTGCGCGGTGTACTTGGACACCGGGTTCTCCGGCTTGGTGTCGTGGGTGGCGAAGGCGAACTTCGACAGCGAGTCGCTCGGCATGCCCTTGAGCGAGAAGAAGTCCGAGGCCACCGCCGCCGTGTCGGCCGGGGTGATGCCGATGCCGGCCAGCGCCTTGGCGCCTTGCACGCCCGCCGCGTATTCGAGGAACGCCTTGGCCGCGGAGACCTTGTCGGAGCTGATGGCCGGGTTGATGCCAAGACCGGTCGGGTCGCCGAAGGTGACCGGTGTCGCCGAGGTCCCTGCGGTGCTCGCGTCGAACTGCGGCGCTGGCGCCATGCCCCAGGGGAACGTGTCCGCGTCACCGGTGCCCTGCTGCTTGAGCAGGGTGGCGATGTACCAGGTGCCCATGAGCATCATCGCGGCCTGCTGTTTGCCGAACTGCGCCTGGTAGGTCAGCTTGTTGGTGCTCACGGTGCCGAAGGTGGGCTGCGCGCCCGCGTTCTGCAGGGCCAGCGCTCGTTCGTAGTACGGCTTGAGGTAGCCGAAGTCGCCGCTGGTCAGCTTGGCGCCGGGGGTCTGCGCCAAGGCGAAGCCCTGCACGGTGGACTGCCAGATGTGCTGGTAGTCGCCGACCGCCTTCGAGCCCTTGTTCTTGAGCGCGGTGGTCAGCTGCTCGGAGACGCTGACGTACTTGTCCCAGGTCCAGGAGCCGTCCGGGTAGGCGACGCCGGCCTTGTCGAACAGGGCCTTGTTGTAGAACAGCACCCACGAGTCCTGGCGGTATGGGATCGCGTAGGTCTTGCCGTCTACTTGGTAGTCGGACAGGCCGCCCACCTGGCTGCCGAGGGTCTTGGCGACGTCCGAGACGTCCACCAACTGCCCGCCGCTCTGGTAGGTGTAGAAGTTCTTCAGGTTCTTGAGCACGTAGATGTCCGGGGCGGAGTGCGCGGCCAGGTCCGCGATCATCTGCGTGTCGTAGTTGGTGGCGTCGTACTCCTTCAGCTGCACGGTCACGTTGGGATGAGCCGCGTGGAAGCCGTCCGCGAGGGTCTTGAACTCCGGCGTCGTCGACAGGCTCCAGCCCGCCAGGGTCAGCGTTATCGGGCCGGTGGGTACGCCCGCGCTCACCGACGCCGCGGGGGATCCGCTGCTGCTGCACCCGGCGGCCAGCAGCGAGGCCGCCGCCGTGAGGCCGACCGCGGCGGAAAAAAGGCGCTTCATCCGCTCTCCTTTGAGACGAGGGCCCGTCACAGGGCCCGGACTGCAACCGGGTCGCCGCTGCGGCTCCCCCGGCCGGTGCGCGTGGATAGGTGCGTATACGTGCTGCGGCCGTCCGGCCACTCGACCCTGACGCCGGGCGCCTGATCACCCGAGTCACGGCCTACACGATCTTGACTGCCAGAGCCTTGATCAGCCGGGCCCTGATCGGCCGCGTCGAGGTGGACCCGACAGGTCCCTCGCTGCTGGCGGGCTGTGTTTCCGGAGAGTTCGAGGAGCGCGGCGACCCAGGCGCCGGGCCGAAGAGCGTGATCCAGCCACGGGACGCGCACCGGGTCGCCGAGCGGGCCGGCGTCGTCGTGGACGGAGACACCCGCTGTCGCGGCCGCCGGCGCGTCGGATGCGGCGCCGCCGATCGGGACGCCGTCCACGCTGGAAGTCAGTCCCGCGCCGGTCACGGTCGCTCCGGCCGCCGAGACGTCGGCCGCTGCGTCACCTGCGACCGGCCAGCCGGCGATCCGCAGCCGCAGCTCGCCGGGGTCGAGCCCCTCGGGCACGTCGTCGACTCGGCAGAGGCGCAGCTCCCAGCCGGCGCGCACCAGTGAGTACACGGTGAGCCGGCCGGCCGAAACGGCCTTTCCGGTCCGGCCGCTGCCGTGATCGCGCTGGCCGGGGTCTGGACCGACCCAGTGCGCGAGTGTCGTCGATCCGGCGACTCCCACGGGTCCGGCTTCGCCGCCGTCGACGCGTACGATCAGCGTTCGCATTCCGCTGCGATGCGTGGCTTGCCCCTGCGCGTCGATCACGGCGACGCACTGGTCGGCCGGTCCGGTCCATCCGTCCTCGTCGAGCACGGGGGCTGTCGCGGTGGAGTAGCCCAGGCGCGCGTAGAGCGGGGAGTCGGAACCGGTCGATCCTTCGGCGGCGTGGTCGGTGCCGTGATTGTGCACGCGCACGATGCCGTCCGCGCGGGTGCCCGAGATGAGCCAGCCTGGCGCGCGCACCGCCCGTACGAAGTCGTCGGTCTCTACCGGCAGCGGCTCGGCAGGCGAGGTCCACGCCGGGTGGTCCTCCGGCAATGCGAGGCCGAGCAGTCCCTTGCTGGCCCAGTACGGTGAGCCCGGACCGGAGTAGGCCTGGGCCAGCCGCGGCCATGAGCCGTGCCAGCCGAGCGTGAGCAGCCCTCGCTCGTCGGGCACGCCGCGCTCGGCGAAGTGTGCAACGACGCGGCCGGCGGCGTAGCGCAGCTGACCGGGTGTCAGTGAGGGCACGCCAGCTATCGCGCCCACCCAGAAGGGTGCCGCGGCGGCGAAGCGGTAGATCAGGCTGCGACCTTGGATCAGCGGTGATCCGTCCGCGCCGACGAGGGCCACGGCGTCCTGGAGGAACCGGTCGAGCGCGGCGACATCGCGCTCGCGCCGTTCATCCGCGAGTTCGGCGGCGCCCGACATCCGGGCCCAGAGCGTGGGATACAGGTGCAGCGCCCAGCCCGCGTAGTGGTCGAAGGCGCGTTCCGGGCCGTCGGACAGCCAACCATCGGCGCGGAGGAAGGTGTCGTGCGTGGCCAGGTCTTGCGTGATCTCGCCGACGGACGACGGGCCGCCGACCGAGCGAAGGAAGGTCTGCACGACGATGCGGAACCAGACCCAGTTGATCTGCGGGTAGGTCGGGTCGCCGACTGCCGGCGCGAGGTATTCGACCACGCGTTCCTGCACCGCGGGTGTGAGCCGGTCCCAGATCCACGGCCTGGTCAGGTCGAGCACCAGCGCGATGGACGCGGCCTCGACCTTGGCTTGCGCGTGCTCGGTAAGGCGCACCCACCGCTCCGGCGAAGCGGGATCCGTTCCGGTCGCGATGCCGGCGGCGTACCAGTCGGCCAGCTCGTCGAGCCCTGCGCCGCGCTCTCCGGCGATGCGGAACCCGGCGAGCAGGAAGGTGCGGGCGAATCCTTCGAGCCCGTCGACGGCCCGGCCGTAGCCGCCCTCGGGTCCAGGCGGCGTGATCCGCGCGTGGCCGGGCGAGGCGTAGCGACGCGCGGAGGCGAGCAGCAGGTCAGCGAAGCGAATCCAGTCCTGACGGGTCCATTCCGCCTTGAGCGCGCGGCCTTGGTCCGCCGCCGGATCGCTTGGCATTTCCCCTCCCGCGCCGTGCCGACAAGGTGAACGGGTGTGTTGCAGGGACATGAAATCGATCGAAAGCGAGCATGTCAAGACTGTCAGCAGCGCCATATGATCAAATCCGATCCCATACGGTCGGACAATCCGGGCGCTTCCCGCGATCGCGCCGCTTTCCCGGAGCCGACGGCCGCTACGCATCGATCTGATACGATCAGAATCGATCAGACGGGCCTCGTGGACGCGTGATGGGGAGACATGTCGATCAGCACGGAGCGTTTCGCCGGGCCGCTGGCGTCCGCATGGCCGCAGCTCACGACCGCGCGGATAGCCGAGCTGCTCGCTGCCCCGCGAGATTGCCTGCCGGTACCGCCGGCTTCGGACCGCGCCTGCTGGGCTCCCGGGCGGCTGGACGCGGCGACGATCAGGGCCCTGCGGGAGCGCGCCGAGGCGGACCTCGCCGCGCCGTGGCCGATTCCGCTCGCGCGCGGCTACGCCCGATACTTCCGCGACGGCGACCGCGACGCCTATGAGCAGGTGATCTGGGCGCGCGAGTACCGCCTCAGCCGCGCCGCCGTACTCGCCGCCGTCGACCTCGAGACCGCGTCGCGCGAGAACCTCTGGCTCGACGAGGTGGCCGACGGCGTGACCCTGCTGTGCGAGCAGAGCAGCTGGTGCTGGCCCGCCCACGACAACACGCTGCGGCGGCACGGCGCGGTTGTGCCGACCGTGACCGACCCCGTCCTCGACCTCGGCGCCGGCGAGGTCGCCGGGCAGCTGGCGTGGATCGATCACGTGCTCGGCGAGCAGCTCGACGAGCGGATCCCGGGGCTGCGGGCCAGGATCCGCCACGAGGTCGAGCGGCGCGTGCTCACCCCGTTCACCGCGCGCCGCGACTGGCACTGGCTCGGCCTCGACGGCGACGTGCACAACTGGAACCCGTGGATTCACGGCAATGTGCTGATCGCCGCTCTTCGCCTGGTCGACGACGCGGCGCGCCGAGCCGAGCTGGTCGGCTCGGTCGTCGAGGGCCTCGACCGATACCTCGCGTCGCTGCCGCGGGACGGGGCGATCGACGAGGGGTACGCCTACTGGTGGAACGGAGCGTGCCGCCTCCTCGACGCGCTCTCAGTGCTCGAATACGCAACGAGGGGCGAGCTGAGCGCGACCGGCATAGACGCCCTGCGCGAGACCGTGGCCTTTCCGCATCGGATACACCTCGGCGGGGACTGGTACGTCAACCACGCGGACGGCCCGGCGCGCCCGCCGATCCACCAGCCGTGGCAGGCGCTGCACCGCGCGGCGCGCCAGGCCGGGGATCGCGACGCGCAAGGGCACGCGGCCGCGCACCGGCGGCCCGGTCAGCCGGTCGCGCACGAGAATCAGGGCCTTGGCCGACTGCTGCGCGCGCTCACCGACCGGGAATGGGTCGAGGCGGCGCCGGCCGCGTCTCCGCTGCCGCGCGACGTCTGGCTGCCCTCCACGCAGGTACTGCTCGCCCGCCCCGCCGCGGGCTCCCGGTCCGGCCTGACGCTCGCGGTGAAGGGCGGTCACAACGGCGAGCACCACAACCACAACGACGTGGGCAGCGTGATCGTCGCCCTCGGCGGCGTGCCTGTGCTCGTCGATCCAGGCCGCCCCACCTACACCGCGCAGACGTTCGGCCCGGCCCGGTACAAGATCTGGACGATGCAAAGCGGCTGGCACAATGTGCCCGAGATCCGTGGCAGCGCGCAGGCGCCGGGCCGCCAGTACGCGGCCCGCGACGTATCAGCAGTCATCGATGATGAGGGGTCCGGATTGACCCTCGACCTCGCGGCGGCCTACCCGCGCGACGATGTGCGGCACTGGTGGCGTTCAGCGCGCCTGGATCGCGTCACCGGCCGTATCACCGTGCGCGACTCGTGGCAGCTGGATCCGGTCGCGGACGATCCGCCCAGCCGCAGCCGGGTGCATCTGATCGTCGCGGGCGCGGTGAGCCTCGGCGCAGGACGCGCCGAAATCACCGCGCCCGGCGGCGCCGGTACGGTATGCGTGGTCTGGAACCCGGCGGACGCACCCTGCACCACCACGGTGCGCGACCTCGACGACCCCATGCTGAGCACGGTGTGGGGAGAACGGCTGACCCGGCTGGAGATCGACGTCACGGCGTCGGGTCCGGCCGGCACCCTGGAACTGACTGTGGAGGAGTTGCGGTGAGCTCACCCGAGACTCGCGGGCCGCTGCAGGTCGCTCGCCGCGCGCAGTTGCTCGAGGCGCTGCGGCATGACGGCGTGCTGCGCGTGTCCGATCTCAGCGGCAGGCTCGGCGCCGCCGCGGTGACCATCCGCCGGGACATCGCCCAGCTCGCCGCCGAGGGCCTGGTGCGCCGGGTGCACGGCGGCGTGGCGCTGCCGGAGTTCGACGAGGACGCGGCGGCCGAGGACGCGGCCTCCGCGGCACCGCCGGGCGCGACCCGCACGGTCGGCATGCTGGTGCCCTCCCTGGACTACTACTGGCCGGACGTCGCGCGCGGCGCGGAGGAGGCGGCGCGGGAGCTCGGCGCACGCATCGTGCTGCGCGGCTCCTCCTACGAGACCGAGGACGACAGGCCGCAGCTGATCCGGCTGGTCGAGCAGCTGAGCGTCGACGGCTTGATCGTCGCGCCGCGGATGGACGCGCCCACGGCCGAGCGCACGATCGAGTGGCTGGCGGCGACCGGCATGCCCGTGGTGCTGATCGAGCGCACGGCCACCGTCGGGCCGCACCGCGCCGTGGTCGAGTCGGTGGTGACCGACCACGCCCTGGGCGCCGCCGTGGCCGTGCGCCACCTGGTCTCGCTCGGCCACCAGAAGGTCGGCGTGGTGCTCGGCGAGCACAGCCCGACCAGCCCGCACGTGCACCGCGGCTGGCTGGAGGCGATCACCGACTGCGGACAGGACGCCGCGGCGACCGTGGACGCCCGCGTCCCGTCGCGCCCCGCGATCTGGGAGACCTCGCTGGACGAGGTCTTGGACCAGTGCCTCGCCACGCGCACGACCGCCCTGGTCGTGCACGCGGACGCCGAAGCCATCGCGCTGGTCCAGCGATGCGAGGAGCGCCGCCTGTCCGTGCCGGGCGACCTGTCGGTAGTGGCCTACGACGACGAGATCGCGGGTCTGTGCAGCCCGCCGCTCACCGCCGTCCGGCCGCCGCGCCGCTCCATCGGCCGCGCCGCCGTCCGCTTGATCACCGACCGCCTCGCCGACCCCGACCTGCCCGCGCACCGGGTGGTCATCAGCCCGTCGCTGACCGTGCGGGAGTCATCGGCGCCCCCGCGCTCGACCCGCTGATCGAGCGGCCGCAGCGAGCACCGGTCCGGCAGACCGCAGTCCAGGGGTTCAACTCCCCTTGGCTTGCCAAGCACAGCATCCTCATCTCGAGAGGGCCAGGCAACGATGACATCTGACTCCCCCGCGGAATCCGCCGGTTCGCTCGGCGGAAGGCTGCCGCTGGCCGACCCGGCGACGCTCGCCCCCGCGCAGCGTGAGCTTTACGACCAGCTGATCGGCACGTGGGTGGCGTTCACCGACAAGCTGGGCATCCGGTCGACGACCGAGGACGGCCGCCTGATCGGCCCGTTCAACGCACTCCTGCTGCATCCCGAGGTGACGGCGAAGCTGCTGGAGTTCCAGGGCGCCGAGTCGGCGAACACCAGTCTGTCGCCGAGCGTGCGTGAAGTGGTGATCATCGTGCTCGGCGCCGTGTACCGCGCGGACTACGAGCTGTACGCGCACAAGATCGTGGCGCGGACCGTCGGCCTGACCGACGATCATGCCCTCGCCCTCGCCGCCGGAGAGATCCCGGAAGGCCTGGGCGAGCACGAGAAGCTCGCTGCGCGGCTCACCCACGCCATGGCGACGCATCACCGCGTCGACGACAAGCTGTATCAGGACGCGCTCTCGGCGTTCGGAGCGAAGGGCCTGTTCGACTTCGTTGCGGTGATGGGCGTCTACCACACGGTGTGCGCCATGCTTACCCTGTTCGAGGTACCGGCACCGTAGTCCGCAAAGCGTTCGGCTCGCGGGCTTCGCGGCTACGTGGGCTTTGTGCGGTCCTCGTCGAGCGCGTGCAGTGCCTTGGTGCTCTGCACCCAAACGGCGAGGACCGCGAATGCGCCGCCGCTGAGGGCGACCGCGGTGGCCGGCGAGAACACGTCCGCGAGCAGGCCGGCCACGATCGGGCCGACCCAGATCAGGCAGCTGCACAGGAAGTTGATCAGCGCGGAGACCCGACCATAGAGCTCGTCGGGCACGATCTTCATCTCGTATGAGTTGAACACCGTGTTCAGCGGCGAAATGAAGACGAACACGATCGCCAGCACCGCGCCGATCTGCCACAGCCTCGGCACGAACGCGGCGGCGAGAACTCCCGCGGCCAGCAGCCAGGAGGCGGCCACGACGAGGGTGCGCCCGGGGACTTTCCGCATCAGCCACGGCGAGGCGAGCGCTCCGGCCAGGGCTCCGATCGACCCGATGGAGCTGACCGCGCCGACCGCGACCGGGCCGCCGCCGCGATGCCGGATGAGCGCGAGTAACAGCAGCACCAGCGCCATGAACAGGCCGTTGATGATCGCGGCCCACGGGGCGACGAAGCGCATATACGCGTTTGAGCGCACGAAGCGGAAGCCTTCGGCCAGCTGACGGTGCATCGGCTCACTCGCGTGCTCGTGCTTGTCCGGTCCAAGTGGCGTACGGATGAGCGCCGAGCCGAGCGCGGCAGCCAGGTAGGAGATGGCGTCGCCGAGGAACGGCACCCAATGGGCGATGCCGAACAGGAAGCCGCTCAGCGGCGGCCCGACCAGTTCCGCCGCCTCGTCCCTGGCCTGGCGGGTCGCGCAGACCATCGGAAACTGCTCGGCCGGCACGATCCGTTTGAGCGCGGGCAGCACCGCCCGGTGCTGTGGTCGGTGGAGGACGGCCGCGACGACCAGCTGGTCGTGCTCAAGTACCCGTACTTCGACCACGAAGAACCGTTGGTGTTCGACGAGGACGCGACCTATGTCGAGACCGACGTCTCCTTCACGCACACCGTCTCGCACAGCTGGAACCACGGCCTCGGCGCGATCGTGACCGGCCTGCTCGACGCCGGCATGGAGATCACCGGCCTCGTCGAGCACGACAGCGTGCCGTGGAACGCCTTGCCGGGACAGATGGAGCAGGTGCCTGACAAGGGCGGCGAGTGGCGGCTCATCGACCGGCCGGAGCGGCTGCCGCACAGCTACACCTTGCAGGCGGTGAAGAAGGGCTAAGCCGGCGGCAGCCGTCCGGGTAAAAACCGCAGCCGCGCCCTGTCTCCCCCGCGCCCCCGTTCGTATGCTCACAGAGGCGATCGATCAGCGATCGGCGGCTGCCGCGCACGCGATGGGGCGGAGGAGCGATGTCGAGTTTCGTTCGGCTGAGGGCGGCGGGTCCGGTCTTCTGCTTGCGGGACGGTGAATAGATGACGCGCCGTCACTCCGGCAGGTACCTCGCCGGCGCTGCTGCATTGGTCGCGGCGACGGCCGTTCCGGTAAGCCTGCTGGCCGCCACCGGGTCCGCGCAGGCCGCCGCCTCGGCCAAGGACGTGACCGCGAACCTGTTCATGTGGAACTGGAACTCGGTGGCGTCTGAGTGCACGAACGTGCTCGGCCCCGACGGGTACGCCGCCGTGCAGGTCGCGCCGCCCGAGGACTCGATGACCGACGCGGCGGACGGGCATCCCTGGTGGGAGATCTACCAGCCGGTGGACTACAACCTGACCAGCCGCATGGGCAACGACGCGCAGTTCCAGGCCATGGTCACCGCGTGCCACCAGGCAGGCGTGAAGGTGTACGTCGACGCCGTGCTGAACCACATGGCCAGGCAGGACGGGAACGACACCAGTTACGGCGGCGCGAGCTACACGCCCGGGACCGCGTACCCGGCGTTCTCCTCCCCCGACTTCCACAACTACCCGAACGACTGCCCGGTCTCATCGGATCAGATCTCTGACTGGAACAACTACCAGCAGGTCACCGAGTGCGAGCTGGACGCCCTGCCGGACCTGCGCACCGAGTCGACCTACGTGCGCACCACCGAGGCCGCCTACCTCAACAAGCTGATCGGCTACGGCGTGGACGGCTTCCGCCTCGACGCGGCCAAGCACATCGGCCACACCGACCTGGCCGCCCTCGAAGGCATGCTGAACAAGGACAAGCTGACCGGCCAGCCGGTCTACATGGTCCAGGAGGTGGCGCTCGGCAGCACGAACACGCAGCTGCAGCCGGCCTCCTTCGAGAACACCGGCAGCCTCATCGGCTTCGACTACGCCGACGCGATCAAGACGCAGTTCAGCAGCGGCGGCGACCTGGCCAACTTCGGCGGCTTCGCCACCTGGAGCCTGATCCCGAGCGCGTACTCCTCCACCTTCGTCAACAACCACGACACCGAGCGGGACGGCTCGAACCTGAGCTACAAGAACGGCTCGACCTACGTGCTGGCCAACGAGTTCCTGCTGGCCTGGGGCTTCGGGACCCCGCAGGTGTACGCGAGCTTCACCTGGAACAACAGCAACGATTCGCCGCCCGCCGACGCCAACGGATATGTGACCGGCACCAACTGCGCCAGCGGCTGGTACTGCACCGACCGGATCACCGGCGTGGCGAACATGGTCGGCTGGCACAACCTGGCGCTGGCGAACAACGACCCGGTGGCCAACTGGTACACCGACGGCACGAACCTGATCGCGTTCTCCCGCGGCCCGGACGCCTGGATCTCGCTGAACAACGAGTCCTCCGCGCAGACCCGCACCTTCACCACCGGCCTGCCGGACGGAACCTACTGCGACATCATCCACGGCTCGGTCAGCGGCAGCGCGTGCACCGGCCCGACGGTGACCGTCTCCGGCAACCGCGCGACGGTCACGGTCCCGGCGAATGACGCCGTCGCCATCGACCGCAACAGCCGGGTGCCGGGTTCCCCCGCGTCGACGTTCACGGTGAACATCAACGCGAACGCGACGACAAGCTGGGGTCAGAACGTTTACATCGTCGGTTCCATCCCGGCGCTCGGCAGCTGGAACACGGCCAACGCCGTCGCGCTCTCGTCGCAGAACTACCCGTACTGGACCGCGGCGCTGAGCGTGCCGGCCAACACCTACTTCGAGTACAAGTACATCAAGATCGACGCGAGTGGGAACGTGATCTGGGAGAGCGGCAGCAACCGCTTCTACACCACCGGCTCGTCCGGATCGATCACCTTCAACGACACGTGGCATTCGTGACCACGAGGCGGCCCGCCCGGGCGACCGGGCGGACCGCCTCGTGCTCAGGCGAGCGCCTGTTACCAGGTCAGCGGCAGGGTGGCGATGAAGTTGTTGAGCAGTCCCGAGATGATCTGGTCGTCGTGCAGGGAGGGGTGCCAGTCGCAGCCGAGGTGGTCCAGGCTCGGGCTGTCGTAGTACCAGTAGTAGACCTTCTTGTCGCCCATGGCGTTGCGGTCGGTGACGACCTGCTGGGCGGTTTGCGCGAACAGGGCGGTATTGGACAGGGCGGTGGCGCTGACCACGATGATCGTGTTCGGGCCGTACTGTGAGCGCAGGGTATTGATGAAGCCCTGGTAGGCGGTCTTGTACGCGGCGACCAGCTGGTCGGTGGTGCTCCACTGCTCGCCGGGGTTCAGCGCGGTGGAGAAGTCGTTGATGCCCAGGCCCACCACGACCAGTTGCGGGTGCCAGGTGCCGGGGTTGTACCAGACGTCGTTATTGACCGCCTGCAGGGTCCTGCCGTAGTACGTCAGGAAACTGGTGCCGGGGCTGCTGCCGTTGTAGTTGCGCACGACGCCCATCCCGGACATCGCGTTGATCTGATAATCGGCGTTCAGGCTGTGGGCGGTGAGGGCGCCGAAACTGTCGTCCGCGTTGGAGTTGGGCGTGATCCCGCCGATGCTGGAGCAGTCGTGCTGGGTGGCCATGTTGCCGTAGCCGGCGGTGTAGGAGTCGCCGATGAACTCGATCTGCCGGGTGCGCGCGGCCGGCTTGCTCAGGATCGAGCCGCCGGGGGCGGGCACGAAGCCGCCGAACTGCCCAGCCTGCCACGGGCTCTCGCTGCGCTTGACCAGGCGCACGGTGTGGTCGGCGTTGCTCAGGTTGTTGATCCAGTACGTGGTCTGGCCGGGGGTGGTGATCTCGGCCACGGTCGTTCCGTCGATCGCGACGTCGTAGTCGTTGACGGTGTCGTTGAGCACGATGCCGACGCCGGTGCCGTGGAAGCGGCCCTCGAAGTAGATCCCGGGCCAGGTGTAGGAGACGTAGTTGCCCGCGGTCTCGGTCCGCCCGACGGTGTGCACGTTGGCCAGTGCCGGGGCGGGTGGCTGCGGGGTCGGGGAGACGGAGGCGACGGTGCCGTTGCACACGGTGCCATCGAGGCTGAAGCTGGCGGGCACCGGGTTGCTGCTGTTGTTCCAGGTGCCGGTGAAACCGAAGGACTGGCTGCCGTTGGTCGGCAGGCTCGCGGTGTAGCTGGCGTTGACCGCGGTGGCCGCGCTGCCGGACTGGGTGACCGTGGCGCCCCAGGACTGGGTGACCGTCTGCCCGGCCGCGAAGGACCACGTCAGGGTCCAGCTGCTGAGCGGATCGCCGAGGTTGGTGATCGCGACGTTGCCCTGGAACCCGCCCGGCCACTGGCTCTGGACCGTGTATGCAACCTTGCATCCGGCCTCCACGGCGGCGGCCGGCAGGGTCACGGCGGTGATCGTGCCCGCGATCACGCCGCCGGCGGCTGCGATCGCGAGCAAACCGCGTTTCAGACTCATCGGGACTCCTCGGGACAGGCAGGGGGCTGTGTCTGAACCCTGAGTCACTTAATCGGTTAAGTCAAGCGACCGGCAGCCGGGAAAAGGTTTGCCTGCGATCCGGGCTGATGCGCAAGGCGGGTCGCCCAG
The DNA here is from genome assembly GCF_035653575.1 of Actinocrinis sp. Lineage (GTDB taxonomy): Bacteria > Actinomycetota > Actinomycetes > Streptomycetales > Catenulisporaceae > Actinocrinis. The sequence goes on from NZ_DASRBQ010000030.1 coordinate 53,489, forward strand.
GCGCGCGCGAAAGTTTCGCCGAATCTCGGTAGCGGCGCGCCCGGACGCGCCCGACGATCGAGGCCTCGACCGCCGACACAGTACGGTCCATCAGCTGCACGCTCACCGGCCGATTCGCGCTACCGGCGGCCGGGCGCGATAGGGCGCCCGGCCGCCGGCACCGATCCGGATTCGCTGCGTCCGAATCAGTCTGCGAACTCAGAAGTTGTACTGGTCGACGTTCGCGGCGTTGAACACGGTCGGGTCGCCGAGGGTGACCACGCCGCCGGCGCCGACGGTGTACTGGCCCATGTCGCCGGCCTTGAAGGTCTGCCCCTGCGCGCCGGTGATCTGGCCGGACTGCAGCGCGACGGCGGCGTAGGCGGCCAGCGCGCCGAGCTTGGCCGGGTCCCACAGCTCGAAGGCGGTGATGGTGCCGTCCTTGACGTACTTGCGCAGCTGGTTGGGCGTGCCCAGGCCGGTCAGCTTGACCTTGCCCTTGTAGGACGAGCCGTCGAGGTACTGAGCCGCAGCGAGAATGCCCACCGTGGTCGGCGAGATGATGCCCTTGAGGTTCGGGTAGGACTGCAGCAGGCCCTGGGTCTGCTGGTACGAGGTCTGCGCGTCGTCGTTGCCGTAGGCGATCTTGACCAGCTGGATGTTCGGGTACTTCGCCTTCAGCTCGTCCTGCATGAAGCCGATCCACGCGTTCTGGTTCGTCGCGGTCTGCGCCGCGGACAGGATCGCGATCTGGCCGGAGCCGCCGATCTGGCCGGCCAGCAGGTCCACCTCGGTACGGCCGAGCGCCTCGGAGCTGGCCTGGCTGATGAACAGGTTGCGGCAGTCGGCGTTGGTGTCCGAGTCGTAGGTGACCACGGAGATCTTGTCGCTCATGGCCTGCTTGAGGTTCGTGCACAGCGCGTTCTGGTCCTGCGCGGAGACCACGATCGCGTTGACCTGCTGCTGAATGAGCGTGTTGACGTAGTTCGCCTGCCCGGCGGTGTCGGTGGCGCTGGTGGTGCCGACCTCCTTGTAGGTCTCGCCGAGGCTCTGCAGCACCTTCTGGCCGCCCGTGTCGGAGATGGTGAAGTACGGGTTGTTGACCTGCTTGGGCAGGTAGGCGACGGTCAGGCCGGTCTTGCTCGCCGCGTTGGCGTTCGCGTTCGCAGTCCCGGCCGGCGCCGCGCTGTTGGCCGCCGCGGTGCTGCTCTTGGTGGTGCCGCTGCACGCGCTCAGCAGCAGGGCCGCGACCGCGGCGCCCGAAGCGGCCGCCATCAGGCGGGTGGAAACTGACATGGGGGTACCTCTCGTCGTTGAGAACTGCGGTGCGGTGGTGTGGATTCGAGCGGTGGAGGACGGAAGGGGCTCAGGAGGCGCCGGCCGCGGGCGTTCGGGCCCGTCGTCGGCGCAACGCCTCGGAGACCTGGCGACCGGCGCGCGGCCCGAGCACCGAGGCGATCAGCAGCAGTCCGGTGACGATGGTCTGCGAGTCGGCCGAGACGCTTTTGAGGCTCAGCAGGTTCTGCACGGTGCCCAGCAGGAACACGCCGGCTACCGCGCCGCCGATGGTGCCGCGACCGCCGTCGAAGTCGATGCCGCCCAGCAGCACCGCGGCGATCACGGACAGCTCGAGGCCGGTGGCGTTGTCGTATCGGGCGCTGGTGTAGTGCAGCGCCCAGATCACCCCGGCGCCCCCGGAGACCAGCCCGGTGGCGGCGAACATGATCAGTTTGGTGCGCTTGACCCGCACCCCGGCGAAGAACGCGGCCTCCGGGTTGGCGCCGATCGCGAACAGCCTGCGGCCGAACGGCGTCGCGTGCAGCACGATCGCGGCGACGGCCAGCAGCACGAGGTAGAGCACGAAGATGTTCGGGATGGCGGTGCCGCCGATGCGTCCGGTACCGAAGTCCAGGTAGCTCTGCGGGAAGTCGGAGAC
>NZ_DASRBQ010000031.1:0-25221 GCF_035653575.1 Actinocrinis sp.
CCGTTTCCGACGCGAGTTGGGCCACTCGCTTCCCCACCGGGGTCGAGCCGGTGAAGGAGACCATGTTCACGTCCGGATGCCCGATCAAGGCCTCGCCGGCGACCGGCCCGGTACCCGTCACCACGTTCACGACCCCGTCCGGGATCCCCGCCTCGGTGCAGGCTTGCGCGAACATCAGGGCCGTCAGCGGGGTGATCTCCGCGGGCTTGAGCACGATCGTGTTGCCCGCCGCGATCGCCGGGAGGATCTTCCAGGCCGCCATCTGCAGCGGGTAGTTCCACGGCGCGATCGAGCCGACGACGCCGATCGCCTCGCGCCGAACCGCCGACGCGTGCTCCGCCGAGTACTCCGCCTGCGCCTTGCCTTCAAGGTGCCGCGCGGCGCCGGCGAAGAACGCCACGTTGTCAATGGTTCCCGGCACGTCGAAGCCCGTGCTGAGCCGGATCGGCTTGCCGGTCTGCGTCGACTCGGTGCGCGCCAGCTCGTCCGAACGCTCCTCCAGCAGCGTCGCGAGCCGCTGCAGCGCCGCCGACCGCTCCCCCGGGGTCGCACCCGACCACTCGGGGAAGGCGCGCCTGGCCGCCCCGACCGCCGCGTTGACCTCGCCCGGGCCGGCGAGGTCGGCGAGGACGACCGTTCGCCCCGTCGCCGGGTCGATGACCGCCTGGGTCTCGCCGCCGCGGGCCCGCTTGAGCCCGCCGCCGAAGTACTGGTGCACGAGAACGCTCCCGGACCCATCCGATCGTGGTCTGCACTGCCTGACTGCTCGCCGCCGGTCGCCGGCCGCCGCGCCGGGGTTCACAACCTGTCGCCCCGGCCCGGCCGGCACCCTCCGCAGGTCACGGAGGCCATAACCGAGGATCGTGACAGACCGCCGCCCCTGGAACAAGGGATTCCGTCGAGGAAATTCGCTCCGGCGACGGAATCTCGTGGAGTCCGTAACCGACTCCGCTCACCTTCGGGCACTTGCCTCCGCCGCGTCCAGGTGTCAGAGTGCATCCCACTGCGGCCTTGACCAGACACTGTGTCCTGCCTCAGGTAACCGGCTCGTGAAGGCCGGCTCACCCGCTCGCCGTCCCGTCCGCCCGCGAAGGCAGCCTCCGATGCCCGACGATTCCGTTATCCATCCCGGCTTCCCGACCGTCGCCGAAGTGCTCGCGCTCGACGCCGTGCGGGCGGGCAATCCGCGCGTCGTCGCGGGCGCGGCCGGGCTGGATCGCCGGGTGCGGTGGGTGCACGTGACCGAGCTGACCGACGTGCGCGAGATCCTGCGCGGCGGTGAGCTGGTGCTCTCCACCGCGATCGCCTGGCCGGACGACCGCGAGGCGCTGGCCCGCTTCGTCGCCGATCTGGCCGCCTTGGGCGCGGCCGGACTCGTCGTCGAGCTGGGCCGCCGCTATCCCGAGGCGCCGCCGAAGCCGCTGCTGCTGGCCGCCGAGAAGCACCGGCTTCCGGTGATCACGCTCGGCCGCGATACACGTTTCGTCACGATCACGGAGGCCGTGCACGCGCGGATCATCGACACGCAGCTGGCGGAGCTGCGCGCCTCGGAAGAGGTTCACCAGACCTTTACCGAGCTGGCGGTCGAGGGCGCGGAGCCGGGCGAGGTGGTGCGGCAGATCGCCAAGATGGCGGACCATCCGGTGGTGCTGGAGAACCTGGCGCACCAGGTGCTGGTCTACGACGCGACCGGCTCGACGGACGAGGCGCTGCTCGACGGCTGGGAGGGAAGGTCGCGTGCGGTGCGTCCGGCGTCCCGCACCGCCTACGACGAGCGCTCCGGCTGGCTGACCACGGTGGTCGGGGCGCGCGGCCAGGACTGGGGCCGCCTGGTCATCGTGTGCGACGGCGTCCCGGCCCCCGCCCCGACGCGGCTCACCATGCTCGCCGAGCGGGGCGCCGCGACGCTCGCCCTCAACCGGTTGATGCAGCGGGACCGCGAGTCGTTGGAACGCCAGACCCACCGGACGCTGCTGACCGCGATCCTCAACCACGACCACTCGGCGGCCGAAGTGGCCCTTCGCGCACGGGCGATCGGCGTCGGCCTCGACGGCAAGCGGCTCGTCGGCATCGTGCTGCGCCTGCGCGGCTCCTCGCAGACCTCCTCCATTCAGGGCGCCACCATCGAGAACCAGGCGCGCCTGCGGGAGCTGACGGACCAGGCGGCCGCGGCAGTGCGCGAGAAGCGCCTGTCCGCGCTGATCGGCTCGGTGGACGAGCATTCCGTCGGCCTGCTGCTCGCCCTGGGCCCGCAGGACCGTGAGGACACGGCGCTCGGCGCGTTCGCGACCACGGTCCGCCGCCTGGCCGGCCCGGACGGCGGCGAGTTCGCGATCGCGGTGGGCACCAGTGTCGGGGCGGTCCGCGACGCGCGCCGATCGCTGCTCGAAGCGGTGCAGGTGGCGGATGCCGCGATCCGGCAGGTAGGCGGCCCGCCCTACCACCGGCTCGTGGACGTGCGGCTCAGGGGTCTGCTCCACCTGCTCAGGGATGACGCGAGACTTCAGACGTACGTGGAGCGCGAGCTCGGCCCGCTGCTCGCGTACGACACGGAGCGCGGCACGAACCTGGTCGCGATGCTCGGCATATATCTGGATCAGGGCCGCAACAAGAGCGCGGCAGCCGACGCCGCCCACTTGTCGCGCCCGAGCTTCTACGAGCGGCTGCACCGGATCGAGCGCGTACTCGGCGTCGACCTCGATTCGGTGGAATCCTGCCTGTCGCTGCACGTCGCTCTGCTCGCCCTCGACGCGGTGCGCGACCGCTGACGCTTCCGAAGCGTCATGCAAGATACATCGACGCGATCTAACGCAGCGCGGCCACCTGAGCGGATGCTGCCTGAAAGGGCGGTTTCGGCCACTGGCCGTGACTAATCCGCCCTCTGATCTCTACGCTGCGCTCAGGTTGTGAGCCGTACGGGGAGGAAGTCATGCTCGACCGCTCCATCGCGCCGCCTCCCGAGGAGGCGCAGCCGACCGTGGTTGCGCGGGGGCAGGCCGCAGCGATCGAGACGGCATCGCCGAGCGCCGTCGGGACCGAGGCTGAGGTCGCGACCGGAGCCGCCGCGGACGCGTCAGGCGGCGCGCCGCACTGGCCGGCTCGTCTCCTGCGGTGGACCCGCCTGGATCGGCTCAGCCGCACCGACCGGGCCGCGATCGGCGTGGTGCTCGGCGCGCACGCGGCGCTCGCGATCGTCGTGTACTGCTCCGCGTGGATCCAGGGGGCGAACAACAGCCACCTCCCGCTGACCCGCGGCTACCAGCAATGGGACGCGAACCTCTACGTCAACTACGCGCAGCACGGCCTGTTCTCCGGCGCCTCCGTCCCGAACAACGCGGCGTTTCTGCCCGGCTACCCGCTCCTGCTCGCCGCGGTGCACCTGTTCGTGCGCAACTGGCTCGACTCGGCGCTGCTGCTCTCCCTCGTCGCGGGGTGCGTCGCCGCGGTGCTGCTCAATCGGATGGCGGGCAGCAACCGGGCCGCGTTGTTCCTGTTCACCGCTCCGGCCGCGGTCTTCCTCTCCGTTCCCTACAGCGAGTCGCTGTTCCTGGCCTTCGCGATCGGAGCCTGGTACGCGGCGCAGCGCGGCGACTGGCCCATCGCCTCGCTGCTGGCCGGGCTCTCCGGCCTGACCAGGATCGACGGCCTCGCCCTGATCCAGGCGCTGGTCCTGTTCGCGCTCCTGCGCGCCGAGCGGGGCCGCCGCCTGAGCTCGGCCCTGATCGCGGCGGCCGCCCTCGTCGGGCCGTTCATGTACCTGCTGTATCTGCGCCGCGCGACCGGCAGTTGGAGCGCCTGGCAGGAGGCCAACCGCAAGGGCTGGAACCTGTGGATGGACTGGCCCTGGATCGCGCTGCGCAACACCTGGCGCGGCGCGTACGAGTACGGCGACGGATCGGGCGCCTACGCGTGGTCCTTCCAGCTGGAGCTGGTGTGCACGATCGCGGCGGCCGTGCTCGTCCTCGTGCTGCTGGCGCGGCGCGAGTGGCCCGAGGCGACCTATTGCGCGCTGGTGCTCGCCAGCATGGTGTTCGTCAACATGCAGCAGGCGGCCGATCGCGGGCTGCTGCTCTGCTTCCCGCTCTATCTGCTGTTCGCCCGCGCCGCAGAACGCCGAGCGTGGATCGGGAACGCCTATGTGTGGCTCTGCGCACCGGTCGCCCTCGTCGCGGCGTTCCTGTACTCCGCCGGCATCTGGTCGAACTGAGCGCGGGCCAAGCGGCCGGGCCCTTACTCCTCTTCGTCGTCCGGTTCGACGAGGAGGCGCGCGTAGTTGCCGAGCGAGCGCTGATAGCGCGGCAGGTGCGGGGCCAGCGCGCGCAGGGCGAGGGACAGGGCCTCCCGCTCGCGGCCGACATCGGCCAGCGCGAGGGCGAGGAATCCGCGGACCGCGTCGTCGAGGTGGTCCGAGCCCGCTTCCATCTCCTCGGTCAGCAGCTTGACGCTCTCCTCGACGCGGCCGAGGTTGCGCAGCGAACTGGCCATCTGGATCACCGCGCGGCGCCGGCGCTCCCCGGTCAGCCCCTGGTCGAGGGCCTGCCGGTAGAGCGGAACGGCCAGGTCCGAGTGGCCGGTCGAGTCGAATGCGGCCGCGCGCTCGAAGAGGCCGACCGCGCTGCCGTCTGGCAGCTCGGCGACGAGGCCGTCGATCAGCGCGCGGAAGTCTTCTTCGGGATGCGCATCGATCGAGGCCCACGCCTGCGCGGCCCGCTGTTCCCAGGCCGCGTCCGGCGCACTTTTCTGATGATCATTCATCGCGACAGCATAGATCACGGGCCGCGGCGGGTTCGGGGAGCTTCCCGCCGGGCCCGCAGCCTTCGCGGCGGGGGCCCGGCGGAACGCGTCGTGCGGGAATTTCAGCCGATGTTGGACATGACGTGCTTGACGCGCGTGTAGTCTTCGAACCCATACATCGACAGGTCTTTACCGTAGCCCGAGTGGCCGAAGCCGCCGTGCGGCATCTCCGCCACCAGCGGAATGTGCGTGTTGATCCACACACAGCCGAAGTCCAGGTCGCGGGAGCAGCGCAGCGCCCTGGCGTGGTCCTTGGTCCACACCGAGGAGGCCAGGCCGTACTGGACGCCGTTGGCGTATTCGAGGGCCTCTTCCTCGCTGCCGAACTTCTGCACCGTGATCACCGGGCCGAAGACCTCGTCCTGGATGATCTCGTCGTCCTGGTTGAGCCCGGAGACCACCGTCGGCGCGTAGAAGTACCCGCGGTCGCCGACCCGGTGGCCGCCGGTGTGCAGCGTCGCGTGCTGCGGCAGCCGCTCGATGAAGCCGTGCACCCGCGCCAGCTGGTTGGCGTTGTTGAGCGGACCGTAGAGCACGTCCTCGTCGTCGGGCAGTCCGGTCTTGGTGCCGGCGGCCGCCTCCGTGAGCGCCCTGACGAACTCGTCGTGGATCGACTCGTGCACCAGCACCCGCGTGGCGGCGGTGCAGTCCTGGCCGGCGTTGAAGTATCCGGCCACCGAGATGCCCTCGACCGCGGCCGGGATGTCGGCGTCTTCGAAGACGATGACCGGCGCCTTGCCGCCGAGCTCCAGGTGCACCCGCTTGAGGTCGGTGGCCGCGGTCTGCGCCACCTCGATGCCGGCCCGGACCGAGCCGGTGATCGAGGCCATCGCCGGGATCGGGTGCTCGACCAGCGCGCGGCCGGTGTCACGGTCGCCGCACACCACGTTGAAGACGCCCGGCGGCAGGAACTCCTGCGCGACCTCGGCCAGCAGCAGCGTGGACATCGGCGTGGTGTCGGAGGGCTTGAGGACCACCGTGTTGCCCGCCGCGATCGCCGGGGCGATCTTCCAGACCGCCATGAGCAGCGGGTAGTTCCACGGCGTCACCTGCGCGCAGACCCCGACCGGCTCGCGGCGGATGGTGGAGGTGTGGTCGGCCAGGTACTCGCTGGTCGCCCGGCCCTCGAGCAGCCGCGCCGCGCCGGCGAAGAAGCGCAGCTGATCCACGACCGGGACCAGTTCCTCACCCTCGGTCAGGCCCAGCGGCTTGCCGGTGTTCTGCGACTCGACGGCGGCGAACTCGGACGCCCGCGCCTCGACCGCGTCGGCCAGCTTGAGCAGCGCCTTCTGCCGCTCGGCGGGGGTCACCCGCCGCCACTGGCGGAACGCCTCCGCGGCGACCTTCAGCGCCGCGTCGACGTCCGCGGGGCCGGACAGCGGCGCGTGCGCGATCACCTCCTCGGTGACCGGGTCGATGATCGGACTGGTTCGCCCTTCGGCCGTGTCGACCGGCTTCCCGCCGACGATGTTGCGAAGCACGCGCGGCTCCATTGCGGACTCTCCTCGGTGATCCTTGTGGGGACGAGGGGGCAAGAACCCACCTGCGGCCAGCCTAGCCCGATCCGCGCCGCCGGGCGATACTTGAAAACTGGAAAGGCGAGGGAATCAGTGACGAAGAGCGCCCTGAAACACGAATTCCATTGGTTGAGGCTTGCCAAGCGACGGGATCTGCACCCATGATGAACAAGGTGCCGAGCGGACACGACCCGGAGAGCCACGACCCGAGGAGCCACGAGCCCGCGGCGAGCGGCCATCCGGGCGCCCGAGCCGACGCCCCGCGCCGGCGCCGCGCCCAGCAGGCGGCGCTCGACGACCTTTCGAAAGCCATCATCGAGCAGCTCCAGCAGGACGGACGCCGGGCGTACGCCACCATAGGCAAGGCCGTGGGCCTGTCCGAGGCGGCGGTGCGCCAGCGGGTGCAGAAGCTCCAGGAGTCCGGGGTCATCCAGATCGTCGCGGTGACCGATCCGCTGACCGTCGGCTTCAACCGGGAGGCGATGATCGGCATCCGGTGCGAGGGTGATCTCGATCCGGTGGCCGAGGCGCTGACCGCGATGCCCGAGGTCTCGTACGTGGTGGCCACCGCCGGCTCCTTCGACCTGCTGGTCGAGGTGGTGGCCGAGGACGACGACCAGCTGCTGGAGATCATCAACAAGGGCATCCGGGCCATCCCGCAAGTGCGCAGCACCGAGAGCTTCGTCTACCTCAAGCTGCATAAACAGACATACACCTGGGGAACGAGATGAGCACCAGCCAGTCCGCAGCCTACGACCATCTGTGGATGCACTTCACCCGCATGTCCTCGTACAAGGACGCGCCGGTCCCGACGATCGTGCGCGGTGAAGGCGTCTACATCTACGACTCCGAAGGCCGCCGCTACCTCGACGGCCTGGCCGGGCTGTTCGTCGTGCAGGCCGGGCACGGCCGCACCGAGCTGGCTGAGGCCGCGTACAAGCAGGCGCAGGACCTGGCCTTCTTCCCGATCTGGTCCTACGCGCACCCCAAGGCGGTGGAGCTGGCCGAGCGGCTGGCCGGCTACGCCCCGGGCGACCTGAACAAGGTCTTCTTCACCACCGGCGGCGGCGAGGCCGTGGAGACCGCGTGGAAGCTGGCCAAGCAGTACTTCAAGCTGACCGGCAAGCCCACCAAGTACAAGGTCATCTCCCGCGCGATCGCGTACCACGGCACCCCGCAGGGCGCGCTGTCGATCACCGGCCTGCCCGCGCTTAAGGCGCCGTTCGAGCCGCTGGTGCCCGGCGCGCACAAGGTGCCGAACACGAACTTCTACCGCGCCGCCGAGATCTCCGGCATCGAGGCGCTCGGCGAGGACCCGGAGGCGTTCGGCCGCTGGGCGGCGGACCGGATCGAGCAGCAGATCCTGTTCGAGGGTCCCGACACGGTGGCCGCGGTCGTGCTCGAGCCGGTGCAGAACGCGGGAGGCTGCTTCCCGCCGCCGCCCGGATACTTCCAGCGGGTGCGCGAGATCTGCGACAAGTACGACGTGCTGCTCGTCTCCGACGAGGTGATCTGCGCCTTCGGCCGGCTGGGCACCATGTTCGCCTGCGACAAGTTCGGCTACGTACCGGACATGATCACCTGCGCGAAGGGCATGACCTCCGGCTACTCCCCGATCGGCGCCTGCATCATCTCGGACCGGCTGGCGGCGCCCTTCTACGAGGCCGACAACACCTTCCTGCACGGCTACACCTTCGGCGGGCACCCGGTCTCCGCGGCCGTGGCGCTGGCGAACCTGGACATCTTCGAGCGCGAGGGCCTGACCCAGCACGTGCTGGACAGCGAGGGCGCGTTCCTCTCCACCCTGCAGCGCCTGCACGACCTGCCGATCGTGGGCGACGTGCGCGGCAACGGCTTCTTCTACGGCATCGAGCTGGTCAAGGACAAGGCGACCAAGGAGACGCTGACCGACGAGGAGTGCGAGCGGGTGCTCTACGGCTACCTGTCCAAGGCGCTGTTCGAGAACGGCCTGTACTGCCGGGCCGACGACCGCGGCGACCCGGTCGTGCAGCTGTCCCCGCCGCTGGTCTCGGACCAGGGCACCTTCGACGAGATCGAGCAGATCCTGCGCACGGTGCTCACCGAGGCATGGACCCGGCTCTGACGCCGGCGCCGGCCCCGACTCCCGGCTTATCGGCACCGGCGACGCCGTCCTTCTGGCACGACTCGCTGCCGGAGCCGATCAAGCCGCGGCCGTCGCTGCCCGCTGATACGGCGGTGGACGTCGCGATCGTCGGGGCCGGTTACACCGGTCTGTGGACGGCTTACTACCTGAAGAAGGCCGAGCCCTCCGCGCGCATCGCCGTGCTGGAGGCCAACTACGCGGGCTTCGGCGCGTCGGGACGCAACGGCGGCTGGTGCTCGGCCATCTTCCCGTCGAGCCTGACGAAGGTCGCGAAGGTGGCTCGGTCACGCGAGGCGGCCATCGCGTTGCAGCGGGCGCTGAACGAGACCGTCGACGAGGTCGGTCGCGTCGTCGCCGCCGAGGGCATCGACTGCCACTACGCCAAGGGCGGTACGGTCGTGCTCGCCCGCAGCGCGGTGCAGCTGGAGCGGGCGCGGGAGGAGGTCTCCGAGAGCCGGGAATTCGGGTTCGGCGAAGCGGATTTGCAGCTGCTGACCCCGCTGGAGGCGCAGCAGCACGCGAACGCGACCGGTGTGCTCGGCGGCACGTACACGCCGCATTGCGCCGCGATCCACCCGGCGCGGCTCGTGCGCGGCCTCGCCGAGGTCGTAGAGCGGCTGGGCGTGCCGATCTACGAGCAGACACCGGTCACGGCGATCCGCGACGGCGTGGTGACGACGACGCTCGGAACGGTTCGCGCAGAAACCGTCGTGCGCGCGACCGAGGGTTACACGCCGAGCATTCGCGGCTTCAAGCGGACCTTCGCGCCGGTGTACTCGCTGATGTTGGTCACCGAGCCGCTACCTGCGGAGACGTGGGAGCAGATCGGGCTGGCGCAGCGTCAGACGTTCGCCGACTACCGGCACCTGATCATCTACGGACAGCGCACGGTGGACGGCCGGTTCGCGTTCGGTGGTCGCGGTGCGCCCTATCACTTCGGTTCGTCGATCAGGCCGGAGTACGAGCGCGAGCCGCAGGTGCACGCGGAGCTGAAGCGCGTGCTCGGTGAGCTCTTCCCGGTGCTGCGGGATGTTGCGGTAACGCGCACCTGGGGCGGAGTACTGGGCGTGCCACGGGACTGGTTCGCGTCGGTAGGCATCGATCGCGCCCGGAAGCTGGCCTGGGCCGGTGGCTACGTGGGCGACGGCGTCGGCGCGTCGAATCTGGCCGGGCGCACCCTCGCCGATCTGCTCCGCGGCGAGCACGGCGTCGCCACGGACCTGACCTGGCTGCCCTGGGTCGGCCACCGCTCGCGGCAGTGGGAGGCCGAACCGCTGCGCTGGCTTGGCACGAACCTCGGGTTGCGCGTCATGAGCAGTGCCGACGCGGAGGAGGCGCGTACCGGGCGTCCCTCGCGCCGCGCGGCGTTGTTCGGGCCCTTCATCGGCCACTGAGTGCGGCTGCTGAAGGGGACCTGGTACCGAATCAGCCGGCGTAAACGTCGATTCATCCGAACAGCTGCGCAGATGGGCTCAATCAACACCCGACGACTCGTCAGATTGGATGAATCGGCGCGGGTTGCCGCCATCGGCCCCGCCGGGTCGGGGAGAGTAGGCGCGTGAGCCTTCCTTCCGACAATCCGGTACTGGACGCCCGCGGCCTGGTGTTCCCAGCCGACGGGTCGGTCCTGAACCAGGTCGGCCTGGCGGTCGGCGAGGGGGAGACGGTAGCGGTCCTCGGCCCGCAGGGCGCCGGGAAGTCCGCGCTCAAGGCCTGCCTGTGCGGTGAGACGGCGCCGTCCGCGGGGACCGTGTGGACCAACGGCAAGCCGTTCCATCTGCTGGCCGCGGAGCAGCGGCGCGCGTTCCGGCTGCGGCACTACGGATTGGTGCACCAGGATCCGGTGTTCTTTCCCGAGCTGACGCTGGGACAGTTCGCCGCGCTGCCGCTGCGTTTCGCCGCGGTGGGCGAGCGTGAGGCGACGCAACGGGCACTGACCTGGCTCGCGCGCTTCGAGATCGCGGACGCGGCCGACCAGCGGCCCGGCGAACTGCCGTCCGAGGTGCTGCGGCGCGCGGCTCTGGCCCGGGCGATGGTGAACGATCCGCTGGTGTTGTTCGCCGACGAGCCGTTCGTCGGCTTGTCGGACGAGAGCATCAGCACCGCAAGTCGGATCCTGCGTTCAGTCGCTCGCTCGCATGGCACGGCCGTGGTCGTGTTCACTCGGGACGCGGACACTGCTGCGCGGTGCGAGCGGACGGTGCACCTCGTCGGCGGACGTACACACGCCGAACCGGTACCGATAGCGGTCGTGCCTGCTGCGAAGCCTGGCGATGTACCGCACCGCGCACACGCAACTTCGCAATCGCTCACGAGCCCGGCGAAGGTCAGCAGATGAGCGGCGACTTATCCGAATATCGGCTCGCCCGCAGCGGCTCCGCGACTGACGGCGGCGTTGCGGCCACAGTCGACACCTTCTTCCAACCACGCGAGCCGGCCTGGTTCAGGGCGCGGCTGACGCTGCGGCTCGCCGTGCCGCTCGACCGCGGCGTGCGGGCTGCCGCGTGGCGGGTCGCCTGGTCAGCCGCGCTGGTGGCGCCGCCGATCACGGTGATGCTGATCGCCCCGGCCCGCCGCCTCACCGCCAGTACGCTGATCGGACTTCTCTGCTGCGCGCTGCCCGGCGCCGCCGCGCTCATCTGGTCCGCCTCGGCTCAGCGCGAGCTGCGGCGGTCCACCGCCCGGGGCTTGCGGCAGGCGGGAGCCGAGCACCGCACCGCGTGGCTGATCGCGACCGGCCGCCTCGCGCTGTTCGCCGGGGCGGGCGCGCTCGCCGGCTCGGTCAGCATCACGCTGCTGCACGCTCCGATCGGCGACCTGCTGTCGCCTCGGGCGCCGCTGCACGGGATGTTCGGTGCGGGGGCGCTGACCTGGCTGGTCGCGGTCCTGCAAACGGCGGCGCTCGCGGTGGCCGGAGCGCTGACGGCCAGTTCTCCGGTGTGGCAGCGCGTGGACCTGACCCGGCTCAATCCGCTGCCCGAGGGCTGGCGTCAGGGCGCGCGCGCGAAGGCCGAGCGCTGGCTTACTGGGCTGCGCCGGGCCCGCTAACCCCGCTTTCGGCCAGCAGCGTGACCGCCTCGCTGAGCGTGTCCACCACAGGCACACCGACCTTCTCCAGCACGGAGCGGCTGGAGGAACCGCCGGTGTACAACACGGCCTGCGCGCCGACGTGGAAGGCCGCGTAGGCGTCGTCAGCGCAGTCGCCGATCAGGGCGACCTGATCCGGGGTCAGCTCCGGGTCCTGAGCGCGCAGATGCTCCAGGTGCTTGACGAGGTACTTGGCCTTCGGCCCGAAGTCGAGCTCGGCAGGGCGGCCGTCGATCCGGTGGAAACGGCCGTGCAACTCAAGATCCCGGGTCAGCCGCAGCAGATCCTCGTGGCCGAACATGGACAGCAGCGACTGCGAACGCGGCGACCAAGCATCCATCGCGGCCAGCGCGTCCTCGCTCAGGCCGCACTCACGCACCCGCGAGAGGTAGTACTCGGCGAACGCGGCATCGAGCACCGGCCATTGCGCCGCCGCCACCGGGAACCCGATGAGCGCGGCGTAGAAGTCCTCCATCGGCCGCTGGTAGAGCTCCTTGTAGCGGTCGTTGGTGATGTGCCGGTCCACGCCGATCGCGGCCAGCGAGGCGTTCGTCGCCGCCAGGACGAGATCCTGGTCGTCGAAGAGCGTGCCGTTCCAGTCCCAGACGATGTGCTTGATCTTGCTCATAGCTCCCGGCCCCGCCACACCCTGGTCACCCGATCAAGATAGCGGCCACTGCCGACAACCCTCACAGCTTTACGCCTCTACGGCCGCCAGCTGCCCACACGCCCCGTCGATCTCGCGGCCGCGGGTGTCGCGCACCGTCACCGGCACTCCGTACGCCTCGAGCGTGCGCACGAACGCGTCCTCATCCTCGGGACGCGACGCGGTCCACTTCGAGCCCGGCGTCGGGTTAAGCGGGATGAGGTTCACGTGCGCCAACTTGCCGCGCAGCCGCTTGCCCAGCAGGTCGGCGCGCCAGACCTGGTCGTTGATGTCGCGGATCAGCGCGTACTCGATCGACACGCGGCGCTTGGTGGTGTGCGCGTAATCCCAGGCCGCGCCGAGTACCTCGCCGACCCGCCAGCGCGTGTTGACCGGGACCAGCTCGTCACGCAGGTCGTCGTCGGGGGCGTGCAGCGAGACCGCGAGGGTCACGTTCAGCTGCTCGGCGGTCAGTTTCTCGATCGCTGGGACGAGTCCGACCGTGGAGACGGTGATGTGACGCTGCGACAGCCCGAGGCCATCCGGCACAGGGTCAGTAAGCCGGCGCACCGCACCGATGACCGCGTTGTAGTTCGCGAGCGGCTCCCCCATGCCCATGAACACGACATTGGCGACTCGGCCCGGCCCACCCGGCACCTCGCCGCGGGCCAGTTCCCGCGCGCCCGCGACGACCTGCTCGACGATCTCCGCCGTCGACAGGTTGCGGGTCAGCCCGGCCTGGCCGGTGGCGCAGAAGGGGCAGTTCATACCGCACCCGGCCTGCGAGGAGACGCACATGGTCACCCGGTCCGGATAGCGCATGAGCACGGACTCGACCAGCGCGCCGTCGTGCATCCGCCACAGCGTCTTGCGGGTCGTGCCGCTGTCACAGGTGATCTCACGCACCGAGGTCATCAAGCGGGGGAACAGCGCGGCATACAGGGTCTCGCGCTGGGCCGCCGGCACGTCGGTCCACTCGGCGGGGTCGTCGACCAGCCGACCGAAGTAGTGCTTGGACAGCTGCGCGGCGCGGAATCCCGGCAGCCCCGACTTGGTCACCGCGTCCTTGCGCTCGGCCAGGGTGAGATCGGCCAGGTGGCGCGGCGGCTTGCCCCGGCGCGGCGCCTCGAAGAGGAGTTGGCCGGGTTCGAGGCGCGTGCTGGCGGGCGGCGTGCTCGTGGGGGCGGGCAGATCCTGCGTGCTCATGATCTGCCCATTGTCCCATGGACGGACTATCACCTCCGTCCACTCGTTCGGCCGCTAGCGGCGAGGCGGCTACTTCACCGGCACAAAGAGCGACAACAGCAGCCACGCCACCGGCGCCGTAGGCAGCAGCGAATCCAGCCGGTCCATGATGCCGCCGTGTCCGGGCAGCAGATTGCCCATGTCCTTGATGCCGAGGTCGCGCTTGATCATCGACTCGCACAGGTCGCCGAGCGTCGCGCTGGCTACCACGGCGACGCCGGTCACCGCCCCCTGCCAGGCCTGTCCCTGCAGCATCGTGACCATCGTTATCGCGCCCGCGGCCCCAGCGGTGACGACAGACCCGACAAGCCCTTCCCAGGACTTCTTCGGCGAGATCGATGGAGCCATCGGATGGCGCCCGGCCAGCACCCCGGTCGCGTAGCCGCCGGTGTCGTTGCAGACCACCAGGATGAGGAACACCAGCACGCGCTGCGCCCCGTGGTCGGCAGCAGTCATCAGCAGGGCGAATCCGGCGAGGAACGGCACGTAAACGGCGGCGAATACGCCAGCGCTCGCGTCGCGCAGATACCCCTCGGCCGGCTCGGTCAGCCGCCACACGACGACGGCCACGGTGGTCAGCGCCAGCGCGGCGGCCAGCGCGCCCTCGCCGCGGTAGTAGGCCACCACGAGCATGCCCAAGCCGCCCACGGCGACCGGCAGGATCGGGAACCTTATGCCGCGCTCCTGAAAGGCGGTCGAAAGCTCCCGCACGCCGAGCATGGCGGCTGCGGCGACGATGGCGAGGAAGGCGGGCTTGAACAGCAGCAGCGAGGAGACGATCGCGGCGCCGAGGAGCAGCCCGACTCCGATCGCCGCGGGAAGGTTTCGCCCGGCGCGGCTCGGCCGGCCGGGAGGCGCCACGGGCTGCTCCCTCCGCTTCACGGCGCTGGTCATCTGCGCGGCCTTTCCCCGGACTGCGATCCTCTTGTCAGCGGACGACGGTACCGGATCGAGGCCGACGGGGGCGCGGCGGCCCCGATCGCCCGGTCGCGGCCTGCCCACCGACAGCGTTTCACGCGGAACGAAGCCGGAGCGCCCCTCCGCACGACGAACACAGTCTCATGGTGAACGCAGCCGCACGATCAGACAAACGCTCCGGGCCTCCGCAGCGTAAAAAGACGCGAGAAGAAGTTCGCATCGCCGCCACCATCTCACGTCTCGCCACGTACGCACCGACGGCACGGCATCCGCTCACGACCCCGAACCGCCCAACGGACACCCGCACAGGCACGGTCCTCGCATCACCAGCGATCTCGGCGTGGCTCGGCGTCGCGGCGCATGCCTGCACGCGCGCCAGCCGTACCACGCCGCCTAGCCGGTCGGTCCCATCGCCGGTCATCCAGCCTCGGCCGCTCCACCCCTGCCGCCACCAATCGCGCGGTGAGTTTGGCAGGCCGGCTTCGGCTCGGCTGGCCGGCCGACTCCGGCACGGCCGACCGGCCAACTCCTGCTCCGCTGGCCGGCCGACTCCGGCTCAGACCTCCAGCAGCTCGTTTTCCTTGTGCTTGAGCGCCTCGTCGATCTGTCCGGTGTGCTTCGCGGTGAAGCCGTCGAGCTCCTTCTCCGCGCGCTTGCCCTCGTCCTCGCCGACCTCGCCGTCCTTGATCAGCTTGTCGATGGCTTCCTTCGCGTGCCGGCGGATGTTTCGCACCGACACCTTGGCGTCCTCGGCCTTGCTGCGGGCCACCTTGATGTACTCCTTACGCCGCTCCTCGGTCAGCTGCGGGAAGACCACCCGGATGACGTTGCCGTCGTTGGTCGGGTTCACTCCCAGGTCCGAGTCACGGATCGCCTTCTCGACCGCGGCCAGCGAGCTCTTGTCGTACGGCGTGATCACAGCCATGCGCGCCTCGGGCGCCTGAATCGAGGCGAGCTGGGTCACCGGCGTCGGCGTGCCGTAGTAGTCCACGTGGATCTTGCTGAACATGCCGGGGGTGGCCCGGCCGGTGCGGATGCCTGCGAAGTCCTCCTTGGCCACCGACACGGCCTTGTCCATCTTTTCCTCGGCCTCGAGGAGGGTCTCGTCGATCACTTCACGGCTCCTTGTTTCCGCCAGGACGTCTCAGTGAGACAAACTACTGCGCAACCGCGCCGTCTTCACGGCTGACCAGCGTACCGATCTTCGCGCCGGACACCGCGCGGGCGATGTTTCCATCGAAGAGCCCGAACACCACGATCGGCATGCCGTTGTCCATGCACAGGGAGACCGCGGTGGAGTCCGCGACCTTCAACCCGCGATTGAGCAGCTCACGGTGCGTCATCGTGTCGAACCTGACCGCGTCCGGGTTCGACTTCGGGTCGGCGTCGTAGATGCCGTCGACGCCCTGCTTCGCCATCAGCACCACCTCGGCGCCGATCTCCAGCGCACGCTGGGCGGCGGTCGTGTCGGTGGTGAAATACGGCATACCGGCGCCAGCACCGAAAATGACCACTCGGCCCTTTTCCAGATGCCGGATCGCCTTGCGGGGAATGTAGGGCTCGGCGACCTGGGCCATGGTGATGGCGGTCTGCACTCGGGTATCGACGCCCTGCTTCTCCAAGAAGTCTTGAAGCGCCAGGCAGTTCATCACTGTGCCCAGCATGCCCATGTAGTCGCCGCGGGCCTGCTCCATGCCGCGGTTCTTCAGTTCGGCGCCGCGGAAGAAGTTGCCTCCCCCGACCACGATCGCGACTTGGGTGCCGGTCTGCCGGATCGCCTGCGCGATCTCCCGGGCGATGGACTGCACGACGTCCGGGTCGACGCCCACCTTCCCGCCGCCGAACACCTCGCCGGACAGCTTCAGCACGACCCGGCTGTACCGGCCGCGCTCCCCCGGATGCGCGGCGAAGGCCGCAGCCGGGTCGGTCTCTTGCTGGATACCAGCCACGACTGCGGCCTCCTCTTGCTCACTGTGGGGCATGTCGGCGCACGACCCTACCGATCAGCCGCATCGTATGGTGCGGTACCGACGAACCGTCCGCGTGCAGTCCGGTGCGGCGGCGGCGCGCCGTGGCCGTTCGACGGGCCACGGCGCGAATCCGCGCACCGGACGAAGCGTCAGACGCCAAACGTCACGCGTCGGATCAAGCGCCGACGCGGAAGCGCGCGAACGCCTGGAGCGTGACGCCGGCCTCGTTCAACACCTGCTGCACGGTCTTCTTCGGGTCCTTGGCGAACGCCTGCTCCAGCACGACGTTCTCCTTGAAGAAGCCGTTGACCCGGCCCTCGACGATCTTCGGCAAGGCGGCCTCGGGCTTGCCCTCCTCGCGGGAGGTCTCCTCGGCCAGGCGCCGCTCGTTCTCGACGACCTCGGCCGGGACCTGCTCGCGGCTCAGGTACTTCGGCGCAAAGGCGGCGATGTGCTGCGCGACGTCCTTGGCGGTCTCGGCGCTCGGCTTGTCCAGCTGCACCAGCACGCCGACCTGCGCGGGCAGGTCGGGCGAGGTCTTGTGCAGGTAAGCGGCGACGTAGCCGCCCTCGAAGGAGGCGAAGCGGCGCAGCTCGATCTTCTCGCCGAGGGTGGCGTTCGCCTCGTCGACGAACTCCTGCACGGTCTTGCCGCTGGACGGGAAGGTGGAGGCGAGCAGCGCCGGCACCTCGGCCGGGCCGGTGGCCGCGGCGTGCGCCAGCAGCTCGGCGGCGACCTGCTGGAACCGCTCGCCCTTTGCGACGAAGTCGGTCTCGCAGTTCAGCTCGAGCAGGGTGCCCTTGCTGTTGTCGTCCGCGATCTGGGCGGTGACCAGGCCGTTGCTGGCCGAGCGGCCCTCGCGCTTGGTGACGCCCTTGAGGCCCTTGACGCGCAGGTACTCGACGGCCTTGTCGAAGTCGCCGTCGGTCTCCTCCAGCGCCTTCTTGCAGTCCATCATCCCCGCGGCGGTCAGCTCGCGCAGCCGCTTGACGTCGGCGGTGGTGTAGTTCGCCATGCTGCTTGTCCCTCGGTCGACGCCCGCGCCTGGCCGCCTGGGTCGGCGGTCCGCCGCGGGCTGGTTGTTGTGTGGTGGTCTGGTTTCGGACGCTGGTTCTTCGGCGCGCCGTGGAACAGCGCGCGTTAACGCGGCATTCCCGCGTACCCGTCTGTCGACGGCGCTCCCGGCTCCAACGCCGCCGGTTTGGCGGACTCGCTGTCGACTGCCAGTTGGCGGACCGGTTGCGGACCGCCAGCTTGCCGGCGGACTACGGATCGGCTGCTGACCGGCGGTTCGGCGGACGCTGCGGCCACCGGTTTGCCGGGCCAGCTACGGGCCGCCGGTTGGCGGACCAGCCGCGCACCGCTGGCTTGCCGGACCGGCGGGCCGACCGCCGACCGCCAGTTTCGCGGACCGACCGCCGACCGCCAGTTTCGCGGACCGACTGGGAGCCGACGGTTGCCATGTGGCTGCAGATCGGCGAACCGACAATGAACCACGGTCAGCCCAGGCGGCGCTCCAGCGGCATCGGCTGCCATTCCGGTGCGCTTGGCGCGGCTTCGCGAATCCGCTCGAGACCTGCCGCCTGGTCCCGCTTCCCACCACCGCCAGTCGGCTTGGGGCCGACCGGCATCGGTGGCAGGGCGCGGGACCTCGGCGGATCGATCGGATCGCTCAGCCTGCGGCCAGGCGGTCCGGCCTGGCAGCCGGACCGGACTTGCTCACGCCTGAGCGGCGTCCGCGGCGTCGCCGTCCTCGGCGGCCGGGGCCGCAGCCGACTCGACCGCCGGAGCAGCGTCGGCAGCCGGAGTGGCCTCGGCCGGGGTCTCAGCCCGCGCGGCCGGGGCCTCGGTCTGGGCAGTCGGAGCCTGCCCGGCGTTCTCGCCGGCCAGCAGCTCCTGCTCCCAGGCCGCGAGCGGCTCGCCGGAGCCGACCTCGGTGGTCGCGGCGCCATCGCTGGCGGCCGCGGCGGCGCCGGACCGGGCGATCAGGCCCTCGGCCACGGCGTCGGCGACCACCCGGGTGAGCAGCGCGACCGAGCGGATCGCGTCGTCGTTGCCGGGGATCTTGTAGTCGACCTCATCCGGGTCGCAGTTGGTGTCCAGGATCGCCACCACCGGGATGCGCAGCTTGCGCGCCTCGCCGACGGCGATGTGCTCCTTCTTGGTGTCCACGATCCACACCGCGGACGGGACCTTCTGCATGTCCCGAATGCCGCCGAGGGTGCGCTCGAGCTTGTCCTTCTCGCGGCGCAGGACCAGCAGTTCCTTCTTCGTCATGCCGGAGCCGGCCACGTCGTCGAAGTCGATCTCCTCCAGCTCCTTGAGGCGCTGAAGCCGCTTGTGCACGGTGGAGAAGTTGGTGAGCATGCCGCCGAGCCAACGCTGGTTGACGTAGGGCATGCCGACTCGGGTCGCCTGCTCGGAGACGGCCTCTTGGGCCTGCTTCTTGGTGCCGACGAACAGGACCGTGCCGCCGTGCGCGACCGTCGCCTTGATGAACTCGTAGGCGCGGTCGATGTACGACAGCGACTGCTGCAGGTCGATGATGTAGATGCCGTTGCGCTCGGTGAAGATGTAGCGCTTCATCTTCGGGTTCCAGCGCCGGGTCTGGTGCCCGAAGTGCACGCCGCTCTCCAGGAGCTGGCGCATGGTGACGACGGCCATGGCCGTGTCCTCCTCGATCTCGTCCGGTTCTCGCGCGCGGCCGGGTCGGCCGCGCTCCTGGTGTCCGGACGGACCGCCGTGCCACCTGCGCCGCGGGAGGCGGGTACAGGGGACCGGATGGCTGTCGCGTCGGGCGACCGCTGGTTCTGGCGAACCGGCGGGCGTCCCGTTTCCGGACACGCGAAGTCGATCCGCTATAGCGGACCGCGAGCCAAGTTTACCTGCTCCGCGCAGCCCCGCCGGTCAGTTATCCGGGTGGTGGCCGAACGGGTTCGAGTCGAAGGTGCGCAAAGCCGAGGAGCAGCAGCGGATCGTAGTAGCGCACACCGTGTCCGTGGCCGGTGAGCAGGCCCCAATGCAGACAAGGCGCGCTCGCGCAGTGCCCGGGATCTAAGGTGCCGATCGGTGCGCCAGCGGTCACTACATCACCTACGTGCACCGAGGGCGTCACCGGTTCGTAGCTTGTGCGCAGCAGGCCGTGTGAGACGACTACGACGCCCTGCCCGAACAGGGTGCCGGCGAAGGAGACGGTTCCCGGCCCGGCGGCGAGAACCTGCGTGGCGTCGGACGCGGCAAGATCCACGCCCCGATGCCCGCTCAACCAGCGCAGCGCTGGAGGCTTGAACGGTCGCACTACCCGTGGCGGGGAGCCGCCGCTTCCGACCAACGGCCATCGCCAGACCGAGCTGGTGCGCGGCTGTGGCGATGGGGTGGCGGCGCGGGCGCTCGACGAAAATAAACCCGCTGAAGCACTGGAGAGCATGAGGGCGAACAACATAAGGATCTTCATGTGTCCAGTTTCGAACACACGCGCCACCGGAATCCGACTTTCCGGGCAAGTTGTGGATAACTCTGCGAACAGCCTCAAACCTGTGCTGTAGTGAACGGCTATCGTGCGCGGCGTTGTCCTCGGACGCCGAACAGTACGAGTGTCAGCGCGCTCTCGATCAAGGCGGCGGGGTCGGCTCCGGCGTCGATGCGCTTGGCCGCGCCGTCTACCGCGCCTTGCAGAACCGCCGCCGTTGCGCGTGGGTCCGGGTGCCCAAGTCGCCGCAGCGCACCTACCACCAGATCGACGAGCATGCCGTGCGCCGCGCGGATCCGCTCCCTGGCGGGCCCATCGAGTTCGAGTACGGAGAGGGCGAGCAGGCCGCGGTGACCAGGCTGCGCCACCAGCTCCAGCTGGCGTCGCACATAGGCCGCGATCTGCCGTTCCGGCGTCGGCTGCGCCAACATCACGCCTCTGATGTCGGCGACCGCGGCCGGGAAATCCTCGACGGCCAGTGCCTCCACGACGTCGGCCCGAGACTTGAAGTACTCGTATACCGAGGAGCGCGCCAACCCGGCCCGCTCGGCCAGGGCGGCGAAGGTGAGCGCGGCCATCCCGCCGTCGGCGAGCAGATCCCTGGCCGCGTCCAGGAGTGCCGTGCGCTGCATTGTGCGATGCTCGGCGACGGTCGGAGCCTTGATCCTGGGCACGACTCCAGACTAGTCGAGCCGGTCCTTCGCCGGAGGCCGTTGCGCGCGGTTCGTGAATGGTCGGACGTTCGAACACTCGGACGCGGGAACGATCCGCCGTCCGCGGGCGCGTCGAGCCCGGGAGTGTTAACGCAATTCGGCCAGCCGTGTGCGCAGCGTCAGCACTGCCTTGGCGTGGATCTGGCAGACCCGGCTCTCGGTGACGCCGAGCACCCCGCCGATCTCCGCGAGCGTCATGCCCTCGAAGTAGTAGAGGGTCACCACGGTCTTCTCGCGGTCGGGCAGCGTGTTGACGGCGCGCGCGAGCAGATGGCGCGTCTCGCGGTTCTCGTAGGTCTCAACCGGGTCGTCCGCGCTCAGGTCCTCAAGTGTCTCCACCAGACTGAGCCGGTCGCCGTCGCCGGTCGACAGGGTCAGAACCTCGTCGAGAGCCAGCACATTGACGAGCGAGAGGCGCGAGAAGATGTGGTGCAGCTCGGCGAGGGTGATACCCATCTCGTCGGCGATCTGCCGCTCGGTGGGTGTGCGGCCGAGCCGGTGCTCAAGCCGCACTGAGGCCTGCTCGATCTCGCGGGCCTTCTGCCGCAGCGAGCGAGGGATCCAGTCGAGTGCGCGCAGCTCGTCGATGATCGCGCCGCGAATGCGGTTGATCGCGTAGGTCTCGAACTTGATCGAGCGGTCCGGCTCGAAGCGCTCGATCGCGTCGATCAGGCCGAAGATGCCGTAGGAGACGAAGTCCGCCTGATCCACGGTGCCGGACAGGCCGACCGAGACTCGTCCCGCGACGTACTTGACCAGCGGTGAGTAATGCAGGATCAGCCGCTCGCGTAGCCGCTGGTCACCGGTGGCCTTGAACTCAGCCCACAGGGCATCAAGGGCTGCCGGCGGTCTGGCGGCCGCGTCGGACTCGTCGAAGACGGTCTCATGGACCTGGCTGTTCCTGGGCATCACTCGCCTTGATCCACTCAACCACGCGATCCTTCTCAAGCCGGCGATCCTGCGGAAGCACAGCCTCGGCCGCAAGCCGAGCGTAGCGTAACCGCAACGATCTCCACGGTAACCGCATGCGAGCCCGCTCGATCAGGTGAGGCACGCCGGGATGTGCTTCAGGCACAGAGCGCTAGATCAAGCGGTCACCACTGGGAGACGCGCGCGCAGCCCTCCTGACGTCGGCGTTTAGCCAACTGCGCCGGCCTTACGACGACCTGACCACGGCTGCCCTGACATCAGCGTTTGATCGACAGCATCCAGCCCCCACCCGCCTTGACTGCACGACCGCAGGCCGCGAGTCTGCCCAGCGCGGCGAACACGGCATCAGGGCCGACGCCTGTGGCGCGAGCGAGCGCGAAGACGTCAGCGCCGGCGTCCGCGGTCGCACTCGGTAGCGCTTCGAGCAGCAACTCTTCGATCGGATCTGCGGGCTCGGCGGGCCGGACCGATTGCGTAGGCGCCCGGCGCGCGGTTCGAATTCGCTGGCCTGGGATCGCAGTCGCCGCTCCCGGACCACACAACTCACGGGAGGCCGCGGTCAGGCTCGCACAGGCTTCGCGAACCTGTGACGCCTGCGTGACGAGCGTGGCGCCGTCGCGGACCAGCTCGTGCGCGCCCGCGGACTGATCGGAGGTCACCGGTCCGGGCACTGCCATCACGACCCGTCCGAGTTCTGCCGCTAGCCGTGCGGTAACTAGTGAGCCGCTGCGGTGCGCCGCCTCGACCACTACAGTGCCGACGCCGAGTGCGGCGATGATGCGGTTGCGATGCAAGAACCTGAATCGGGTTGGCGCGGCGCCGGGAGGGAGTTCGGAGAGCACGGCTCCGTGCTCGGCAATCGCACGCAGCAGCGCTTCGTGGGCACGCGGATAGGCCCGGTCGATTCCGCAGGCAAGCACCGCGATGGTCGGGCCGCCGACCGCGAGCGCTCCCCTGTGCGCCGCAGCGTCGATGCCGAGAGCTGCCCCGGAAACCACGGTCATTCCAGCTGATGCCAAATCCGCACCGAGCGCCCCCGCGACGTACGAGCCGTAACCGGTGCAAGCGCGCGCCCCGACGATCGACAGCATCTCGGCAGTCGGCAAGGGCGCGCTTCGCTCAGCGTCAGTCGGTGATGAGTTGCGCCCCTGGTCCTGGTGCTGGGTCTGTACCTGGTCGCTGTCATGCCCGGAGGCCGGATTCGGGTGCTCGTAAGACTGGTCGCCCCAAGAGCCGATGGCCCAGATGCCGATCGGGCGTTGCTGACCCAGATCGTCCAGCCGCACCGGCCAATCGCTGTCGGATGGCGTCACAAACCGGGCGAAGACCGCGTCGGCGGCAGCGATACCGGCCTCGACTCGTCCGGGTTCGAGTCTGAGCCGCAGGCCGGTGGAGCGGTCAGCCAGCCGATCGTGGCGACTCGGGTCGGGATCGAGGTCGGGCAGCTGATCCGTGCGGATCGCTGCTAGCACTTCCACCGGAGAGTGAAGTTCAAGCAGGCGGCCGATCTGCGGGTCGGCCGGCTCGACGGCGTGGTTGAGCGCGAGCCGAGCGAGTCGGTCGGCTTCGACGGCCGATTCGGACGGCGCACTGCGCGGCGAGACGAGATCTTGAGTGACAGACATGATCAGCACCCGGAGGCGAGCGCGATGGAGCCGAGGCGGAAACCGAGCGCCGTATCGACGGCAACGCGGTCCGGCCGATCCGCGCCAGCGAGATCCGCCACTGTCCACGCGACGCGGATTACCCGGTCGAGCCCGCGCGCGCTGAGCGTGCCCGCGCGTAGTGCTCGCTCCGCGGTGGCGAGGGCATCGATGGCTAGCGGCCAGCGGTTCCGCAGCACCTGGCCGGGCACCTGTGCGTTGCACTGCCATGGCGTGTCCGCGAGTCGGCGCACCGCACGCTCCCTCGCCTCCGCTACCCGCTGCGCGACGACGGCCGTGCTTTCGCCGCCTTGACCTCCGCTGGCCGCATCAAGCAGCTCGCCGGGACCGACCGGAGTGACGTCGACGCGCAGATCGATGCGGTCGAGCAGCGGTCCGGAGATGCGCGAGAGGTAAGCGATCCGTTGCCGCGGCGCGCACGTGCAGGCCGCGAGCGCACTGCCAGCACGTCCGCAGGGACACGGATTCGCCGCGCCGACGAGCAAGAAGCTCGCCGGAAACCGCGCGATGCCGCTGGCTCGTGCGATGGCAACCTCGCCCGACTCGATGGGCTCGCGGAGCGCGTCCAATGCGGTACGGCTGAACTCCGGCATCTCATCGAGGAAGAGCACGCCGCGGTGCGCACGGCTCACCGCACCGGGGCGCACGGTTCCGGAGCCGCCGCCGACCATTGAGGCGACCGTCGCGGAGTGGTGGATCGTGCAGAACGGCGGCCGGGTGATCAGCGGTCTGTCGGGTGGAAGCGTGCCGCTGAGCGAGTGGATCGCGGAGACCTCAAGCGCGGCCTCGTTGTCGAGCGGCGGCAGAATCCCGGGGAGCCGCTTAGCGAGCATCGTCTTCCCGGCGCCCGGCGTACCGCAGAGGAAAAGGTGGTGACCGCCGGCTGCGCTCAGTTCGAGGGCCTTGCGCGCCTCGTACTGCCCGACGACCTCGGAGAGATCGGGTTCGAACTGCGGCTCCTCGATCGGAGGGCCGTCGCTCGGCAGGTCCTGCGCACTGGCCGGAACGAGTCCGGGCGGCTCACCGGGTATGGGCTCGCCGTTGGCGAGAGCGACTAGTTGTCGCAGTGACCGCAGCCCGGTCACCTCAACGCCGGTCACTTGGGCGGCCTCAGCTGCATTCGCCTCGGCGACGAAGACCGGCCCATGTCCGGCGCGGGCCGCCGCGATGACGCACGGGAGCACACCGCGGATCGGCTTCACGCGACCGTCCAGGCCCAGTTCCGCGAGAAAGACCGCGTCGTGCAGCTTCGTCTGACGGATGGCTCCGGTCGCGCGCAGAACTGCGAAGGCGATGGCGAGTACCAATGATCGCTTGAGACGCTGTTAGGGATCCGCTGAAAACAGCGGCCCCCACCGGCGTTGGCGCGCTGATGAGGGCCTAGATCCCAACCCTCTCGCGAAGGGCGTGGACCATGTCCGCCATTCTTCCGCTCGACCCGTCCGCCGTCACCTGCGAGCCCCAGGCCGCCGAGACCGGACGCACCGAGCAGCACTCCCCCCGCTTCAGCGCCGCCCAGCTGGCCGAGGTCGAGGCCCGCTACGCGCAGCTGCTCGCCACCGATGCGCCCGGCGAGTTCGCGCTGTCCGAGCCGACCGTGACCACCATCGGCACGCCGGGCATGGACCAGATCGAGGCCGAGACCGAGATCGCGATGCTCGGCGCGCCCGGTGGCCGCCAGTTCCTGCTGACCCTGCGCCTCGGCTCCGAGGTGCTGGAGCTGACCCCCAGCAAGGCCCGTGAGGCCGCCGAGGCGCTGTGCGGCGTCGTCGCCGGCCTCATCCACCTGGCCGCCGACGCCGAGGCGCTGGCCGCGATCGAGGCCCAGCGGTGAGCAAGCCCGCTGTGCACGGCCCGTACGGCACCGAGGCGCAGGCCCGCGCGGACGTGGACGCCCTCCACGCCCGCGCGGCGGCCGCGGGTGAGAGCGACATGCGCCGCGCCCAGGTGCGCGCGCTGCTGGGCACCCTGCACCGCCTCGGCGTGCGCGCCGGCACCTTCGACCAGCTGATTCTCGCCTCGCTCGGCCAGTGGGAGCCGACGACCACGGTTGTCATGCTCGGCCTGGTCGAGCGCGCACACGCCGCCGGACGCAAGGCGGCACGGGAGGACACGCGATGAAGAGCACTGAGAACGAGCGGCG
>NZ_DASRBQ010000032.1:0-11756 GCF_035653575.1 Actinocrinis sp.
GACCAACCCTGACGACTTCGTCGGATTGGAACAACTTTTGACCATCGTGCCGGTGAGACGGCCGGTGGCCACACCCTGAAGTTCCACGGGCGCCTGCATCAGAGCCGCTGGCGGCATGATCTAGCCGGCAACCGTCCTCCACTATGGCATTGGCCCGGCCCCAGCTAGCCGCGGGACCGGGCCAATGCCTGCAGAGATGCGGCGGCTACCGCGGATCCACTATCGCCTCGAAGGTGTCCGCGATCTCCTCGTAGCCGGCCTTGTTGGCGTGGATGTTGGGCCCGACGGGTGCCGGCGCGCACATCCACGTCCACTGGCAGATCCGCGCGACGTTCAGCGGCACTTTGAGGCTCGGGGTGAGCTGGACGAGCGGGGTGAACTGCGTCGTCTTGAAGCGCGCCGAGACGTCGGCGACCTTGACGCCGAACGCTTGGTACACCGCGCCCAGGACTCCGTTCAGCTGCCCGCTCAGCTGCACCGAGGCGGTCGCCTCGGCCTGGCCGGCCGGGCCGCTGAGCCAGGCCGCGAGGAACGGGTCGTAGTAGTTCATCGCCACGAACTGCACGTGCCGCCCGGCCGCCGCCTTCAGCTTGCCGAGGATCTTCGGCAGGTCGGTGGCCGCGGTCTGCAGCCCGGCGACGACGCAAGAGGTGTCGATGCCGGACGCGGTCGTGCAGCCGTCCACGTTGTTGGCGCCGATGTCGATGGTGACCAGGACTCGCGCGTGCTTGTGCTGCGCGAGGAAGGACGCCGCGGCGTCCGTCTGGTCGCTGTAGCTGTGCGGGAACGGGCATCCGCCGTTCAGCATCGACGTGGTCGTCTCGCCGGGACAGCCGAGGTCGACGAAGCTCAGGTGCCGGTTGTCGTCGTGCAACGCCGCCGCGAGGTCCATGGCGTAGCCCTGGTTCGTCGGCAGGCTCTGGCCCTGCGCGTTGGGCTGCACGCCCGCTGCGAGCGAGTCGCCGAGCGCGAGGTAGTAGTCGAACTTCTCGTCGTGCCGGCCCCAGTCCCCGCCGCGGTGGGACGAGCTGTACGCGGCGCCGGCCGTCGCGGAGCTGATCGAGCTCCGGCCGACCGGACCCGTGCTGGCCGCGGCCGGTCCGCCGATGGCGACCGCGGCCGCGAGTATGCCGGTGAGCGTGATGAATCGCCGATGATCCACCCCTGCCCCCTCCTGAATCCTGCTGTGCGCCGGTTGGCGCGCATGTCAGCCGCAGGTTACTGACAAGTACGGAACGAGGGAATAGCCACCGATGCGTGCACGGACCCTTACCCACCGCTGTCGCACCGACTCCGCTTGCCGATGCCGCCCGATAACTCGCTGCCCAGCCGCTCGCCCATCGGTTAATCTGCGCAGGTGAGCGAGGTACGGCAGTCGCGGGGCAAGGCGCCGTCCGGTCAGCGGGCCGAGGCGCGCTTCGACGGTGGCATCGAGCCGCTGACGTCGCCGGACCCGCGTTCCTCCGCCTCCGCCTCCGGCTCCGCTTCCACCTCCACCCCCGTCTCCGCCAACCGCCCCTCCGCGATCATCAACCCGCACGGCCAGCGGGTCAGCTGGGCCGAGCTGTTCTTCGACCTCGTCTTCGTCTTCGCTGTGACGCAGGTGGCCTCGGCCGCGCAGAACGCCGCGTCGGCCGTCGCCGTCGGCCGGGCGCTGGTGCTGTTCGTCCCGTTCTGGTGGGCCTGGGTCGGCGTGTCAATCCTCTACAACGGTGTCGAGCTGACCTCGACCAAGCGGCACCTGAAGGTTTTCGCGCTCGGCCTCGGCGCGTTCATCATGTCGATCAGCGTTCCCGACGCGTACGGCCAACGCGGACCAGTCTTCGCGTTCGCCTACCTCGGGATCAGGGCCCTGCTCGCGTGGGCGATCCTGCGGCGCGGATTCTTCCACGATCGGGTCAACCCGTACCTGGTCTCTGCGATGATCAGCGCGCCACTCATCGTCATCGGTTCGTTCACGCCGCTACCGGCCCGCGCCTGGATCTGGCTGGCCGCCGCGCTGATCGAGCTGACCACGCCGACCCTGCTGCGCCGACGCCTCGACGACCTGCACTTCGACGCCTCGCATCTGCCGGAACGCTTCGGCCTCTTCGTCATCATCGCGCTCGGCGAGGTGTTGGTCGGCGTCGGCGTGCAGGAATCTCGGCAGGGCTTGAGCTGGAGCTCGTTGACCGCGCTGGTGCTCGCGTTCGTGCTGTGCTGCGCCCTGTGGTGGACCTACTTCCACTTCGCCGCTCCGGCTCTGGAGCACGCGCTGCGCGAGGCGCGGATGCAATCAGTGCTCGTACGCTCGGTGTTCAGCCACGGCCACCTCGCGATGGTCACCGGGCTGATCCTCATCGCCGCCGGGCTCGCCCAAGCTGTGCGCAGCCCGCTGCACCATCCGGCAGGCGTACACGCGTACTTTCTCGCCACCGGCACCGCGCTTTACGTGCTCTCCTTCTGCTACACGAGGGCCCGGATGTTCGGCGGCGTGGGCGTCGCCCGGCTGATTGGCGGGGTGCTGGCGGCGGCGCTAGCGAGCCTGAGTCCGTTCGCGCCCACCGTCGTCACTCTCGCCGCCCTCGTCGGCCTGCTGATCGCGCTCAACGCCTTCGAGGCATGGTGGGTCGCCATGAATCGCAGCGTGCTCATCGTCCGGACCGGACGCGGTGTGATCCCCGACGCCTGATCGCGCTTAGACCACCGGGGATCACGTCGCGCCTCTCCTATTCCGCTCCGCCTCGCCTAGCTTCCAGCCAGGAACGCCAGCAGGTCCTGCCGCGAGACGACCGTGCGTGGCTTGCCGTCGATCAGTACCACGGCGGCGTCCGCCTTCTCCAACGCCGACATCAGGGCGCTGATCGGCTCGCCGGAGCCGACCTGCGGCAGCGGCGCCGACTTGTGGTCCTCCAGCGGATCGCTCAGCTGCGCCTGCCCCTTGAACAGCGCCTCGAGCAGGTCCCGCTCCACGATCGAGCCGACGATCTCCGCCGCCATGACCGGCGGTTCCTCCTTGACCAGCGGCATCTGGCTCACGCCGTACTCGCGCAAGGTCTCGACCGCCTGGCCGACCGTCTCGTGCGGGTGCATGTGGACCAGATCCGGCAGCGTCTCGCCCTTCCGCGAGAGCACGTCGCCGACGGTCGCCTCCTGCGACGCGGGCGTCAGGAAGCCGTAGTCGGCCATCCAATCGTCGTTGAAGATCTTCGAAAGGTAGCCGCGCCCGGAGTCCGGCAGGATGACAACCACCACGTCGTCAGCCGTCAACCGCTGCGCGTACCGCAGCGCCGCGACCACAGCCATCCCGCAGGACCCTCCGACAAGCAGCCCCTCCTCACGGGCAAGCCGCCGCGTCATCTGAAACGAGTCCTTGTCGGAGACCGCGATGACCTCGTCCGTGACCGTCCGGTCGTAGCAGTCCGGCCAGAAGTCCTCGCCCACGCCCTCGACCAGGTACGGCCGGCCGCTTCCACCCGAGTAGACCGAGCCTTCCGGATCCGCTCCGATGATCTTGACTCGGCCGCCTGAAGCCTCCTTCAGGAAGCGACCCGTCCCGCTGATCGTGCCGCCGGTGCCGATACCCGCCACGAAGGCGCTGATCCGGCCGTTCGTCTGCTCCCAGATCTCCGGGCCGGTGAAGTGATAGTGCGAAAGCGGGTTGTTCGGATTGGAGTACTGGTCCGGCTTCCAGGCGTCCGGGATCTCGCGCACCAGCCGGTCAGAGACGTTGTAGTACGACTGCGGGTGCTCCGGCGCGACGGCGGTCGGGCAGACCACCACCTCGGCGCCGTACGCGCGCAGCACGTTGATCTTGTCCTGGGAGACCTTGTCCGGGCACACGAACACGCACCGGTACCCCTTGCGCTGCGCCACCATGGCCAGCCCGACGCCGGTGTTGCCACTGGTCGGCTCGACGATCGTGCCGCCCGCCTTTAGCTCGCCAGAAGCCTCGGCCGCTTCAATCATCCGCAGGGCGATCCGGTCCTTGACCGAGCCGCCGGGGTTCACGTACTCGATCTTGGCCAGGACGGTGGCGGCCAGACCGTGGGTGACCGAGTTCAGCTTGACCAGCGGTGTGTTGCCGACCAGGTCGATGACCGACTCGACGTAATGCATCGGGAGCCTTTCGACGGGAGCGCCTTGTGGGCGGTGATCAAAAGCCGGATTGTTGCCACCAGGTTAGGTGCACGCGAGCGAAAATCCGCCATCTGGACAGCGGTAGCCGGTACATTCCTATTCTGCGGCTTACTTGGATCTTCGCGACGGGGGAAGAACAGTAGGCGAGAGGCCAGAGGTAGGAGGCCACAGCGATGGCGGCGTTGAGCGCGAAACGGGTAGTAGCCGCGGCGGCAGTGGGTGGGGGCGGGCTCACCGTGCTGACCGGTGCGTCAATCGGCCTGGTGATGGCGGAGGCCAAGCTGGCCCGCCGGGCGATCGGGCAGGCAGTGGACGTTCCGCCGCGCGCGGACGGCCTGTTCGGTGCCCATCTGGTCGCACGCACCACCAGCATTGAGCCCGACGCGACATCCCTCTCCCCCACGATCACCTCAACGGCTCCTGCCTCCGACTCCAACCCCGCCCCCGCCTCCGCCCCCGCCTGCGCATCCTCCGACGCCACCACGCATTCCCCTTCTCCCACCTCCCCGACGTCCGCCTCCCTCACCTCCCCCTTCGACTCGCGCCCCCTGCGGTTCGCCGTACTCGGCGACTCGACTGCAGCCGGCTATGGCGTCGAACGCGCGGACCAGACGCCTGGCGCGCTGCTCGCCGCCGCCCTCGCCGCGCACGCGGGCCGGCCGCTGCTGCTGGCGAACGTCGCCCGCGTCGGTGCGTGTTCGGATCGGCTGTCCGAACAGGTCGACGCGCTGCTCGCCGATGGTCCGGAGCACGCGCCGCAGGTCGCCGCGATCATGATCGGCGCGAACGACGTGACCCACCGCCTGCCGCCCACCGAGGCCGCCGCGAACCTCGGCGAGGCCGTGCGGCGGCTGCGCGCGGTCGGCTGCCAGGTGGTCGTCGGCACCTGCCCCGACCTCGGCACGATCCGCCCGATCCAGGTCCCGCTGCGCTGGCTGGCGCGCCGCTGGAGCCGCCGCCTCGCCGCGCTGCAGGCCCGCGCCGTGCACGAAGCCGGCGGCCGCTCGGTCCCGCTCGGGGCGCTGCTCGGGCCCGAGTTCGCGGCGCGCGCCGAACTGTTCGGCCCGGATCGCTTCCACCCTTCCGCCGAGGGCTACGCGACGGCCGCCGCGGCCGTCCTCCCCGCGCTGGCCGCCGCGGTCTGGCAAATCACCCGCTCGGCCGCCGCCGAGTCGACGCCGGCGTCCGCTACCTAAGCCCTGCTCCGGGGCCACCCCGCAGACGCGTCCGCCGCGTCCTCCCCGGACGCCCTTACCCGCCAGTAACTTATCCGGTAGCGTCTTCCCCGATACGACACCGCAGTTGTGTCCCGCACGTCTGTGTTCCGCACGTCGCACGAAGGAGCTACCCATGCCCGAGGCAGTGATCGTCGCCACCGCGCGTACGCCGATCGGCCGCGCGTTCAAAGGCTCGCTGAAGGACGTGCGACCGGACGACCTCGCGGTGACCGCCGTGCGCGCCGCGCTGGACAAGGTCCCGCAGCTGGACCCGCACGACATCGACGACCTGATGCTCGGCTGCGGCCTGCCCGGCGGCGCCTCCGGCTTCAACATGGGCCGCGTCGTGTCGGTGCTGCTCGGCTATGACTTCCTGCCCGGCACCACCATCACCCGCTACTGCTCCTCCTCGCTCCAGACCACGCGGATGGCGCTGCACGCGATCCGCTCGGGCGAGGGCGACGTCTTCATCTCCGCCGGCGTCGAGTCGGTATCCAGCTTCGTGCTCGGCAACTCCGACTCCCTGCCGGACACCGAGAACCCGGTCTTCAACGACGCCAAGGCCCGCACCGTAGCCCGTGCCGAGGCCGGCGCGCCGACGTGGACAGACCCGCGCGAGGAGGGCGCCGTCCCGGACATCTACATCGCGATGGGCCAGACCGCCGAGAACCTGGCGCAGATCAAGGGAGTCACCCGGCGCGACCAAGACGAGTTCGGCGTGCGCTCGCAGAACCTCGCCGAGAAGGCGATCGCGGACGGCTTCTGGCAGCGTGAGATCGTCCCGGTCACGCTGCCCGACGGCACGGTCGTGGCGAAGGACGACGGTCCGCGTCCTGGAGTGACCATGGAGGGCGTCGAGGCGCTCAAGCCGGTCTTCCGCCCCGACGGCACGGTGACCGCGGGCAACTGCTGTCCGCTCAACGACGGCGCTGCGGCCGTGGTCATCATGAGCGACCGAAAGGCCAGCGAGCTGGGCCTCACCCCGCTGGCCCGCATCGTCTCCACCGGCCTGACCGCGCTCTCGCCGGAGATCATGGGCCTCGGCCCGGTCGAGGCCTCGAAGAAGGCGCTCGCCAAGGCGGGCATGACGATCAACGACATCGACCTGGTCGAGATCAACGAGGCGTTCGCGGCGCAGGTGATCCCGTCCTATCGCGATCTCGGCATCGACATCGACCGGCTGAACGTCAACGGCGGAGCCATCGCGGTCGGGCACCCCTTTGGAATGACCGGCGCGCGCATCACCACTACGCTCATCAACTCGCTTCAGTGGCACGACAAGCAGTTCGGCCTGGAGACGATGTGCGTCGGCGGCGGACAGGGCATGGCGCTCATCCTCGAACGCCTCTCTTGATCGTCACCTGAGCGGGGCCCAACGCCCCGCTCGCCGCTCACCGCTCAAAACGAGTGCGACCCGGCCGCGCGCCAGCTCACCACGCCCCCTCCCGGCCGGGTCTACCTCTCCCCCGACTCCCCCGCCCCGCACGCACCACCATCCAGCCTCCCCGCCGCCGGACGGCCCATCCGTGGGCCGCCATACAGCGCGCTAGACCTCCCGGCTCCCTCCGCTCCCCACCCCTCCCGGCTCCTAAATCAACTCCCGTAGTCCCCGCGCCGCCCGCAGCGCCTCCTCCAGCACCTCGCCTGCCGCGACCCGGGTGCCGTCCGCGGACCACACCGGCACGTCCAGATCGTCCAGCGCGCGCATCCCCGCGACCAGATCGTGCCCCGTCACCGCGATCTGGTCGCCGACGATGAAGTGCCCGTCGAAGGGCAGGTCCCGCCACTGCGGCACGCTCGCGAACGTGCGCTCCTCGACCCCTTGCCCCATAGCCGCGAGCAGCGCGGCGAACCGGTGCCCGGCCTGCGCGCGAGAACGTCCATCGGAAAGCAGCCCGAGGAGTTTCGACTGCGGCAGCGAGCGGTACGTAGCAGCAAAGAATGCAACCGCCTGAGTCAGCGGATCGGTGCGATGGCCGGTTTCGATCACCCATCCAGGCTAGGGGCTCCGCTCGCGAGCCTCCAGTTCGCCACCGTGCGCCATCCCCGGGTCGCAGTCAAGCAACCGGTCGTCCAACATCAGTCGACAATCGCGAGAAAAGAACTACACCCCCAGGGCTTGCCTGACCCTCCTACGTCAGGCAAAGTCAAAGTCACGGAGCGGTTACGCCACAGCCGTACAGCCAGACAGCCACCGTGAACTCGTGTAGCCGTCCTCCGTTCCAACCGAGGTCCCCGCAGTCACCGCCGGTCACGGCGAGGCGCACAGGCAGAGGAAAACTGAAGCCGGCGATGGGCCCGACCAACCGCCGGGCGCGTCCCAAGCAGACAGTGCACAGGCCAGGTTCATCCTCAGCCCGAGCCCCACCAGATCGGCCCGTCCACCCTCCAATTCAGTCGCACCGCCCGGGAGACGCCAAATGTCGCTGCACCACTCGGAACAGACCCACCGGAACCTGCTCGCCCGTCTGCCCGAAGTCACGGGCCGCGCCCTTACCGACTGGTTCCACGAGGTCGACGCCGGGCCGGCGCTTCTCCGCTTCGACGAGCGCGTGAACTGGCTGCGCGCCGAGTACAACATCTCGCACGGCTTCGCCACCGCGATCATCCACGAGCACGACGTCCGCCGCGCCAGCCGCGCCTTCGCGTAGCGCGGCGCAACGAGCGCAACAGCGTAAGGCCCAAGCGCAAACGCAGTTCCATCAGGCGAGCCAGGCGGGTACCCGCCGTGCGCCTTTTGCGCTCCGCCATGCACCAAGAACCGGGTCGGCCGGGTCGTCTCCTGATCAGAACAGACCTCGGACCACCGCCCCGAGCCGCTACGCTGTGCCCGTGCGCTATGCAGCGCCCGGATGGCGGAATGGCAGACGCAGGGAGCTTAAACCTCCCGGACCGTGAGGTCGTGCGGGTTCGACCCCCGCTCCGGGCACAGGTTCTCACCTGCGGCTAAAGACTCAATCACTAGAGACGGACGAGTCCAAGATCGACTCTAGTCTCACTTCTAGTCTCAATTACCGTTTCTTTGCCATTGCCGTCGATCAGGGTCGACGGCCCCTCAGAGTTCGCCCTCATCGGACTCGCCATCGTCGTCGGGAGCGTCCCAGAGCGCGCGAGCCATGCGCTCCGCAGCGTCCTTCGCGAGCCGACTCGTGACGTGCGTGTACCGCTTCGTTACCGCGAGCGTCGAGTGTCCAAGGATCTCTTGGACGACGCGGATATCTACTCCCTGCTCAAGCAGCAGGGTTGCCGCCGTATGGCGCGCGTCATGTAGACGCGCGTCTCGGACACCTGCCGCTTTGCATAGCCACTTCCAGGCCGCCCAGTCGTCGCGCGGTTCCATGGGCCGTCCGAGAGAGTTCGGAAAGCACAGGTCCCACTCGTCCCAGCTCTCCCCCGCCACTTCCTTGATCTTCTTCTGCTTTCGCCATTGCTCTTTCAGAAGCCTGATCAACGGTGCGGGAATGACGACTGTGCGCGCCTTGCGGCCCTTCGGCTCGCGGAACTCCCATTCGCCGCCGAGCCGTTTCGGGCACTGCTGCGCATGCAATCGGCAGTCTGGCCGGCAAGACACCGGACAGCGCTTCTTGTGCCGATCACAGGGCACGTTGCAAGGTGCACGGTGGAATCGTGCGCCGCACGCATGCGGGTCGTCACAGCCGTGTTGGTAACGCGCCCTCTTGAGCTGAAAGACGCGCACCGTGCCTGCCTTGAGGTCGATGCAGCCCCAGCGCATGCCGAGTGCTTCGCACTGTCGCAGTCCCAACGCGAGCGCCACCGACCAGCGCGCGCCGTTTGGCATGACAGACGCGAGGTCGAGAATCGCGCGAGCCTCCGCGGCCGTCAGTGGCTCGATTTCCTTGTCTCTGTGCTGCGGCGCGTCGACGAGCGTCGCGACGTTCCGCGCGACGACCTCTCGCCGCATTGCCATCTTCAGAGCGCGAGATAGGAGCTGATGTATCATCAGCACCGTCTTCGTGGACAAACCCTGCTGCGAGAGCCGCAGATAGAACTTGTCCAGGTGTTCCGGTCGAAGCCGGTCGACCCGGTGCTTCCCGAGTCCGGGAATGATCCACCGCTCGACCTTCGGGCGATAGATCTCGTCCACGGTCGTCTGCTGCGCTGTACGCGGCGCGATGGTGTCGAGCCAAGTGCGCATCCACTCGGCCACGGTCGGCACGTGTCGGTCCGCCTTCTTGACCGCTCCGGCGTCGCGCGCCCTTTCGAGCTTCCCAACCGCGTCGACGACGCGTTGCCGGTCTTTGTACATGACGTGTCGACGATCTTCCGAGCCGTCGTCCTTGACTCCCATGACGACCCGGCCGTGCCAGTACCCGTCCTTAGCGAAGTAGATCGATGAGCGGCCGTTGCCTTGCCGTGTCTCTCCGAGTTTGGTCATCTATCCCTCCTTTCAAGATCGGAAGTTCATGCCGCCGGGCGCGTGGCTCGCGCCCGGAGTCTGTCGATGTAGGTCCGCAAGGCATCGGCGGGGATCTTGCGGCTGCGGCCAATGTGGATGGATTCGATCTCGCCTGAGTCAAGGAGTTCATAGAGTTTCGTCCTGCTGATACGTAAGGCTGTTGCTGCTTCCGGGATCGTGTAGACAAGCGGCTCGTGGTGACTGGTGTTTGTTGCTGGCACCTCCTTTCGATCTTTGGTCGGTCGTCCGCGCGAACGTCCGTCCGTCGTCCGTCCGCGCGTTGTACTGCGCAGACGCGCGCGAGGTGACGGACGTCCGCGCGGACGCGGACGATTACGCCGCCGGCCGCTCGCGGTGCGGGTCGGTGGCTCGCCAGCGGCCTCGTGAGACCTGCTCGGCGCGTACTGCGGCGGCGTGGCTCTGGAGTCGGTCGTAGATCCATGTGCGGCCCATTCCGGTGGTCATCATGAGTTCGGGTACGGATACGCCCGTGTCGGGCACGGTACGGAGCGCTGCCCAGAGCGCGGCATCAGGGTCGGCCGAGTCGTCGACTATCTCGGCGTCCACGACCTCGCCGAGGACGTCCTCGGCGTCGTCGTGCGCCGCGCCGAGTGCTGCGGCGGACAGGTCGTCGAGTGCGGGTCTGATCGGTGCCCAGCGGGCCGCTTCGGCGCGTACGTCCTCGTCCGTGACGAGGTAGGCACGGGCTCGGCGCGGTCGGTCGTGTCCTTCGGCGCAGAGCAGGAACTTGCCGGGCGCATCCAGCGTGTGCGCCGACCAGCCGGCGGCGAGCATGTCTTGACCGAGAATCAGGTCCACATCGCGCCGCTCGCGCACCCGCAGGCACACTCGGACGTCCATCTGGGAGCGCACCGCGCCACGGGCCATAGCTGTTCGCGCTGGAAAACCACCAGCCAGCGCCCGTCACGCTGCCGATGGTTACGGGACACATCCGAGAGTTAGCAGCGATGCTGAGCGGCACGCACCGCGCGCCGCTGCGACGCCGCCTAACCATCGCTGGCGGGCAGTCCGCAGCTCTCGCCGGTTGGCTAGCAGGTTCCGGCGTGGCCGGAGAGGGTGATCGCGAGAACCGTGCCGAGAGCAAGCGCGCCAACGACGAGCACGCGGCGCGCCGCCGCTCCGGGCACTCGGACGCCGGCGCGACCCAGCAGGTCGGCGGCGGCCAGGCTCACGGACTCCAGGAAGTGCGGGACGACGTGGCACACGAGGGCCACAAGCCACAGGTAGAAGGTCACCTTGTGCACGTTGAGCGCGAGGGTGTGCACGGAGTGCGGGCCGTTGTAGCAAAGGATGCCGCTGCCGATGAGCGCGACCGTGAGCACGACGATGATCGGGCCGAGGACACGCAGGAACGTACGCGGGGCGCCGCGTCGGCGGTAGTCCGGGTCGCCGAGGTAGTACCGGGACATGCGCCAGCCGGTGCTGCCGACCTTGACGAGTACCGGCGGGGCGAGCAGGTAGCCAATGACGACGTGCGCGGTGAGCACGTTGCGCACACCGAGGACCTCGGTGACGATTTCGGCGGCGAACAACAGGAGCAGCACCACGCCGGAGAGCGCGGTGAGACGGGAGTTGCCTTCGGTCACGGCGCACCGACCAGGTCAGCCGGGGTGGTGGTGGGGGCGGCGGCGGACGCGGACTGTCCGCGGTCGTCGGGGTAGATCGCGTCGGCACGCTCTTCCAGGCCACGCATCCGGCGCTTGACCACGAAGCCGACCGCCACAGAGAGGGCTACGGTGGCCCCTATGCCGACGTATGTCAGTGCGCTGCCCATGCTGCGCGCCGCGCTGCCGAGGCCGTAGGCG
Organism: Actinocrinis sp.; assembly: GCF_035653575.1. GTDB lineage: Bacteria > Actinomycetota > Actinomycetes > Streptomycetales > Catenulisporaceae > Actinocrinis. Next base: position 11,580 of record NZ_DASRBQ010000032.1, read on the forward strand.
CCGAAGCCGACCAGCAGCGCCCACACCAGCCCGCCGGCGGCGTTCGCGACGAGGAATCTCGACCGGCGCATCTGGACCAGACCGGCGAGGAATGCCGCGTAGGTGCGCAGTCCGGTGATGAATCTGCCGTAGAAGACGATCTTCCCGCCGTGCCGGTCGAACAGGTAGCGGCCGACC
>NZ_DASRBQ010000033.1:0-4705 GCF_035653575.1 Actinocrinis sp.
GAGCACGGGATCACGGTGCGCTGCCTGGTCCTGCCCGACGGCTCAGTCCCCGACTCCGACGACGCGCCGGACAGCCTCGCGATCGTCGCGCGCGCGTACTGATCTCCGTCCGGCGTCGGCCCGGCCGATCCGGCCAGGCCGGCGCGGAACTCGGCCGGTCGCGGAACACGGTCGGTCGCGGAACACGGTCGGTCGCGGAACACGGTCGGTCGCGGAAAAGGCCCAGGCCGCGCGTAAGCCATCGGCACCTCGCCCAGCCACACCACCGCTACGGCATCGGACGCGCAGCCGCCGACATCGGTCGGCTCGCCCGGACCCTATTGAGGAAGGCGACGTCAGGCGCGTGGGTCGGGGTCTCGACGACCATCGGCACCCCGGCTAGTTCCGGCACGGCGAACAGCGCCTCGAAGGCGCGTGCACCGAGCTGCCCGCTGCCGAGGCTCTCATGCCGGTCCCTGCGTGATCCGCAGGCGTCCTTGCTGTCGTTGACGTGCACCAGGCCGATGCGCCCTGCGCCGATATCAGAGGTCAGCTGTGCGATGCCCGCGGCGAGCCGTCCGGGTTCGCCGAGCGCCTCGCCCGCGGCGTGAAGGTGGCAGGTGTCTAGGCAGACGCCGACGCGCACGTCGTCGACCGCGTCGAGGTATTCGGCCGTGGACTCGAGCGTGGAGGCGAGCGAGCGGCCGCCGCCGGCCGTCGGCTCCAGCAGCAGCCGCACCGACGCGGGCGAGCCCTCCAGCACCCGCTTGAACGACGAGCGCACACGTCGCAGGGCGTCCTCGTGCCCTGGGACGACCGAGGATCCTGCGTGCACCACGACGCCGCGCGCACCGACTAGTCCGGCCGCGTGCAGCGTCGCGGTCAGTGCCTCGACGGACAAGTCGAGTGTGCGCTCCTGCGGCGCCGCGAGGTTGATCAGGTATGCGGCGTGCACGAACACGGGCAGTTCGAGTGCCTCGCATCGCTCCCGAAACTCGCGCGCGGCGCCGGGTTCGATGCGCGGCGGCGCCCACCCGCGCGGGGAGCCCACGAAGATCTGGATCACCTCGGCGCCCACCTCGGCCGCCTCCGCCAAGCCCTTGCGCACCAGCCCGCCCGCGACCGCCACGTGCGACCCGATCCTCGACACCGGCGGCGCGGCCTTGATGATCATCGTCTCCTTGGCCTCGTCCTCGATCAGCTTGCATCGCACCCATCTTCACAGGACCGCGTCCGGAGGCAAGGCCGTGCAGGCCGCAAGATCCGCCCGGGTGCGGGTCAGCGGCCGCGGCCGCGGAAGTGCTGCGAGGCCTTGGCCGCTCCCCCGGAGCTGGAAGGTGTGGAGCTCGACGAGCGGACCGGCTTTCCGCCAGTGGAGCGCGCCGAACTGGGGGCACCGGCCGAGCCCGCACGCTTGCGCGCGGTGCCGCTGGTGTTCGCGTTGGCGGACCCGCCGTTGCCGCCACCGCCGCGGCCGCCGGTACCGCGCCGGCGCCGAGCCTGAGGCTTGCCGGCGGAGGGTGCGCTGCCCGCTGGCCGCGTCCGTTTCGGATCCGCGGGCGCACCGGTCAGCGCGGCGATCCGATCGGGCGCGGCGAGGCTGCGCTCGCCCGGTGCCAGCGTGCCGAGCAGCGGGTCACCGGGAGCGAGACGGGTCGTGGTCGCCTCGATCTTGGCCTTCCTGGTGAGCTGGCGCACCTCGCCGACCTGGGCGTCGGTCATCAGCGTGATGACGGTGCCGGAGTTGCCGGCCCGCGCGGTGCGGCCGGAGCGGTGCAGGTAGGCCTTGTGCTCGACCGGAGGGTCGGCGTGCACGACGAGCGAGACGTCGTCCACGTGGATGCCGCGCGCGGCGATGTCGGTGGCCACCAGGGTCGTGGCCTCGCCTTGCGCGAAGGCGGCCAGGTTGCGGGTGCGGGCGTTCTGCGCGAGGTTGCCGTGCAGCTCGACGGCGGGCACGCGGGCGGCGGCCAGCTGCCGGGCGAGCTTGCGCGCGCCGTGTTTGGTGCGGGTGAACACGATGGTGCGCCCGGGGGCGGCGGCCAGCTCGATGAGGATCGGCAGCCGGTGCTCCGCCTCGATGTGCAGCACGTGGTGGTCCATGTCCGGGACCTCGGAGTGCGGTGAGTCGACCGAATGCGTGACCGGGTCGTTCAAGTAGCGCCGCACGAGTTGGTCGATGCCATGGTCCAGGGTGGCGGAGAACAGCAGTCGCTGTGCACTGGCGGGCGTGGCGTCCAGGAGACGCTTGACGGTCGGCAGGAATCCGAGGTCCGCCATGTGGTCGGCCTCGTCCAGCACGGTGATCTCGACCGCGTCGAGGATCGCGTGGCCGGCTTCGAGGTGGTCGAGCAGTCGGCCCGGGCACGCGATGACCAGGTCGAGGCCGGAGCGCAGCGCGGAGATCTGCGGACGGGCGGACACCCCGCCGAAGATGACGGCCGAGCGCAGGCCCAGCGCGTCGGCCAGGGGCTTGGCGGCCTCGTGGATCTGCACGGCCAGTTCCCGGGTCGGCGCGAGGATCACCGCGCGCGGCCGGTTCGGGCGCCGTTTGCGCGGCGCGGTCGCGAGCCGGGTGAGCACCGGCAGCAGGAAACCGAGGGTCTTTCCGGAACCGGTGCGGCCACGGCCGAGCACGTCGCGCCCGGCCAGCGAGTCCGGCAGGGTCGCGGCCTGGATCGGGAACGGGACGGTGATCCCGGCCGCCGCGAGCAGGTCGGTGAGCGTCTTGGGCACGCCGAGTTCGGCGAACGTGGCCGTCGACGCGGTGGATTTGGCGCTGGTTTGAATGGGGCGGCGAGCCGCCATGAAGACTCCGAACGTGGAAACAGCCGCAGCTCAACAGAAACACCGGTGAGATAACCCGGTGCCGACTGCATCGCTGAATATCCGGCAGTCACGGGAGCGTGTAAAGATCGCGGCGCGAGGCCGACTGGCTCCCGCTACATCCATTGTAGTGCCTTGCCACCGAGTGCCGCGCCATCATGCCGTGTCCTTCCTCGCGGATGGTCGGGCGGCTTAGCGGGCGAGTTGGATCCACGTGCCATGCGCGGGCGCTTGGAGCAGGCGCGTCAGGCCCGCGTCGTAGAAAGCTGCTTCCACCTCTGCCAGGCCTTCGGAGAAGTGCTCCCAGCCGTCGTAGTGGGCGGGAACCACCACGTCCGCGCCGAGGATCGCGGCTGCCGCGGCGGTGCTTGCGCCGTCCAGGGACAGCCGTCGGCCGTCGAACTTCGGCGGGACGCGCGCCGCCCCGGCGTGCAGCAGGGCGACGTCGATGCGCGGCACGCGGCGGGAAATCTCCGCCACCGTGCGGATCGAGGCGTTGTCGCCGCTGACGTAAATGGTGGGCAGGCCGTCCCCGCTCAGCACGAACCCGATGACCTCACAGTTGACGTTGCCTTCGGCGTCGCGTTCACCGTCCTCGGGCCCGTGCACCGCAGGCACCGCGAGCACGGTCAACTCGCCGCCGCCATCCCCACGAGCCACCGCGTGACTGCTCCACGGCGCGACCGCGATCGCGGGTGAACCGAGGCGCGCGGCGGCCTGTGGACCGGCCAGGATGGCCTTGGCGGTCTTCGCGAAGGCGCGGCCGCGGTCGTCGAGGTTGTCCGGATGCGTGTCGTGACTGATCAAAGCCAGATCTACCGGCCCCAATGACTCCTCCGCGACCGCAGGTCCGGCGGTCTTGGTGAGGTATCCGTGCGGGCCCGGCTCGTCGAAGGTCGGATCGGTGATGATCCGCAGACCGCCGACATCGATCACGCTCGTCGGCCCGCCCAACACCGTGATCGCGCATGACTGCCGGGGCAATGCGAGTGAGGTCATGATCGTCCTTACCGTGCGGTCCGATTGCCTCCGATCATTGCACGACGCTAGCCACGACCCCCTGCATCACGGGGTGACTCCGGAGAGGTTCAGCCCGACGATCCCGCACAACACCAGGCTGATGGACACCAGCTTGAGTACGGACACTGTCTCGCCGAGCATGGCCATGCCCACGATGGCCGTGCCCGCGGTCCCCAGGCCGGTCCACACCGCGTACGCCGGCCCGATCTCCAGCCCGCGCAGCGCCCAGGTCAGCAACCCGAAGCTGATCAGCGCGCACGCGGCGAACCCGACGGTCGGCCACAGCCTGGTAAAGGTCTCGCTCTGCTTGAGCAAAATCGCGAACGCGGTCTCGAAGAACCCGGCGATCACGACCAGGAACCACGCCATCGTGGCACCTCCCGTTCCTCCGACAGCACGCAGGTCCGACAACCGCTACCTTCATCCGTACCCGACGACTCGCTCGCGTCGCAGGGGCCGATCGCCCTCAGAGCGCTCCGCGAACGGCCCTAGATGATCGCTCCTTCGTCGGCTGGTGACGTTCGGCCCCGTCCGGTCCTGACGTCGGGACTTTGGCCCCATGCCTGCGGATCCGACGCGATCTACGGTGACAGCATGAGCCACCAGTCGGTACGCAGCGCGCCCAGCCACGACGAAGCACACGCCGACGGCATGGCCATACGCCTCAACTGGCTGCGCGCCGCAGTGCTCGGCGCCAACGACGGAGTGGTCTCCCTCGCCGGCCTGGCTGTGGGCATCGCCGGGGCCACCACCTCGCGCACTACGATCCTGACCGTCGGCGTCGCCGGCCTGTTCGCCGGGGCGCTGGCCATGGCCGCCGGCGAGTACGTCTCGGTCAGCAGCCAACGCGACAGCGAGCGCGCCCTGCTGCACCTGGAAC
>NZ_DASRBQ010000034.1:0-76051 GCF_035653575.1 Actinocrinis sp.
ACGAGGGGAGCGAGGGTCACGGCGTCGAGCAGGGCGTGATTGACGCCCTGGCCGAGGATCGGGGTGAGGGTGTGCGCCGCGTCGCCGATCAGCACCAGGCCGGGGATCGACCAGCGCGGCACGACGGTGGTGAAGATGTCGAGCATTGACGTGCCCGACCAGCTCGTGACGTGCTCGCGAACCGCCTCGGACAGCTCGGGCGCCAGCTCGTCGATCCGTTCGTGCAGCGCGACGATCCCCCGCCGTCGCAGTTCCTTGAGTTCGCCCTTGGGGATGTTGAACCCGATGCGGATCTGGTCCGGGACCGTGGGCATGAAGACGCAGTGACGGCCGGCGAGGAGGCTGACACGGTATGTGTGCGGATCCCACGAGGACGGCAGCGGAATTTTGAACCAGATGAAGTCGCGGTCCAGCGGCAGCTTCTGGTAGGCGATGCCGGCGAGCTCGCGGACCTTGCTGAACCGGCCGTCCGCCGCCACGGTCAGCGCCGCGCGGACCTCGACCGGCCCGTCAGGCCCCTGACAGGAGGCGCCGACGACGCGGCCGGTCTCGTCGCGCAGCAGCTCGGTGGCGGTGGTGCGGCGCAGCAGCGTGAACGAGGGCAGCCGAGAGGCATCCTCGGCGAGCGCGGTCAGCAGCGGCGGCTGCGGCAGCTCGGTGGGGTAGGGGCAGGGGAAGCCGATAGTCGTGAAGTCGGTGGCGAGCACGATGCTGCCGCCGTCGCGGACCTCCATCCGCCGGGTCGGGAGGGTGTGCTCCTTGACCCGGTCGAAGATGCCGAGCCGGTCGAGGATCCACACCGAGTCCGGGGAGATCGCCTCACCGCGAAACGAGCGCTCGAAGTGGCCGCTTTGTTCGAGCACGACCACCTCGCAGCCGAGCTTCGCCAGTTCGAGGCCCAGCGTCAGTCCGGCGGGACCGGCCCCGACGACGCAGACCCCCGTGTGAATACGCGTGCTCACTCCCCGCTCCTCTCGCTACATACAGTCCTTGGGCAGAGTGGATTTAGGGGCTAAAGCGGCACTTGCTCGGTTGGTCCGGCTTGGTGCAGACCGCCGAGTGTCTCAGCCGTCGAAGGAGCCGACGACCCAGATGCCGGGACGCGCCTCGACGGCTTGCGGCGACCACGGTTCGCGCGGATCGGACCAGTCGACGGCGCGCTCCAGGATCCAGGCCCGGGTGCGGTGCGCGAACTGGATCCAGCGCCGGTCGCCGAGCTGTTCGGCCGCATCCGCGAACGCGGCGAAGATCTGCAACGACTCCTCGGCGCGCCCACACTGCAGTTCGACCACGGCAAGGCCGCGCAGTGCGTCCGCCCGCCCGCGCTCGTCTCCGGCTTGTGCGCACTGGCCGAGCGCGTCCGCGTAGGTCTTCACGGCCGACCGCGGATCGCCTTCGCTCAGCTGCACGTCTCCGAGGCCGATGACGCAGCGCGCCGCGCCGCCGTAGTCGCGCGCGGCCAGGAACAGCAAGCGCGCGTCCTCGTAGTGCATCGCGGCCTGCCGCACCCGCTGCTGCTGCCAGGCCAGATCGCCCAGTGAGCGCAGGATCGCTGCCTCGGCCAGCGCGTTGCGTTCGCGCCGCGCCGCGTCGAGGGCGAGCGCGTGCGTCTCGGACCAGTCCGGCCAATCCGCTTTCGCGTCGAAGTACCCTGACAGGCACTCGGCCAGCTGCCAGGTCAGCGGCCACAGTCCGGCGGCGTGCGCGCGGCGCACCGCGTCGACGAGCCCCGGCCCCTCCTCCTGGAACCAGTGCACCGGCGTCGCGCCGACCAGCTGCGCGACGTTCTCGAAGGAGTCGGACACGACGGTGCCGTACCGTGCCTCATATGGCACGCGGCCCGGAGTGAGCATCGCGTCGGCATGCCTGGCGACGGCGAGACAGGCGGTGCACAGCCGCTCCACGGCAGCGGTGACCGTGATCGGATCGTCCCCGTCCAGCAGTTCCAGTGCGAGCGCTCTCAGCAGCCTGTGATAGCCGTAGCGCAGCGGGTATTCGCGTGCTGACTGCCGCACCTCCAGCAGATACGACTGCAGGAGCTGATCGACGATGCGTTCCGTGCGCGGCAACGTGTCGTTGAGCAGCGCGGCCGCGCTCCACAGCGCGAAGCTGGGCAGCGGGGCGAGCGCCAGCAGCCGGAAGGCCCACTGGTGCGCCGGATCCGCCTCGCGGTAACCGACGAGCAGGCTGGCGCGGACGTCAAGATCCCCGGCCACCAGCTCGGCGAGCCCGGCGCCTTCGCCATCGAGGCGCTGCGCCAGCGCCGCCGCGGTCCAGTGCGGACGGGCCGCGAGTCCGGCCCCTGCGACGCGCAGGCCGAGCGGCAGGTAGCCGCACAGCCGCGCGATCTCCAGTGCCGACTCCGGGTCGTCGGTGATGCGCGAGCCGGCGATCTCCTCGAGCAGTTGCTGCGCTTCCTTCGGCTTGAGCACGTCGAGCACGAGGTGCCGCGCCCCGTCGAGCCCGGCGAGGGTACGGCGCGTCGTCATCAGCACGAACACACCGGGAACCGCCGAGAGCAGAGGCCTGACTTGTTCCTCTGAGGCCACGTCGTCCAGGATCAGAAGCATCCTGCGACCCCGGGTGAGCCGCTGGAGCCGGTCGGCCGGCGGCTCGCTGACCGCGCCGGCCGCGGAGGGCGGCGCGGCGGCGGCGCCTTCGGCGCTCGGGGCCTGTTCCAAGCGGTGCAGCACCTGGGCGATCACCTCGTCGGGCTCAAGCGCCATCCCCTGCGGCCCGCGCAGCTGGAGGAAGATCCGGCCGTGCGGGAAGACGTCGGCCGCGCGGCGGGCCAGCTCGACGGCGAGGGTGGTCTTGCCGACCCCGGCCCGGCCGCCGAGCACCAGGATGGGCGCGGCGGCGCGTCCGGTGCGGTCCGGGAAGGCCCGCAGCGCGGTCGCGATCGACTCCTCGCGGCCGACGAAGTCCGGCAGCGACGGCGGCAGCCACACCACCGGGGTGATTGAGGGGGCTGCGACGGTGGCCGGCTCGCGCCACAGCAGATTCGGATCGCTGCGCAGCACCCGCTCGTGCAGATGCCGCAGCCCGGGACCCGGCTCGATGCCCAGTTCGTCGACGAGCGAGCGGCGGATGCGTGCGAAGGTCTTGAGCGCGTCCGACTGCCGGTCGGAGCGGAACAGCGCCACCATCAGGTGCGCGTGCAGCGTCTCGCGCAGCGGGTGCTCGCTGGTCAGCGCCATCAGCTCGCCGGTCAGCTCCTTGTGCCTGCCCAGCCGCAGATCGGCGGTGATGCGCTGTTCGAGTGCTGTCATGCGCAGCTCTTCGAGGCGCACGGCGGCGGCCGAGAGGGTGTAGCCGTGCGGAATACCGGACAACGCCACGCCGCCCCACAGCCCGAGCGCCTCTTGCAGCAGGCTGGACGCGGTGGCGAAATCGCCGCGCTCGTAGGCGGCCTTGCCCGCGCGGTGTAAGGCCTCGAACCTGGTTAGGTCGAGATCGTCCTGCGCGACCTGGAGGCAGTAGCCCGGTGGAAGGGTGAGCAACTGGCGCCCGCGCGCCCCGGCCGCTGGATCCCCCTCCAGCAGGATGCGGCGCAGTTGTGAGATGTATACCTGGAGCGTGGTTCCCGCCGTACGCGGCGGCGAGTTGTCCCACAGCTCGTCGATCAGGCTCTCGGTGGATACGGTCTCGTTCGCCCGCACCAGCAGTACCGCCAGCACCACCCGCACTTTCGCGGCGGTCGGCGTCCTCGGTGCCACGGTGACCGGTCCCAGGACGCGGAACCTCACGTCGGTGCCCTCCCTTCCGGGCCTTTCCCCGTTAGTAGTCCTGCAGCACCGTGACCCCCACCGTCGCGATCTCGCGGGAACCTTGCGCGAAGGTCAGCGTGACCGGGAAGGCGGGATGGCCGCCGGGCCCTCGTCCGAGCGGGCCGGCGGCTACGGTGCAGTGGAGCGGAAGATCGATCTCCGCGAAACCGCGGAACCGCGCGTTCCACTCCGTCAAAACGCAGGTCGCGGCGGAGAAGCCGTGCAGCTCCCCGGCGGCAAGGAACGCCGCCTGCCGCGACGCCTCGAGCAGCACCACCGACGGAACATGGTCGGTGGCGTTCGCGGTGAAGACCGGATGCGCGGCGTCGGGGATGACCTGCACGCGCAGTGTCCCGTCGTCCAGCGCCTTCGGTAGTCCGATGACCACGTTGTGCGGGTCGGAGCGGCCGACCGCTTCGGGCCGCGGCCGCGCGTGGTCGTGGCCGTGTCCGTCGCTGAACACGCCGAACTTCTCGGTGCGGCTCGCGGCCCGTCCGCGCGCCCGGTGGTTCTGGTACACCTTCGGCATCAGGAAGACGGTGCGCGCCTTCGCGGTGCCGCAGCGCATGCCGTCGATCGCCAGTTCGGCCTCGCAGCGCAGTCCACGCGGCACGCCGTTGACCACGTCGACCGGGTGCAGCGCCATGTCGACCGCGATGTGCGCGGTGTGCCCGTTGCGCCGCCAGGCCTCCAGGCCGGTGATGGCGACCTCGCTGGAGGCGAGCACGACAGGACGCTGCGACGGCACCCGGAAGTACTGGTGTGCGACGAAGAGCACTGACTGGCGCATCGCCTCGAGCGCGAAGTTCGGGTCGTGGAACGCGCCGGGCCCGTCGTTGAACAGCGGATGCGCGTCGGGCAGCGCGGCGGAGAGGGTGAAGTCCTGCGGCACCGGCGCCACCGTGCCGAGCATCAGGCCCTCGGCGGTGCTCGGACGGTGCAGCAGGTGGTGGGCGAGGCCGTGTCCGGTGACGGGCGTCGTCGCGCTCGCGGCGCTCGTGCCCGCGCCCAGGTTTACATCCACATCCACATCCACATCCGAGTCCGCGTTCGCGCTCGCACCGGCGGACGTCTCGGGCGACAGCACGGGCGGAGGCGCGACCGTGGCGATGCCGCCGCCGGTGCCCGGCGCGGAATCGGCGTCAGTCCACTGCCTCGCGGGAATGTCGGTCGACACGTCGTCTCCTTCGCTGCGCGGACCCCCGTGATCAGTGCGGCCGGTGGGTCCGAAGGGTCTGGCGATCCGATACTCTCAGCGCCCTGTCAAGAGCCGACCAAGGCGCGGCCAAGCGGGCCGCCGGCCGGGTCCGCGGCGGGATTCGCTGGCCGGGGGCTCGGGAATGCCCGATCGCGTCAACCGCCCGCCGCCGCCCGGAAGGGAACCGGCCATGGCCCCGCTCAAGGCGTTCAACCTGCTCGTTCTGCTCGTGATCGAACTCGCCGTGCTCGGCGCGGCGGTCGCGTTCGGCTGGCACCTGCACGCGCCGGTCGCCGCGCGGCTCGCGGTCGGCGTCCTGCTCGCCCTGCCGTTCGCGCTCGCCTGGGGCCTGGCCGCGGCGCCGCGGGCCAAGAACCGGCTCACCGGGCTGCGGCTGGCCGGCTTCGAAGTGCTCTGGTTCGCCGCGGGCGCCGCGCTGCTGCTCGCCGCGGGGCATCCGGGGTGGGCCGCGGCGCTGGGCATGGTGACGCTGGGCTCCAAGAGCCTGGCGCTGGCCTGGGGTCAGTAAGGGCTCTGCCAGAAGAGTTCCCAAGGCTTCGCGAGCCGGATCGGCTCGCGGCGCGGCGGCCTGATCCGCTGCGCCGCGCCCGGTTTAGCCGTGCGCAAGAGGGCGTTCCTAGCTTGGGGTCATCGGTAGATCGCCGCCGCCGTCTGCACCGGCCCGCGGGGTGCGGGGCAGGTGGACTCCAGTAAGGACCTGATCCCTGTGAGAATCATCGGCCTGAGCGAGGTGCTGCCGGGGGCGCCGGTCACGAACCGGGACCTCGCGGAGCGCTTCGGACTGCATGAGAAGTGGCTGGACCGGATGACCGGCAACCGGCACCGGTTCTTCTGCGATCCCGCGAGCGCAGACGGCACCCCGAAGAACACCGGCGACCTGGCCACCGAGGCGGCCCGGCGGGCGCTGGCCGCGGCCGGGGTGCCGGCCGAGTCGCTGGACTTCCTGATCCTGACCACCGGGTCGCCGGACCTGCTGATGCCCGCGACCGTCAACGTGGTCGCCGACCGGCTCGGCATCAACGACCTGCCGACCTTCCAGCTGACCTCGGGCTGCGCCGGCGCGCTGCAGGGCCTTTACACGGCGCGGGCGCTGCTGGCCGGCGGCCTGAGCCGCGGCCTGGTGATCGGCGCGGACAGCGTGATCAAGCTGTGGCCCGCCGACTACGACGTCAAGCGGGTCAACCCGGCCGAACTGGCGAACTTCGCGCTGTTCGGCGACGGCGCCGGGGCCGCCGTGGTCGACGCCGACGACGACGGCCCCGGCCTGCTCGTAGACCATGTGCTGCTGCGGACCGTCGGGCGCGGGCTCAAGCCGGCCCAGGTCGTGCACTGGTACGGGGCCGACGGCGCGCCGACCGTCACCGGGGCCGACGGCAAGGCCGCCCGCGAGCCGATGGGCCAGGAGGACTACAAGGCCATTGAGCAGCGGGTCCCGGAGCTGTCCGCACAGGTTCTCAAGGAGCTGGAGGAGGCCACCGGCTGGAACGTCGGTGATGTCGACCACGTACTTACTCCGCAGCTGAACGGCGCGATGGCGGAGAAGATCCGCGAGGGGCTCGGCGTGCGCGAGGAGCAGGCCGTCTCGTGCGTCGCGGAGACCGGGAACAACGGCAACGCGCTGCCCTTCATCCAGCTGTACCGGGCGGCGCAGGGGCTCAAGACCCGCGGCGCGCAATCGGCGCGAGTGCTCGGGATCACGATCGAGTCCTCGAAGTGGATCATCGCCGGACTCGCTCTGCGCTACCTGGCGGGGGAGGGCGTGGGATGAGCGTCGATGTGAGTCAGGCCCCGCAGACTGCGGTCAACAGCATCAGCCCACTGAGCGAGTTGCGAGCGCTCAAGCGGCAAGGGCTCACCGGCCGACACGCCAGAGTACGGCAGTTGCTCGACGCATTGATCGCGGCCGGTGACCCGCTGGACATCGAGGCGGCCGGGATGATGCTCGGCGGCGTGGCGCAACGCGAGCAGTTGGCGGCCGAGGCCGCGTTCCTGACCCAGAACATAGCGTTGCTGGGCAGTTCGACCCTTGACTCGCTGCCGCACCAACTGACCGCCGCGCTGGTGGCCGGCGGCATCCTGCCGCAGGTCCGCGCGGCCGGATTCAACCAGTGGCAGTTCGAGATCCGGGCCGGCGCGCCCAACCTCGCCGACCTCGCCCCCGGTGTCAGCGCCCTGCTGCTCGACGACACGGCCGTGTACGAGGAAGTCGCCAACCCGCTGGATCTCGACGAGGTGGAAGCGCGGTGCGCCGCCTTCCCGGACCGGCTCGGCGAGTGGGCCGACGCCGCCCGGCAGGTGCTCGGCGGCCTGATCGTGCTGAGCACGATCCCGCTCAGCCCGCTGCGCCGCGACAGCGTCATCGACTACGGCCGCAAGGCCCGGCTGGAAGCCGCCTGGGACGCGATGAACGCGGGCATCCTGCGGCTGGCGGCGCAGAAGCCCGGCGTGGTCGTGCTTTCGGCCGCCGCGATCCAGTGCCGGGTCGCCGACACGTTCGCCACCGACCGGATGCGTCACGTCGCAGGGCACATATTCAGCGCGGAGTTCCAGCGTGAGTACGCCGCCGAACTGGCCCGCGTGGTGCGCGCCGGGCTCGGCCGCGCGGCCAAGTGCCTCGTCTTCGACCTCGACAACACCCTGTGGGGCGGGATCGTCGGCGACGACGGCGCGGCCGCGCTGAAGATCGGCGGCGCATACCCCGGCTCCGCGCACCTGGAGCTGCAGAAGTACGGACGCGACCTGGCCGCGCAGGGCGTGATGCTCGCCGTCGCGTCCAAGAACGACGAGGACATCGCGCAGGACGCGATCGCCAACCACCCGGAGATGCTGCTGCGCCCGGAGTCCTTCGTGGCGGTCCGGGCGAACTGGGAGCCGAAGCCGGGCAACGTCAGGCAGCTGGCTTCGGCGTTGAACATCGGCGTCGACTCAATGGTCTTCGTTGACGACAACCCGGTCGAGCGCGGGCTCATGCGCGAGCTGCTGCCGCAGGTCACCACCGTGGAACTGCCGAACGATCCGGCCGGCTACGCCGCGACCGTCGCCCGCCGCGGCGATTTCAACCTGCTGACGCTCACCGACGAGGACCTCAAACGCACCGAGATGTACCGCGCGCAGGTGCAGCGGGAGGAACTGCAGAGCGGCTCCGGGAGCCTGGAGGAGTACCTGCTTGGGCTCGACTCCCAGCTGACCGTCGAGCGGCTCGGCGAGTTCAACGCGGCGCGGATCGTGCAGCTGTTCGGCAAGACCAACCAGTTCAACCTGACCGGCATCCGCTACACCGAGGAGGAGGTGCGGCGGCGCTCGGAGAGCGGCGAGGCGGCGTTCTTCGGCGGCCGGCTCAAGGACCGCTTCGGTGACAACGGCCTGATCGCCGCCTGGTCGCTGACCCGCGAGGGCGGCGGCGAGGGCGATGGCGGTGGCGACGGTGACCGCGGTGGAGCATGGCGGATCGAGAACTTCGTAATGAGCTGCCGGGTCTTCTCCCGCAACGTCGAGGACGCGGTCGTCGGGCTGATCCTGCGCGCGGCCGCGGCCGCCGGGGCCGGCGAGGTGCGCGCCTCCTTCATCCCCACGGCGAAGAACGCGAAGTTCGCCGGGTTCTACCCCGCGCTCGGCTTCGAGCGGGTCGAGGCGGCGGGCGAAGCAGTGGACGAACACGCAGACGAGCAGGGGCCGGCGCAGCTGCGACACACCCTGCGAGACCTCGCCGAGCTGCCCAGCTGGATCGGCGTCACCCGGGAAGAGGAGATCAACAATGCCTTCTGAGACTGTGCCTTCTCAGAGCGTGCCCTCCGCGACGGCGAGTGCCGAGGCGCTGGTACGGGACGTCGTCGGCCAGCTGCTCGACGTCGAGCCCGCCGCGCTGACCGCCGAGCGGCGCTTCGCCGAGATCGAGGGCTGGGACTCCGTCAACGCCCTGCGCATCCTGGTCTACCTGGAGCGCGAAGCCGGCGGCTCGATCGACTTCGAGCGCTTCACCAAGGCCGAGACGGTCGGCGAGTTGGCGGCGGTCGTGCACGACGCGCAGGCGGCCGCGGCATGAGCACCGGTACGCCGACGGCCACGACCACGAGCGTGGCCGCATTCCCGGCGGCACGTAAGGGGACGTATACGTTCCTGAAAGACGCTCGCGGCACCGCGCACGTATACCTGATGGCCGACGTCGACGCGACCCGGATCAAACAGGCACGCAAGGACGCCGGCGCGAAGGTCAGCTTCGTCAGCTACGTGGTCAAGGCCGCGGCCCAGGTGATCGCGAGCAGTCCCGAGGCGCGCGGCGTGCTGCGGCCCGGCCTGCGGCTCAAGGTCGCGACGGTCGGCGACGTGCACGCGAAGGTGCTGTTCGACAAGCGCACCGCCGACGGCCAGCGCTGCGTCGTATCAGGGACCGTATTCCGCGCCGACCACGCCGACGTGGAAGAGATCCAGCAGGTCATCGACACGTATAAGAACTCTGATCTGGAGGACCCGAACGGTCCCTGGGCGCAGCTGGCGAAGGTGCAGCGGCTGCCCCTGCCGGTAGCCCGCCTCGCCTACCGCGCGGTCACCCGCAAGCCGGAGCGGCGCACCGCGCTGCAGGGCGTCTTCTCGGTGACCTCAGTCGGCCAGGAGCCGGTGCGCGCCATCTTCCCGATGATCAACGGGGCGCTCGGCTTCGGCGTCGGGCGGATCGTGGACACCCCGGTGGTGCGCGGCGGCCAGATCGCGGTCGCGCCGCTGTTCACGCTGTCACTCGCCTTCGACCACCGGCTGCTCGACGGCGCGCAGGCCGCCGAGCTGCTGGCCGCCACGAAGGCCGCGCTGGAGAACTGGGGAACCGAATGAGCGCCCTGAGCACCAACACCCTTCCGGACGAGACCGAGGTCCTGGTCGTCGGCGGCGGCCCGGCCGGGGCGCTGCTCGGCTGCCTGCTGGCGCGCCGCGGCGTCGACGTCGTCGTGGTGGAGAAGCAGGCCGACCTGGAGCGCGAGTTCCGCGGCGAGTCGCTGGCCGGACCGTCCGTGGTCACGCTCGGCAAGCTCGGCTTCGGCCCGGCGCTGCGCGAGCACGGGTACCTGGAGACCTCGGGTATCAACATGCGGATGGAAGGGCGCACCGTCTTCCAGATCGACTACCGCCGCTTCCCGCTCGGCGCGCTGCCGATCGACATTCCGCAGCCGGCCCTGATCGGCATCTTCCACGCCGCGGCCGCCACCTTCCCGAACCACGCGTACGTACCGGGCACCGCCTTCAGTTCCCTGATC
Source organism: Actinocrinis sp. (assembly GCF_035653575.1). Lineage (GTDB taxonomy): Bacteria > Actinomycetota > Actinomycetes > Streptomycetales > Catenulisporaceae > Actinocrinis. Next base: position 10,233 of record NZ_DASRBQ010000034.1, read on the forward strand.
GAGGAAGACGGCGAGGTGCGCGGCGCGGTACTCAAGCGCAAGGACGGCAGCCGCGCCCAGATCAGGGCTCGACTGGTGGTCGGCGCGGACGGCCGGTTCTCCAAGGTGCGCAAGGCGGCGAACCTCGCCGCCGACATCCAGCCGATGGAGCGCGACTTCCTCTCCTTCAAACTGCCGCGGCCCGCGCACTGGGGTGACGCCGCCGAACTGGTCGCGGTCGCCGACAAGCACGTGCTGGTGGTGCCCACCTTCCCGGACTTCCTGCGGATCGGCCACAACCTGCCCAAGCGCGGCCTCGGCGACCTGCGCGCCCAAGGCTTCGAAGCCTTCCGCGAAGGGATCGCGGCCATCGACCCCCGGCTCGGCCCGCTGATGCGCGAGAACCTGAACTCCTGGGACGACACCAGCTTCCTGGAGATCTTCACCGCGCAGGTGCCGCAGTGGTCACGCGACGGCCTCGTACTGATTGGCGACGCCTCGCACACCTGCACGCCGATTCTCGGCCAGGGCGTGAACCTCGCGATCCAGGACGTGGTGTGCGCGACCCCGGTGATCGCACAGGCCCTCGCGGAGACCAAGGGATCAGTCCCGGCCGCGCGGTTCGCCGACTTCGAGCAGACCAGGCGCGCCCACAAGACGCTCGTGGTCAAGCACCAGCGGATGCAAGAGCGGGCACTGGCCAAGACCAGCGCAGTGGCGCTGGCCGTCCGCCGGACCCGCTACCGGCTTCTCAACTCCCTGCCGAACAAGTACCGCATGCTCGACAAAGTGATCAACGCGCAGCACAGCATCGACCCGGTCGACCTGCGCGCCGCGAATCAGCAGGCCGCGACGGTGGCCTGAGACCGAGGGGAAAGCTGAGCGAAGATGACTTCCGAAGCCGAAGCCGTTGCGCACGGCCACGATCCCGACCAGCTGATCGCCGTCGTCGGGGTGGCCGGGCGCTTCCCGGGAGCCCCGGACGCCGACGCGTTCTGGCGGCTGCTGACCGAGCGCGGCGACGCGATCCGCCCGGTGCCGGCCGACCGCTGGGACGCGGCGACGCAACTGGACCCGGAGAAGTCGATCCAGGCGGTCGGCGGCTTCCTGGACGGCGTCGACCAGTTCGACCCGACCTTCTTCGGCATCTCCCCGCGTGAAGCCGAGGACATCGACCCGCAGCACCGGCTGATGCTGGAGGCCAGCTGGCGGGCCCTTGAGGACGCGGGTCAGCAGGCTGCGAAGCTGAGCGCGACCCGCACCGGCGTCTACGTCGGGGCGTCCTGGCACGACTACGAGATCGTGCGCAAGGAGCGCGGCGCGGGCGCGACGCAGCACAGCGCGGTCGGCAACGCGCTCGACGTCGCCGCGGCGCGCGTCTCTTACTTCCTCAAGCTGCGCGGCCCGAGCCTGACGGTCGAGACAGGATGCTCATCCGGTCTTGTCGCGCTGCACCTGGCCGCGCAGGCGTTGCGGCAGGGCGAGATCGACGGCGCGATCGTCGGCAGCGTCAACCTCATCCTCGACCCCTTCGTCTCGATCAACCTGACCCACTTCGGCGGTCTCTCGCCGACCGGCCGGTGCCACGCCTTCTCGGCGAAGGCCGACGGTTTCGTGCGCGGCGAAGGCGTTGTCGCGCTCTACATCAAGACCCTGTCTCAGGCTCTGGCGGACGGCGACCGGATCCACGGCGTGATCGTGCGCACCGTGGTCAACAACGACGGCGGCGGCGAAAGCCTGGTCACCCCCAGCGCCGAGGGCCAGGAGGAACTGCTCAAGCTGGCCTACGGCGACGGTGCGATCCCGCTGGATCGGCTGGCGTACATCGAGGCGCACGGCACCGGCACGCGCCGCGGCGACCCGGTCGAGGCGACCGGCGTCGGGCGCGTCATCGGGCAGGGCCGGGACCGGGCGCTCGGGCCGGTCGGCATCGGCTCGGTGAAGACGAACATCGGCCACCTGGAGGCCTCGGCCGGCCTGGCCGGCCTGGTGAAGGCGGTGCTGTCTCTGGAGCACCGCGTCGTGCCGCCGACCCTGCACGCCGACGAGCTGAACCCCGATATCCCCTTCGACGACCTGAACCTGCGCGTCGTGCGCGAGCCGCTGGAGCTGCCGCAGGACGGCCCGGTGTACGTCGGCGTGAACTCCTTCGGCTGGGGCGGCACGAACGCGCACGCAGTGCTGATGACCGCGCCGCCGAGCAGCACTCCGGAGCGGGAAGCGAATTCGGACCCTGGCGAGCAGGCGCCAATTCTGCTCCCGTTGTCCGCCCAGCGCGAGGACGTGCTCAAGCAGCGAGCCGCCGACTTGGTCGCCGCCCTTCCCGAGACTGCCGCGGACCTGCGAGCCCTCGCCGGCACCCTCGCCCACCGCCGGGACCACTTCCCGATGCGGGCCGCGTTCGCCGGCTCGGCGCAGGACGTTGCCGGGGCGTTGACGCGTTTCGCCGAGGATCCGGAGGCTGAGATCCCCGGAGCGGTCAGCGGCCGGGCGCGCAAGCGCGGAAAGATCGCGTTCGTATTTCCCGGCCAGGGCGCGCAATGGTCCGGCATGGGCCGCGAGCTGTACGCGAACAGCCCGACATTCAAGGCCGTGATTCACCGCTGCGCCGAGGCGCTCAAGCCCTACTTCGCCTGGGACCTGCCCGCGATCATTGCCGGCGAATCCGACGAGGAGTGGCTGACCCGCATCGACATGCTCCAGCCGGTGCTGTGGGCGATGTCCCTCGGCCTGGCCGAGCTGTGGCGTGAAGCAGGGGTCGAACCCGACGTCGTGATCGGCCACAGCCAGGGCGAGGTGACCGCCGCGACGCTCGCCGGGATCCTCTCCTACGAGGACGGGGCGCTGGCGATGGCCCGGCGCAGCGCCATCGCGCGCCGCACCTCCGGCAAGGGCCGGATGCTCGCGGTCGACCTCGACGTCAAGAGCGCGCGCGAGGCCCTCGCAGGGTTCGAAGAACTCGTCTCCCTGGCCGTGAACAACGGCCCGAGCTCGTGTGTGCTGTCCGGCGAGACCGAGGCCGTCCTCACGCTCAAGGAGATCCTGGACGCCGAGGGCGTCTTCTGCCGCCTGGTGAACGTCGATTACGCCTCGCACAGTCCGCAAATGGACGAGCTGCGGCCCGACCTGCTCGCCGCCCTCGAACCGATGCGGCCGCGCAAGGGCGACATAGCCCTGATGTCCACCGTGCGCGTCGAAATGCTCGACGGCTCCGCCATGGACGCCGAGTACTGGACCGACAACCTGCGCCGGCCGGTGATGTTCGCCGACGCGATGTCGAAGCTCTTCGACGACGCCACGCTCCTCGGCGACACGGTCACCCACGTCGTCGAGATCAGCCCGCACCCGATCCTCGCCCCGGCGATCGAGCAGCTGGCCGCACTGCGCTCCGAGCCGCCGGCCGTCCTTTCCACGCTGCGCCGCGACACCGGGTCCGCTGCCGACTTCGCGCTGGCGCTCGGCCGCGGCTACGTCTCAGGGCTCGAACCGTTTGCCGCCATACCCGCCGGCCGCACCGTTCAAATTCCGCCGTATCCGTGGCAGCGCTCGAGCTACTGGGTTCCGGCCGGACGGCGGCGCGCCGGCGTGTCCGGCGGCCTGGAATTCGCACTGGCTCCTGCGGTCTCGGAACAGGACACCTGGCATGGCACGCTGGACCTCGGCGTCGACGAGCACCCGTGGCTGGCCGACCACAAGGTGCATGACGCCGTCGTCGTTCCCGGCGCGGCGATGATGGCGCTCGCGATGAGCGCGGCCCGCGCGAGGGCGGGCTCGGTCCCCGGCGCCCTGGACGGCTTCACCTTCCGCAGCGACCTGACCCTCGCGGGCGAACCGGCGAAGGTCAGCGCGGTGTGGCGGGACGATGTGACCGAGGGCGGCAGCTTCATCCTCAAATCACTGACACCGGGCGCCACGGAGTGGACCGAGCACGCCTCGGCCCGCATCCGGCAGCCGCGATCCGATGCGTCCGCGGTCCGGGACTTCCCCGTGGAACTGGCCGAGAGCGGCGAGACCGTTGAAGTCACCGAGTTCTACGACGGCTGCGCCGCTCGTGGGCTCAACTACGGCCCAGCATTCCAGGGCGTGGAAAGCCTGCACATTGACGAAGCTTCCGGCGCCGCACTCGGCGAGATCCGCCTGCCCGACCGCTGCCGCGCCGGAGCCCGCGCGCACAACCTGCACCCGGCACTTTGGGACGCCGCGCTCCAGGTCTCACTGGCGCTGGTGGACGGCGACGCGACCGTGGTCCCGGTCGCCGTCGAGTGCGTGCACCTCGTGCAGGAACTGGCCGAGCCGGTGCTCGATGCATGGTCGTACGCGGTGCGCCGCGACGACACACATATCGACGTGTTCGTATACGACGCCGACCGGCAGCCGTTGTTGACGATGGAAGGGCTGACGCTCCAGGCGTTGGAGTCGGCGGCCTCGGAGGACGGCGACGCCGAGCGAGTTCACCGCCTCGCCTTCCGGGCCGAGGCGCTATCCACGGCGGAGGCAAGCGAAGCCGCCTCCGCAGAGCCGGGCAGCTGGATTATCACAGAGGTCTACCAGGGGACCGGCATCGGTTCGGGTCTTTCCGCCGCGCTCTGCGCTGCCGGACAAACCGCCGACCGCGTCACGCTGACCGGCGAGCGCGCCCATGATGCGTCCGCCTGGAGCGAAAAGCTCAGCTGCGCCAGCAGCCCGCCGAATGCAGTCGTCTTCGTCGCACCGCCGGCTGCCGCCGGACTCGCCGAGCAGCGCAAGGCCCTGCTCGCGCTGACCGCGCTGGTGCGCAGCGTGCTGGACCTGCCGCTCCCGCCGCGCCTCGCGGTACTCACCACGGACGCCCAAGCGGTCGCCGCGTCCGACCAGCCCGACCCCGGCGCGGCACTGTACTGGGGCTTCACCAGGGTCCTGCGACGCGAGCACGCCGAACTCCAGCCCTGCCTGCTGGACATCTCAGCGTCCGATGACGTCGCGACCACCGCCCACGCCCTTACGGTGGAATTGCTCGCCGACTCCGGTGAGGACCAGATCGCCCTGCGCGGCGAGCGCCGCTATGTCGGCAGGCTGGAGCGCGGCGAATCCGCGGCGTACGACGAGGACGACGCACCGTCCGCGCCGTGGCGCACCGTGTTGCAGCCGTTCCGCCTCGCCGCGTCCCGGCCCGGATTCTGGGACTGCATGGTCTACCGGCCGCTGGCCCGCCGCGTGCCCGGCCCCGGCGAGATCGAGATCGAAGTCACCGCCACCGCACTGAACTTCATCGACGTGATGAAGGCGATGGGCACCTACCCCGACCCGTCCGGCGGCGCCGACCTGCTCGGCGGCGAGGCCGCAGGGCGGGTCACGGCGGTCGGCGAGGGAGTATCCGAGTTCGAAGTCGGAGATCGCGTCATCGCTTGCGCCTTCGGCGCTGCAGCCTCACACGTCACCGTGCGCGCCGACCACGCGCGGCGCATCCCCGCGGGGATCCAGGACGCCGAGGCCGCCGCGCTGCCGTTGGTCGTCACGACCGCTTGGTACAGCCTGGTCGATCTGGCCCGGCTGGAGCCCGGCGAGTCGGTGCTGATCCATTCGGCAGCGGGCGGTCTCGGCCTGGCCGCGGTCCGCATCGCACAGCGCCTCGGCGCGCGCATCCTGGCCACCGCGGGCAGCGAGCGCAAACGCGAGTTCCTGCGCGGTCTCGGCATCGCAGACGTCTTCGACTCACGAAGCCTGGGGTGGGGCGACGCGGTACTCGCGGCCACCGGCGGCCGCGGCGTCGACGTGGTGCTCAACTCGCTGACCGGCGCCGCCATCCCGCTCGGCCTGGAGGTTCTCGCCGAGGACGGACGATTCGTCGAGGTCGGGAAGAAGGACATCTACAACGGCCGGGCGATCGCGCTGACCGCCTTCAAGAAGGGGATCAGCCTGGCCACGGTGGACCTGGCCGGCCTGATGGCCCGCCGGCCGCAGCGCTTCGCCCGCCTGCTGGCCGAGGTCTGGAAGCTCGTCGAGGACGGCGGCATCGAGCCGCTGCCGACCATCCCGTACGGCTTCGCCGACGCCGCCGAGGCACTGCGCGCCATGTCGCACGGCTCGCACATCGGCAAGTTCGTGCTCGTCGATCCCGGCACGGTCGCCTCGGTCGCCCCGGAACCCTTGCCCGCAGGGCGATTCCGGGCTGACGGCACGTACGTGCTGAGCGGCGGGCTCGGCGCACTCGGCCTCTCGCTCGCGCAGTACTTGGCCGAGCGCGGTGCGGGTGCGATCGCGCTGCTCGGCCGATCCGCGCCAAGCGAGTACGCGGCCGAACGCATCAGCGCACTGCGAGAGCGCGGCGTGCAGGTGCGGACCGTCGCCGTCGACGTCACTGACGCTGATTCCTTGGATGCGGCCCTCACCGAGCTGCGTGCTGAACTGCCTCCGCTGCGCGGAGTCTTCCACGCGGCCGGACTCTTGGATGACGCGACGATCCTCAATCTCCAGCCCGAGCAGCTGGACCGCGTGATCGCCCCGAAGGCGGACGGTGCGCGGAACCTGGATCGGGCGACGGCGACCGACCCGCTGGACCTCTTCGTGCTGTTCTCCTCCGCCGCCGCGCTGATCGGCAATGCGGGTCAGGCTGCTTACGCGGCGGGGAATGCGTACATGGACACGCTCGCCGAGGCACGGCGCCGGCGTGGCCTGCCGGGACTGAGCGTCCAGTGGGGGCCGTTCGAGGACATCGGCCTGGCCGCCGCGGACGCTAACCGGGGCGCGCGCCTCTCGGACCGGGGCATGGGCGGATTCACCGCCGAGGAAGCGTGGCCGGCCCTCGCCCGCTTCCTGGGCCGCGACCAGCAGGTGGTGGGCTACGTACCGCTCAACCTGCGGCAGTGGTTCGACGCCTACCCGGAGACCGCCGCGCAGAAGAGCTGGTCCACGCTGCGCCAGGCGGCGCAGGACGGCGGCGGCGCGGCAGCCGGCAGCAGCGAGTTCCTGGCCGGGCTGCTGGCCGCAGCGTCCGACGACCGTCCCGCGCTGGCCGAGGCCAAGGTGCGCGAGCTGGCTGGACGCGTGCTGCGCCTGGAACCGGCCGCGATCGACCGGGAGACCCCGTTCAAGGCGCTGGGTCTCGACTCGCTGATGGGCCTAGAGCTACGCAACCGCCTGGAAGCCGCGTTCGGGCTCAAGCTCTCGCCGACGCTGCTGTGGACCTACGGCAGCACGCGCGCCCTGTCCGAAGTGCTCTGCGAAAGGCTGCCCGAACCCGCGGCCGCCTGACCACACCGTTCGCCACACGCGCATAGCGCACGCCGCGCTTGATACACACCGCACCCGCACCGCCGAAGACGAGGACTGTGTCAGTCATGGAACCGAGCAGCAGCACCGAGAACGGCTCGGCGAGCGCCGTCACCCCGCTGTCCCGCGCCCTGGACACGATCAAGCGGCTGCGCGCCCAGCTCGACGCGGGTCAGGGCGGCAAGCCGCCGATCGCGATCGTCGGCGCCGGCCTGCGGCTGCCCGGCGGCGTCCACGACCTCGACGGCTACTGGGAGGCGCTGGAGTCCGGCCGGGACCTGATCCGGCAGCGGCCGCAGCAGCGTCTCGCACCCTTCGCCCAACAGTGGGCGAAGCTGCCGAACCTGGGCAGCTTCCTGGACGAGGTGCTCGGCTTCGACGCCGACTTCTTCGGCATCAGCCCGCGCGAGGCCCGCGCCGTCGACCCGCAGCACCGGCTGATGCTGGAGGTGGCGTGGGAGGCGCTGGAGGACGCGGCGCTGCCACCGGACAACCTGCGCGATGCGCGGGTCGGCGTGTACGTCGGCATCACCGGCCGGCAGGACTATCAGGATTGGAAGAGCAGCGGGCCCGACGCGTACTGGGCGACCGGCAACGGCCACAGCTTCGCGGCCGGCCGGATCGCGTACGTGCTCGGATTCACCGGTCCGGCGGTGGCGATCGACACCGCGTGCTCCTCCTCCCTGACCGCGATCCACCAGGCGGTCAGGGCACTGCGACATGGCGAGATCGATGTCGCGCTGGCCGGCGGCGTGAACCTCGTGCTCTCACCGGGCTCGACCGAGCTGATCGCGCAGACTCGCTCGCTCGCCCCGGACGGCCGGTGCAAGACCTTCGACGCGCGCGCGAACGGTTACGTGCGCGGTGAGGGTGCCGGCGTCATCGCGCTCAAGCGGCTCGATCAGGCAATCCGCGACGGCGACCGCATCCACGCGGTGATTAAGGGCTCTGCGACAAACCAGGACGGCCGCTCCTCGGGCTTCACCGCGCCTAACGTCCTGGCCCAGATCGCAGTACTCGAAGCGGCGCTCGCGGACGCCGAACTCACACCGGCCGACATCGGCCTGATCGAGGCGCACGGTACCGGCACGGCGCTCGGCGACCCGATCGAGATGGACGCGATCGTCGCCGCGCTCGGCCGCAAGAACGGCGGCGCGCCGCTGCACGTCGGCTCGGTGAAGGCGAACATCGGCCACCTGGAGGCCGCGTCCGGGATCGCTGGCGTGCTCAAGTCGATCCTCGTGCTGCGTAAGGGGATCATCCCGCCGCTGGTGCATTTCCGGACGCTGAACCCGCGCATCGATCTCGACGGCACCGGCGTCACGGTCTCGGGCAGCGCGCAGCCCTGGGACCGCAGCGCCGCGGGAAGCCACGTCGGCGTCAGCTCGTTCGGCATCGTGGGCACGAACGCGCACGTGATCCTAGGTCCGGCCGACGCGGTTGCGACGGATGCGACGGGTGCGCGACCAGACACCGGCGCGGCGACCGGTGATGTCGCAGGCTTCGAACTTTCCGCGAAGAGCGAAGGCGCGCTGCGTGAACTCGCCGGGCGCCTGGCCGAATGCCTCACGGACTTGCCAAGCGAGCAGTACTCAGCATTCGCATACACGACTACGCACGGCCGGACCCGGCACCCGGTGGTGGCACGCATCGCCGCGCCGACCCCGGCAAAGGCGCTCAACGCGCTGCGGGCGCTCGCGGCCGGCAAGAGCTCGAAGGCGGTCACGGTCCGCGAGGGTGCGACCGTGTCGCAGCTGCCTGAATTGCCGGGACTGTCGCAGCTGCCGCGCCAGGTGATAACACTGCCGAACTACCCGTGGGAGCGCGACATCCTCGGGCCGGAAGGTGTGCCGCTGCTGATCAGCGGCGGTGCGCAGGGCCCGGCCACCGAGGACTCGGCGGCAGCGGACGTCGAGGTCGAGGCCCCCGGCGAGGATGCGCCGTTCGCCGAGCAATCCGCAGTCCCGATGTACGAGCTGGAGTGGCAAGAGTTGTCCGGCTCAGCGGGACGAACGCAAGGCGCGGACCGGGAGGTCGTCCTGGCCGGCGACGACGCCGAGCTGATCGAACTATTGGCTGCCAGCGCTGAGGCAAACGGGCTAACACATGCGATTATCGGCCCGGCGGTGCCGGACTGGTCCGCGATTTGGGAAGTGCGCGGCGCGCAGTTGGATGCGGGTGCAGGTGCGGGGGCGGGACAAAGCCGACCGATCAGCTTGATTCTTGCGCAGAAGGCGACGCCGCTGCCCGAGACATCAGACGCCGTTGACGTGTCCGATCCCACCGCCGCAGGGGCCGAATTGTGCGCGGCGATCACCCACGCAGTGCGGGCATTTGCCGATTCGGGCCTGCCCGGCCAGGTCTACGCGCTCACCCGCGCCACGCGGCAAGTCACCGGCCAGGACCCGATCATTGCCGGAAACCACGGCCTGCTGCACGGATTGCTGCCTGTCCTCGGGCTCGAATACTCCTCTGTCTGGGGCGGAGTCATCGATCTACCGGCCGAGCCGAACGCCGCCGACGCGGCAATAGCGCTCTCTCTCACCGGCTCGGGGACGGCCCCGGACGCAGCGGCCGACGACCTGCTCGCAGTCCGCGAGGGTCGCGCCTACGGTGCACGGATCCGTCCCGTTGCGGCCGACTGGCGGCCTGAGCTGCCGGTTCACCCGGACGCGACGTACCTGCTGACCGGCGGGCTCGGCGGTATCGGGCGCGAGATGGCGCTGGACCTCATCCGGCGCGGCGCTCGTCACCTGCTCCTGGTCGGTCGCACACCCGAGGCCGATCTGCACGCCGCCGCTGCCGCCGCGCTCGGCAATATGCGGGCACTCGGTGCGCGGGTCGTCTACCGCAGCGCGGACGTCGAGAGCCACGCGAGCCTCGCCGCCGCTATCGCAGCAGCCTGTGACGGTGACGGTGGATTGCCGCCGGTACGTGGCATCATCCACACGGCGGGCGCCCTGCCGCACAAGCCGCTGGCCGAGGCTACGGCCGCCGACTTCGCCGAGGGGCTGCGCGGGAAGTTCGCCGGCGCCTGGTGGCTTCACCTGCTGAGCCGCGATCGCGCTTGGGACCTGGACTTCTTTGTCCAGACCTCGTCGGCGTCCGCGCTGTGGGGACACGAGGGCCGCGGCGCGTACACCGCGGCAAACGGTGGACTCGACGCGATCGCCGCCTACCGCGTCTCCGCGGGATTGCCCGCGACGGCCATCGCCTACGGCGCGTGGGCGCTCGACGGCATGGCTGACGAGGCCGGGCGGCAAAACCTCGGCCGGGTCGGCATCATCGAGATGGACCCGGCGACCGGCTGCTCGACGCTGGCTGCTCACTCCGCGAGCCCGGGTGGCTTCCTGATCGCCTGCCCCGTGGACTGGTCCCGGTTCACGACCGTGATGGGCACGCTGCGTCGCAGGGCCCTGTTCGATGAGGTTAAGGGTGCTGGCGGCGAGCTAGAGGCGGTGGCCGCTGTCGGCACGACCGGCGCAGCTGCTGGCGCGAACGGATCGACCGGCGCGGCAGGGGCCGGCGCGTCGACGCCGCTGCGCGACGAATTGCTGGCGCTCCCCGAGAACGCGCGCGGCGAAGCGGCCGCTGTGCACATCGGCCGCATGCTAGCCAAGACGCTGGGCTACCCCGAAGGCCGCGCGGTGCCGCCGGACACAGGGTTCTTCGACCTCGGCCTCGACTCGATCATGGCCGTCGACCTCGCTCGTGACTTGTCCGTGGCCTTCGCCGTGAAGCTACGTGTCGCAGAGGTCTTCAACAATCCGCGCCTCACCGCCCTATCAGAGCACGTCGCCAGGAAGGTCGCGGCGGGACCGGCGAACGTGACAGCGAAGCCGGTGCCCTCAGCTGCGGGGGCATCCGGTGCCACGCGCAGCGCGACGCAGCCGACAGCCGCTGTGACGCAGACTTTGTCCGCCACAGCGGGACAACGGGCCGCGTCGCAGTCGTCATCTGGTGCGGTCGCGTCTCCTGCCGAGCCGATCGCCATCGTCGGCATGGCCGGCCGCTTCCCCGGCGCCGATTCCGTCGACGAACTGTGGGACCTGCTGCGCGAAGGCCGCGACGCGGTCGGTCCGGTGCCGGCCAATCGGTGGGACGGTGCCGCACTGCACGACAACGACCCGCTGCGCGTCGGCACGATCAGCACCGACCAGGGCGGCTTCCTACGCGATATCGACCGCTTCGACGCCTCCTTCTTCGGCATTCCGGCCCGCGAGGCCGAGAGCCTCGACCCGCAACAGCGCCTCCTGCTCGAATCCGCCTGGCACGCCCTCGAAGACGCCGCGATCGACCCGAAGAGCCTCAAGGGCAGCAAGACCGGCGTGTACGTCGGCGTCACCAACTCCGACTACTCCCGGCTGCTTGAGCGCGGCGGGCTGAACCAGCTCGACGCCTACTTCGGCAGCGGCACCTCACTCAATGTCGCCGCCGGCCGCATCTCTTACCTGCTCGGGCTTTCCGGTCCGGCGATGGCTGTGGACACCGCGTGCTCGTCCTCCTTGGTCGCCCTGCATCTGGCCATCAGGTCTCTGCGATCTGGGGAGATCGATCGCGCACTGGCCGGCGGTGTGAACGTGATCGTGTCGCCGGAGTGCTCGGTCGCCATCAGCCGTGCGCACATGCTCTCGCCGGACGGCCGCTGCAAGACCTTCTCCGCCGACGCGAATGGATTCGTCCGCGCGGAAGGCTGTGGCGTGCTCGTCCTCAAGCGACTCAGCGACGCGCAACGCGACGGCGACCGCGTACTGGCCGTGCTGCACGGAAGCGCGGTCAACCAGGACGGCGCGTCCTCCGGGCTCACCGTACCCAACGGAGCCGCCCAGGAGCAGGTCATCGCCGCCGCGCTGGCCGACGCGCGGATCGACGCCGCCGCGGTGTCGTATTTGGAAGCGCACGGCACCGGCACCTCCCTCGGCGACCCGATCGAGCTCAACGCCGCCTGGGCCGTCTTCGGCAAGGACCGCAAGCCGGGCGAACCGCTGCACGTCGGCTCGATCAAGAGCAACATCGGGCACTGCGAATCCGCCTCGGGCATGGCAGGGGTCTTCAAGACGGTTCTCGCGCTGCGGCACCGTCAGCTCCCGGCGAGCCTGCACGCGGAGACGTTGAACCCTTTCTTCCCCTGGGACGAGGTCAACATCCGCGTCGTGGACTCGCTCACCTCCTGGCGCACCGGAGACCGGCCCCGCTACGCGGCGGTTTCCAGCTTCGGCTTCAGCGGCACGAACGCGCAGGTAATCCTCGGCGAGGCGGCTGAGGCCGCGCCGGTCGTGGCAGCCGCGGCAGCCGAACCGAAGCCCGTCGCCGAGGGGGAGCAGACGGTTCCGTACCTGGTGCCGATCTCCGCGCCCGACCCCGCCGGGCTGCGCCGTCTCACCGAGCTCTGGCAGGCCAGGCTGGCGAGCGTGCCAGAGGACGAACTCGGCCGCCTGGCGACCGCCGCCGCGTCCGGTCGGGCGCACTTCCCCTTGCGCAGGCTGCTGCTCGGCGCCGACCGCGCCGAACTGCTCGCCGGGCTTCGCGAGCACACTCTCGACTCCGATTCTGGGTCCGCGGCCGGATCCGCGAGCGAGCCGGCGCGGACCAAGCCGCCGAAGGTGGCCTTCCTCTTCTCCGGCGCGGGCAGCCAGTACTTCGGCATGGGCCGCGAGCTGTACGAGACCGAGCCGGTCTTCCGCCAGACCATCGACGCCTGCGACGTCATCGCCGCGCCGCAACTCGGCATCTCGCTGCTGGACCTGATGTTCTACGGCGCCGACGAGGAGCTGATCGACCAGATCCGGTTCACCCAGCCGACCACCGTCGCGCTCGAACTCGCCCTGGCCGCGCTCTGGAAGTCCTGGGGCGTGACAGGGTCCGTCGTCACCGGCCACAGCGTCGGCGAGATCGCCGCGGCGATCTACGCCGGAGTCATGGACCTGGAGACCGGCCTCACCCTCGTGGTCAACCGGGCCAGGCTGATGCAGGGCACCGGCAGCGGCGCGATGCTCTCCCTCGCCGCGCCGCTGGAGCGGGTCGAGGGCTGGCTGCGCGGCACCGACTGCGACGTGGCCGCGATCAACGGACCGCAGTCCATCGTCGTCGCCGGGCTGCCGGGCCAGATCGAGACGGTCGCCGAACGAGCGCGCGCCGAGGAGGTCAAGGCGCGGGTGCTGACCATTTCAGCAGCCGCACACTCCCGGCTCATCGACGCGATGCTGCCCGAGCTGCGGTCCATCACCGCGCCGATGAGCTTCAGCCGGCCGCACACCCCGGTCATCTCCAACCTGACCGGCACGGTCGGCGGCCCGAGCGACTTCGACGCCGAATACTGGCTCCGGCACGTGCGCCAGCCGGTGCGCTTCCACGAGGGCGCGCAGCAGCTCGCCGGACTCGGCGTCGACGCCGTGCTCGAACTCGGCCCCGACCAGACCCTGATCAACATGATCACCGCGGCCGAGCTCGTGCCGCACGGCGGCGCCGTGCCCTCCCTCAACCGCGGCGCGCCCGATCGCGCGATCATGCTGACGGCGGCGGGAATGCTCTATCGGCAAGGCCAGGATCTCGACTGGTCGGCCGTGCACGCGGCCACCGGCAACCGCCGCACCGACGCCCCGCTGTATCCGTTCGCTGACACCCGCTACTGGACCAGGGTCAAGCCGGTCCAGGCCGCGGCTGTCGAGCCGATCGCTCCAGCGAAGGATCAGCGCAAGCACTGGGGCGCGCAGCTGCGCTCCCCGGCGATCAAGGGCAGGGCCTTCGCCTTCGAGCGCACCGCGGCCTTCCCCAAGCACCTCGGCGACCACCGGATCGAAGAGACCGTACTCGTGCCGGCCTCCTCGCACCTGGCGACGATCCTTTCCGCCGTCGGCGGGAACGGCAAGCCGGTCGCGATCAGCGATCTGGTGTGCCGGCTCCCGCTGGTCATCAAGGACGGCGAGCAGTACGACGTGCAGTTGCTGCTGAACGAGGGCCAAGGCGCCGGCACCGCGCTCGGCATCCACAGCCTGGTGGACCCGGACCGGGGCACCTGGGAAACGCACCTGAACGCCAAGCTGCTCGGCGCCGCCTCCGCGACGGCTCGTCAGGCCCCTGACCGCGAGGCGTTCATCGCGAGCGCGGAGCGGCACATCTCGGGCGAGACCTTCTACGGCTTCTTCCGCGAACTCGGCTACACCCTCGGCCCGTCCTTCCGGTGGATCGCCGAGATCTGGCTGCGCGGCGACGAGGCGCTGCTGCGGTACGAGCAACCGCCGGTCCCCGAACCACTGGAGAACTACGAGATCTACCCCGGCCTGATCGACTCCTACTTCCAGAGCATCGCAGGGTTCATGGTCGACGATCAGGTCACGAAGGCGGCGTCGCTCGCGATCCCGTTCGCCATCGACAAGATCGCTTTCCCGGGGCGGCCCGCGCCGGGCGGGGAGCTGTGGAGCCACGTACGGATCGTGCAGTCCAAGCCGCTGCCGAACGGCCGCAAGAACGTCGAGACCGCGGACCTGCACCTGTTCAACGCGGCCGGGGAGAGCCTGATCGTCGCCGACGGCTTCCGGGTTCGCCCGGTCGGTCGCACGGTCCTGCGACAGAGTCTGCGCAAGGGCACGCCGAACGCCTACGAACTCGCTTGGGTCGCCTGCCCGGAGCAGTCCGCGCCGACGAACGCGTCTCGGCGCATCGCAGTGCTCGGCGACGGCTACGAGCCGGGCAAGGCTCTTGCGGCTCGGCTTCGCGCGGACGGGCACACGCTCGTCGGTGATCTGGCGGCGAGCAACGGATCGGCAGCCGAACTCATCCTCGACGCCCGGTTCGCGGACCTCGATGGCGCGCTGGACGCGATCGCGGCCCAGGAGGCGGCACTCGACCTGTGGGCCGCGCTCAAGGACGCGCCACAGGACGTGCCCTATGTCGTCCTCGGCGACGGTCGCACGCGGGCAGCCGCGGTCCGCGAGGCGCTCTGGGGCATGCTCGCGGCGCTCGAAGCCGAACAGCCACGTCGCCGAGTCGTCCGCGTCGAGCTGGGGGAGAACTGGTCGACGGACGAACTTACCGCGATCCTCGCTCGCACGGCCGACGGAACGATCACCGAGACCCGGCTGCGTCTGGACGCCGAAGGCTTGCGCATCCCGCGCCTCATCCCGGCGCCCGCGGCCGCCGAGCCTCCGGCCTGGAACGGCAGCATCCTGATCACCGGCGGACTCGGCGCCCTCGGCCTGAGCGTCGCGCGAACCGTCGTCGAGCAGGGCGCGCGGCAGCTCACGCTCCTCGGCCGCTCCGCGCCGGACGAGACGGCGCGCGGCGTGATCGCCGAGCTCGAGGGCGCGGGTGCGACGGTACGAACGGTGAGCGGCGACGTCACCGACGCCGCGGCGGTCGCCCGAGCGGTCGCGACGGCGACCGAGAACGCACCGCTGTCAGGGGTCTTCCACCTCGCCGGAGTGACCGCGGACCACGCCTTCGACCAGTTGACCGCCAAGGATTTTGCCGCCGTCTTCGCTGCCAAGGCGCGTGGCGCGGAAGTGCTCGCCGCGGCGGTCGACGGAATCGAGCTGACCGCGTTCGTGCTCTTCTCCTCCGCGGCCGGGCTGCTCGGCTCCGCAGGACAGGCGAACTACGGCGCAGCCAACGGCTTCCTCGACGGCCTCGCGCACACCCTGCGCGAGGCCGGCGTGCCGGCCACGAGCGTGGACTGGGGACCGTGGATCGCCACCGCGAAGGGCGGCATGGCTGCGAACGCGGCGACCGGACGCGCCGCCGAGAAGCTGGGAATCAAAGTTCTGACGGACTCCGCCGCCGCGCCGGTGCTCGCACTGGCCGCGACGACCTCGGCCGCGCGGCTGCTCGCGATCGACGCCGACTTCAAGCAGTACGCCGAACAGATCGGCGACCACCCGCGCGCCGCGCTGCTCGCGCACCTGACGAAGGACCGTTCGCGCCCTGAGACCGCGACCGAGCCCGCGCAGGCCGCTGGCAACGCGGCGGACGGCAACGCAGCAGACGGCAACACAGCAGACAGTGTGGCTGTGGAGACCGACGCGTCCGGCAAGGCGCGCGGCTGGCTGCGCGACCGGCTGCGCACCCTGGACGCCGACGAACGCTACGACCTCGCCCGCGACACCATCCGCGGCTTCGCCGGCGACCTGCTCGGCGACCCGGCCAAGGTGGACGACGACTGCGGGTTCGAGGAGATGGACATGGACTCGATCATGATGATCGACCTCGGCGACCTGCTCAGCCACGCCATGGACGACGACCTGTCCGCCGTGGTGGCGATCAACTACCCGACCATCCAGGAACTCGCCCGGCATCTGACCACCCTCGTGCGCGACGAGGCCGGCGCGACGCAGGGCCAGGAGTGGGTGCGGGGCCAAGAGCAGGTGCAGCCCACGCGATCGGCACCGGCAACCGGGCCGGATCCGGCACCCGCCGCGACGCCGAGCACCGAGCCGGCGCCAACCACCGAGCGGCCGGCCGGCGACCCGCCGGCCCAGCGCGAACTGACCGAGGAAGAACTCCTCGACGCGATCCGGCGCGACCTCGCCATGGAACTGTGAGGACCGAAATGGACAACAAGGAACTGCTTCACCTGATGGCGGAACAGCTCAAGCTGTCCAAGCAACTCAAGGCTCGTATCCGCGAGCTCGAGGCGGAACGCACCGCGCCGCTGGCGATCGTGTCCACCGCGCTGCGGCTGCCCGGCGGGCTGAACACGCCGCAGGACTACTGGGAATTCCTGCTCGGCGACCGCGACGTCGTCCGCGAGATCCCCGAGGACCGCCCCGGCCTGCGCTCCGTCTTCGACCCGAAGCCGAACACGCCGAACCGCTCCTACGTCGACCGCGCCGGATTCCTCTCCGACGTCGCCGAGTTCGACCCGGCGTTCTTCGGCATGTCCCAGCGCGAGGCCGAGTCCACCGACCCGCAGCAGCGGCTGCTGATGGAGACCGCCTGGGAGGCGATGGAGCGCGCCGGAATCGCGGTGCGGCGGCGCGACCGCATCAACGCAGGGGTCTTCATCGGCATCATGACCTCGGAATACGGCGAGCGGCTGACCAACCGCACCGGCGACCGCGAGGTGGACCCCTACTACGGCACCGGCGGCGGTCTGTCGATGGCCGCCGGCCGGGTCAGCTACGTGATGGGCTTCTCAGGGCCCGCAGTGAGCGTGGACACCGCCTGCTCCTCCTCGCTCGTGGCGCTGCACCTCGGCGCGCAGGCGCTGCGACGCGGGGAATGCCGCTACGCCCTGGTCGGCGGCGCGAACCTGATCTTCTCGCCGGATCTGATGGTCTCGCTGTGCCAGAACCAGGCCCTCGCCCCGGACGGCCGCTCCAAGACCTTCACCGCCGCCGCCGACGGCTACGGCCGCGGCGAGGGCGTCGGTGTCGCGGTGCTGATGCGGCTCGACGACGCCGAGCGCGAGGGCCGGCCGATCCTGGCGGTCCTGCGCGGCAGCGCGGTCATGCACGACGGCGCCTCCTCCGGCCTGACCGTCCCGAACGGGATCGCGCAGCAGGAGGTGATCCGGGCCGCGCTCGCCGACGCCGGCGTCGCGGCACATGAAGTCGGCGTCGTGGAGACCCACGGCACCGGCACCTCGCTCGGCGACCCGATCGAGGTCGGCGCGCTGGACGCGGTGATCGGCGCCGGGGCGCCGAACCGGACCGTGCCCGCGCTACTCAGCACCCTGAAATCGCGGCTCGGGCACCTGGAGGGCGCGGCCGGGATCGCGGCCCTGATCAAGATCGTGCTGATGCTGCAGCACGGCGTGGTCCCGGTGGCCGTCGCGCCGGACGCCGGGCCGCTCAACGAGTACATCCCCTGGGACCGGGTCCGGCTCACCGTGCCGCGTACGCAGACCCCGTGGCCGTCCGGATACGAGCGGCGCATCGCAGGCGTCAGCGCCTTCGGTATGAGCGGCACCAACGCGCACGCGATCCTGGAGGCCTACACGCCCGCGCCGCAGCCCGAAGCACCGGCCGCCGCCAGTGCGATGGCGCACCTTGTGACCCTCTCCGCGAAGAACGCGACCAGCCTCACCGAACTCGTCACCGCGACCGCGTCGTACTTAGTCGGCACTCCGCAGGAACAACTGGCCGCAGCCGCGCACACGCTGCGCGCGGGCCGCGCTCCCTTCGAGCACCGCGTCGCCGTGGTCGGCACCAGCGGTGGCGAGCTGGCCGAGAAGCTGGCCGTCGCGGTGGGCCACGCCGGCAAGGTCACCGCGAAGAATGCCCAGACCTCGGTCACGCTGCGGGTCGGCTCCGGAGTGGTGCGGCTGTCCGCCGGAATCAAAGCACTCATCGCCGCTTATCCACAGCTCGGCGCCGTCATCGGGGGAGAGGACCAGGCCCCGGCAGAGCGCATCAAGCGGCTGTTGCAGAGCCTCGGGCTTCGGGTCAAGGCCGAGCAGCGTACGCCGACCTCGGGCGCTGCGGCAGCCGAGGTGGCTTGGGGCGAGCAGGTCTTCCCGCTGATCACCGAGGAGGCCGCGGCGAGCCCGGCCAATCTGCTGAACGCGCTCGCGGCCCTGTTCGTCGACGGCGCGGACTTGAGGCTGGAGGCCCTGCGCCCAGCCGGCGCGCGCATACTCGGTGACCTGCCGACGTACGCCTTCCGCCGCAAGCGCTGCTGGATCGACGAGCCGGCACTGCGCACCGTGCCCACGCAACGTGCCGGCGCGTCCGACGAGGCGCCTGTGCCCGGCAATGCCCGCGTGCCCGACAAAGCCCCCGCGCCCGAGCAGTCCGCCGATACCGCGCAGACCGCGCAGGCGGCGCTCGACCAGGAACTGATCCACGAGTTCCTCATCAGCGAGCTGATGAGCATCATGCACGCCGAGGAGGCGCTGGACCACACCGAGACCTTCCTGGAGGTCGGCGGGGACTCGTTCACGGCGATGCAACTGACCATGAGCATCGAGGAGCGCTACCAGGTCGAGATCCCGCTGGACGACTTCAACGAGGACCTCCAGATCAGCGTGCTGATCGACCGGCTCACCCGGCGGATCGTCGAGGCACGCGTCCCGGCCGACAAGGCGAACGGCGCATGACCACTACCTCAGCCTCCGGCTACATCCGCCCGCGCCCGTTGGACGATCCGGCGCTGCGCGTCATCGGCTTCCACCACGCCGGCGGCTCGGCCGCGGTCTACTACCCGCTGGCCCGCGAACTACCTGCGGACTGGGACCTGGTCCTGCTCGACCTGCCCGGCCGCGGCAAGCGGCACGCCGAGCCGCTGCGGCAGAGTCTGCCTGAGATCGTGGAGCTGATCGTCAGTGAAGTGCAGCCGTGGACCGATGTGCCGTACGCCATCTTCGGGCACAGCCTAGGCGCGGTACTCGCCATCGAGGTCGCCAGGGCGCTGGAGCACGGCGCGAGCAGCCCGCCGGCCTGGGTCGGCGTGTCGGGCCGGGCCGCCCCGAGCTTCCAGGCCCATCTGCGCGGCCGGCTGTACGAGCTCGACGATGACGCCCTGCTCAGTGAGCTGATCGGCATGGGCGGCACGCCCGAGCGGATCCAGGACGCACCGGCCTTCGTCGAGCACTTCCTGCGCGTCGCCCGAGCGGATCTGCGCGCGGTCGACTCGTACGCACCGCACCCGGACCGCCCGCCGATCAGCAGCCCGGTGACCGTGTTCGGCGGCGAGGCAGATCCGCGCGCGCCAAAGCACATGCTGAGCGCGTGGTCCCGGGAAACCACCGGACAGGTACGGCAGCGAATGTTCCCCGGGGGCCATTTCTATTTCCTCGGCGAGGCTTTCACCGCATTCGCCCGGCAACTCGTCGAAGAGGCCGCATTCGCTGCGAGACGTGGAGCCGCGGATCTGCCACAGTGACGGGCATGAGGCGAACTTCGGGTAGTGCGCAGCGTTTCCGCGCCACGGCCGTATCTGCGGCCACGACTGTCATCGTGTTGTTACTAGCGGTGAGCGGATGTAAATCAGGGGCCCTATCGAAGCTCGGCGGAGGCGAATCGAGCGGGGCGTCGCCTACCGCTGCCGGGTCCGGCAACGGTTCGATCGAGCCGCGTACCGGCGGCCTGCTCGCCGTGCATGACCCGAAGCAGGTCACGGACTCCATCAAGATAACGACCTGTCACTTCCTGGCCGGCCCGCGCCCCGATCCGCAGTGCACCCCCGGCTCGTTCGACCCCGCGGTGACCCAGGCGAACATCCAGACCACGATCTGCCGCAGCGGCTACACCGCGACGGTGCGCCCTTCGACCGGTGAGACGGACAAGGCGAAGCACACGCTCTACCTCGCCTACGGCGTGCCTGCCGGGACGACCTCCGAACTCGACCACCTGGTCTCGCTGGAGCTCGGCGGGTCCAACGACGAGGCGAACCTCTGGCCGGAGATAGGGAAGGTCCCGAACCCGAAGGACACGGTCGAAAACGACCTGCACGACGCGGTCTGCTCGGGAAAGGTGACCCTGGCCGCGGCGCAGCAGGCGATCGCCTCGGACTGGACCACGGCCGAACAGCGACTCGGCTTGAAGTGACCCGTCGCGGGCTGTGCGCTGCCGCGTCCCGTGAACAGGCGGTCTGAACAGGCGCGGCTGAACAGGCGGTCTGAACAGGCGCGTTCTGAACAGCTGCGCCACCTGAACGGACCAGGCCGTGGGTAAGAAGTAGCGTCGGATACGGCCGCGGCGTCTGGCGCGTGCGATCGCAAGGCGGCGGAGCGCCCTCATACCGGGTCGTCTGTGGGCGTTTCGCCAACGTAGTGAGCGTGCGTGGCAGGCGTCGCGGCCCCGGCGATACTTCTTACCCACGGCCTAGGCCGACCGTAGCCGTCTGACCAGGGCGATCACCAGTTCATCGGGGCACCGATGAGTTTCCCGCGGCCGCGTCGTTTCATCCGTGAGTAGCGTCGGTGACCAGGCCGACCGAACGAGCCGAGGAGACCGCCATGGAATGGAAGCTGGAACTGATCGTGCTGCCCGTCGCGGACGTGGACCGGGCCAAGCGGTTCTACGCCGAGCAGCTTGGGTTCAAGCTGGAGGTCGACTACCAGCCCAACGAGGACTTCCGCGTCGTGCAGCTGACCCCGAACGGCTCGCGCTGTTCGATCGCGCTCATGCGCAACAAGGACGGCGCGAACCCCATCAAGGGCCTGCACCTGGTCGTCACGGACATCGACGCCGCCCGGGCCGAACTGGCCGGGAACGGCGTGGACGTGAGCGAGGTCTTCCACTTCGAGGACGGCCGGCAGCTCTCCGGTCCGGACCCGCAGCGCGGCGACTACAACTCCTTCGCCTCGTTCAGCGACCCGGACGGCAACGAGTGGCTGGTGCAGGAGCGCAAGAAGGACCCGTACGAGAACTGACCGGAGCGGGGAACGTGGTTACGCGGGCAGGGACGAAGCAGGGGGCCGACGTCGCGGCGGACATCGCCTCGGCGGTCGGCGGCGACGAGGCGGCATTCGCGCGGCTCACCCAGCGGTACCGGCGCGAATTGCACGTGCACTGCTACCGGATGCTCGCCTCCTTCGACGAGGCCGAGGACGCCGTGCAGGAGACGCTGCTGAACGCCTGGCGGGCGCTGGACGGCTTCGACGGCAGCATGCTGTTTCGGGCCTGGCTGTACCGCATCGCCACCAACGTGTGCCTCGACCAGCTGCGCCGCAATGCGCGCCGGCTGGCGAAGCTGCGGTCCTTCGCCGAGGTGCCGTGGCTTCAGCCGTACCCCGACCGGCTGCTTGACGAGGTCGCGCCGAGTGATCAGCAGCCTGACGCGGTCGCCGTCGACCGGGAGACCATCGAGCTGGCCTTCCTCGCCGCGATGCAGCTGCTGCCGCCCCGGCAACGCGCGGCGTTCATCGTGCGCGACGTGCTCGGCTGGCCCGCGGACCAGACCGCGGGCCTGCTGGGCACGAGCGTCGCGGCGGCCAACAGCGCCCTGCAGCGAGCGCGCGCCACCATGCAGCAGAACCTTGCGACAAGCCGCGGCGAGTGGTCGGCCCCGGTGCTCAGTACCCAGGACAAGCAGCTGCTCGAGCAGTTCATCGACGCGCACGAACGCGGGGACGCGGTGGCCGCGGTCGCCATCTCCGCGCAGGACATCCGCATCACCATGCCGCCGTACCCGTACCTGTTCGACGGGATCGAGGCGATGCGCACGCTGCTCGAACGGGCCTTCGGCGACCAGCGCGAGGGCGACTGGCGGCTGCTGCCGACCGCCGCGAACCGCCAGCCGGCGGCGGCCAGCTACCTGCGCCGCTTCGGGGACTCGCGGTTCCGGGCGTTCAAGCTCGACGTGCTGCGCACCCGCGGCGGGCTGATCGCGGAGGCGGACCACCTTCGGCCCGAGCCTGTTCGCCGCGTTCGGGCTCCCGGAAGAGCTGCCGCAGTAGCCCTCGCGGGATCCGCAGGGGCCGTAGGACTCGCGGGCGCCGCGGCGAGAGGCCCGACCCGCCAGGCCCGCGTCCGGCCGGTGGACTCACTCGGCCACGAAGGTCGAGTGAGTCCACTCGAACACGCGCAGTTCGCGCCCGCCGATCGTGACGGTCTCGGCCAGCGGGCGGAAGTGCTCGTGCCGGTTGCCCATGAACAGCTTGAGGTTCTCGTCGATCTCGTCCACCCGCCGCTCGCGCGCTCCGTCGATCAGCAGGCTGGTCGGGATGCCGCGCAGGAACGCGTTCGGGATGTCGGGGACGGTTTCCGTGTCGGTGGCTTCCATCGCGCTCACTCCTCCTCGGTGATGCAGCAAGTCCGACAGCGCTGGATCGCGAACGAACCGCCCGGCACGCGGGTTGGAGGGGAGGGGACACCAGTCCCGGGCGGTTCGCCGCTCGCGCCGCCTTTCAGCGCACTTATATGATGCGCCGACCTGCTAAATCCGAGCCTAAGCAGTGATCGAGTATCGGCGTCGTGCGCGGATCAGACGTCGAGGTCGTCCGAGATCGCGCGCAGCTGGTGCCGGGACATCGCGAGGTTCGAGCGCGCCTTGTCCAGCGCGAGGTACATGAACAGTCCGCCGCCGTTGCGGCCGGTGAGCGGCCGGATCAGGTGGTACTGCTTGCCGAGCGTGATCAATATGTCCTCGATGGCGTCGTTCATCTTGAGCATCTCCATCGTCCGCGCCTTGGCGCGCACCACCTCGGTGTTGCCGGCCGCGGCCACCGTCAGGTCGAGATCCTTGCTCGTGCCGAGTGTGCCCAGCGCCATCCCGCTGGTGTAGTCGACAAGGGCGGCGCCAATCGCGCCGTCGATCGACATCGCCTCTTTCAAGGCCGCGTCCACGTTCATCGCAATCCTCTGCTCTCTCGGTGGGGAGGCGGAGGCGGGGTCCGCGGGTTGCTCGGATGCCGGTTCGGCGGCCCGACCGCGCTCGCGCGTGGCGTGCCGGCCGCTCCCGGAGGCGCGCTGCCGCCCCGAGCCGTCTTCACTTCCACCGCGCCGCACAGTCATGCGTGACCACCTCAGCCGCACCGTTTCGCGCCCGTCTCCTCGCCGCCGGCAGTGCCGCACGACTCCGCCTTGTCTACTCTCGGCGATCGTTTGATCACGGAGAGACGTACGGGCGGCCACGCTAGTGCAGCGCGAGAAAAGCTCGCAGCGAAATCGCGCCGATTCCGCGAGGGGAATCGGCGCGACGTGGTGCAAGTCCGGAGGAAGTCCGTCGGGCGGCGGCCGGGTTGCCGTCCGGGTGTCAGGACGCGGTGACTCAGACGAGCCGCGAATCAGGCGAGCCGCGATTCAGATCAGCCGGCGGCCGCGGGTGCGCTCCAGCAGGATGCCCAGGGCGAGGGCGCCGGTCAGCAGGAACGCCGGGATGCCGATGCCGGTGTGCCCGTGGCGCATCATCATGATCAGGTACCAGGCGCTCACCCCGCCGATGACCAGCGCGCCGAGCACGGCGGCCTGCCGATTGACCAAGCCGAGCGTCAGCAGGCCGGCGCCCGCGGCGTTGAGCGCGGCCACGGTCAGCATCGCCGGGCGGCTGGTGATCCCGGTGAACTCGGTGAAGATGTGCGCGTTGCGGCCGGTGATCAGGTTGATCGGCGCGACCGTGAATTCGAGGATCAGCGGGATGGACAGGGCGGTGGACAGCAGGCTCATCGCGATTCCTGGAGGGGGAGGGACGGGGTCGGGCCCGGTCGGGCGGGGGCTGTCTTGCGGCGGGGCTTGGCGGCGCGCAGGGCGAGGATCGTTGAGAGCACCTTGGTGCGCTTGTCCTCGATTCCGTTGGTCCGCAACAGCTGCAGCAGCAGCCACAGCCGCAGCTCGCCCAGATGCGCGGGCGAGCCGTGTACGTCGTCGAACTCGAGGAATCCGACGTCGGCCAGGTGCTCGGCGAGGAAGGCCCGCTCGCCGCCGGGGATGATCTCGTCGCGCGCACTGACGACGTATCGGACCGGCACGCGTACCGCGCTCAGCTCCTCAGGCGTCAGCGCCCAGCCGTGCCGGAACGCCTCGACCAGCGCGGCCTCGCTCGGCTGGCCGGTGAGCGCGACGAGGGTGTCCTTGGTGATTCGCGGGACGCGGGGCCACCAGCCCTCGTCGGTGAAGAAGCGCGTGATCGGCGCACCGACCGTCAGGATCCTGCCGATTCGCTCGTCGTGCGCGGCCGCGCGCAGCGCCATGTGCCCGCTGAAGCTGAGGGTCAGCAGCGAGACGTTGCGCTCCTGCGCGCGCCCGTTGAGCTGGTCGAGCAGGAAGCCGAGCAGCCGCCACGAGTCGGGTCCGTAGGGCAGCGTGTTCTCCCCGACGCCCGGCATTTCCGCAACGACGGTCGCAAAGCCCAGCTTCGCGAAGCGCGGTAGTAGCTGCGCCCACTGCTCCTTGGCGCTCACGATGCCGCCCATGACCACCAGCAGCGGCAAGGGATTCGGTGCGTCCAAGCCGGCAGCCCACGCGGAGAAGGTGCCGTCTGGGGTCTGGAACTCGAGCTTTTCGATGCCCCGGCCGCGTGAGCCGCGCCAAGCGTCGAAGGACTCGACGACGCCGCGTTGCGCCGCGATCCGGTCCTCGTCGCCGTGATGCGGGAAGCGGGCCAGCGTGTAGTACTGACAGGCCTGCACCGGCTTGCCGCGCGCCGCCATGGCCTGCGCCTCGGCGGACCAGACCCGTGTCCACGAGTCCGTCGCGCCCGGCTCGTCAGTGCGGATGCGGGCCAGGATCCGTTCCAGCCGCCGCGCCTTCATGCCCTGGCCTTTGGCGTGCAGGCGGGCGAACTCCTTCAGTTCGTCCAGGTCGTTCGAGCGGGTCCGAGTGCTCACGGTGCGCCCACTTCCGCGGGGGCCGCCGCGGCTGCACCGGCGGCCGCGATGCGCGCGGCGCCGCGCTCCTGAAGCTGGAAGTACGCCCCGGCCAGCACCCGCTGCTTGAGCGCGGGGGAGCGGTCCACCAGCCAGTACAGGCTGCGCCGCCCGGCCACCGCGAGCGGCTTGGAGAGCGCGAACATCCGCTCCTGGCGCAGCTGCAGCCCGCGCGAGCGGGCGATCGAGGGCTCGCGCTGCTGCTGGAAGCGTTGCAGCACCGCCGCGAGCTCGCCCTTGTCGGTGCGCGGGTAGTCGAGTACCGGCGCGACCATCGGGGCCAGCGTGACCGCGTCGATGATCGCGTGGTTGACGCCCTGGCCGAGGATCGGAGAGAGGGTGTGCGCCGCGTCGCCGATCAGCAGCAGGCCCGGCATCGACCACTGCGGGACCACGGTGGTGAAGATGTCCAGCATCGAGGTGTCCGACCAGCTGCGGATCTCTGCCCGCACGGCCGCGGACAGCTCCGGCGCCAGGTCGTCGAGCCGCCGGTGCAGCGCGCCGATGCCCTCGGCTCGCAGTGCTTTGAGACCGCCCTTGGGGATGTTGAAGCCGACTCGCACGTCGTCCGGGTGGGTCGGGATGAACAGGCCGTGGTTGCCGCCGTTGATCCGCACGCGGTACGTCACGTCGTCCCACTCCGCGGGGAAGGGCAGCTTGAGCCACACCACGTCGCGGTCGAGCGGGATCTTCGTGTACTGCAACCCGGACATCTCGCGCACTTTGCTGAACCTGCCGTCGGCGGCCACGGTCAGCGCCGCCCTCACGTCGATCTGGCCTTCCGGGCCCGCGACGCGCACCCCTGCGATGCCTGAGGCGTCGCGCAGCAACTCCACCGCGGTGGCGCGCTTGAGCAGGGTGAAGCAGCTGTGCTGCGCCGCCTCCTCCGCGAGCGCGGTGAGCAGCGCCGGCTGCGGCAGCTCGACCGGGTAAGGGTACGGATACGGGAAGTCATCGAAGTCCGCGTTCATCACGACCCGGCCGCCGTCGGTGATCTCCATGCGGCGCATCTCGTGGTAGGTGCCGCGCAGCCGCCCGAGCATGCCGAGCCGGTCGAGCAGCCACACCGAGTCCGGCGAGACGGACTCGCCACGGAACGAGCGGTTGAAGTGCCCGCTCTGCTCCACCACGGCGACCCGGACCCCGAGCCGGGCTAACTCAAGACCCAGCGTCAGGCCGGCGGGGCCGCCGCCCACCACGCACACTTGCACGGACAGTTCGTCGGGCATTGCGAACCCCTTCCAGGGAGGTCGGCACGTCAAGGGAGTCGGCGGTGCCAGCGGTGCCAAAAGGCGCATATTCAGGCTGCCCGGCGGGGCTAAAGGCCCGGTTTGGACCGGAAGGAGCGGCGCTACCAGGAGCCGAAGGCGTCTTCGCCCTCTGACTCGGGCTCGTCCTCGCCGAGCACCTCGGTCAAGGCGTCGACGAAGCTTGATTCGAGCATGGTGACCGCGGCGGTGTCGTCGGTCTCGCCGAAGCCCCGGTCGCCGACCGCGACGCTGACCACGTAGTCGTCGCCGACGCCGTAGGTGCGGAACATCCACTCCGAGCCGGTGCCGGGCTGGCCGTCCGGCAGGTTGACCGTGGCCGGGGCGCCCGGGCCGAAGCCGAAGTCGGTGAACCGGAACTGCATGCCCTGGCCGATCGCCTTGCTGTACGCCTCCTTCAGCGTCCAGAGGCGCACCAGCGCGTCGTTGCGCTCCGACTCAGGGAACTGCTCCAGGAGTTCGAGCTCGTGCGGCGTGCACAGGTGCTTGCCGAGCCCCGGCCCGTAGAGCCGCCGGTCCGCGCGCTCCGCGTCC
The DNA here is from genome assembly GCF_035653575.1 of Actinocrinis sp. GTDB lineage: Bacteria > Actinomycetota > Actinomycetes > Streptomycetales > Catenulisporaceae > Actinocrinis. The sequence continues at coordinate 37,506 of NZ_DASRBQ010000034.1, forward strand.
ACACCGATGACGCCGCGCGTGGTCATGCCGACCAGCAGCAGGTCGTCGGTGTGGCTCAGGCTGATGTCCACCGCGTCGTACCCGCGCAGGTAGGGCCGCCCGGTCGGGCCATAAGTCAGTTCGATGAGATGAGCCGGCACCTCGAGCACCGCCGCGGCGGCGAACTTGAGCAGCACCCGCGAGGCGGCGAACCGCACCCGCACCTCCGGATGGGTCAGCTCCAGGTAGCGCGCCCAGTCCCGGCCCAGCAGCGCGCGCAGCCGCGGCCCGCCCGCCCGGTCCGGCCGCCAGTCCGCCAGCACCGCGTAGAGCAGCACCACTCCGTAGGCGCCCAGGTCGGCGCGCACCCGGCCCCACGCGGCGTCCGGGCCGGAGATCCGGATCAGCTCGCCGAAGCCTGCGGGCGCGGTCACGGCAGCACCGCCTGACGGCGGGGCTCGGCGCGGGTCGGCTGTGCGGTCACGGCGATTCCGATCTGGAGTATGTATCTGTATTGATGATTAAGTGGCCAGGGGCGGTGGAACGGTGCGCGGTGGGGCGGTGGAACGGTGTGCCTTGGCTTCGGGCCGAGACGGCGCGCGGCGTGCGCCGCGCGGGGTCAGACCATTTCCAGCGCGAAGCCGCCCTTGATCCACTTGCTGGACTCGACGGCGACGCCCAGGGCCCGCTGCCCCGGGGCGATCCGCCCGGCGAGCCGTTCCAGCTGGACGAACGGCAGCGCGTTGCCGTTGTTGCCGGTCTCGGCGACGCAGGAGACCTCCTGCGCGCCGGGCACGCCCAGCTGCTCGAAGATCCGCTTGGTCATCCGGCCGGACAGCTGCGGCGGGAGCAGGAAGTCGAGCTGTTCGGCGGACCAGTCGAGCTCGCCGAGCAGCTCCCAGAGGATCTCCACGGCCATCACCGGAACCGACTCCTCGATGGCCTTGTAATCCTCCTTGGCGGCCTGCTTGTCGCTGTCCCGGTCGGCGATCCCGAACCACTCGATCACCTGGCCGGGCGCGCGGCCGAGGCCGGTCAGCCGGTTGAGCACCCGGCGCACCGCGATCCGGCGCGCACCGGGCTCCGCGCTCAGCACGGCGGCGCCGGCCCCGTCACCGAAGAGCACGAAGTTGACCAGCTCGCTCGGCGGGACCGCGGAGAAGTCCATGTGCACGTCGAGGTGCTTGCTGCACACGTCGCCGCCCAGCACAAGACCGGTGCGGTACCGGCCGCTGGTCACGAAGCTGTGCGCCAGATCCAGCGCCTGTACCGCGCCCGCGCAGCCGGACTGCAGCTGGTAGGTCGGCAGCTGGTTGAGCCCGAGCTGGTCCGCCACGTGGTTGACCGTCGCCGGCATCAGCGTGTCCGGCGTCGCCGTGCCCATGACGATGAACTCGATCTCGGCCGGATCGATCCCGCTGTCCTCGACGGCCAGGTCGGCCGCGCGGGCGCACAGGTCGGCCAGCGACCACTGCACCTCGCCGGTGCTCAGCTCCTTGGCGAAGTGCCGGGTCTTGGTGCCGATGAAGGCCTCGACCCAGTCCTGGTTCACCCCGAGCACCTTCGACAGCGTCGCGTTGTCGACCGGGTCGCCGGGTAGGAACGTGCCGATGCCCGCGAGGTACGCCTCAGCCGTATCAGTGCCCGTCATCGTGCCGCCTCCACTTCTTCGGATGGGGCAGTGCTGTTGGAGATCGCGCTCTCGGAAGTCGTGCTCTGGTACCGGGACCGCAGGAACTCGGCCAGCTCGCCGGCCGTCGCCATGACCGCGAGCAGCTCCTGGGTGGAGAGCGAGCCGAGCCCGGACAGGCGCGACTCCAGCCGGTCCCGCAGCTCCATCGCCATCACCGAGTCGAAGCCGAGGTCCTCGTACAGCCGCGAGCGCGGCGAGATCTGGCTCGGCAGGTAGTCGCCGACCTGCGAGATGACCGAGACGACCGCCTCCCACACCGGGTCGTCGCCGGCGGCCGCGGCGCCGGCCTGGGCATCAGCGGGCTGAGACTTGACGGATGCGGCGCCGTCCACCTGCTGCGAGGTCCAGGGCGCGGCATCCCAGCCGAGCTGGTCGTCGGCGTCTGGCTGCAGCACGGTGACCGGCTTGTGGCTCCAGTACCGGTGTGCCGCCGAGAAGCTGTACGGCGCGAGCGGCGCGAAGCCACGGCGATCGGACTCGTCGTAGAGCGCTGACCATTCCGGGTCGACGCCGACACGGAAGAGCTCCGCGACCGCCCCGGCCAGATCGCGCGCGCCCGACTCCTCTTTCGGGATCGGGTGCAGCGCGCGCCGTCCGGGCTGCGCACCGATCCGGCGGATCAGGGAACTGAGGATCGGCTTCGGACCCACCTCGATCAGCGCGGCCGGATTCACCTCGAGCAGCCGCTCGGCGGCGTCGGCGAACAGCACCGGCGCGCTCACGTGCCGCGTCCAGTACTCCGCGTCCATCGCCTCGTTCTTGCTCAATGCTCTGCCATAGACGGTCGAGTGGATCGGCAGCCGCGGCACGCCGCCGCCGACCTGCTCGGCCACGGCGGCGAAGCGCTCGAGCATCGGCTCCATCAGCGGCGAGTGGAAGGCGTGCGACACCGTGAGCGGCTGACTGCGAACCCTGCGTTCCTTCAGCGCCGCCGCGATCCGGCCGAGCGCGCCCAGATCGCCGGAAAGCACCGTGGATCGCGGGCCGTTGACCGCCCCGATGCCGACCAGCGGCTCGTCGGCGACCAGCTCCTCGAGGTCGGCCGGGTCGGCCTGCACCGAGAGCATTCCGCCGCCGGCCGGCAGTTCCTGCATCAGTGCGCCGCGCGTCGCGATCAGCTGCGCGGCGGCCTCCAGCGGGAAGACCTCGGCCAGCGTCGCGGCCACGTACTCGCCGACGCTGTGCCCGAGCAGGTACGCGGGCTCGATGCCCAGCTCGCTGAGGGTGCGAGTGAGGGCGTATCCGACCGCGAACAACGCGGGCTGGGTGAAGCCGGTGTGGTGAATCCGCTCGTCGCCGGAGGCGATGAGATCGAGCACTGACTCGCCCACGTGGGGCCGCAACGCTTCGTCGGCCTCGCGCAGGAAGCCGCGATACAGCGGCGCCTGCGCGGCGAGGGTCATGGTCATCTTCGGGAACTGCGAACCCTGCCCGGTGAAGAGGAAAGCCAGCTTCGGCCGGGTCTTCGGGCGCGGCACGTCCGCGCCGACCACGGCCGGATCCTCGGCCGCCGCGCGCAACGCCTCGGCCAGGTCGCGGGTGTCGTCGGCGGCCACGGCGTATCGGTACCGCTGCCCGGTCTTCACCTCGTTGCTGGCCCAGCACAGCGCCGCGGCGCGGCCGCGTTGCCGGGCCACCGCCTCCGCCTGGACGAGCAGGTTGCGGCGCAGCCCCTCCGGTGAGGAGGCGGTCAGCGTGAAGACTCCGGCGCCGATGCCGCAGGCCGGGTCGGAACCGGCGTGCGCGCCCGTCAAGCTGCGGGCGGCGGGCGTACGCGCGATCACCGGCGCCGACTCCAGCACCGCGTGCGCGTTCGTGCCGCCGAGCCCGAAGCTGCTCAGCCCCGCGATCGCCGGCTCCTTCGCCGGCAGCCGCAGCGGGGCCTTGAGCAGCTTGAGCCCGCGGTCCGCGAGCAGCAACGCAGGGTTCTCCTTCGCCGCGAACCGGCTCGCGGGAACCATCCGGTGGTGCAGCGAGAGCGCGACCTTGATCAGGCCCGCGATACCCGCCGCGCCCTCGGTGTGCCCGAGGTTGCCCTTCACCGAACCGAACGCCAGCGGCTTAGCCCGGCCCGCGTGCAGGTCGCCGAGCGCGTTGGTCTCGATCCGGTCGCCGAGCTGCGTGCCAGTGCCGTGCGCCTCCAGGAAGGTCACGTCTTCGGGCTCGACCTCGGCGCGCCGATATGCCGCCGCGATGACCTCCCGCTGCGACCAGCGGTTCGGCGCGGTGATCCCGTTGCTGCGCCCGTCCTGATTGACCGCGCTGCCGCGGATCACCGCGTACACTCGCTGGCCGTCCGCGATCGCGTCCTCAAGCCGCCGCAGCACCACGACGCCGACGCCCTCGCCGCGCCCGATTCCGTCAGCGTCGGCGCTGAACGGCTTGCACCGTCCGTCCGGCGCGGACAGGCCTGCCTGCGTGTAGAAGATGCTCAGGCTCGGCGTCACGGCGACGTTCACGCCACCGGCCAGCGCGTAATCACACTCCCCGGCGAGCAGCGCGTTGGTGGCCAAGTGCACCGCGACCAGCGACGAGGAGCACGCCGTATCGACCGCGAGACTCTGTCCCTTGAGATCCAGGTGGTACGAGATCCGGTTCGCGGTCATGCAGTAGCCGTTGCCGGAGATCGCCTGCGCGGTGAGGTTCGCGTAGTCGGTCACCGAGAGCTGTGCCCACTCGTTGCCCATGATGCCGATGAAGACCCCTGCGTTGGTCCCGGCCAGCCGCTGCGGCGCGATCCCGGCGTCCTCGATCGCCCGCCACGCGGTCTGCAGCAGCAGCCGCTGCTGCGGGTCCAGCACCGCGGCCTCGCGCGGCGAGACGGTGAAGAACTCGTTGTCGAAGGCGTCCACGTCCGCGAGGAAGCCGCCCTGCGTCGTGTTCGCGTGTCCCTGCGCGCCCTCGGCCGAGTAGAATGCGCGCGCGTCCCACCGCTGCTGCGGTACCTCGCCGACGCCGTCCCCGGACCGGGTGAGCAGGTCCCAGTACCCGGCGAGGTCGGCGGCGCCGGGGAACCGGCAGTCCATACCGACGATAGCGATGGGGCGCATCACGACTTCCCGGCGGCCTTCAGCTCCCCGGCCAGGTGCTCGGCCAGCGCGGCGGCGGTCGGGTAGTCCCAGGCCACCGTCGGCTCGAGCACCAGGTCGAAGTCCTCCTCCACGTCGCCGCACAGGCTCAGCGCCGCGACGGAGTCCATGCCGTACTCGGCCAGCGGCTCGTTCGGGTCGATTTCCGCGGGGTCGCGCTGCAGGTAGATGGCCACCCGGTCGACCAGCCAGGTGGTCAGACTCTCGGCGGTGTGCCCGGCGCTTGCGGATGAAAGGTCGTGCGTCTCGATGGACATTGCGGGCTCCTCGCGGTTCTGCTTCGGGCGGATCGGTCGGACTGGACTGGACTGGATCGTCTGGATCAGCGGTCTGTCACGCGGAAAGCGGGCTGTCGTAGAGGTCGTAGCTGCGGTGCTCGCGGAAGCGGCGCAGCACCTCCTCGTGCACCCGCTCGGCGCAGCTGTCCGGCAGGTCGGGCAGCTTCTGGCCGAGCCGGCGGGCCAGCCGGTAGAGCGCCGTGGCGGCCCAGGACGGGTCGGCAAGGAACTCGTCCGCGCCGCCGCGCGCCTCCCGCCACACCCCGAGCACCGAGGCCGCGGCCAGCAGCACCGCGTAGCGGTCGGCGAGGGCGAAGCTGGCCGGGCTGGCCAGCGCGGTGCGGTCCTGCGGGGAGAGGTCCAGCGCCTCCTCCTGCATCTGCCGCAGCTCGTCCATCATCCGCAGCGCGAAGCCGTGCAGCGCCCGCTCCACCGGCGATCCGGAGGGCAGTTCGTCCACCGCGGCGATCAGCGACGCGCTCAGCCCATCCCGGCCGCTGGCCAGGGTCAGCCGGTCGAACGGGATCGGGCCGAGCGCCGTGCGCGGCTGGAACAGCTCGGCCGGGGCCGGCTCGCCGGCGAACCAGGCCCGCTTGGCCAGCCGGGAGAGCTGCGGAATGATCGTGGCCTGACAAGCGGCGGAGCCCGCGTGCCCGAGGCTGAGCACCGGCAGGTCGCGCACGTGCTTCTGGAAGATGCCGAATTCGCCGTCGCGCACATAGAACCGGGCGCCGAGCACGATGGAGAGCTCGTACATCGCCTCGCTGAGAATCTTCGGCACCAGGTACTTGACCGCCGAGGCGTAGACGCTGGTCTCCTCCGGCAGCAGATGCACCGCGCGGGTGCCGGCCAGTGACATCGAGTCGCAGATCAGCAGGTCCAGGAAGGCCGCGGACAGGGTCGCCTTCGCATGCGGTATCTCCATCACCGAGCGGCGGTACAGCTGGCGGCCCACCGCGAAGCGCACCGCCGTGCGCAGGCTGGCGTCACCGGTGCCGATGGCCATTCCGGGCACCGCGCTGCGGGTGATCTGGAACGAGCGCAGCGCCAGCTCGACACCCTGGCCCAGCTCGCCCACCAACGCCGAGCCGGGCACCGGGCAGTCGTCGAATTCCAGCCCTGACAGGTGACAGCCGCGCACCCCGACCGCCGTGTAGCGTGGCAGGGTCTTGAAACGCTGCGGGTCGAGCTGGTCACGGCGCAGCAGCAGCACCGAGTGGCTGCGGCTGCCCGGAGCCGAGGAGGTCCGGCTGAACAGCGCCAGCGCCTCGGCCCGGTCCGCGTTGTTGATGACCTGCTTCCCGCCGTCGAGCAGGAAGCCGCCGCCGTCCACAGGACGCGCCTCGAACTCGTTGCGCACGAAGTCGTTGCCGTGCGCCAGCTCGTGATAAGCCACCGCGGCCTTGCCGCCGGCCAGCAGCAGCTCGGCGAGCTCGCGCTTCTGCTGCTCGCTGCCCGCGGTCCACACGTTGACCGCGGCCATGAACGAGGTCGCGCCGTAACCGAGCCCGAGCGTGACATCGCGCCGGAAGACCTGGCGCATCACCCGTACCAGCGTGTCCAGCCGGTCGAGACGGCCGCCGAACTCGCGCGGCACGAAGTCCGCGTTGAGCTTCAGCTCGTCCAGCACCCGCTCGCCGGCGGCGCTGATCTCGGCGGCCTCGTCGGCTTCCAGCAGCCGGGCGTTGCCCACCGGGCTGTCCGGGTCGTACGGATCGCCGAACCCGAATTCGATCTCCGCCGCCCGGGCGCTCGCGTCTGCTTCCTGATCGAGCAGGGCCGTCCCCGGGCGGTCCGCAGCGGTCGCTTCACTCAGCATGGCATCCCCTCGGCGGTGTTCTGCGGTTCCTCTCGCCGTCCCGCCAGCCGCAGCGGCAGCAGCGAGAACAGCTCGCCCTCGTCGCGGGCCGCGCACAGGTCGGACAGCAACTGCTCGTAGGCCGCGCCGTCGCCGCCCGATGACGCGGCGCCGCGTGCATCAACGCCGCCCGGCTCGCCCAGCCGCACCAGCAGCCGGTCGAGCGCCGCGCGCAGCCAGACCCCGTCCCGCCACACCCGGCCGAAGCCCGCTGCGTCAGAACCCTGCGCTCCTTCGGCAGCGAGCGCGCTGTGGTTGTGCGCCCACAGGCCGAGGCAGGCGGCGGCCGCGAAGCACAGCGTGTAGCGGCGCGCGGTCTCAAAGGCCTGCGGTGACACGTCGGCCAGGGCGTTCTGGTGCGATTCCATCTCGTCGTGCACCCGGTCGACCGCCTCGGCCAGCCGTTCGGCCGCCGCCACCGCGCCCTTGAGGGCGGGAACCTGGTCGGCGGCGTCGCGCAGGGCCGCGATCGAGTCCGGCAGCGTGGCCAGCACCCCGCTGCCTGAGCGCGCGATCAGGGACAGCCGCGCCGGGTCGACCGGCGGCAGCGGCGCGCTCAGGTCGAAGGCCGCGACCGCTCCGGCGGTGTCGCCGGCGCCGCGCCGGTACATCCGCACCAGCGTGCGGAACTGGTTGACGATCGAGTTCAGATTCACCAGCGTGTTGCCGTCGAACAGGCCCACGATGCGGTGGTCCCGGTCGACCTTCTGGAACATCCCGTGCGCGTAGACCTCCTTGAGGTACGCGCGCGCGCCGAGTTGCCGGGTCAGATCGGCGATGACCATCTCAGTGCTCGTCGGCACCAGGTACTTCGCCACCGCCGAGACCACGCTCATCTCCTCGGTCAGCACGTGCACCGCGCGCGACGCGACGATGGACAGCGCCTCGCTGATCAGCACGTCGGCGGCCGCGGTGGCCAGCACCGAGCGGGTCTTCGGCAGCTCGATCAGGGTCCTGCCGTAGAGCCTGCGCTCCCGGTTGAAGTCCAGCACCAGCCGCAGCGCGTGGTCGGCGGCCCCGAGGGACAGGGCCGTGCACATCGTGCGGGTCAGCTGCAGGGCCTTGAGGATCGTCTCGATCCCGCCGCCCTTGGCCCCGATGATCTGCGACTCGGGGACCGGCGCCGCGTCGAAGCGGATGCCGCTGATGTCGGCTCCGCGGATGCCGAGCGTGTGGATCTTGTCGACGTACTGGTACGTACCCTCGGCCAGCTCGCGCTTGTCGACCAGCAGCATGCTGAATCCGCGCGGGCCTCCGGCCGGATCGGTGCGCACAAGCAGCGCGAGCATTCCGCCCCTGGTCGCGTTGTTGATCAGCCACTTCTCGCCGCTGACCAGCAGCCCGCCGCGGCCGTCCGGGACCGCCGCCACCTCGCCGCCGATCAGGTCGCTGCCGTGCGCCTGCTCGGTGAGCCCCAGCGAGACCGGCACGCCGGCGCGGATCTGCGCGCCGAGCGCGTCAGCCTGCTGCTTCGAGCCGGCCACCCACATGCACACGCCGCCGAGGTACGTCTTGCCGTGTCCGATCGCGACGGTCAGGTCGCGGCGCGCCACGACCCGCATGAGCTGCACCAGCTGCTCGTAATCGTCCAGCCGGCCGCCATGCTGCACCGGCACGTAGTAACCGGGTACGCCCCAGGCGTCGAGCTGCGCGCAGATCGCGGCCGGGAACTCCTCGCGCTCGTCGAGCTGTGCACACCGGGCGTAGGAGAACTCGGTGTCCGGGTCCCACGGATCCCCGAGCCGCGCCTCAAGCTCCTCGGCCGGCTGATAGCGGACTGCTGCGCCCATCTCAGGCCTCTCCCGTCCCGCGCCCGCCCCGCCTCAGGCCACCGGCTCGAGCGCCGCGGCCGGCCGGATCATCGCGGCCACCTCGCGGTCGAGCACCTCGTGCAGCGGCGCGATCTTGCCCTCGAGGAACAGCTTGCGCATCAGCGTCCGCTGGATCTTGCCGCTGGTGGTGCGGCGGATCGTGGACGGCTTGACCAGCACCACGTTGGCGACAGGGACGGCGAACTCGCGGGCGATCTCGCGCTGGATCGCGGCGGCGATCTCGGTCGGATCGACCGGTCCGGCGTTGCTGCGCACCTCCTGCACGATGACCAGCTGCTCGCGGTCGGTGTCCACGGAGAAGACCGCGCCCGCGCCGGTCCCCAGCGCCGGGTGCAGCGCCTGCACCGCGCGCTCCACGTCGTGCGGGTAGAGGTTGCGGCCGTTGATCAGGATCATCTCCTTGAGCCTGCCGGTGACGTACAGCTCGCCGCCTTCCAGCACGCCCAGGTCACCGGTGCGCAGCCAACCCGACGAGTCAGCGCCCTCAGTCCCGGCGATCCCGGCGTTGAAGGTCTCCTCGGTGCTTTGCGGGTTCGCCCAGTAGCCGGCCGCGACGCTCTCGCCCTTGACCCACAGCTCGCCGACCTGACCCTCCGCCAGCTGCGCGAAGGTCTCCGGGTCCACGACCCGCACGTCGAAGTCCTCGCGTACCACCACGCCGCTGCTGACCAGCGTGCGCACCGGCGCGTCAGCGCGCGGGGCGAGCAGCTCGCCGCGCTCGAGACCGCCCGCGTCCACCGGCCGGTAGATCGGGGCCTTGCCCAGCGGCGTGCCGGAGATCAGCAGGGTGGTCTCGGCCATGCCGTAGCAGGGGAAGAAGTGCTCGGGCCGGAATCCGGCCGGGGCGAAGCGCTCGGCGAAGGCCCGCAGCGTCTCGGCGCGGATCGGCTCGGCGCCGTTGCACGCGATGGTCCAGGACGACAGGTCCAGCGTCGCCAGCTGCTCGTCGGTGACCCGGCGCACGCACAGGTCGTAGCCGAAGTTCGGGCCGCCGCCGACGGTCACCCGGTGCGTGCTGATCATCTCCAGCCACCGGTACGGCCGCTTGAGGAACGCGCTCGGCGACATCAGCGCGGCCGAGCTGCCCAGGTACAGCGGGTGCAGGATGTGCCCGATCAGACCCATGTCGTGGTAGAAGGGCAGCCAGCCGCCGAGCCGTGACTCCCGGTCCACGGTGCCGGTGGAGCGCTGGATCGCGGCCTCGTTGGCCAGCAGATTCCCGTGCGTGACCATGACGCCCTTGGGCGTGCTGGTCGAGCCGGAGGTGTACTGCAGGAAGGCCAGGTGTGAGGGCCCGAAGGAGGGCCGCACCCACGCGGAGGGGTCGCCGTACGCGAGCGCACCCGAGGCGTCCACGGCGTTCGTCGCCAGGCATTCGATCTCGTCAAGGCCCTCTGCGGCCAGCCAGGCGCGGATCTCGCCCTCGTTCGCGGTGTCCGTGAGTACCGCCTTGACCTCGGCGTTGCGGACGATGCCGGTCACCCGCTCGAAGTGGTGCCCCATCTCGCCGGGCAGCGGCGCGGGAACGGCCACCGCCCCGGCGTACAGGCATCCGACGAACGCGGCGATGAAGTCGGTGCCCGACGGGTACAGCAGCAGCACCTGGCGGCCGAAGGCGGCGTGCTCCTGCAGCCAGGAGGCGATGTGCTTCGCGCGCTGGTCGAGGCCGGCGTAGGTCAGGCGCTCGGTCTGCGCCCCGGCGCTGGTGTCGCTCAGGAAGATGAAAGCGTCGCGCTCGGCCAGCTCGGCGGCGTGCGCCAACACCAGGTCCGTGTAGGTCCCGAAACGTGCGGCCATTGCTAAGTCACCTCGATCGTCGGCAGGCTGTGGACCGCCACCGTCGGTGGTCGGGATATTCGCCATCGTTGATCGGGGCCCTTAAGGGCTCCTTGCGCGATTCGGGCCCGCGTGCTGTTTTCACCGGCCGCGGCGGCGTCACGGCTGGGAGCGGGGCAGACGCCGCCGATACCGGACAAAACCGATGGCGATTCCCCGCCGGGTCGTGAATCATCCGGGGAATGCGTTCGGCACAAGAGGCGCACGGCGAAGGCATCTTCGTGCGCGGCCTGACCAAGATCTTCCACACGACGGTGCGGCGGCCCGGTTTCGCGGGCGCGGTCCGGTCGCTGATCGCACCGCAGCGCGTGGCGAAAACCGTGGTGCGAGACGTGTCCTTCGAGGTGGCGCGCGGCGAGCTGCTGGCACTGCTCGGCCCGAACGGCGCGGGCAAGTCCACCACCATCAAGATGCTGACGGGAATCCTCACCCCCACGCGCGGCGAGGTCCTGGTCGCCGGGATGAACCCGCACCTGGACCGGCGGCGCAACGCCCGCAACATCGGCGCGGTGTTCGGCCAGCGCACGCAGCTGTGGTGGGACCTTCCGGCCAGGGAGTCGTTCGCGATCCTGCGCTCCATCTACGGCGTGCCGGCCGACCGGCACCGCGCCCGGCTGGCCGAGCTCGACCGGCTGCTGGAACTGTCTGAGTTCTGGGACACCCGGGTACGGCACCTGTCGCTCGGCCAGCGGGTGCGCTGCGACTTGGCCGCGGCGCTGCTGCACGACCCGGCGATCGTGTTCCTCGACGAGCCCACGATCGGCATGGACGTGGTGGTCAAGGAGCAGGTCAGAGGTCTGCTACGACACGAGGTCGAGCGGCGCGGCCGAGCCGTGCTGCTCACCACCCACGACATGACCGAGGTCGAGCGCCTGGCCGAGCGCGTGGTGCTGATCAACCACGGCCGGATCGTGCTCGACGGGCCCCTGCAGGCGGTACGCCGCGAATTCGGCGGCACCTGGCGCATCCGCGCGACCATCGCCGACTCCGCCTCGGCATCGCGGCAAGTCGCGGCGCGCGACCTGCCAGCCGGCCTCGAACTGCTCAGCCAGGACCACAACGAGCTCGTCTTCGCGCCCGCGGCGATCGCCGCCGCAGCCGCGGTCACCGTCCCGGAAGCGCTGCGCGCGGTGGTCGACCGGTATCCGATTGTCGGCATCTCCATCGAGGAGACCGACCTGGAGGACGCCATGCGCGCCGCCTACCTGCGTCAGGGTACTGCGTCAGCCGATCCGGAGACGGAATCGACGGAACCAGGCGCCGGGCAGGTCGTCTCGTGATCGGCTCGTCGCCCCGCTCGCTGCAGCCCGCGGCCGGACCGCCGCTGGAGCCGGAGCGGGATTCATCCCGGCCGCGTCAGCCGCTGGCCTTTCGCGCCGCGTGGATCACGCCGCTCGGCGAACTGCTCTCCCCGCCGCGGATCGCCGCCACCGGGGTCCGGCTGGTCATCCAGATCTTCCTGGTGGTCTACCTCTGGCACGGCCTGTACGGCCACACCGCCACCAAATCAGGGCTCGATCGCGGGCAGGCGGTGACGTTCGCGGTGCTCGCGGTGCTCATCACGCGCATCCGCGGGCTGGACCGGTTCGCCGGCCGGGACACGGTCTTCCAGCACCTCGAGTACGGCACGATCGTGTACTGGTTCCTGCGCCCGCTCGCGCCGTCCCGCTACTACGTGCTGCGTGCGCTCGGCGATCAGGCGTACGGGTTCGCCTGGGTACTCGCAGGCTATGCGGTCTGCCTCGCCGCCGGGGTGATCGAGCCGCCCGCGTCCGCCACGGCGGCGGTCGCGTGCACGGCCTCGCTGTTGCTCGGCCAGGCGGTGTTGCACGAGCTGACCTTGCTCACGGACCTGATGTGCTTCTGGACGCTGCACAACGACAGCGCCGTGCAGATGATCCAGTTCGCGCAGAACCTGCTGTCCGGGGCGTATGCGCCGCTGTGGTATTTCCCCGGCTGGTTCATCGCGATGAGCTCGTTCCTGCCGTTTCAGTCCACGCTCAACACGCCGCTGTCGCTGTACATCGGCCGGATCCCGGTGCGGCAGGCCCCGGCCGATCTGCTGTTCCAGCTGGCTTGGGTAGCCGGACTCGCGCTGATCTCGCGGCTGCTGTGGCGCCGGGCGTCCCGGCGCGTCGCGGTGCAAGGAGGCTGACGATGTGGCGCCGATTCACCGAGGCGTGGGGCGTGGCCTGGCAGATCACCGCGCTCAACTTCCGGGCGCAGCTGGAATACCGCGTCGAGTTCTTGATCCGGATCGCGTATGGCATCGTATGGCAGCTCTCGATCATCGTGTTCGCCGCCGTGCTGCTCTCGAAGTTCTCCGGCATGGGCGGCTGGACCAGCTCGCAGATCCTGCTGCTGGTCGCGACGCGGATGCTGTGCAACGGCTTGTACGTGCTCTACTGCGGCAGCGTGTTCAGCCTGTCCTTCTACGTGCAGCAAGGGCTGATCGACGGGTATCTGCTGCGCCCGATGCCGGTGTTCCGTCAGGTGCAGCTCGTCGCCTTTCAGACGAACGGCCTCGGCGACCTGCTCGTGGGGATCGGCCTGTTCACGGGGGCGATCGCCCGCGACCCGCTGGACTGGACGCCCGGGCGCGTCGCCTACCTGGCCGCGGGAGTTCTCGGCGGAACGCTCTTGATCACCGCGGTGTTCACCGCGGTCTCCGCGGCCGCGTTGCACTTTCCGGCGAGCTGGTACTGGTCGCTGTGGATCGCCGAGGTGAGCGCGACGTTCGGAAGCTATCCGCTCAGCATCCTGCCGCGGGCGGTCGGCGAGCTGCTGACCTGGGTGCTGCCGATCGCGTTCATCGCCTATCTACCGGTCGGCGTGCTCACCGGGCACGGCGGCACGCTGGGCGTCCCGGTCGCCGTCGCGGCCGGTGCGCCGCTCGCCGCGCTCGCGATGTACGTCGGCTCGCGGCTGCTGTGGAACTGGAGCCTGCGGCACTACACCGGCGTCAACGGCTGACGTCCGGCGTCGACGGCTGACGCGCGGTGTCGACGGCTTACGCCCGGTGTGGACGGCTTGCCTCTCCGGGATCGTCGGCAGGCTTACGCGCCCCCGACTGCGACGACGCCCGTCTTGGTGCCGACGAAGGCCTGATTCCCGACCACGGTCGGAGAGGTGAAGGTCGGGCACGCGCTGCCGAGGTAGATCTGCGCCTTCGTCGCCCCGGTGGCCGGGTCGAGCGCGTAGAGCTCGCCGCCGAAGTAGTCGACCCACCAGACCGCGCCGCCGCCGATCACGGGGGAGCCCTCGGCCGGGACCGTGGACTTCCACAGCACCGTCGGCGTCCCGTCGGCGCCGATGCTCACCGCCTGCGGCCCGCTGGCACAGGGCGCGTACACGATGTTGCCGGCGACCGCTGCGGTGCCGAAGGTCTGACAGGTGTTCGCCAGCTCCGCCACCTGGCCGCCGACACCCCCGAGGGCGCCGAGCTTGAGCACGTAGCCGTTGTTGGTCTTGCCGTCCTCGTAGATGTACTGGCCGACGATGGCCGGGGTCTGCGAGCCGAGGTCGGCGTCGCCGCCGTTCTGGGTGGCCCAATCGGTCGGGGCGAAGAAGTCGAGCCGCTGCAGCGAGGGCGACAGTTCCATGACCGAATCCGCGCCGTCGTAGGTCCCTGACGTCGCCGCCCCGTTTCCGGAGGCGTACAGCAGGTTGCCGTTGGGCTCCACGACCCCGCCGCCGGTCTCCCAGATGCCGCCCTCGCGCGCCGTGGGCACGGCGTAGCTCGTCTCGCCGGTTCCGTCGGTGGCCACCGAGACCACTTGGCCGATGTAGTTGCCGCAGTCGCCGTACAGACCGCCATAGGGCACGTAAATGCGACCATTGAGTAGCGTCAGGGCGCCGCGCTGCTGGAAGGCGTTCGCCGTGCCCTTTGGCGGATCGAGCGGGGTCTGCAGCTCGACGGTGCCGGTCGCGGCGTTGATGCCGAAGAGCGTGTGCGTCGCGCCGAGCATTTCGGCGAGGGCGTACACGCGGTTGGTGCCCGGGTCGTAGACCATCGTGCTGGTGATGCCGAGAGGGTCGATGTCGCCGCACGGCAGGCTCGACAGCGGCTCCGGCGAACCGACGTGCGCCGACCAGATCACCGCGCCGGTGGTCCGGTTGAGCGCGTAGACGGTGTCGTTCTCGGTGGCGGCGAACACCCGGCCGCCTACGAGCAGGGGCTGGCCGTATACCGGGCCGTCGAGCGTCGCGGTCCAGTTCAGTGACAGCGTGGACAACGGGCTGAGCTTCGTGTTGTTCCCGTCGCGCTGGTTGTCGAGGTGGTACGTCGGCCAGTCGCCGGGAGTGATCTGCCCGAGCGGGGCGGCTGACGCCGCGGTGGCCGCCTGCACGGCGGAGCCAGCTCCGGCGAAGGCGGCGCACGCGACGAAGAGCCCTGAGGCCGCGACCGCCCGCAAGACGATGCTTCTCATGCGCTGCCAACCCCATCCGCTGTGACGGGCTCGGGCGAACCGGGGGTTTCCGGCAGGCCGGCCCACCGCCAGGCTAGGGAGCGCGACGAATTGCGCCAGTCCCTGCCGCGGCAGAGGGATCGCGGCGCGCCGAATACGGCTACTGACCCGCTCGGACGCTGGTCGCGCGGACGAGGCGAGGTGAAACTTACCGAGCAGGCGGCTGATTCTGGCAGAGTGGGTCGGGTGGTCGACGTCTACCTACGGACGACGAGCCGCTGCGTCGGGGAGGAGCCGCAGTGAAGCGCCTGAGCCCGTTCTATCCCGTCCCGCTCCCGCCTGAGCCGTCCGAGCTGCCCCCCTCCGGTTTCACGGCGGCGGCCGGCGAGTACGCGATGCGCGTGCGCGAGTTCTACGACCGGCGGGCGCACTGGCACCGCAGGTTCTACCGCGTCACGGGCGTCATCGTGATCTTCATCGGTGCCGCGCTGCCGGTGCTGGTCGCTCCCACGTATCCGGGCAAGCAGATCGTCGTCTCGCTCGCCGGCACCATCGTGGCGGCGCTGACCGGGCTGCGGGCCTTCTACCGCTGGGACGAGTCCTGGGTCGTGATGCGCACCACCGAGCGGGCTGTCACCGAGGCGTACTGGAACTGGCGCGCGCAGCTCGACGGTGACTGCGCCAACGGCGCCGCTGAAACGCACCGGGCCGCGACGCAGGCGTTGTTGGCGCGCCTGGGGGAGTTGCAGCTGCGCGAGGCGGACAGCTATTTCAAGGATCTGTCATTCCCGGCCAGCCACCGGTCGGACTGAACGCCGACAGGAGGCGGTCAGGCGGTCGGGCGATCAACGGCCGGGCGGTCAACGGCCTGGCGTGGACGCCCCGACGAGCTGGGCCCACAGCTTGCGTTCCTCGGCCGTCGGCGGAATGTGCGGGATCAGCTGCTCGGGATGGCCAGGCGGCAGGCACGGCGGCCGGGCGCCCATCGGGTCGAGCGGGCCGGGGATGAGGAAGCCGTTCGAGCCGGCGAACGCCCGCAGGCACAGGTAGAGGAAATGGCGCAGGCGGCGCAGCGGGGAGTCGCCCATGACGGCCTCCTGTTCCAGGATGGATGGAGCGCCGGTCGGCGCGGGCCATGACTCCCGCGCCGACCGGCTGGTTTCGTTGTGGCTGCTGGGTTTTCGCCGGGGCCGCGGGTCACACGCCCGCGGTCGCGCCGGCGATCGTGGTGTAGATGTCGCGCAGGCTGCGCTTGGAGAACAGCCGGCCGACCGGGACCCGCGTGCCGGTCTCCTGCTCCACCGCCGCGACCAGGCGCAGCAGGTAGAGCGAGTCCCAGGAGACGACCTGGTCGAAGTCGTTCTCCAGGTCGGTCTCCAGCAGCGGCAGGTCGAGCTCGTCGCGGACGATCTCGAGGAAGCGCTCCTCGGTCAGGGTGCTCATGGGTCCACTACCTTTCGAAACTCGCGTCGAGGCGCAGATGGCCGGGGATCTCTGGCAGGGCCGCCAGATCGTGGCGGTAGTCGGGCGCCTCATCGGTGCCGCCGTGCCGCTCGAAGCCGAACGACGGCCAGAAGTTGCGCACCCGGTGGTTCTTCTTGGTCGGGCGGTAGCTCGCGTGGACCGGGCCAAGGCCGGCGTCTCTGGCGTGCGCCAGCAGCGCGCCGATGGCGGCCTGCTCGATCCCGCGGGAGAGCACCCGGCAGCTCATGATGTAGTTGTCGATGGTCAGGCCGGCGCCCTCGCTGCCGCCCGGGCCCTTGGTGCAGAAGAGCGCGCCGATCAGTCCGTTGTCACCGAACTTGTCGCCGGAGCGCAGGTACAGCACGAGGTGGTCAGGGCTCTGCGCCAGCTCTCGCACGGTGTCGGGCTGCATTCGCAGGGTGGTGAGGTTGCACTGGTTGCTGCGCAGGCTCAGCTGAGAGACCCGCGCCACCTCGGCCTCGCTCACCGGGGCCACCGTCAGGGTGACGCCGAGGTTCGCCAGGTACTCCTCGAAGTTGTCCGAGCTGTCCAGCAGGTCCTGCCGGGCGGCGTCGGTGCGGTAGAGCGCGGCGCGCTCGCGGTCCTCGGCGGTGAGTTCGAGCACGTCGAACCAGCCGTCGGCGAGTAGCTTGCCGATGTGCAAGGCCGGCTCCTCGTCGAGCCGGACCACCGCGACCTCGGGCAGGCTCGCGGCGATCAGGCCGGTCTCGAACGGCGAGTCGTCGGCGAACACGAAGCTGTCGACGCCGAGGTTGAGCCGGGCCGCGATGTCGCGCAGGTTCGCGTCCTTGGGGTTCCAGTTCGCGTTGACCCGCACGAAGTCGGTGTCCCGCAGCACCATGTCAGGGTGCGTACTGAGCACCTCCAGCACCGGCTCGTGGTCGTTCTTGCTGCTGACCGCCAGCAGCACGCCCTGCGAGCCGATCTGCTTGGCCACCCGCTGGAAGTTGCCGAACGCCTCGCCGCGGTACGTGGTGGCCATCTCGATGCCGTCCGCGCCGTCGTCGCCGAGGATTCCGTCCCAGAGGGTGTTGTCCAGGTCGAGGACGAGCACCTTCTTCGTCAGAGCCTTGATGGTGCGGGTCAGGTGCGCCACCTCGCGCGCGTAACGGCCGAGCAGCTCGTCGCCCAGATGCGCCTTCGCGTACGAGGCCATCCGCGGGTCGCCGACAGGGCCGCCGGCCGCGACCAGCGGATCGAAGTCGATCACCGCGACCCGCTGGTGCTTGACCGCCAGCCGCAGCAGCCCCGCGTTGAACTCGCGCCAGACGATGCCGAGCGCGGCCCGCGAGCGCAGGTCCACCAGCTGATGCGTGTGCGTGCGCTGCAACGGCAGGGTGTTGAGAACGAGCGTCGCGGTGGGCTGGTTGCCGACGTACTTCTCGGCCAGCCGGTCGAGCTGCGCCAGCTTCGCCGCCGTCGCCTGCTCCAGGTCCTCGACCCGCCACACCTCGGGCAGCTCGTCGAAGACCGCCTGCGGGTCGAGTACCACGAGCGCGAGGTCGAGCCCTGACGCGTACAGCTGGCTGCCGGTGTCCTGCAGCTCGCGCAGGTAACCGTCGAAGTCGCCCAGCGTGATGTCCAGCACCTGGCCGTGCCTGGCCAGCTCCGCGGTCAGCGGCGGCACCAGCGCGGCCACCGTGGAGTGCCCGGCCACCGCCACCTTGACCACCGGCTGCGCCGGGTGGTGCTCCAGGATCGCGGCCGGGCTCAGCTTGCTCAGCACCCGGCCGGCCCGCACCAGGTCGGCCGCGGCGTTATCGCCCCGCGCGACCTCCGCGAGCAGCGGAGCCACCTCGGCGTAGCCGGCGGCCAGGGTCTTGGCGCGGGCCAGCGCCTGCAGCCGGCCGAGCGGATCGGCCGGCCCGGCCGGGCCGGCCGATCCGGCGTTCGCGGTGTTGTCCGCCGGTTCCCCCGCCGCGGCGGAGACCGGGGAGTCGACGACCGTGGTCATCAGCGCTCCTCCTCCAGAGTCATCCGGTCCGGGGTTACCAGCTCGGGGTTTCCAGCAGCTCGATGAGGATCGCGGTCCACATGAAGCCGGTGCCGACGCCGATCGTCAGGACCTTGTCGCCCGCCTTGGCCTTTCCGCTGCGCACCACGTACTCCAGGTTCACCAGGTGGTCCGCCGCGCCCATGTGACCGTAGTCGCAGCCCCAGTCGTAGACGGTGCGCGAGGCGTCGAGGCCCAGCGGCCGGTAGAACGCCCACTCCACGATCGACTTGCCGGTGTTCGCGTGGATCAGCCAGTCGACGCTGGAGATGTCGCTGCCGGTGCCCTCGAACACCTCGCCGACCACCGCGAACAGGCTCTTGCTCATCCGTTCGATGGTCTGGTCGTACAGGTCCTCGCCGGTGGCCAGATACGCGCGCTTGCGGCCGCGCAGGTCCACCTTCGAACCCTGCGCGAACGGCGCGAGCGTCCACGCGTCCGGGCCCCGGTAGATCGGCTCGAGGGTCGAGTCCGCGACCGAGGCGGTGGAGATCACGCGGGCGAAGCCGCCCTGCGATGAGAGCACCGCCGAGCCCGCGCCGTCCCCGTACACCTGCTGGTCATCGCTGTTCCAGCGGTCGAAGTAGGGCAGGTGGAAGGAGTCGCCCGCGGTCACCAGCGCGGCCGTGCCTGGCCTGGCCACTACCCAGGAGGCGCCGAGTTCGAAGGCTGCCAGGCCTCCGTTCGAACCCTGCTTGATCTCGATCGCCGCGGCCGGGCCGCCGACGGTGTTGTTGTGCACATAGGAGGCGGGCTGCCAGAACTCCTGGCCCTGATGCCCGATGCCGGCGTGCACGACCAGGTCGAACTGCTCGTGCGGGATACCTGACCGCTCCACCGCCTGCCGGCCGGCCGCCGCAGCCATGACGCCGGGAGCCTCCGTCTGCGGGTCGGCCACGTGCACGGCACGGATACCGTTCGCGACCTTCTCGCCCTCGGTGTACCGGCCCTGCGCGATCGCCTCGTCGGCGGTCTCGATCTTGTCCGGGACATAGGCGCCGAAGGCCGCTACGTACAAGTTGTCCCAACGCATGAATTACTCCAGGGCGTCAATCGGGAAATAGCGTCCAGCCCCGATGGTCCGATCCGGTGCTAAAGCAGGTCTTGCGCAGGACCGCGCGTTCAGATCTCCGATCGGAGATATCCGAGCGGTGTATCAGGTTTCAGCTATGGCCGGACCGCGCGGGCTGGTGTACTCGGGCCCGACGGCACGTCGCATACACCCTTCGGGCGCGAGGGAGGCCACATGACCGGGGCGGTTCACGGATTCGTTCGACAGCAGGCTGATACCCGCGAGACGGTGGACGCGCTGCGCGCGCTCGGCCTCAACTGGCGGCCGTCCGGGCAGGCCTCGCTGCACGGGCCGCTGCGCGAGCTGGCCGAGAGCGTGGACGCCGCGTTCGTCGGCCTGGCCGAGGCGCTGTGGGGCGCGCAGCAGGAATGGCATCCGGCCGCGCTCACCGCCGAGGGGCTGCAACGCGTCGACTACCTGCATTCCTTCCCGCATCAGGCGACCTTTCCGGTGCGGCTCGACCCGCGCGAGGCCAACCTGGAGGCCTTCCGCGCCGGCCCGATGGTCACCGAGGACGGCAGCGTCGCGCTGATCGCGCTCGCGCCGACCGACCAGGTGCTCACCCCGGCCGCCTGCCACCACGTGTACGCCGACCACGAGGGCGAGTCGCTGACCGAGGCGCGGTACGTCACGACGCGCAACACCTGCTTCCGGCAGGAGGAGCACTACGAGCCGCTGCGCCGGCAGTGGAGCTTCAGCATGCGTGAGATCGTCTGCCTGGGCAGCAGGGCGGAGGCCGGCGCGTTCCTCAGCACCGCGCGGCTCGCCCTCGACCAGCTGTTCAAGGACGTCGACCTGCCGGTGGCCTGGCTCAACGCCACCGATCCGTTCTTCCGGCCGCCGGGAACGCCGCGGCGTCGCTCGACCCGGCTGCCGCCGACCAAGTACGAGGCCGTATACGGCGGGGATCTGCCGATCGCGTCGGTGAATCTGCACTACGAGCACTTCGGCGCGGGCTTCGGCATTACCCGTGGCGGCTCCTACGCGCACAGCGCCTGCGCCGCCTTAGGGATCGAGCGCTGGCTGTTCGCCCTGACCGACCGGCACGGCACCGATCCGGTGAACTGGCCCGACCTGCCGGCCGCGGCCGTGCGCGCCGCCGAGCGGGTGACCGCCGTCCGCAGGCGGGGACGGTGTACCTGAGAGAGGCCGTGCACTTAAGCAAGCTCCCGCTGCGAGCAGCGGGGACGGTGTACCTGATCGGGAACGGCGCGCTCGAACAGGGACGGTGACGCGGCGGCGGCCGCCCGAGCGGTCGCCGCCGTCGCTCACCAGTTCCCCGGCTTCTTCGACCTCGTACTCACAGCAGACCCTTCTCGTCGGCGCGCAGCAGCGCCTCGACCCGATTACGGGCGCCGAGTTTCTCCAGCGTCCGCTGGAAATAGGTCTTGATGGTGTTGTGCGCGAGCCCGAGTTCCCGCGCTATCTCGATATTCGTCATCCCCGCGGCGACCTTCCGCAGGATTTCGTGCTCCCGGGGAGTCAGCGCCCCTGGCGTGCGCAGCCGGTCGGTCCGCCGGGCACCGGGCGCCGAGCCGTCCGGCAGCAGCCGCTCGCCGTCCGCGACCCGTCGCAGCGCACTCGCCAGGCCGCTCAGGTCCGTCCGCTTGTGCACCACGGCCGCGACCGACTCGCCGGCGTCACCGGCGGCGGCCGCGGCGTGCTCGGCCCGCTCCGGATCCGTGGTGAACAGCACGATGCGGACCGGCGGGTGCAGCGTTCGCAGCCTCCTGATCACGTCGACCGCGGGCAGGTCGGGCAGCCGCGTGTCCATCACCACCAGCCGCGGCCGGTTCTCGCCGACCGCGGCGATCGCCTCCGCGGCGGTGGCGGCCGCGGCCGCCAGGTGCAGCCAGTCGGTCGTCGCGCACAGCTCGCGCAGCCCGGCCAGCACGATCGGATGGCTGTCCGCCGCGACCAGGCCGGTCGCCGAGGTCCCGGGCGCCGCCGGGCCCGTCAGTGCGCTGCGACAGGCCTCGAACCGGCGGGGCACGGCGAAACGCGGCCGCGGCCGGTCGTAACGGACCTTCGCCGACACGCCTGCCCGGGCCATGTCGTCGACCACCTCTCCGGCTTCCGACCCCACTCTCAGCTACGGAAAGTGACGTCCGATATACGGTCAGCGTCAGCCTACTGCATCGCTGCGCAGGTGCCGCAACCCGCCAAGGTGACCAAAGATCTTCAATCCGCCGCCGGAAGTGGCGCCGGCTGCCGTCCCGCGCCGGTCGAGCGCCCCCTCACGCCGCGCGAGCCTGCCGCCGGTGCGCAGGTCCCCTCGACGTGTACCGGTCAAGCAGGTGCGCGAGGTGGTCGAGGAAATGCGTCTCCCGCTCCTTGATGAAGAAGTGCCGGCCGGGCAGGATCCGCATCTCGAACTCGTCCGCGGTGTGCCGGGACCATTCGCTCATCTCCACCGGAGCGACCAGCGGGTCCTCCCGGCCGGCGAAGACGTGGATCGGCACCGGCATCGGCTGCTGCTCGCGTGGCGGCACCGTGGCGCACAGCACCAGGTCGTCCCGCGCGATCGGCAGCAGGGTGCTGAGCCATTCCGGGTGCCGCAGCACCGCGTCCGGGATCCCGCCGAGCGCGCTGAGCACGTCGACGAGCTCGGCGTCCGGGGCGTCCACGTCGCCGATCTTCGGCGGCGGCAGGTGCGGTGCCCGGTACGCGGCGAGGATCAGCGCCGTCGGCAGCGCGGCGCCGCGCTCGAACCTGCGCAGGGCCAGGCTGAAGGCGATGAGCGCGCCCATGCTGTGCCCGAAGAACAGGTGCGGTTCGTCGAGCTCCGCGTCCAGCTCCCAGTCCAGGTCCGCGGTCAGCTCGTCCAGGTCGGTGAACCGCTGCTCGGACATGCGGCCTTCGCGTCCAGGCAGGTGGATCGGCAGCACCCTGACCCGATCGCCGAGCGCGCGCTGCCAGCCCGCATAGGTCGAGGCGCCGCCGCCGGCGTAGGGGAAGCAGAACATCCGCGGCCCGCTCGCCGGCGTACCCGGGCGCGGCGCGGAGAGGTAACGGGTCATCGTGCTCCTCCTCCTGATCGGTCAGGCCGCTTGATCAGGCTGCCACGGGCAGGATGCTGATTCCCGGCTCCGGAGCCGCCGTGCCCGGCGTACCAGCTGTGCCCGTCGTGCCGGCCGCGGCCACTGCGGCTGCCGCCGCGGCCGTGCGCACCAGGATCCGCTCCCGCAGCTCGGGCTTGCGGTTGCGCAGCATCTGCCGCCACTGCTCGGGCGAGAAGCTGGCCGGCTGGGTGGTCTCGATGAAGTCGCGCACCACGTTCAGGAACCGCTGCGGCTCGGTGTGGAAGGGGAAGTGGCCGGTGTTCGGGAACAGCTCGAGCCGGCTGCCCGGCATCGCGACGTGCGCGAGTCCGGCGTGCAGGGCCGGCAGGATCGGGTCCTTGTCGCCCCAGACCAGCATGGTCGGCATGCCCTCGGTCAGATAGCAGCGGTCCATCAGGGTCCCGACCTGGCCGCGCCAGTCCACGACCGCACGCAGGGTCCTGATGAACGCGGCGCGGGCGGTGGCGTCCGGCAGCGCATCGACCACGCGCAGCACGTCCGGGCCGTCGAGGCCGAGCCGGGTGCCGGTCATCTGCAGCAGCTTGACCAGCCAGCCGATCTGCGTGCGCATGCCCGGCAGGTTCAGCGCGGCCAGCAGCAGGTCGGCTCCGGGCAGCGAGGCGGCCCGCAGCAGCGGGGTGACCTGCCGGCCGACCCCGCCGGTGGCCACCAGCACGATGCGCTCGGTGCGCTCCGGGTACTGATACGCGAACTGCATCGCGATGCCGCCGCCGAGGGAATGGCCGACCAGCGTCGCGCGGTCGATGCCGAGCACCGAGAGCAGGTCGCGCATCCCGTTGGCGTAGCCGCCGATCGAGTAGTCGGCCCGCGGTTTGTCCGAATGCCCATGCCCGAGCAGATCCGGCACGATCACCCGGTAGTGCTGCGCGAGACCGGGGATGACCGGTGCCCACGTGTCCGAAGAATCCCCGATTCCGTGGATCAGGAGGACCGCCGGCCCGTTGCCCGCCATCCGGAATGCGCGGCGGTAACCGTGCACTGTGCGGTAGCGCAGTCGGGCCACCGACGCGCCCGCCGGAACAGCGCGCAGCCGTGCCCGGTTGTCCTTCGTCGTCCCCGCCCTGCTGGTTGCCACGACGTTCTCCTTCCTGCCGACCCCCGTGCTGCCAGGTCGGTACGCGGATAAATCGGCCGGCGGCGCGGATCGCGCGGGCCGGTCACGGGCCGGCCGCCCACGAACCGGGGGCCGTGTAGTGCTCCCGCGGCCAGGCGGGCCGGTGCTGCGCGGCATGCGGTGCGCGCGAGAGGTTCTCCTCGTGCGCCCGGCGGGTGAGTAAAAGGGCTGCGACCAGCGCCGCCAGCTCCTCCGGGTTGGGGGTGCCGCGCACGACGCGCAGCACCTCGGTGCGGTAAGCGCCGTCAGCTTGGATCACGGAGCAGTCAGTGCCTGGGTGGTCGAGTCCTATGCGGGGCTCCGTCACCGGCTCCGCAAGGCGATGCGCCGCGAGATCGGTGGACAGGATGGTCATGCCGTCGAGCGTCCGGCGCGGGCCTTGTGAGGCGCTTAAGAAGGCTGTGACGCACGGGGCTTGACGCCTGTGACGCAAGGGGCCGGAGCGGCTCTTTATCGGTGATACAAGCGCGGCTCAAGCCGGGACCGCTTCGCTGATCGCAATCATCGACAGGAGCGAGGTCTGCGACCGTGACTATCACCGCGGCGAGCGCACCGCCGGACGGCTCCCTCAGCGGCGCCGTCCCAGGATCCGCCTCCGGAAAGCCGGTGCTCAGGCTGGACCGGGTGGTGATCCGCTTCGCCGGGGACTCCGGCGACGGAATGCAGCTGACCGGCGACCAGTTCACCTCCCGCACCGCGTCCTTCGGCAACGACCTGTCCACGCTGCCGAACTTCCCGGCCGAGATCCGCGCCCCCGCCGGGACGCTGCCCGGGGTCTCCAGCTTCCAGCTGCACTTCGCCGACCACGACATCCTCACCCCCGGCGACGCCCCGGACGTGCTGGTGGCGATGAACCCGGCGGCGCTGCGCGCCAATATCAGGGATCTGCCGCGTGGCGCGCAGATCCTGGTGAACACCGACGAGTTCACGCCCCGGGCGCTCGATCGGGCCGGATACGCGGCGGACCCGCTGCAGGACGGCTCGCTGGAGGCGTACACCGTCTACCGCGTCCCGCTCACCTCGATGACGGTCACCGCGCTGGCCGACAGCCCCCTGACGCGCAAGGAGGCCGAGCGCTGCGCCAACATGTTCGCGCTCGGGCTGCTGTCCTGGATGTACCACCGGCCGACCGAGGGAACCGAGCGCTTCCTCCAGGCCAAGTTCGCCAAGCGCCCCGAGATCGCGCAGGCCAACGTCGCAGTCTTCCGCGCCGGCTGGAACTACGGGGAGACCACCGAGCAGCTCGCGGTCTCCTACGAAGTCGCCCCCGCGGTCTCGGCCTTCCCGGCCGGCACCTACCGGAACATCTCCGGCAACCTGGCGCTGGCCTACGGCCTGATCGCCGCTTCGCAGCGCTCCGGCCTGCCGCTGTTCCTCGGCGCCTACCCCATCACCCCGGCCTCCGACATCCTGCACGAACTGTCGAAGCACAAGAAATTCGGCGTGCGCACCTTCCAGGCCGAGGACGAGATCGCCGCCATCGGCGCGGCGCTCGGCGCCTCGTTCGGCGGCGCCCTGGGCGTCACCTCGACGTCAGGGCCCGGAGTCGCGCTCAAGTCGGAAACCGTCGGCTTGGCGGTCTCACTCGAATTGCCGCTGGTGATCTGCGATATCCAGCGCGGCGGTCCGTCGACCGGCCTGCCGACGAAGACCGAGCAATCAGACCTCTTACAGGCCATGTACGGCCGCAACGGTGAAGCCCCGGTCCCCATTGTCGCCCCCCGGTCTCCGGCGGATTGCTTTGATGCGGCGTTGGAAGCGGTGCGGATCGCGTTGACGTACCGCACGCCGGTGTTCCTGCTCTCGGACGGTTATCTGGCCAACGGTTCGGAGCCGTGGCACATCCCTGACGTCGACAACCTGCCCGACCTGCACGTCGAGTTCGCCACCGCTCGCAACCACACCGGCGCCGACGGCAAGCCGGCGTTCTGGCCGTACCTGCGCGACCCGGAAACCTTGGCGCGGCCGTGGGCGATTCCGGGTACGCCGGGTCTTGAGCATCGCATCGGCGGCATCGAGAAGGCGGACGGGACCGGGGAGATCTCCTACGATCCGTCCAACCACGATCTGATGGTGCGTACCCGGCAGGCGAAGGTGGATCGGATCGCGGACAGCGTCGCGCCGCTGGAGGTCGACGACCCCAGCGGCGGCGCGCGGGTGCTCGTGCTCGGCTGGGGCTCGACCTACGGACCGATCGCTGCCGCAGTACGCCGCGTCCGTCTCGACGGCGGCCAGGTCGCGCAGGCACACCTGCGGCACCTGAACCCGTTCCCGGCCAACCTCGGCGACGTGCTCGCGGACTACGAGCTCGTACTCGTTCCCGAGATGAACCTCGGTCAGCTCGCCGGCCTGATCCGGGCCAAGTACCTCGTCGACGCGCAGCCGGTCACCCAGGTGCGCGGCCTGCCGTTCACCGCCGAACAGCTCGCGGTCGTCATCCAGGAGGGGATCGTCAGTGTCGCCTAGCGCCACGGTGTTGTCTGAGGGAACGGGTGTCGCTGAGGGCACGAGGACGCTCCTTCCCTTGACGGTGAAGGATTTCAAGACGGATCAGGAGGTGCGCTGGTGCCCGGGCTGCGGGGACTACGCGATCCTGGCCGCGGTCCAGGGCCTGATGCCCACGCTGGGCATCGCGCGGGAGAACATCGTGTTCGTCTCCGGGATCGGCTGCTCCAGCCGCTTCCCCTACTACATGAACACCTACGGGATGCACTCCATCCACGGACGCGCCCCCGCCATCGCCACCGGCCTGGCCGCCACCCGCCCCGACCTGTCGGTGTGGGTGGTCACCGGCGACGGCGACGCGCTGTCCATCGGCGGCAACCACCTCATCCACGCCCTGCGCCGCAACGTGAACCTGAAGATCCTGCTGTTCAACAACCGCATCTACGGGCTGACCAAGGGCCAGTACTCCCCCACCTCGGAACAAGGCAAGATCACCAAGTCCACGCCGCTGGGCTCCCTGGACACCCCCTTCAACCCCCTTAGCCTGGCCCTGGGCGCCGAGGCCAGCTTCCTGGCCCGCTCCATCGACTCCGACCGCAAACACCTCACCGAGGTCCTCGCGGCCGCCGCCCGGCACGAGGGCACCGCGCTGATCGAGATCTACCAGAACTGCAACATCTTCAACGACGGCGCCTTCGACCCGGTCAAAGACCCCGCCGCACGCGACAGCCACCTGATCCGCCTGCAGCACGGCCAGCCGATCCTCACCGGCGACGGGCGCAAGGCGGTGCGCACCGAGCACGCCGGCTACACCCTGGCCCCGCAGGACGACCCGCGCCCCGCGCTCGTGCACGACGCCCACGCCGAAGGCCCCGAACACGCCTTCGCCCTCAGCCGCCTGGCCGACCCGGCCACGTTGGACGGCACCGTGATCGGGGTCCTGCGCCACACCCCCCGCCCCAGCTACGACCAGCAACTGGCCGCGCAACTGACCCAGGCCACCACCGCCCGCGGCCCGGGCGACCTGACCACCCTGCTCACCGGCAACGACACCTGGACCATCGGCCAGGGTTGAGCCGGGCTCCGGCGGCGCGCCCGCGTCCCGGCAGACAACTCAAGAACAACTCAACAGCCAACTACACCGCAGGCGCCGCCGACCACCACCGGCGGCGCCTGACACATCTCGCCTCGCCCGGCTACTGAGTAGACCTCATATCTTCTGGCGCGTTTCAAGCGCCGAGCGGCAATGAGCCGGTAACCAGGGTGCCCATAATTGGATTGACACAGCTACGTGCTGCGGGATTTCCGAGCCCGGCGCGACGAACAAGACAGCAGAGGCGAGATGAGCACCTCGACCACGGGCAGAGCGACCGCCGCCGCCCCGCCCACGGCGACCCCGCCCGCCTTGTCGGCCACCGTGACGGTCCCCGAGAGCCTCGGCTATCGGTTCAAGCGCAAGATGCTCGGCAAGCCGCTGGTCAACGACCAGCTGCACAAGGAGAAGCTGTCGAACCCGGTCGCCCTCGGCATCATGGCGATCGACTGCATCTCCTCCTCGGCCTACGGCTCCGAGCAGATGCTCACCCAGCTCGTCCCGTACTTCGGCGTGCTCGGCTTCATGTTGATCATGCCCATCACCGGCGTGATCCTCGGCATGCTGGTGCTGCTGACGCTCTGCTACCGCGACGTCGTCACCCACTACACCAAGGCGGGCGGCTCCTACGTCGTCGCGCGCGAGAACTTCGGCCCGCGGATCGCCCAGATCGCCGCCGTCGCCCTGCTCATCGACTACATCGTCACGGTGGCGGTGCAGATCTCGGCCGGCACCGACGCCATCGCCTCGTACCTGTCGATCAGCCACGGCATCGACATCAACAGCTGGAAGATCTTCATTTCGATCGGCGTGGTGCTGCTGCTGGCCTACGGCAATCTGCGTGGCGTGCGTGAAGCCGGCCGCGCGTTCGCGGCCCCGGCGTACGTGTACATCGCACTGGTGGGCCTGACCGTGCTCGCCGGGTTCGTGGAGTTGGCCACCGGCAACCTGCACCACGCGAACAACCTGCACGACCAGCGGTTCGGCGGAGTGCTCCAACTCGGTACGCAGACCCAGTGGGTGTTCAGCTTCGCCGCGATCTCGGCGATGCTGCGCGGCTTCGCCAACGGCGGCTCCTCGCTGACCGGACTCGAAGCCATCTCCAACGGCGTCTCGGTCTTCCGCAAGCCCGCCGGCAAGAACGCCCGGATCACCATGTCGATCATGGCGACCATCCTGGGGTCGCTGGTGCTGGGCATCTCGATCCTGGCCTGGCGTTCGCAGAGCATGCCGTACACCAACGGCAACCCCACCGTGCTGGCCCAGCTGACCAGCCTGATCTGGGGGCACGGCGCGTTCGGCGACGTGATGCTGACCGTGGTGCAGATCGCCACCGCGCTGATCCTCTACACCGGCGGCAACACCTCGTTCAGCGGCTTCCCGTTCCTGACCTCGTTCGTGGCCGGCGACTCGTTCCTGCCCCGCCAGTTCACCCACCGGGGCCACCGACTCGCCTACTCCAACGGCATTCTGGTGCTCACCGCGCTGTCCCTGGCGCTGATAATCGGGATGCAGGGCAACCTGACCAAGCTCGTGGCGCTGTACGCGATCGGCGTTTTCACCGGCTTCGTGATGGCCGCGTCCGGGCTGTTCAAGTACCACTACACCCGGCGGGAGAAGAACCGCAGTGTCAAGCTGCTGATCAACGGCGCCGCGGCGGTCGCCTCCTTCGCGGTCGTGCTCATCTTCGCGATCTTCAAGTTCACCGAGGGCGCGTGGATGGTGGTGGTGATCTTCCCGATCGGCGTGTTCGCTCTGATCAAGCTGAACGAGCGCTACCGCCGCGAGGCCGCCGCACTGGCCCAGGCCCCCGCTTCGGCCTCGCTGCCGACGCTGACGCGCAACACGGTCCTGGTGCTGGTCGACTCGGTGGACCTGGCGGTGATCAAGGCGCTGCGGTATGCCCGCTCGCTGCACCCGGTCGAGCTGCGCGCCGTGCACTTCATGATCGACTCGAAGCACGCCGAGATTCTGCGCAAGGCCTGGGACTCCTCGGTGGCCGCGGACGTCCCGCTGGAGATCATCGAGGTTCCGGACCGGCGGCTGCGCAGGGCGTCGGTGGAGCTGGCCGCGCGCACCACCGAGGAGTTCGACTCCGAGGTGACGATATTGCTGCCGCGCCGCTCCTTCCACACCACCAGCCGGCTGCTGCACGACCGCACCGCCGACGCGATCGCGGGCGCGGTGTCCAAGCTGCCGCATGTCGCGGCCATGATCGTGCCCTTCGACGTGGCCGAGGCCATCGAGGAGCTGGAGGCCCGGCGCGGAAGCGCGGGCGCAGGCAGCGCGACGAACGGCGACGCGGGCGGCGCACTCGGTTCGACGCGGCCGCGTCCGGCGCGGGCGACCAAGAAGCTGCTGCTCGACGCCGAGTGCCCACCGCAGGCCGCCGAGACCGGCACGCCGATCCCGATCAAGTCGGTGCGGTGGCGCAACCGGGCCACGCTGGAGGGCCGCGTGCGCTCGGTGTACGTGGGTCCGGTCTCCGGCTCCCCCGCGCTTGAAGCGGAGCTGTACGACGAGACCGGCGGCATCACGCTGGTGTTCCTCGGCCGCCGCAGCATTCCGGGCATCGAACCCGGCGCGCGGATGCGGGTAGAGGGCATGGTCGGCGAGATGGAGGGATACCTGGCCATGTCGAACCCGTCCTACGTGCTGCTGCCGCGCGACGGCGGCGAGGCGGACGAGGAGGAGTAGCCGCCCCGCGGCACGGCTGCGGCGCGACGCCATCTCACGTTCGGTGCGCCATCATCTCGACGTATGAAAGCTTCCAGACAAGCGGTAACAGTCACGATAGCCTTGTGACTATGACGACTCCGTCCGCCGGCCAGGAATCCCGCAAAGGTCTGCTCTTCGGCCTGGCCGCGTACGGGATGTGGGGCCTGTTTCCGCTGTACTGGCCGCTGCTCAAGCCGGCCGGCGCGACCGAGATCCTGGCACACCGGATGGCCTGGTCGCTGGTCGTGATGGCGGTGCTGCTCGGCGTCCGGCGCAACTGGTCCTGGATCAGGCAGCTGCGCCACACCCGCGGCAAGGTCTTTCTGCTGTGCGGCGCCGCCATCCTGGTCTCGGTGAACTGGGGCGTCTACATCTGGGCGGTCAACAAGGGCCACGTCGTCGAGACCTCACTCGGGTACTTCATCAACCCGCTGGTCACCGTGCTGTTCGGGGTGTTGATCCTGCGCGAGCGGCTGCGGCCGCTGCAGTGGGCGGCGGTCGGCGTCGGCGCGGCCGCGATTGTCGAGCTGGTCGTCGGCTACGGCCACGTGCCGTGGATCGCGCTCATCCTGGCGTTCTCGTTCGGCAGCTACGGGCTGTGCAAGAAGCTGGCGAGCGTCCCGGCGGCCGAGTCGATGGCGGTGGAGACCGGTTTCCAGTTCCTGCCGGCCCTCGGCTACCTCGTCTTCCTCCAGGCGCGTGGCACGGCGACCTTCGGGCACGCGCACTGGACGGTGACGGTGCTGCTGGCCTGCTGCGGCCTGGTGACCGTGATCCCGCTGATGTGCTTCGCCGCCGCCGCGAACCGGCTGCCGCTCTCCACGATCGGGCTGCTGCAGTTCCTCACCCCGATCCTGCAGCTGTCCTGCGGGGTGTTCATCGTGCACGAGGCGGTACCGGGCACCGAGTGGATCGGCTTCGCGATCGTCTGGCTGGCGCTGGTGCTGCTGACGTACGACTCGCTCGGCCAGGTCCGCCGGCGCAGGATCGCTCAGCCTCAGACCGTGCGCGAGCTGACGATCTCGCAGAGCGCGAGCAGCGTGTCCTTCGCCGAGTTGTCCGGCAGCGAGGCGAGCAGTTCGCGGGCCTCCTCAGCGTAGCGGGCCACGGTGTCGCGCGCCTGGTCGATCGAGGGGTGGGCGCGCAGCGCGGCGAGGACCTCGAGTACCAGGCCGTCGTCCGTGATCGGCGCGGACAGCAGCTCGCGCAGGCGGGCCGACTCGGTGTCCGTAGACGCCAGGGCGTAGAGCGTCGGCAGGGTCGGGACGCCCTCGCGCAGGTCGGTGCCGGGGGTCTTGCCGGACTGGTCCGAGTCGCTGGCGATGTCGAGCACGTCGTCGGAGAGCTGGAACGCGACGCCGAACACCTCGCCGAAGCGGGTGAGCGTCTCGACCACCGGGGCCGGGGCGCCGGAAAGCAGCGCGCCGAAGCGGGCGCTGGTGGCGATCAGCGAGCCGGTCTTGTCCACCAGCACACTGAGATAGTGGTCGATCGCGGCCTGGCCGTCCTTGGGTCCGATGCACTCGTTGATCTGGCCGGTCACCAGGCGCTCGAAGGTCTCCGCCTGAAGCCGCACCGCCTCGGGTCCGAGGTCGGCCAGGATCTGCGAGGCGCGGGCGAACAGGAAGTCGCCGGTGAGGATCGCGATCGAGTTGTCCCAGCGCGCATTGGCCGTGGGCACGCCGCGGCGCAGCGGGGCCTCGTCCATCACGTCGTCGTGGTAGAGCGTGGCCAGGTGAGTCAGCTCGACGACGGCGGCCGCGGGGACGACGCCGGGCGCGGTGTGGTCGCCGAACTCGGCCGCGAGCAGGGTCAGCAGCGGACGGAACCGCTTGCCGCCCGCGTTGACTAGGTGGCTCGCGGTCTCGGCGATGAACGGGTGATCGCTGCGCGCCGAGGCCCGCAGCAGCTCCTCGACCGCGCCGAGTCCGTCGCGGATGCGCTGTTCGAGCGCCGGGTCGGTCACCGCGAGCCGGAACGGCTCGGTCGCCACCTGCACGCCCACGACTCTCGCCTTCCGTTTTCACGATGTCTGCACACGTCGGGTCCACGCTAATGCATCCGATCCGATACCGGTGCACCGGTCCGGCCGGGTTACGCGAAACGGCGGCAGAGGATCGGATCCTCTGCCGCCGTGACGACGAACGGTTATCGGGCGAGCACCGCGGCGGCGTTGGACAGGTGCAGCAGCACCGCCGGCGCGACGCCCATCGCGACCGTTGCCAGCGCCGCGACCGCGAGCGCGGTCTTGACCGCCACGGACGGGTTGGCGATGGTAGGGCCGTCCGGCAGCGGGTCGGAGAAGAACATCACCACGACCACGCGCAGGTAGAAGAACGCCGCTACCGCGCTCGCCAGCACCGCCACGATCACCAGCTGCGGCGCGCCGGACGCCAGCGCAGCCTGGAAGACCGCGAACTTGCCCACGAAGATGCTGGTGAACGGGATGCCCGCGAAGGCCAGCAGGAACACCGACATCAGCGCCGCGGGGATCGGCGCGCTCTTGCCAAGGCCGGCCCAGCGGGACAGGTCCGTGGCCTCGACGCCGCCGGCGTCACGCACGAGGGTGACCACCGCGAACGAGCCGACCAGCGCGATGCCGTACACCGGCAGGAAGAACAGCAGCGAAGCCAGCGCGTCGCGGCCGGTCGAGACCAGCGCCATGATGAGGTAACCGGCGTTGAGGATCGCCGAGTACGCGAGCAGCCGCTTGATGTCCCGCTGCGTCAGCGCCAGGATGCCGCCGACCACCATGGTCAGGATCGCCACGATCTCGATGACCGGTCGCCACACGTCGATCGAACCGGCCAGTCCGACATCCAGCACCCGCACCAGCGCACCGAACGCGGCGATCTTCGTCGCGGCCGCCATGAAGCCGGTGATCGGGGTCGGAGCGCCCTGATAGACGTCGGGGGTCCACATGTGGAACGGCGCCGCGCCGACCTTGAACAGCAGACCCATGCCAAGCAGCGCGATACCCGTGTACAGCAGCGCCGGGCCGTGCGCGTGCGCCGCGACGGCTTGCGCGATGCCCGGGTTCTTCGGGTCGCCGTCCGAGAGCTGCACCGAGCCCGCGTAGCCGTACAGCAGCGCCGCGCCGTACAGGAAGAACGCCGAAGAGAACGCGCCGAGCAGGAAGTACTTAAGCGCCGCCTCCTGGGAGAGCAGTCGGCGGTGGCGCGCCAGCCCGCAGACGAGGTACAGCGGCAGGCTGAGCACTTCCAGCGCGACGAACATCGCCAGTAGGTCGTTGGCTGCCGGGAACAGCAGCATCCCGCCGATCGAGAACAGCACCAGCGGGTAGACCTCGGTGGTCAGCCAGCCGGCCCGCACCGCCTCGCGCTCCTGCTGCGAGCCGGGCACCGAACCGCCCTGCGCCGCGAACGCGTCCTGGCCGCCCTCGGTGCGCCGCTCGGCGATCACCAGCACCGCGATGAACGCGATGACCAGGATGGTGCCCTGGAAGAACAGCGTGGTCTTGTCGACCGCGACCGCGCCCGCCGCCGCGATGCTGCCCGGCGTGTTGTGCAGCGCGATCACCGCGGCGAACGCGGCGGCCAAGGCGACCAGGGTCAGCCCCACCTGCAGCCGGTAGCGGGCCTTGCGCGGCCCGAACGCCTCCACCAGCACGCCCACGGTCGCCGCGCCGAGCACGATGAGCATCGGCGAGAGCTTGCCCCACTCCACATGCGGAGCGGTGAACGGGGCGGTGGTGGACGCGGTCGTGGCGGCGGCGAGGATGGACGACGACATCACTGCCCGCTCCCATTCGCTTGGGCGACACTGTTTTGACCGGCGCCGTGCGGCGCCTGGTTCGTGATCTGCACCTGCGCCGGAATCTGGTTGACCGCCGGGTTGATGTAATTCGTCAGGATGCTGGGCACGAAGCCGAGCGCGATGATCAGCGCCAGCAGCGGGCCGATCACCGCCAGCTCACGCGGGTTCAGATCCCGGAAGCCCTCCACCGGCTTGGCCACCGGCCCGGTCATCGTGCGCTGATACAGCCACAGGATGTACAGCGCCGCCAGCACGATCGAGGTGGTGGCGATGATCGCGGCGACCGGGTACTTCTCGAAGGTGCCGACCAGGACCAGGAACTCCGAGACGAAGGAGGACAGGCCAGGCAGCGCCAGCGAGGACAAGCCGGTCACCAGGAAGGTGCCGGCGAGCAGCGGCGCCACCTTCTGCACTCCGCCGTAGGCGTCGATCGAGGCAGACCGGCGCCGCGAGACCATGAACCCGGCGAGCAGGAACAGCGCGCCGGTGGACAGGCCGTGGTTCACCATGTACAGCGTCGCGCCGACCTCGCCGCGCGCGGTCAGCGCGAACACGCCGATGGTGATCAGGCCGAAGTGCGAGACCGAGGTGTACGCGATCAGCCGCATCATGTCGGTCTGGCCGATCGCCAGCAGCGCGCCGTAGATCGTGCTGATCACCGCGAGCACCAGCACCAGCGGAGTGAAGTAATGCGAGGCGTGCGGGAAGAGCTCGAGGCAGAACCGCAGCATCCCGAAGGTGCCGATCTTGTCCAGCACGCCGACCAGCAGCACCGCGGTGCCCGGGGTCGCCTCTGAGGCGGCGTCAGGCAGCCAGGTGTGGAACGGCCACAGCGGCGCCTTGACCGCGAAGGCCACGAAGAAGCCGAGGAACAGCCACTTCTCGGTGCCGCTCGCCATGGTCAGGTTGCCACTGGCCACGGCCTTCGAGAGCGTCTCGAAGTTGAACGTGCCACCGACGGCCGAGCGCGTCCCGACCACGTAAAGACCGATCACCGCGGCCAGCATGAGCAGGCCGCCGAGCAGGTTGTAGAGCAGGAACTTCACCGCCGCGTACGACCTGCGCGCCCCGCCGAACGAGCCGATCAGGAAGTACGCCGGGATCAGCGTCGCCTCGAAGATGACGTAGAACAGGAAGATGTCGGTGGCCGCGAAGACCCCGAGCATCAGCGTCTCCAGGGCCAGCAGCAACGCGAAGAAGCTGCGCACCGAGCGCTTGGACTCGGCCGGGGAGTCCTGCGGCGTCTCGGTGTCGTGCCAGGAGGCAAGGATCACCACCGGCACGAGCACCGCGGTCATCAGGATCAGCACCAGGGCCACCCCGTCCACCGCGACCGCGTAGTCGATGTGGAAGGTGGGGATCCAGGCGTACTTCTCCGAGAGCTGGAAGCGCGGGCCGCCGGTCTTGAACGCGACCGCCGAGGCGATCGCGAAGCCGAGACTGATCAGCGAGGCGAGCAGCGCGATCGGCCTTGCCAGGGCCGCGCGCTCCTTCGGCAGCACGGCGATCGCGGCGACGCCGGCCAGCGGCACCCCGATCGTCGTGCTCAGGTAGGGGAAGGAAGACATGCGCGCGCGTCCTTTCAGGCTTTGACCAGGAGCAGGGCCACGACGAACAGGGCCGCGCCGCCGAACATGGACAGGGCGTAAGAGCGGACGAAGCCGTTCTGCAGCCGGCGGAACCGGCCAGAGGAGCCGCCGAGGCCCGCGGCCACGCCGTTGACCACGCCGTCCACGCCGCGCAGGTCGAAGTAGACCAGCAGCCGGGTCAGCCACTGCCCGGTGCGCATGAAGGCCGCCTCGTTGAACGCGTCGCCGTAAAGGTCGCGACGGGCCGCGCGGGTGAGCGGCGAGCCGGCCGGGGCGATGGCCGGGACCGGACGGGCCTTGGTGCCGTAGAGCCGCCAGGCGTACCCGACGCCGAGCACCACGACCGCCAGGGTGATCCCGGACAGCGCCCAGGTGTTGATCGGCGAGTGGCCCTCGGCGCGACCGGTGACCGGCTCCAGCCAGTTCGTGAAGGCCGAGCCGATGCTGAACAGGCCGCCCGCGAACGCCGAGCCGACGGCGAGCAGGATCATCGGGATGGTCATCGTCTTGGGCGACTCGTGCGGGTGCGGTTCGTGCCCGTGCTCGTCCTCGACCCAGCGCTTCTCGCCGAGGAAGGTCATCAGCATCACGCGGGTCATGTAGAACGCGGTGATCAGCGCGCCGAGCAGTGCGGTGCAGCCGAGGATCCAGCCGGAGGTGCCGCCCTGCGCGAACGCCGCCTCGATGATCTTGTCCTTCGAGAAGTATCCGGAGAACGGCGGGCAGCCGATGATCGCCAGGTAGCCGAGCGCGAAGGTGAAGCAGGTGACCTTCATGTACTTCCACAGGCCGCCGTAGTGGCGCATGTCCACGTCGTCGTTCATGCCGTGCATGACCGATCCGGCACCGAGGAACAGCCCGGCCTTGAAGAAGCCGTGCAGGACCAGGTGCATGATCGCGAAGACGTAGCCGATCGGGCCGAGGCCAGCACCGAGGATCATGTAGCCGATCTGCGACATCGTCGAACCGGCCAGGGCCTTCTTGATGTCGTCCTTGGCGCAACCGATGATCGCACCCATCATCAGCGTGATCGCGCCGACGATGGTCACCAGCAGGCGCGCGTTCGGCGAGATGTCGAAGATGACGTGCGATCTGACGATCAGGTAGACGCCCGCGGTCACCATGGTGGCCGCGTGAATCAGGGCGCTGACCGGGGTCGGGCCCTCCATCGCGTCCAGCAGCCAGGACTGCAGCGGGAACTGCGCCGACTTGCCGCAGGCGGCCAGCAGCAGCATCAGCCCGATGCCGAGGATCGTGTTGCGGTCGACGGTGGAGGCCTTGTTGAACACGTCGCTGAACGCGAAGCCGCCGAACGTGGTGTACATCAGCATCACGCCGACGGACAGGCCGATGTCGCCGACCCGGTTGACGATGAACGCCTTCTTCGCCGCGACCGCCGCCGAGGGCTTGTGCTGCCAGAACCCGATCAGCAGGTACGAGGCGAGGCCCACGCCCTCCCAGCCCGCGTACAGCAGCAGGTAGTTGTTCGCGAGGACCAGCACCAGCATCGCGGCCAGGAACAGGTTCAGGTAGCCGAAGAACTTGCGCCGGTTCTCGTCATGGGCCATGTAGCCCACCGAGTAGATGTGGATCAGCGAGCCGACCCCGGTGATCAGCAGCACGAAGGTCATCGAGAGCTGATCGAGGTGGAAGCCCGCGTCCGCGGAGAAGCCCGGCACCGGAACCCAGGTGTACACGTGCTGGTCGTACGAGCGCGCGTCACCGGGCTTGCCGAGCAGCGAGAAGAACAGCACCGCGCCGAGGGCGAAGGAGCCGAGCGCGGCCAGGCAGCCGAGCAGGTGGCCCCACCGGTTCGTGCGCTTCCCGCCGATCAGCAGGATCGCCGCCCCGATCATCGGCAGCGCGACGACCCACGCGGTGAGCGTGAAGACGCCGGTCGCCGCGACCGGGGCGTAAGTCGAGGGTGGCATCGTCGGCTGTCCCTCTCTCAGTACTTGAGCAGGTTGGCGTCGTCGACCGAGGCCGAGCGGCGGGTGCGGAAGACGGTGATGATGATCGCGAGGCCGACCACGACCTCGGCGGCCGCGACCACCATGGTGAAGAACGCGATGATCTGGCCGTCGAGCCGCCCGTGCATCCGGGAGAAGGTGACGAAGGCCAGGTTGGC
Organism: Actinocrinis sp.; assembly: GCF_035653575.1. GTDB lineage: Bacteria > Actinomycetota > Actinomycetes > Streptomycetales > Catenulisporaceae > Actinocrinis. Next base: position 74,977 of record NZ_DASRBQ010000034.1, read on the forward strand.
GGCGTTCAGCATCAGCTCGATGCACATGAACACCACGATCGCGTTGCGCCGGATCAGCACGCCGAGCGCGCCGAGGCTGAACAGGATCGCCGAGAGGTACAGGTAGTTGTCCGGGTTCATGCCTCGACCTCCTCGTGCCGGCCGGAACCGTTCGCGTCGGCATGGGCGCCGGTCGCGCCGCCCACGTTCGTGGCGCCGCCGTTCGTGCCCTCGCGCGGCTGCGGGACCGGCAGCGGCTTGATGTCACGCAGCTCGCCCTGGGCGCGCAGCGTGCGGTTGACGCTGAGCGGCGCGATGCTGCCGTCGGGCAGCAGGGCCGGGGTGTCGACCGCGTTGTGCTGCGCGTAGACGCCGGGGTTCGGCAGCGGAGTGACGATGACGCTCGGGTCCTTCGCGTAGCGCTTGAACCGGTCCGCCGCCAGCTCCTTCTGCGTCTTGCGGGCGGTGACCCGCTCGCGGTGCGCCAGGACCATCGCGCCGATCGCGGAGGTGATCAGCACCGCCGAGGAGACTTCGAAGGCCCAGAAGTAGCGGGCGAACAGCAGGTGCGCCAGCGAGGGGACGTTGCCGCCGGCCGCCGCGTTCGCCTGGTCCATTCCGGCGAACGGGCCGAGCTTGGCGTGCGCGAAGACGCCCAGCAGGATCGCGGCGAAGCACACCGCGACCAGGACCGCCGCCCAGCGCTGGCCGCGGATCGACTCGGACAGCGACTCGGCCGCGTCGATACCGATCAGCATCAGCACGAACAGGAACAGCATCATGATCGCGCCGGTGTAGACGATGATCTGCACGAAGCCCAGGAACGGCCCCTGCTCGATGATGTAGAACACGCCGAGGCTGAACATGGTCAGCACCAGCCACAGCGCGGAGTGCACCGCGTTGCGGGAGAACAGCATGCCCAGCGCACCGGCCAGGGCGATCGGGCCGAGGATCCAGAAGATGATCGTCTCGCCCGCGCCGACCCGATTGACCGTGTCGCTCGCGGCCTGGGCGAACAGCACTGCTTCGTGCGTCACTGGTTCGCTCCCTCGGAAACCGCCTTCGAGCGGGTGTCCAGCTCGGGACCGCGGACGTA
>NZ_DASRBQ010000035.1:0-6656 GCF_035653575.1 Actinocrinis sp.
ATCGTCGAGTGGCTGCGTGACCATGAGCGGCTGACCACGACGCCCATAGTCGTCTACACGGCGTTGGGTACCGACACTGCGCAGTTCGCCAACGGGTTACGCAGTGGCAGCGGCGCGCTGTATTTGGCGGAGCGGTCGACCGATTCCGAGGTGGGTAACCGCATCGGGGATCTGCTCGCGAAGATCTGCCTTAGCTGATCTGGTGCGCCGCGCTCAGCCGAGCTGCGTGACCTGGTAGTCCCCCGCCGCGTAGTGGCGCCTGACTTCCTTCTTGTCGAACTTGCCGACTGAGGTCTTGGGCACCGCGTCGATGGCCGTCCATCGCTCGGGAAGCTGCCACTTGGCGACCCGCTCGGCGAGAAACGCGCACAGTTCCTCGAACGGGACCGGCTCTCCGCGCCAGACCACGGCAGCCAGCGGGCGCTCGGACCAGCGCTCGTCAGGCACGCCGACGACGGTGGCCTCGGCGATCGCGGGGTGCGCCATCAGGTGGTTCTCGAGCTCGACCGAGGAGATCCACTCGCCGCCGGACTTGATCACGTCCTTCTCACGATCCGTCAGGTTGAGGAAGCCCTCGGGCGTGATGGTGCCGACGTCGCCGGTGCGCAGCCAGCCGTCGCGGAACTTCGCCGGGTCGTCGTCCTGGTGGTAGGAGCCGGTGACCCACGGCCCGCGCACCTCGAGTTCGCCCACCGACTCGCCGTCGTGCGGGACGATCTCGCCGTCCGCGCCGATCAGCCTCGCCTCGACGAGGGACGGGAAGCGGCCCTGGCTGCACCGGTAGCGGAACCGCTGCTCGCCCTCGGAGTCGGCCGGCGGGTGCGCGACGGTGCCGAGCGGTGAGAGCTCTGTCATGCCCCAGGCGTGGATGATCTGCACGCCGTGCCGCTCTTCGAAAGCCGAGATCAGGGAAGGCGGGCAGGCGGAGCCGCCGACCACCGCGCGGGACAAGGTGGGCAGCTCGATGCCGGTGCGGTCCAGTTCGGCCAGCACGTCCGACCAGATGGTCGGCACGGCCCCGGCGAAGGTGACCCCGGCCTCGCGGATCATCGCGATGAGCGGCGCGGCCTGGAGGAACCGGCCGGGCATCACCATGGACGCGCCGGACAGGAAGCAGCCGTAGGGCAGGCCCCAGGCCATCGCGTGGAACATCGGCACGATCTCCAGCACCCGCTGCGCGTCGTCGAGGCTAAAGCCGGTCGGCGAGCAGACCTCCAGGGAGTGCAGGTAGATCGAGCGGTGACTGTAGACGACGCCCTTCGGGTTGCCCGTGGTCCCGGACGTGTAGCACATCGCGGCGCCCTCGCGCTCGTCCAGCTCGGGCCAGTCGAAGGTGGTTGGCTGTCCGGCCAGCAGTTCCTCGTAGCCGATCACTGACTTACCGGCGCCGGTGAGCGCTGAGGTGTCCGTGTCGGCGGCCCCGACCACGACGACGTGCTCCACGGTCGGCAGCCGGTCGGCGAGCTTGGCGAGCAGCGGGACGAGGGTGTCGTCGACGATCACGACGCGGTCATCGGCGTGCTGAATGATGTACGCGATCTGCTCGGGGAACAGCCGGATGTTGATCGTATGAATAACGGCGCCCATGGACGGGACCGCGAGGTATGCCTCCACGTGCTCCTGCGTGTTCCACATGAAGGTGCCGACGCGCTGATCGCCCGTGATGCCAAGGCGTTCCCGCAGGCCGTGGGCCAGTTGTGCGGCGCGCTGCGCGACTTCGGCGAAGGTGGCTGAACGGAATCCCGACCCGATATACGTCAACACCTCGGCGCGTGCGTGCGCCATGGCGCCGTAACGCAGGATGGAGGAAATCGACAGCTGTACATCCTGCATCGTCGATCGCACCGCGGTACCACCCTGTCTCACGGATTCGGCGTCTCGCTGTACATCTTCGGAAACCGGTGCGCTGGAGCGTAGAGCCGAACGCGTCGCACGGCTAGCCCGTACACGGGACGATCATGGGGCGCAACACTCCAAAAGTATCTCTTACCTCGAATTTACTTTCAGTATGTCCGCGTTTGCGCCGCTCTGCGAGGAACAGCGCCGGGGGATGGCGACAACGTCGTGCCCTGCAGGACTGTTGGAAACGGCACTTGTTCAGTACCTTCGGTGCATGTTCGGCGCGCTGCACTCCGAGCAACTTCCCAACCGCTGCGACGCCTAGGCGGATTCATGATGCTGTCCGTGAGCCGTGTTCCGGGAGAGACCCGATGAGTCTTCCCCCCTATGACCAGTCGGTCCGCGACTTCGAGCGGCAGTTCCAGGTGGTCCTGCCGGATTCGGTGGGGCAAGCCGCCATCGGGTTTCGCGACGGCGTCTGGTACCGGCTCAACAGCGGGACGCCGCACCCGGTGCCTATCCGCTCGGCCATCATCCTGTGCCCGCACGCGGCCGGCTCAATCGTGCAGATCGTGTGCTGGTGGATGCGGGAGAACTCGCGCACGCCGCGTGCCCTCGACCTGGCGACCGAGCTGGCGCTCACAGTAGGCGAGCTGGCTCGAAAGGCGATCGAGGACGACCCGCTGGGCATGTCCCTCACCACGCTGCCCCCGGCGCCCTCTCAGAGCTCATCGACGTCTCTGGGGGCGTCGGCGCTCGGCGCCATCGGTTCGTCTTCCCCGCTCGGCGGTGGGCCCTACGACAGCGGTGCGTACGGCACGGACCCGTACGCCGCGACCCCCGCGCCCGCGCCGTCCCCGTACGAGCCCGCGTACGCCGCGGCGACGACCCTGCTCCCGCAGATCACTCCGGAAATGACGGCGCCGGGGCCGTCCCTCGGCGCCGTTCCGCGGCCGTCCGGGCCGATGCCCGCGGGCCTTGCCGCGCTTCCGCCGTCCGCGTCGGGGCGTCCGGGTCCGGCGGGCCCGGGCTTCGGCGCGCCGCGCGGCCAGGGCGGCGCCATGCCGGGTGGTCGGCCGCCGATGGGCCAGCCCGGACAGTCGGGCAACTGGGACCGGCCCGGCGGGTACGACCCGGGACGCGGGCGCCCGGCCGGCGGTCCGCCGCCGCGCCAGCCCGGATACGAGAACCCTGACCCTCGCGGCGACTTCTTCCGCGGCGGACCGCCCGCGCAGCGCCGCCCGGAGCGTGACGAGTACGGCAACGGCCGGCCTCCGCAGGGACGGCCGGGCAGCGGACGCCAGGACCCGGGCCGCGCCTGGTAGGCGTACGTACGGCAGCGAGCACGCATTAAGTCAGCAGGTACAACGGCGCGCGAGTATGATCCCCGATCACCGCGCGCCGTTGTGTTGCGCAGCAACGCTGTTGGTTACCGCAGCCGCGCGACCGGGCCGTCCAGGAAGTCCTTGTCGACGTTCAACGCGACGCCGCCGTACGACTCCTTGTGCGCGCCGGCGAACTGCTTGATGCGCTGATGCGGCGTCCATGCTCGACTCGGTACCGCGGCATCCTGGACCGTCGACTTGTTGTCCCAGCGCGCGATCCACAGCGCGTCAGGTAAGACATGGCCGGGTAACCCTGCCGCGACCAGATCGGTGATGCCGGAGCCCGCAGAAGAGTAGAACCCGGCGAGATAGCCGTGCGCGTGCATCCGCTGTGTCCACGTGCCCAGGTAGCTCAGGGCGGTATTCGTGCAGGCGGCGTTCTTGCGAGGGTAGCTCTCCAGGTCGAAGTAGATCGCGCTACCGCGGGCGATGCCGAGGGCCGCGGCACGGTTGGCGGCGTCGTCCGCGGCGTCCACGGCCTGCGCGGTGGCGGTCTTCGGATCGATCAGCTTGAGGTGCGGCAGTCGGGAGCACGGCGCCTGGCGCCCGACGTAGACCGGCGCGAGATGCCAGCCCATGCGCACGACGGAGCCGACCCAGCTCGCCGTGAGGTTGCCTTGGGCGCAAGCGCGATTCAGACCGCCGATATAGATGCCGAGGGCGTGGTACCCCGAGGACTTCTGCCATGCCGTCATCGCGGGCAGAGAGGGTGCGGTACACGCATCGAATCCGTTGCCGGTGTAAATCCGCGACTGGGTGCGCTTGATGTACTTGAAGGCGGATGAGGAGACGAACAAGTCAGGCATGAGTGCGCTGGTGGTCAGTCCGCCGAGGACGGGTAGGCCGGAGACGGCGGGCAGCCCGGAGAAGTCGGGGAACGCGGCCTGATCGGCGGGCGGTCTCGCCTGCGTGCGCGCCGCGGCAGCGTCAGCCAGGTGGTCTTCGGCGAATGCGGACGGTAACGAGAGGCAGACGACAGCGCACACCGCCGCAGCCGCCGTGCACCAGCGGGCCTTCGTGGATCGCAGTGCCATGATCGACAACATATGCCGCGATTGACGTACTACCACGCATACGTCGCACGACCGCGTGTCGGCGCCTTACGCACCGGCGACGTGCGGTAACCGCGCAGCTAGAAGGTCACGTACGGACGAGTACGGTTCGCGCGCCGTGCCTGATGCCGTGCAGCGCGTGCAACATGCCTCGGACCTGGAACAGCGGATCGGCGACGACCTTCGTCTCTCCCGGCTCCGGCGTCACCTCCGCGACGCCTAGGTGCAGCGCCCGATGCGTGAACGCCACGTGCTCATGATCGTCGCCGCTGTGCACCTGAAGCACCGGGTCGTCGACGTGCGGCCGATGCTTCGCGGCCTCGTACATACCCTCACCGGTCTCGTGCAGCTCCAGCCAGAGCTCGTAGTCGTCGGTGCCGTGCGGGTTGTCGCTCGGCGGACCGACCATGACCACGGTGTCCAGCTCGTCGAGCTCAGGACGGATGCGCTCCAGCAGTTCGGCGAAATCGGAGCCGACGAACAGCAGCTTCACCTGCTCGCGGCGCAGGATCCCGATGATCACGTCGTCCGGCAGCCGCCAGTTGAGGATGACCGCGGTGGTGCCGGTCAGCGCGGCTGCGAACAGCGCCTCAAGGCAGGCCGGGTGGTTGTGCGAGAGCACCGCGAACCGCTCGCCTGGCCGCACCATCGAGGCGCGCAGGCCGCAGGCCACGTGCCGGATCCGGGCGTCCAGCTCGCGCCAGGTCAGCCGGTGCTCTCCGCACTCGACCGCGGTGGCCCGCGGAGTGTGGCCGAGATGCCGCTTCACCAGATCGGTGATGAGCACGGGTTCGTCGAGAAAGGAGCCTGAGCCAAGCGGCATGAGCTATCCCCCAGTACAGCTGGTACTACGTCTGATACTGCGTCAAACGAGCCGAGACAGGACGCGATCGAGATCAGAACAGGGCTGATAAACCGCGTGTGATGCCAGGGACAGTAACGCCCCGTGTGCATCGTGGCTAGAGGTGAGCTCAGCCGTACTTAGCCGTACATCCGCTTCATCGTGTAGTCGATCATCTGCTCAATCGCCTGCGCGTCGAACACGACCCGGTGCTCGCCCTCGAGGTCGAGCACGATGCCGTAACCGGTCGGCAGTAGGTCCAGCACCTCGGCGCCGGTGACGGTGAAGTACCGCGACTCCTCGCCCGAGTATCGGCGCAGCTCCACTAGGGAGGAGAACATCGGGATCACCGGCTGCGGGGTGTCGTGCAGCGCGAGGAAGCCGGGCCGCTCCCCGCGCGGGCAGTACACCTTGCAGGTCGTGAAGACGGCATGGAAGTCCTCCGGGCTGATCGCACCCGAGGCGAAGGCGCGGACCGCGTCCGCGAGCGACGGCTGGAGCACCTGTCCGCCGCCGGAATCGTCACCGTTATAGCCGTACACAACCCACGAGCGTAGCGGGCCACTAGGTGCCGCGGGCACCATCCAAGTCACCGTGCAAGCTTGCGGGAAGTTACCCATGAGTAGCATCATGAAGTTACCGCACAGTTCTACTCGCAGGTAGCCGAGGACGCAAAGGACCACCCGATGGGGCACTACAAGTCCAACCTCCGTGACATCGAGTTCAACCTCTTCGAGGTGTTCGACTCGGGGAACCATTACGGCTCCGCCGCGTATCCCGATATAGACGTGGAGACCGCGCGCACGATCCTGGGCGAACTCGAACGCCTCGCCGTCACGGAGCTGGCCGAGTCCTTCGCCGACGCCGACCGCAACCCGCCGGACTTCGACCCGTCCGAGCACTCGGCCACCCTGCCCGAGTCCTTCAAGCGCTCGTTCAAGGCGTACATGGACACCGAGTACTGGCGCCTCGGCCTGCCCGAGGAGATGGGCGGCACGCTCTGCCCGCCGTCGCTGCGCTGGGCCACCGGCGAACTGGTGCTCGGGGCCAACCCGGCGGTGTGGATCTACGCCGCGGGCACCGACTTCGGCCGGGTGGTCTGGGAGCTCGGCACCGAGGAGCAGCGCAAGATCGCCAAGCTGATGGCGGACCGACTGTGGGGCGCGACCATGGTGCTCACCGAGCCGGACGCCGGCTCGGACGTGGGCGCCGGCCGCACCAAGGCGATCAAGCAGGCGGACGGCTCCTGGCACATCGAGGGCGTCAAGCGGTTCATCACCAGTGGTGAGCAGGACATGACCGAGAACATCTTCCACCTGGTGCTGGCCCGCCCCGAGGGCGCCGGCCCCGGCACCAAGGGTTTGAGCCTGTTCTACGTGCCCAAGTACCTGTTCGACCCGGAGACACTCGAGATACGTTCGCGCAACGGGGTCTTCACCACCGCGGTGGAACACAAGATGGGACTGAAGTCTTCGCCGACCTGCGAGCTGACGTTCGGCGCCCATGGCCTGCCGGCCGTCGGCTACCTGGTCGGTGACG
>NZ_DASRBQ010000036.1:0-2047 GCF_035653575.1 Actinocrinis sp.
ATCTGGGCTTCGCCCGCGCATGAACACCCTGACAATGACCGTCATCCAGTCGCGCACGCCGCCGTCGACTGCGCAGAACCCTGATCCCGCCGTCGCCACACTGCTCGCGGTCGCGCTGGAGGTCCCCGAAGGCGGGTTGGACCACCGCGTCGACCTGGCCGCGGTCGCGCTGCGCCTCACCGGTGAGACGTTCGCGGTCGTCGGCGACTTCCACTGCGTGCTGCACGCCGGAATGCCCGCCGCGCTGATCGCCGAACACTGCCGGCTTCCGCTGGATCAGGTCACCGACCGCACGCCAGTCGCGGTCGCGGTGAGCATGATGGACCGCCATCTCGCCGCACCGCCGTACCGCATCCTGACCCACCAGGCCGCGGCGCTGCGCACCGTGATCGATCGGCACTCGGACCAGTGCCCGGCCATGACCGCGGCGGAACTGGTGGATACCGCGCGGCTTGCTCGGCGCCTTCTCGCGGAGCGGTGCCCGCCCGACCTGGCCGCCCTGGCAGCGCACCTGGGCATCACGATCACGCCGCGGGTGCAACGCACCGTGAGGGATGCGGCGCTGACCGGCGCCGTGTACGCGCACCTGCACCGGATCGGATCCGGGGCCGAGCAGAGCCCTGCGGGCGGCGCCACGCCGCATCCCCGCCCCGCGCGCGACGGCCGTGCGGACAAGCAGCAGGTGCGCGTCATGGTCGCTGCGAGAAGGTTGGTGCGCCGTGGCCGAGCCGTCTGACCGGCGCGGTTCGATCTCCTGGCCTGTGCTTGTCGCGATCGGCATCGCGGTGATTGCTGTGGTCGCAGTGCTGGTTTGGCGGCCGCTAGCCGCGTCGCTGCACCCGGCGCGGGTTCCCATGCCGATGCGCGGCGGGCATTCGATCGATGCCCGGGACCACGCGGTTGCCGCGAGCCCGGCCCGTGCGCCATAGCAGGCTGCTGATCTTCCGTCCGGGCGACCGACGGCGTGGCTCGCGACCCCGGGGCGAGCTTGCCGGACCGGACGGAACGGGCCCCGTCGTGGCGTTCCCCCGTGCGCCCGTCCGGGCCCGCGTCGCCCCGCCCCTCCGTGTTCCCCCGCACACCGGGGCGGGGCGACGCCCAAGCTCTCGCATCCGCGAGTTATGCAGCATCGAGCAGAAAGACCTTCGAGCGTGAGTACGTTGACAATGCTGGAGCCGCCGCCGCTGCCGGTGGGCTGGCCGGCCGAGCGAATCGACACCGCCCACCCGCACCCGGCTCGGGTCGATGACTACCTGCTGGCGGGCAAGGACAACTACCAGGTCGACCGGGACGCAGCCGAGGAGATCCTGGCCGGCTTCCCGCAGCTGCGATCGATCGCCGCCGCCAACCGCGCGTTCCTGCGCCGCGCCGTGCACACACTGGTCCAGGACGGCGTCGAGCAGTTCCTGGACGTGGGCACGGGCCTGCCGGACCACGACCACCCGGCCGAGGTGATCCACTCACTCAATCCTAGTGCGCGCGTGGTCTTGGTCGACAACGACCCGGTGGTGCTCACCCACGCCGCCGCGCGGCTGCGCGGCCCACACCCGCAGCGCACCGCAGTGATCGAAGGAGATCTTTGCGCGCCGGCGACGATCCTGAGCAACCTGGCGCTGGACGGCGTGCTCGACCTGGACCGCCCGGTAGGGCTGCTGCTCGGTTTCGTCGTGCACTTCCTCACCGACCGCGACGAGCCCACCGACAAGATCAAAACCGTGTTGGACGCTCTCGCGCCGGGCAGCGCCCTGGTGCTCTCGCACGCCACCGCCCAAGGCGAGAGCGAACTCGCCCGAGCGGCGGCAGAGCTCTACCGCGATGCCGGCATGCCGATCACCCTGCGCACCCCAGCGCAGATCACAGGGTTCTTCGACGACCTGGAGTTGCTGGAGCCCGGTGTGGTCGCCCAGCCGTGGTGGCGACCCGACAAAGAGCCCACCGAGGACCCGGAGCTGAACTGGGGCTACGCCGGCCTCGCCTGCAAATCCTGACCGGGTCCCCCGGTAAACACCGCGAACCCGTACATCCTCCCCTGATCACCACCGCCACG
>NZ_DASRBQ010000037.1:0-21355 GCF_035653575.1 Actinocrinis sp.
GTGGCGGCGGACACGCACCGAAGGTGAGCCGCGCGGCGTGTTCTGCGGCATCGGGGTCTGCTTCGACTGCCTGGCGACGGTGAACGGCCGGCCGAATCAGCGCGCGTGCCTGGTCCCGGCGAAGCCGGGCGACGTGGTCACCACGCAGGTAGGCGTCGGCCACGACGGCGGTGGCGTATGAGCGGCGCTGCCGCGAAGTCCGACAAGGCTCTGCGGCTCGCGGTCGTCGGCGCCGGTCCGGCCGGCCTGGCTGCGGCAGTGGCTGCCGCGGACGCCGGGGTGACCGCGACGGTGATCGATGCCGGTTCCTCCGCCGGCGGCCAGTTCTACCGGCAACCAGCCGCGCGGTTGCGTGCCCGCGCACCGCGGCGGCTGCATCACAGCTGGCGCACCTGGCGCGGGCTCAAGTCACGCTTCGATCGGCATGTCGCAGCTGGCCGAATCCGTCTTCTGGCCGATCATCACGTGTGGATCGCCGAGCGAGTCGCCGCGGGATACCGACTACACGCGCTAGTCGGCCCCGAGCAGCGACGCTCGGTCGCCGTGGATGCCGACGCGCTCCTGCTCGCGACGGGAGCCTACGAGCGGGTGCTGCCGTTTCCCGGCTGGACGCTGCCCGGCGTGGTGACCGCCGGGGGCGCGCAGGCGATGTTGAAAGGCTCGGTCGTGCTGCCGGGCCGGGAGGTCGTGGTCGCGGGCACCGGTCCGCTGCTGCTTCCAGTGGCCGCCGGGCTCGCCGACGCCGGCGCCCAGGTCAAGGCTCTGATCGAATCCACCAGCCGCCGAGCCCTCGCCCGGCTCGTGCCGACGCTGGCCGCGCATCCGGACAAGCTCGCCGAGGCCGCCGGTTACGGCGCGCGCCTGGCCGCGCATCGCATCGCGGTCAAGTACGGCCACGCGGTCATCGCCGCCCACGGCGAAGAACGGGTCGAAGCGGTCACGGTCGCGGCGCTCGATGCCGCCGGCCGAGTACGTCCGGGCTCTGAGACGCGGATTACCTGTGACAGCCTCGCGATCGGCCACGGCCTGCTTCCGCACCTGGATCTCGCGCTGACGCTCGGCGCACGCACCGAGGGCGATTCCGTCCCTGCGGTCTGGGTGGACTCGGAACAGCGCACGAGCGTGCCCGGGTTGTGGGCGGCCGGTGAGACGACCGGGATCGGCGGCGCGGCGCTCGCGCTGGTCGAGGGTGAGATCGCCGGACGGTCGATCGCCGCCTGGTCGCAGGGGCCGCAGCGCGCTTGGCAGGACGAGGACCACGCGCGCTCCCCGGCGTGGACGCACGCCGAGCAGAAGCGCCGTCGGCTCGGCGCGTTCTTCGCAGCCGTCGACGCGGTCTATTCGCCACCGGCCGCGTGGACCGAGCGGGTCGCCGCGGACACTGTCGTCTGCCGCTGCGAAGAGGTGGAGGCAGGGGCGATCCGCGGCGCGCTCGAGGAGTACGGCGCGACCGACCTGCGGACCGTCAAGCTGCTGACTCGCGCGGGAATGGGCTGGTGCCAGGGCCGCGTGTGCGGACCGGCAGTCTCCGGACTCGTCGCAGAACACTGCGGTGGCAGGCCGAAGGCCGCCGCGTCCGTGACCGCGCAACGACCGTTCGCCCGACCGGTTCCGCTCGGTGTGCTGGCGGGGCTGGATCAGCCGGGACCGGGCCCGGCAGGGCACGAGGAGGAGAGCAACAATGAGTGACTTTGGCACCCGCCGGCCGTGGCACGGCGTGCTCGTGGCGACCGCGCTGCCGCTGCGTGAGGACCTGAGCGTCGACTACGACGCCTACGCCGCGCACTGCGCCTGGCTCATCGAAGAAGGCTGCGACGCCGTCGTGCCGAACGGCTCGCTCGGCGAGTATCAGACGCTCACCGCCGAGGAGCGGGCACGCGTCGTGGAGGTCGCGATCGCAGCCGTCGGCGGCGCGCGGGTCATCCCGGGCGTCGCGGCTTACGGCAGCATCGAGGCACGCCGCTGGACTGAGCAGGCCGCCGAAGTAGGCGCGCAGGCCGTGATGCTCCTTCCGCCGAACGCCTATCGCGCCGATGAGCGCGCCGTGCGAGCGCACTACGCGGCCGTCGCCGAGGCCGGGCTGCCGATCATCGCGTACAACAACCCGCACGACACCAAGGTCGACCTGACCCCCGAACTGCTCGCCGCGCTGCACGCCGACGGCAGCATCCGCGCGGTCAAGGAGTTCAGCGGCGATGTCCGCCGCGCGTATCAGATCGCCGAGCTGGCGCCGGAGCTCGACCTGCTGATCGGCGCCGACGACGTGCTGCTCGAGCTGGCGATCGCCGGGGCCAAGGGCTGGGTCGCCGGGTATCCCAATGCCCTGCCGCACTCGACCGTCGAGCTCTTCCGCGCCGCGGCCGGCGGCGATCTGGCCGGCGCGCTGCCGCTTTACCGGCAACTGCATCCGCTGCTGCGCTGGGATTCGCGCACCGAGTTCGTCCAGGCGATCAAGCTCTCGATGGACCTGGCGGGCCGCCGCGGCGGCCCGTGCCGGCCGCCTCGGGTGCCGCTCGCGCCGGAGCAGGAAGCCGCGGTGCGGGCCGCCACCGAGAAGGCCTTGGCCGCGGGACTGAGATGACCGGTGCGGGCGCGGAACGAGCAACAGTAGAAGGGTCCTGAGGCCATGCGCAGCAAACTGGTTCTGCACGCGGTCGACTCGCACACCGAGGGCATGCCGACGCGCGTGATCACCGGCGGCGTAGGCGTCATCCCAGGCGCGACCATGTCCGAGCGCCGCACGCACTTCATGCAGCATCTCGACGATCTTCGTACCCTGCTGATGTTCGAGCCGCGCGGGCACGCGGCCATGAGCGGAGCGATCCTGCAGCCGCCGACCCGCCCGGACGCCGAGTACGGCGTGCTGTTCATCGAGGTCTCCGGCTGCCTGCCGATGTGCGGGCACGGCACGATCGGCGTCGCGACGGTGTTGGTGGAGACCGGAATGGTGCCGGTCACCGAACCGGTCACCAGGATCCGGCTGGACACTCCGGCCGGCCTGGTCACCGCCGAGGTCGCCGTGCGCGACGGCGCCGCCGAGGCCGTGACGCTGCACATGGTGCCGTCGTTCGCGGTCGGCCTGGATCGCAAAGCGCTGCTTCCGGACGGCCGCACGGTCACCTACGACCTCGCGTACGGCGGAAACTTCTACGCGATCCTGCCGCTCGAGCAGTTCGGCCTGCCGTTCGACCGGGCCGCGAAGAACGAGATCCTGGCCGCCGGCCTGGCGCTGATGCACGCCATCAACGAGGAGCAGCCTCCGGTGCATCCGACCGATCCGACCATTACCGGCTGCCATCACGTGCATCTGCTCGCGCCCGGATCCACGGCCGCGCACTCGCGGCACGCTATGGCGATCCACCCCGGCTGGTTCGACCGCTCCCCGTGCGGCACCGGCACCGCGGCCCGGATGGCGCAGCTGCATGCGCGCGGTGAGCTCGCGCTGCACCAGGACTTCGTCAACGAGTCCTTCATCGGCAGCACCTTCACCGGCCGCCTCGTCGGCACCGCCGAGGTCGGCAGCCCGGAAACAGGGCTCGTACCCGCCGTGCTGCCGACGGTGACCGGCCGCGCCTGGATCACCGGTACGGCACAATATCTACTCGACCCCACCGATCCCTTCCCCGCCGGATTTCTCGTATAAGCCCGCCTCGTCCGGGCCCCCCGGGAAGACGCTCCCTGCGCTAGGACCACTCGTCGTGAACAACACCGACCCGGCCGAAGCCCTGCCGTCGCTGTCCTCGCTCGGCGATCGGCGCAACTACCGCGACCAAGTCGCGCACGCGCTGCGCGCGGCGCTGGTCGCCGGCCAGCTGCGTCCCGGCGAGCTGTACTCGGCGCCCGCGCTCGCCGCGCGCTTCGGCGTGTCGGCCACGCCGGTGCGCGAGGCGATGCTCGACCTGGTGCGCGAAGGCCTGGTGGAAACGGTCTCCAACAAGGGGTTCCGGGTCACCGCGGTCACCGAGCGGCAACTCGACGAGTACACGCACATCCGGGCCCTGATCGAGGTGCCGACCGTGACCGCGCTGGCCCGCACGGCCGGCCTCGACGAACTGGAGGCGCTGCGTCCCGACGCCGAGAGCATCGTGCACGCCGCGAAGGCCGCGGACCTGATCGGCTACATCGAAGCGGACCGGCGCTTCCACCTCGGCCTGCTCGCCCTGGCCGGAAACCGGCACCTGGTCGAGGTCGTCGGCGACCTGCGCAAACGCTCCCGCCTCTACGGCCTGACCGCGCTGGCCGAACGCGGCCTGCTGGAGGCGTCCGCGCAGGAGCACCTGGAACTGCTCGACGCGCTGCTGGCCCGCGACGAGGCGGCCGCCGCGGCGGTGATGGCCCGGCACCTCGGCCACGTGCGCGGCCTGTGGGCCACGTCCGCCGATTCAGGTTCCGCCGATTCCGCTGACTGACCGCCGCCCGAACGCGGCCCGCTACTGCCGTCGCCGCTGCCGGATCGCTCCGCGGCGCGGCCGGCCGGCCGGCCTAATGCGCGGCTATTTCGGCGCCTTGTAGGCGACGGCGGCGAACCCCCAGTTCTCTTCCGGGTCGACGGTCACCTCGCTTTGCGGCTGCCACCAGGGCATCGGGACCAGTCCTGGTTCGACCAGTTCCAGGCCATTTAGGAACTGCGTGATCTGGGCCCGGTTGCGCAGGGTCAGCCGCGCGTTGGCCCGGTCGTAGGTCGCCGCCGCTTCCTTGGCCTGCTCGTCCTCGGCCGCGGTGCCGTGGGACAGCACGAGGTAGCTGCCGGGCGGCACCGCGTCCATCAGGGTTCTAACGATCTCGGCGGGTCGCTCGCTGTCGTCGATGAAGTGCAGGATCGCGACCAGCATCACGGCGATCGGCTGGCTGAAGTCCAGCACGCCACGCACCTGCGGGCTGTCCAGGATCGCGTGCGGGTCGCGCAGGTCGCCGTAGACGATGCTGGTGTGCGCCGGGTCGCGGTCGGCCAGCAGCGCGCTGGCGTGGGTCATCACGATCGGGTCGTTGTCCACGTATACGACGCGCGCGTCCGGGGCGACGGCGTGGGCGACGTCGGCGGTGTTGCCGGGCGAGGGTATGCCGGTGCCGATGTCCAGGAACTGACGGACGCCGTGGGCGGCGAGGAACCGCACCGCGCGGCCGAGGAACGCCCGGTTCTCCCGTGCCAGTGCGCGAATCTGCGGGTAGATCGCGAGCGCCTGTTCGGCGGTCTCCCGATCGACCTCGTAGTTGTCCTTGCCGCCGAGGAAGTAGTCGTACATGCGAGCGGTATGCGGCACGCTGGTGTCGATGCGCACCGCGTCCCATCCGCCGGTGAGCAGTTCCGTGGCACGCCAGGGCGTGGACTGCGATTCGTCGTCGGACATGCGCGCCTCCGCGCTCGTGCTGCACGGGTGTTTTCCCGCCGAATGCTAGCCGACCGCTTCGTGGCTGAGACGACAGTCGACCGGAATGGCGGCTCCACAGCCGCCCGCGGCGCCCTCGCGCGCTCGCGACATGTCGCCTATGATCACGCGCATGACGACGGGGAACTCCGGGAACACCCCGGCGCAGCGCATCGGCCACCGGGAGCGCGACGCCGCGGTGGAGCGGCTGCGGGTGGCGGCCGGAGAGGGCCAGATCACGTTCGACGAGCTCGAGACCCGCGTGGAGGCCGCGCTCGCCGCGCGCACCGCCGAGGACATCGCGGTGCTCATCGCGGACCTGCCGGTACCCGCGGGGACGCCCAGCGCGCTCGAGCCGGCGCCCGCGATGCGGCAGGCGGCCAGGCACAGCAGCGTGGAGCGGCTCGGGGTGTGGCGCGTTCCCGAGCAGATCGAGCTGGAGCTGCGGCACTCCTCCTGTCTGCTGGACCTGCGCACCCCCACGCTGCCGTCGAACGGCGTGCGCATTCAGGTGGACGCGCGGCACAGCTCGGTCAAGCTGCTGGTCGCCGAGGACGCGCACGTGGAACTCGCCAACCTCAGCCGGCACCACAGCGCCACCAAGGACCGGGGCGTGCTGCAGGCTTCCTCCTGGAGCGGGCCGCCGATCGTGGTCAGTGGCACGCTGCATCACAGCACCGTCAAGGTCATGCGGCCGGGCGACAGCGCGGCCGGCCGGATCCTGTGGTGGCGGCGCCGGCGCAGGGCTGAGCTCATGGCCGCGTCAGCGCGCTCGCGGGCGCTGCCGCCGGGGGCGCCGTGAGGCCGATCGGCCGAGGGTACGCGTCCGCGGGCCGCTGAGCCGGCCTGCGAACAAGATGCCTGACAAGGTGCAGCACGGTGAACGCCT
Source organism: Actinocrinis sp. (assembly GCF_035653575.1). Classification (GTDB taxonomy): domain Bacteria; phylum Actinomycetota; class Actinomycetes; order Streptomycetales; family Catenulisporaceae; genus Actinocrinis. The sequence continues at coordinate 6,256 of NZ_DASRBQ010000037.1, forward strand.
CGGGAGCGTCGTCGGACTCTGCTGGCGCCGGGCGGATCAGGTCATGCACGAGCAGCGCGTGCACGGCGCGCGAGACGTCCCCGAGGCTGTGACCGGAGCGCGTCACGACCTGGTCCAGCGTCCACGGCGCAGTCCATCGGCTCACGAGTGACAGCACGCGCCGCGCCTGCGGGGTCAGCGCGGCGATCGCGTCGACGAGTCCGGCGCGTATCGGGTCGGATCGCGTACGGGCGCGGTCCGCGGGCGGCGCGGTCACCGCGAAGGGATCGCGTGCGGCGATCGCGGCCAGGCGGGCCGGAGCGAGCACGAGCGACCAGGCCGCCGCGGACTCCAGCGCGAGCGGGATGCCGTCGAGCGAGCGAGTCAAGCTTCTGATGGCTTCGGACTCGCGCCGGGTGGCCTGCCGGTGCGGGCGGGACTGCTGCATGTGCCAGTTCACGAGCTGCGCTGCGGCGCCGAGCACGTCGTCCGCTTCTCCTTCGCCGCCGCCGAAGGCGGCGAGGGTCTCGTAGACCGGGAGCGGTGAGAGCCGCAGCGTCCGCTGTCCGAGAAGGGACGACGCCGAGACGTCCGCCGTACGCAGGGTGCTGACGATGCGCAGTTTGGGGCACCGCGCCAGGAGCGTGAGCTGCGCGTCCGCCGAGAGCAGAGCTTCGCGTGCCGCCGTCGCGCGCGGGCCGGCGCCGGCCGGTCGCCAGGGCGCTAGCCCAGGCCTGGTTCTAGGCCGCTGACCGTCCAGCACGAGCAGGAACGGGCGGTCGCCGATGAACGCGGCGAGATCGTCCACGGCGTCGTCTGGATTCTCCAGCAGCTCGCGCACCCACGGCTGCGTGACCTGTACCCGCCGGATCGCGTGTGCGATGCCGGCTTCTTGCCGTTCGGTGGAGAGCCAGAGCACTGGCATCCGAAGACGAGTGTGCAGGCTCTGGGCGACGGCCAGCATGAGACGCGACTTGCCCACGCCGCTCAAGCCCACGATCGCTACCAGCCGATCCTGCCCCGCGGCCAGCAGTTCGTAGAGCGTGCGGGTCTCCTCCTCGCGGCCGAACAGCGGTCCCGCGGCGCCGAGCGGCGGGGCGAGCGCGGTTGCCGCCGCTTCCGCCCGAGCCGCCGCGGCTGACGTGCCGGGCTCGTCGGCGATCCCGGCCGTGCCCCTGCCCGCCGCGGCTTCGAGCGTCGAGCGGCGCTCGTCGCTCAGCCGCAGGGCGTCGGCCAGCAGCCGCACGGTGTCGCGCCGGGGCCGCCGCGCCCGGCCGGCCTCCAGGTCCCGGATCGCGCGCACGCTGACGGTGGAGAAATCAGCCAGCTGAGTCTGTGTCATCCCGGCCCGCCTGCGGTAGTGCTGAAGCAGCGCGTCGAAGCGGAGCGTCTCCCGCTCACCTTCCGGCTCGCTTAAGCGGCCGCTGGCCGATGGCCGCGCTGCCGGTACCGTGGTTCGCATGACCGGATCTCCCGCCTTCCTTCTCAGCAGCCTGCGGCGCGTTGAGGCGCCGCGGCCTGCCGAGACCTCAATATCGCCTTGGGGTCGGGGCGTCACAAGACGGGCGGAGGCAGCCGGTCACTGCATTGCAGAGACCTGAGGGGTGTCCGATGACCGCACCCGCGCCAAGGCCGCTGCCCTTGCCGCAGCCGCCGCCCCCGCCGGAGCCGGCCGGCTCGATCGAGTCCGCCGACGGGGGATTCACGTCGCCGTCGCGCGACCTGCCTGATGAGGCCCGCGCGACGTACGCGCTCATCCTGCGCGGCGGTCCGGTGCCGGTGACCTCACAGTTGCCCGGCCTGCAGCAGCTCGCGGACCTCGGGCTGCTGGAGCTGTCCGAGGACGGCGAGCTGCTGCGGCCGGTCGATCCGCGCCGGATCGAGCTGCAGCTGACCAGCGACTGGCGGCGGCGCGCCTGGGAGCTGGAGCTGCGCGCCGCGACGCTGGAGCGCGATATCAGTGGGCTGACGGCGCAGTACGTCGCGGCGAGCGGCGTGCGGCACGAGGCGATCCGGTATCTGCACGGCATGCAGGCGATCGGCGATTTCAGCGAGCTTGCGGTCCGGTCCGCCGCACGGGAGATCCTCACCGCGCACCCGGGCGGCGGAAAGGCGGAGGAGTTCCTGGTCGCCGCGCTCCCGTTGGCGCTGGACGGGCTGGGTCGCGGGGTGACGGTGCGGAGCCTTTATCAGCACTCGGGGCGCTTCAGCGAGCCGACGAAGGAGTACGTCCGGGAGCTGACGAGCCACGGCGGGCTGGTGCGGTCGCTGGAGGAGTTCTTCGAGTGGGTGATCATCGTGGACCGCGGGCTGGCGATCCTGCCCGCCGACGAGGAGTGCAGCGCGGCCGTGGCGGTGAGCGACCCGGCGCTGGTGCGGTTCCTCGTGGACGTCTTCGAGCGCAACTGGCAGCGGGCCAGCGCCTTCACGCCCAGCCACGCCGCGGTCTCCTCGCGCGAGGTGGTGCCGGAAATCCACGCGATGATCAAGCGGCTGCTCAAGGAGGGGCTGACGGACTCGGCGATCGCCAAGCGGATCGGCGTCAGCGAACGTACTTACCACACGCATCTGTCCCGGATCCGGGCGGCGCTTGGCGCGGTCAACCGGGTGCAGCTCGGGTACATGCTCGCGCGCGAAGAGCTGGAAGCCGGTCACGACGGCTCGGGCGAAGGGATCTGATACATCCAGCCGCGCGGCCCGGGCTCGCGGCCGCAGTGGATATCGCGCAGCGCCTGGCGGATCGCTCCGGTCACCGGACCGATCTCGCCCTCCCCGATCGGGACGACGCCTTCGATCGTGCTGCACGTGAAGGTCTCGATGAAACCGGCAAGCTCACTGTGTGCGTGCGCCGCCCGCCATTGATCGGGCGTGACCCGCTGCTGGCGGACGATGTAGCCGAGGCGCGATGCCAGGGTGAGCACGGATTCGGTGGCCACGCCACGCAGTGCCTCGTCCTCCTGCTCCAGCAGCGTCACCTCGGCGCGCGGCTGCGTGGGCCGCACGACGAACAGGTTCGCACCGTCCAGCCGGTCGATCGAAGCCTGCTGCCGGGCGTGAGCCTGCGTACCCGGGTGATCGTTGCGGGCCATCAGCACGAAACCGTAATGCCGCGCGGGAAACAGCCCCAGCGACAGATCCGCGGCGAACAGCAGAGAACGCAGATAAAGGCTCGAGCCCGGCGTCTCGTCGAAGGAGCCCTCCTCCGCCTCGACGAGCTCCTCGACCGCTGAGACGAACAGGTCGTCAGGCAGCGCGGGCATCGATGAGCGGCGCGCGGACGTGCGGAACCGCCGGGCGTGCTCCCAAGGCCGGAAGGCCGCGACGGTGCCGTCGACCCGCCGATACGCCCGCAGACCCTCGCGCGCGATCTGGTCGTTGTGCAGCCCCGCGGCGCCCGGATGCAGCGCGAACTGCTCTGGCGGCAGGAGTTGCGGCTTGTGCCAACCGGCGGCAGGCGAGTAGGTCATGGTGAACGCGCGCGGGGCGAGATCACCGCCGGAGTCGTCGGCCGTGGCTGGCGACATCGGACCGAACGGCAGAACGCTCATGTGTGCGTGCATCCCCGCAGCAGCGCGGCGCGGTCGACCCTTCCGTCCGCGTTCACCGGGATCGCGTCGAGCAGCACGAACCGGCGCGGCACCATGAACGACGGGATCCGCTTGCGCAGCCAGGTCTTCATCGCGGCCTGGTCGAACGGCGCGCCGGTGTAGCAGGCGACCAGTTCGAGCTCTGCGCCCCTGCCGCGCACGCCGATGACCGCCGCGTCCGTCACCAGGGCGTGCCGCCGCAGCAGCGCCTCGACCTCGCCGGGTTCCACGCGCTGGCCGCGCAGCCGCAGCTGCTCGTCGACCCGGCCGAGATGCACCAGCTCGCCGCCTGCCCGCCGCACGCGGTCGCCGGTGCGGAAGTAGGTGAGCGTTCCGAGGCGCACGAAGCGCCGCAGGTCGTCTGCCGGGTTGAGGTAGCCGTCGAGGTGCCACGGGGCGCGCAAGCACAGCTCCCCCTCCGCCGCCTCACGCCCGTCCTCCCCCAGGATCAGGTGATCGACATCGTCGCTGAACCGGCCGATCGGAGCCGTGCCCTCCGGAGTGTCAGGCCACTGATCGCGGTCGGCGGGCAGTCGGTACGCGGCGCACGCGGCCATCAGCTCCGTGGGTCCGTATACGTTCTCGATCACCGTGCCCGGAGCGACCGCACGCCAGAGCTCCGCCTGGCGATATGTCAGCCGATCGCCGAGGAAAATGCTGTAACGCAGCCCCTTGACCATCCCGAGCGGGAGTTTGTCGAGCGCCGCACAAGCCGAGATCAGCGCCGGGCCGGCGAAGAGGTGCGAGATCCCGCCCGTGACGAGGTGGTCTGCTGGGACCAGCAGCTCCGAGCGCTGCGGGACCACGAGCGTGGCGCCTGCTCCCCAGGTGACGAAGAGCTCGTAGAGAGCTGCGTCGCTGCTCAGGTCGAAGGTGTGCGAGACGCGTGCGTCCACTCCGACCTCGAAGCGCCCGATGAAGTCGGCGACCTGCCGTGCGATGTGACGGTGCCGGATCGGAATGCCTCTCGGGCGTCCGTTGGCGCCCGAGGCGTACAGGATGCACGCCACCTCATCGGGTCCGGCGGCGGCCGGGCGCGTCGCCGACTCCGGGCGTGGCATCGGCGGCCCGCCGAGCGCGGGGCGCGTGCACACGGCGGCATCGCTTAGCGCCAGCAGCGACAACCAGTCGTCGTCGCGCCCGCGTTCCCAGTGCAGCACCGCGGTGTCGTCCGCGACGACCAGGTCGACGCGCGCGAGCGAGCACAACGCCTTGTTGCGCAGTTCCGGGTGGGCCGGACTGAGCGGCACCACGGTCGCGCCGAGCCGAAGCGCCGCGAGGTAGCCGACGAAGGAGAGCAGGCTGCGCGACGCCAGCAGACCGATCCGCTCCGGGCGCGAGCCGCGGGCGACGAGGATGCGTTCGGCGAGCCAGTGCGAGTACTGATCCAGCTGCCGGTAGCTGTACGCGTCCTCGCGCAGTTCAACCGCCGTGGCTTCCGGCGTCCGGCGCGCCGACCGCTCGAACCACGTGAGCAGCGTCGGCACCTCGTTCGCGTCAGCTGACATCGAGCACCTCCGATGCGTCTCGGGCCGGCAGCAGCCGCCGCAGCCTGCGGGCGACCTCGTGCACGTCGATCAGCAGGAAGTCGTCGGCCCCGGCGAAGGCGCGAAAGGTCGTCGCCGCGTCCGTCCAAACGCGCCAGCCGAGCAGGCCGGGTCCGGCGGGCGCGAGCGGGTCCGCCAGGCCGGCCCAGACGTGCAGCGGCGTCGCGATCGGCTCCGCTTCCGGCTGCTCGTCGGCGCGTGACGGCGACGCAGCCGCCACCACGACCGCGCTGATCCGCACCGTCTCGGGCCCGCGATCCCGCTCGCCGCTCCCCTCGAGACGGCGAGCGAGCTCGATCGCCACCTGCGCCCCGTCAGCCTGCCCCACGAGGACGATCTCGTCCGCGGGCAGCGCAGCCTCCAACTGCCGCGCGATCGCCTCGGCCTGCGCCGCCGCAGAACGCTGATCCAGCGCCGCGTGGCGCCAGTGCGTCTCAGTGCTCAGCGATCGCTCGACCACCACGAGCCGGACCCCGCCGAGCGCGCGGGCCAGCGCGGCGGTCGCCTCGCGGGTGACGCCGGTCCTCGGGATCAGTACGACCATCGAACCCCACATGAACAGAGCAAAGCGCGCCGCGGGCGCGCCAGGCGGCAGTTGCGACCGGCAGCTCGGCGGCAGCTTGCGCCCCCGGCGGCCGCTGAAAGTTACGGTGGATCCAACGCCGGAAACCGCCACGAACACACAAAACGCCGCGCTGAGCACCACCCGAGCACGTGCCGAGTCCATACACTTGAAAAGTACGCACCCGACCGCGCCGCCCGGCCCGAGGCGGCGGCCGGCCGGGTCCATTCACGGAAGGGGCCGCGATGCATCCCGGCGCGAGTTCGCCGTCGCCGGCCAGCGGCCCGGGGCGGGGCCGGCGCGCGGCCGACGGCTCCCCGGTGCACGCGCCGCGGCCGACCATGAAGGACGTCGCCGCGCGCGCCGGGGTCGGCCTCAAGACCGTCTCCCGGGTGGTCAACGGCGAGCCCGGGGTGCTGCCGGGCACCGCGGCGCTGGTGCAGCAAGCCATCGACGAGCTCGGGTTCCGCCGCAACGACAGCGCGCGGCAGCTGCGCACCGGGCGCACCGCCGGCATCGGCCTGGTCATGGAGGACGTGGCCGACCCGTTCTACTCGCTGCTCAACGGGGCGGTCGAGGAGGTGGCCAGGGCGCACGGCTCGCTGGTGTTCACCGCCTCCTCCGAGGACGATCCGCGCCGCGAGTCGGAACTGGCGCTCGCGCTGTGCTCGCGCCGCGTCGACGGCCTGATCATGGTCCCGGCCGCCGAGGACCACACCTATCTGCTGCCCGAGATCGACGCCGGCCTCGCCCTGGTCTTCGCGGACCGGCCGCCGGTCGGCCTCGCGGCGGACACGGTGCTGGTCGACAATGCGGAGGGCGCGCGCAAGGGTGTGGCGCACCTGCTCGCCCACGGGCATCGCAGGATCGGGTACATCGGAGACTCCTCGCGCATCTACACCTCCACCGAACGGCTAAGCGGTTACCGCAGGGCGATGGCGGACGCCGGGGCACCGGTAGACGAGTCGTGGATCGCGCTCGGCCCCTCCGACCAGGCGCGGGTCGGCGACGCACTGGACCACCTGCTCGATCCGCGCCGGGAGCACCCGATTACCGCCCTGTTCACGGGAAACAACCGGCTGACGGTGGCGGTCCTGCGCGAGCTCGGGGAGCGGCAGCGGGCGCAGCAGGTCACCGGCGTGCCCACGCCCGGAGGCACGCCCGGGCTCGCGCTGGTCGGCTTCGACGACTTCGAGCTGGCGGACCTGCTCACCCCGGCGATCACCGTGGTGGCCCAGGACCCGGCCGGCCTGGGCCGCACCAGCGCGCAACTGCTGTTCGCCCGGCTGGAAGGGGACACCTCCCCGCCGCGCCGGATCGTGCTGCCGACGGTCCTGGTGCCGCGCGGCTCCGGCGAGCTGCCGCCTCCGCCGGACAACGCGTAGCAATCGGGCACGGCCGGACCCGTGCGGCGAGGGCTATCTGCTACCCGCGAGACGCTTCGTGGAAGTAGACGGTGGCCGTCGGGTATTCGACGCCGTCTTCGTCGATCTCCAGGTGGAAGACGATGTCCTGGATCTGGACCGGTCCGCGCCGCTGCACCTCGTCCGCGAGCCTGCGCAGGAACGCCGGGATGTCGGCCCGCTCGGGTCCGGCGGGATTGGCGAGCGAGAAGTGCCGCACCGTCCACGCCTCGGCATGCGCGGCCGGTTCGCGCCCGTCTTGCGCGGTGGAGCCCATCGCGCGAGCATAGCGCGGCCCTGGCTGCGTGGACCGCCCGAACCGGACCGCCGAACCGGATCGCCCGAACCGGATCGCCTGAGCCCTGTGGAACACGGCGAAGCGGGGCCGCTGCGGATCTCGCAGCGGCCCCGCTCCTACCGACTCAGTGCGCTGACGCCGTGCGGGGCGCGCTCACCTCGCCGGTCACCGGTCCACCGGTGATGCGGCACCGGTTCCCGGCCTCGCGGCTGCCCGATCGGCTCACGCCGTCCGGGTTCGCCGTGCGCCGTGCGCCCGGTCAGCCGACCGCGATCGAGAAGATGCCGATCGCGCCCTGGTTGACCGTCGCGGGCAGGGTGATGCTGGCCACCGTCTTCGAGCTGTCCACCGGGATGGTCTGCGAGAAGACGTAGGTGGTGACCTGTTGCGGAGCGCCGCCTCCCGCGTTGCGGTACGGCGTCGTCGCCACGATCTGGTTGCTGAACGCCGGCGACTCACTGCCCGCGCCGAGGGTCCAGTCGCTGAACCCGAGCGTCGCGGTCGAGGTGGTGCCGTCGGTGTACGTCACCGTGACCGTGCCCGACGTTCCGTTGCTCGGCGCGTTGGTGGCGCTGCCGAGGAACCCGATCTGGGTCGCGCCCGCGGAGGCCTTCAGGGCGATGGTCTGACCCGCCGCCTGCAGCGAGTCCGGCTGGCCCGCCGGGATGTTCGGCCACGTGTACGTCAGGCCGCTGGAGGTCACGCTCGCCCCGGGCGCCAGGCCCGCGGCGGTCAGCGCCTGCTCCGAGTAGCTGAACCCGTCGCCGTCGTAGTTGGCGGCCGCGCCGTTGCTGTCGTCGCTGATCCCTGTGACGTCGTAGAACGGCGCCAGGTCACCCGGCGTGTCTACCGTCACCGACATCTGCGTCGGCAGGATGGTGCCCACCGTGCTGGTCAGGCTGAACTGGACCGGGTACACCCCGTCCGTCGTGCCCGCCGTGACCGTGACCGTGGCGCTCGCGGTGCCGTTCGCCGCGACCGTCAGCGTGCCGCTGGACGGTGTGACCGTGACGCCCGCGGCCGGCTTGGCCGTCCAGTTCACCGTCTGCGCGGTGCCGTCAGTCGAGGTGACCGACAGCGTCGCGGAGGTGGACTGGCCGGGCTGCAGCACCGTGGAGGACGGGCTGACCGAGCCGGTCGAACCGAACACCGGGCCGTAGGACGGCGGGGCGTCCGCCGCGGCGGTACCCCACGTCGTCGGGGTCTTCGACAACGTCCACGCCAGCGTCGCGCCCTTGCTCAGGGTGGAGAAGGTCGTGTACAGCTTGCTGTACGACTGGCCGTTGAGCTTCAGCGACTTGACATAGAACTCGGTCGGCGAGGCGCCCGGCGCGGTGATGCTGATCTTCTTGCCGGTCGGCAGGGTGATCGTGGCGCTGGGGAAGCCGGGGCTGGCGAACACGAGGTTGTCAGAGCCCGGGTTCTCCGGGTACATACCGAGCATCTCCCAGACGTACTGGGCGCTCATGGCCCCCAGGTCGTCGTTGTTGTTCAGGCCGGCGGGTCCGGGGTTGTACACGCTGTTGCGGATGTTGTTGACCGCCTGCTGCGTGCCGGCCGGGTCGCCCGCGTAGTCCGGCGCGTTCTGCTCGCCGAGGTCGAACTCGTTGGCCAGGAAGGCGTACATGCCCTGGGCGTTCGGCTGCGAGAGGTAGGTCTCCAGGTCATTGGCGACCTTGGTGTTGCCGCCGAGCAGGGAGAACAGGCCCGCGTAGTCGTTGGGCACATCCCACAGGTACTCGTACGCGTCGCCCTCGACGTAGTGCGCGGTGGTCGTCGGGGTGACGCCACTGACGAACGCGCCGCTCTTCAGCCTCGGGGTGAGCAGACCGGTCGAGGTGTCGAACACGTTGACCCAGTTGTTCGCGCGGTTCTGCAGCGCGCTCGCGTCGGCGCTGTCGCCGAGCGCGGCAGCGTACTGGGCCAGGGCGAAGTCGGCGTTGTCGTACTCGAGCAGCGAGGAGACGAAGCCGTGCGGGTTGCAGCACCCGTACGAGCCGTCCTCGGGTATGTACCCGTACTGCTGCTCGGCCGCTTCCTCAGGCCGCACGTGGTTGACCGTGGTGGCCTGCTTGACCATGTCCGTCAGGGCGGCGCCGGTGGCGAAGTTCTTGCCGCCGAACGCGTAGTAGTCGGCGATGATCGCGTCCGACGGGTCGCCGTTCATGACGTAGTTGTCCAGGTTCAGGTATCCCCACTGCTGCAGGATGCCGTTCTGGTTGTAGTAGTTCACCAGCGACTGCGCCTGGTCGCTGGCCGCGCTCGGGTCGAGCATGGCCTGCAGCTGCGAGGTGCCGTGGTAGGTGTCCCAGCCGGAGAACATGCCGTACTGGTCGGTCTGCGGCTTGGCGACCGTGTGCACCGCGTTGTCCGAGCCGAGGTACTGGCCGTTGACGTCGCTGGTGATGTTCGGCTGGACGAAGACCTTGTAGAGGTTGCTGTAGAACTGCTGGGTCTTGTCCGCCGCGCCGCCCGAGACCGCGATCCGGCCCAGCAGCGTGTTCCAGGACTTCTGCGCGGCGCTCTTGACCGTGTTGAAGCTCCAGCCGCTGTTCTCCTTCTGCCAGTTCAGCTTCGCGTTCGCGGTGCTGACGTAGGAGATGCCGACCTTGGCCTGCACGACCTGGGAGGCGGTGGTGTCGAAGGTGAGGAACACCGCGGCCGGGCTCTTCTGTCCGGAGTTGGTGATCACCTGCGAGGCGGTGAAGGAGTGGTCGAAGACGAGGTCGAAGTAGACCGTGTACGCGGCCGAGTCGCCGCAGAACCCGCCGCTGGTCTCGGAGCCGACGACCTCGTTGGTGCCGACGATCTGGGCGGTGGTCGAGGTGACGGTGTTCTGAGCGTCCATCAGCTTCACCAGGAAGTCGGCCTGGGTGGTGGCCGGGAAGGTGAAGCGGCCCATCGAGCTGTGCGGGGTGGCCGTGAACTCGGAGGTGATGGTCTTGGGCAGGTTGCTCTCGGCGGAGTAGTAGCCGGCCTGCGCGACCTCGCCGGTGTTGGTGAACGAGGTGGACGCGTTGTTCGGGTCGCCGCTGGGCAGCGCGCCGGTGAGCGGCAGGATCGGCACGTCGCCGGCCGCGCCGCAGCCGGGTCCGCTGACGTGGGTGAGGCTGTAGCCGGTCAGCGCGGAGTCGCCGTAGGCATAGCCGCCGCCGGCGTTGCGGTCCGGCATGGTGTCCGGGCTCCACTGCACCTCGCCGAACGGCACGATCGCGCCGGGGAAGGTGTTGCCGCCGTTGGTGGTCCAGGTGCGGGTGTCGACCTGCTGGGCCGGGGTCGTCGTGGCGGCGGTGACCAACGAGGTGTCGGTGCTCCCCGCGGGCAGCTTGGCGGTGAGCTTCTTGCCGGCGCAGGTGGAGATGCCGTGCGGAGTACTGGTGCAGGTGGCCGTGTGGCCGTTCGAGGCGCTCTTGCCGGAGGGGGCGGCCGTGGCCGAGCTCGTGGCGAGGGCGGGCGCGGCCGAGAGCGCGCCGCTGATCAGCGCGGCCCCGGCGAGAGTGGACAACGCCCTGGTCAGGCGTATGCGGAAGTGGGTTGGTGGGTGCTGACTACTACCGAGCATCGTGTTCCTCCCCCGGCCTGCGGAAGCGCCCGGCCGTTCGCTCCGCATGGGGCGGGACGAGCGGGGATGGCGTTCCTCGGTCGGATGACAACGTTGTCAGACGACGGGAATCTTTTCGCCTCCGCGCGGCTGAGTCAACAGCCGCGCGGCGAAAATGATCGATCCCGAATCTGACGGAACGTCAGATCACCCGGCCGCCGCGGAAGCCATTGGTCGATACCAATCCTCGGCGCATCGCCGCAGGCTGCGAAAACACTGCCAGACAGCTGACGATCTTCGGATGGTCGCAGCCTGCCTACTTCGCCTTCCGGCATCCCGACAACGATGTCGAGATCACAGCACGCTAGCCGACCGCGGGCAGGACCCGGCCGGTGACTTCTCCGAAGCCGATGCGGGCGCCGTCCGGGCCGGGCGCGGTGGCGCTGATCGTGACCTCGTCGCCGTCCTCGAGGAAGACGCGGCTGCTGCCGTCGGCGAGCTTGACCGGGTTCTCGCCGTTCCAGGTGTATTCGATCAGTGAGCCGACCGTCGCGTGTTCGGGCCCGCTGACGGTGCCCGAGGCGAAGACGTCGCCGGTGCGCAGGCTGGCTCCGTTCGACGTCATGTGGGCCAGCTGCTGCGCGGCGGTCCAGTACATGCCGATGAACGGCGGGCGGGTGAGCAGTTGCCCGTTGAGGCGGACTTCGAGCGCGATGTCGAGTCCCCACGGCTCGGCCTCGCGGTCGTCGAGGTGCGGGAGTGGTTCGACGTCGCGCACCGGGGGGCGGACCCGTGCGTGCTCCAGGGCGTCGAGCGGCACGATCCACGGCGAGAGGGACGTCGCGAAGGACTTGCCCAGGAACGGCCCCAGCGGCACGTACTCCCAGGCCTGCAAGTCTCGGGCGGACCAGTCGTTGACGAGGCAGACGCCGAAGACGTGCTCGCGGAACGCGGACAGCGCGACCGGCCGGCCGAGCCGCGACGGGGTGCCCACGACGAATCCGACCTCCGCCTCGATGTCGAGCCGGCGGGACGGGCCGTAGCTCGGCGCGGGCGCGTCAGGAGCCTTGCTCTGTCCGGTCGGGCGGGTGACCGGCGTGCCGGAGACGACGAGCGTGCCGGAGCGGCCGTGGTAGCCGATCGGCAGGTGTTTCCAGTTCGGGGTCAGCGGCGGCGAGCCCGGGCGGAACATGCGGCCGAGGTTGGTGGCGTGGTGCTCGGAGGCGTAGAAGTCCACGTAGTCGGCCGGTTCGAATGGCAGGTGCAGCGTGGCCTCGGCGAGCGGGACGAGGTGGCGTTCGGCGGCGGCGCGGTGTGCCGGGTCGGTGAGCCAGGCGCAGACCGCGGCGCGCGCCGAGAGCCAGACGGGCCGTCCGGCCGCCATCAGCGGATTGAGCGAAGGCGCGTCGAGCAGGGCCGAGGGCGCGCCGATGGCCCGCGCGACGGCTCCGACGTCGAGCACGTAGTCGCCGATCCGGACGCCGATGCGCCGCTGCTCGGGCCGCGTCGCCGTGGTGAAGACGCCGTAAGGCAGGTTGTGCACGCCGAACGGCGAGTCGTCGGGCACGCCGTCGACCCAGGTCCCAGCATTCACGGTTCCCGGGCTCACACTCTCAGGGCTCATCCGCGTTCCCGTCTCAGCTGCGGGGAAGGATCAGGTCGAGCGCGACCAGGTCGGCCAGCGGCTCGGCAATGCTGCACGTGCCGTATCCGGTGAACGCGGCGCGCGCACGGATGACGGCGTCACGGTCGAGGCCGCGCAGAGCTTCAGCCAAGCGCGGCGCCGATCGCTCGGCGAGCACGGCGGCGACCTCGGCCACGTCGCCGCCCTGACAAGCCGTGTGCGTCGCCATCAGGATGTTGAGGAAGCCGTGGTGTTCGAACCCGGTGGCCGGGTCGGTGTGCCGAACGGCTCCGTGCAGTCCCGCGGTGCACTTAAACGGCAGGCCGCGTACGACGCACCCGACGATGAAGCCTGCTAGCTCCTCCTCGGTGGGGAACGCCTCAGCCACGGTGCCGCCGGTTCGCAGTTTGGCGCGGAACGGGCTGTCGGCGACCGCATCGAGGGCCTCGCCGAGCCCGTAACCGCGTCGCACCTCGATCACGCCGGCGACCTGCTCCGGCAACTCCCCGGCCAGCGCCTCGGCCGCGGCCCGGGCTGCCTCGGCCGAAGTGCCCTCACTTCGACTGGCCAGTTCGACGCCGACGAGTTCGAGCCCTGGTTCGCCCGTCGCGACCCGCAGCGCGTCGCGCAGCGCGGCCGATCCTTCGGGGACGACCACGACCACTGAGATCGGATCCGGCGGTCCGTCCATGCCGAGCGGGCCGGCGGCGTGCAGCGCGCGCACTTCGTCGATCACTGCGGGCAGGTGCTTGGCGCCCGCGAGGAACGGCCCCACCAGATCGCGGTACCAGGCGGTGCGGTGCCCCCGATGCGCGGACACCGCTTCGACGGCCGGGGCGTTCCCCGGAGGGAACATCGCCGCGTCGTCACAGAGCCCTGCGAAGAGCGGCGGAATGCCGGGCGCCTGGCCGTGCAGGTGTTGCAGCCACAGCGCCGCGACCGGTTGGTCGCTGGTCGGCCCCGGGGCCTGCGCGTCGGTGTCCTGCGTCGGTCTGGTCACTGCGGACCCCGGCCCGACCAGGTCCAGGCGTACCCCTCGTCCTCGCTCGCGAGGCCGCCCTCGCCCAGCTCCAGCGGCTTGAAGGTGTCGACCATCACTGCCAGCTCGTCGAAGAACTCCACGCCGATGCTGCGCTCGTACGCGCCGGGCTGCGGGCCGTGCGCGTGGCCACCGGGATGCAGCGAGATCGAGCCCTGGCCGATGCCTGAGCCCTTGCGCGCCTCGTAGTTCCCGCCGCAGTAGAACATGACCTCGTCGGAGTCCACGTTCGAGTGGTAGTACGGCACCGGGATGGACAACGGGTGGTAGTCCACCTTGCGCGGCACGAAGTTGCAGATGACGAAGTTCGTGCCCTCAAAGACCTGGTGCACGGGCGGCGGCTGGTGGACCCGGCCGGTGATCGGCTCGAAGTCCGCGACGTTGAATGTGTACGGGTACAGACATCCGTCCCAGCCGACCACGTCGAACGGGTGGTGCGGGTACACATAGCGCGTGCCCTTGATGCCCTGGGGCGTGCGGTGCTTGACGAAGACGGGTACGTCTTCGCCGTCGGCGGCCAGGGTTTCCCGCGGCCCGTGCAGATCGCGCTCGCAGTACGGCGAGTGCTCCAGCAACTGCCCGAACTTCGAAAGGTATCGCCGCGCGGGAGTGATGTGGCTGTTCGCCTCGATCACATACGCGCGCAGCGGTTCGCCCTCCTCGGGCACCCAGCGGTGCGTTGTGGCGCGCGGCAGGATCACGTAGTCGCCCTGCCGCACCGGCAGCGCCCCGAATACGGTCTCGACGACGCCCGAGCCGGACTCGATGTACACGCACTCGTCGCCGATCGCGTTGCGGTACAACGGCGAGGTCTCCCCCGCCACGGCGTACGAGATGCGCACGTCCGCGTTGCCTAGCACTAGCCGCCGCCCGGTGACGACGTCAGTGCTCTTCCACTCCTGCCCCTCGGAGAGCGCGTGCAGCTTGAGGTGCCGGGGCTTGAGCGGATGGTTCGCGGTAAGGGTCTGGTCGGGCAGTTCCCACGGCGACGCGTCGACGATCGCCGAGGGGATGTAGCGGTGGTAGAGCAGGGAGGAGTCGGAGAAGAAGCCCTCCTCCCCCATCAGCTCCTCGTAGTACAGGCCGCCGTCCTCGCGCCGGTGCTGCGTGTGCCGCTTGGGCGGTACGTCGCCGACGGAGCGGTAGTACGCCATCGCAGCCTCCTTAGGCTCCGCGTGTATCAGTGATGCGGTGTCAGCGTGACCCGGTCTTCCCGCGCCTCAGAGGTTCCCGCGCCGGGCCTGCTCGCGCTCGATGGCCTCGAACAGGGCCTTGAAGTTGCCCTTGCCGAAGCTGCGCGAGCCGCGCCGCTGGATGATCTCGAAGAACAAGGTTGGCCGATCGGCGACGGGCTTGGTGAAGATCTGCAGCATGTAGCCCTCGTCGTCGCGGTCCACCAGGATGCCCAGCTCCGCCAATTCCTTCATGTCCTCGTCGATGTCCCCCACCCGCTCCGGCAGCGCATCATAGTAGGTGGACGGGACCTTCAGGAAGGAGACGTCGTTGGCGCGCATCGCCCG
>NZ_DASRBQ010000038.1:0-34822 GCF_035653575.1 Actinocrinis sp.
TGCTGGCCCGCGTTGGTCGGCAGGTACGCCGACACGTGCTTGCCGATGTGCCCGGCAGCAGTCCCGCGAGCGGCACCAGGACCAGGACGAGCGCGATGACGGTAGTGATCGCGCCGGCGGTGTGCCTGATCAGCTGACCGATCGCGAGGGCGAAAAGGCCCAGCACACCGAGGTACAGGCCCTCGCCGACGACCGCGCGCGTCACGTGCGGGTCGCTGAGCGAGGTGTGCAGCTTCGAGGACAGGATCGACTTGCCGATGCCGTAGCTGGCGAAGCTCAGTACCTCGCCGATGATCAGCACCGGGATCGTGAACACGATGCACTTGGCCGCGAGCATGCGCAGCCGGTGCGGCGCGGCCAGCAGCGTCGAGCGGATCATGCCGGTGGTGTACTCGGAGGAGGCCACCAGCACGCCGAGCACGCAGATCGCCAGCTGGCCGAGGAAAAGGCCGCTGCCGAGGATCTGCGGCACGGGGTCGAGCCGGGCCTGTGCCTGGTCGGCCGCGTTCATCTGTGACCACTGCTGCACAGTCAGGAAGGTGAACAGCGCGGTGAAGCCGATCACCGCGACGATGAGGATCACGAACGACCAGACCGTCGAGCGCACGGTGCGCAGCTTGGTCCATTCGGCGGTCAGCAGCCTGCCGAAGTTCGCGTGTCCTCCGTTGGTGTCAGCGGCGCGCGGGACAGTGTCGGTGACCATCACGCACCCCCGTCCTGCGCCGCGCTGGACGCCGGCGCGGCCGGAATGCCCGCCGGACCGTGGAACTGGACGTCTTCCCTGGTCAGCTCCATGAACGCCTCCTCCAGCGAACCGCGCTGCGGAGAGAGCTCGTGCAGCACGATCCCTTTCGCCGCGGCCAGCTCGCCGATCGCCGCCGCCTCGGTCTTGTTGACCAGCAGCGCCCCGTCCTGCTGTGTGGTGACGACGGCGCCCAGCCCGTTCAGCGCTTCCCGCAGCTTTTCGGCCTGCGGCGTGCGCACCAGCACCACGTTCTCGGAATAGCGGGCGATGAACTGTTCCATCGGGGTGTCCGCGATCAGCCGGCCGCGGCCGATCACCACGACGTGGTCCGCGGTTACCGCCATCTCGTTCATCAAGTGCGAGGAGACGAAGACGGTGCGGCCCTCGGCGGCCAGCTGCTTCATCAGGTTTCTAATCCAGACGATGCCCTCCGGGTCGAGCCCGTTGACCGGTTCGTCCAGGATCAGCAGCCGCGGATTGCCGAGCAGCGCGGCCGCGATGCCGAGGCGCTGGCCCATGCCCAGCGAGAAGCCCTTGGTGCGCTTATTGGCCACCGCGGAGAGCCCAACCAGATCGAGCACTTCGTTGATCCGGGACTTGGGCACGCCCTGGGTTTGCGCGAGATAGAGCAGGTGGTTGAACGCGGTGCGCCCCGGATGCACCGCCTTCGCCTCGAGCAGCGCTCCGACGTACCGCAGCGGGTCCGGCAGGCTGCGATACGGCATGCCGTCGATCAGCGCCGTCCCAGATGTCGGCCGGTCGAGGCCGAGGATGAGGCGCATCGTGGTGGACTTGCCTGCCCCGTTCGGGCCGAGGAAGCCGGTGATTCGACCCGGCTCGACGGTGAAGCTCAAGTGGTCTACGGCGGTGGTTTCCCCGTACCGCTTCACCAGATCTTTGACTTCGATCATCAGTACCCCCAATCGCGAGTCATCCTTGCACGGTTCGCCGGTCTGGGCAGCTCAGAACGCGTCTCGATGCGGCGGGAGCCGACTTGAGTTCGGTCACCTCCTCGCAAGCTACGGCAACGGCCGATGCGCGGTGTGGGGCGCTGCGCATCGGCCGTCGGGATTCGCCTGCTCGGCGTAGCGAATCAGGCGTCGCGGTTGCGGAAGATGTATCCGCCGAGGGCGACCGCCACGACGCCGTAGATCAGGAACACCCCGAAGCCGGTCCAGGCGCCCAGGTCGGTGCCGGGCACGTGCTGAGTGGACCAGACCTGGCCGCCCGCGTTGAACGGCAGCCACTTGTCCAGGTGGTTCTGCCAGCTCTGCGGCAGGAAGTTGACCAGGATGGTCAGCACGAACAGCAGGCCGACCCCGCTGGTGATCGCGCCCGCGGTGTGCCGCAGGATCGCGCCGAGCCCGAAGGCGAGGATCGCCGAACCGGCCAGGTACAGGCCGCCGCCGACGACCGCCTGCATCGCGTGCGGGCTGCTCAGCGTCAGGTCGACGCCCTTGGCGCGCCAGAACGAGGAGTCGATCAGGAACGAGACGAACGAGATGACCTCGCCGACCACGAACGCCACCGCCGAGACGACCAGCAGCTTCGACCAGAACACCGCGGCGCGGCGCGGCTGGGCCGTCAGGGAGGTGCGGATCATCCCGGTGGAGTACTCCGAGGTGATCGCCATGGCGCCGAAGACCACCATGATCAGCTGGCCGAGGATGATGCCGAAGAGGGAGCGCTGGGTCAGGTCCTCGTGAGCGAGCTGGGCCGCGGTCGCGTCGCCGTGGTTGGCCCGGCCCCAGTTGCCGAGCACGCTGATGCCGATGGTGACCACGGTCGCCGAGCCCAGCGTCCACATGGTGGAGCGCACCGACCGGATCTTGGTCCACTCCGAGCGCAGTGCCCCGCCGAAGCCGGCCCGGCCGGAGGCGGGCGGCAGTGCGGTCAGCCCGCCGAGGGCGGAAGTGTTGGTCGTCATCTCAGCGGCCTCCCTGCTGCATCGCGCCGGACACGACGTCGGCGGCAATACCGGCGCCGTCCGCCACCGCGCCGCGCGCCGGCTGGCCGGGCACCGCGGCGTGGTACTCCACGCTGTCCTTGGTCAGCTCCATGAACGCCTGCTCAAGGGACGCCTGGATCGGCGAGAGCTCGTGCACCCGGATCTGGTTGTCGAAGGCCAGGTCGCCGATCTCGGTCATGCCCAGCTTGGTGATCCGCAGCGCGTCCGCGCCGTCGGGAGCGGCCGTGCCGCCCTTCGCCGTGACCAGCGCGGCGAGCCGCTGCGACTCGGGGGTGCGCACCCGGATGGTGAGCTCCGAGTTGGCGTCGATGAACTCCTGCACCGTGCAGTCCGCGACGAGCCGGCCGCGGCCGATCACGATCAGGTGCTCGGCGGTGTTCTCCATCTCGCTCATCAGGTGCGAGGAGACGAACACGGTGCGGCCCTCGGCGGCCAGCATCTTCATCAGGTTCCTGATCCAGAGGATGCCCTCCGGGTCAAGGCCGTTGACCGGCTCGTCGAACATCAGCACCTTGGGGTCGCCGAGCAGCGCCGCGGCGATGCCGAGCCGCTGGCCCATGCCGAGCGAGAAACCGCGCGAGCGCTTCTTGGCCACCTCGCTCAGGCCCACCAGTTCCAGCGCCTGGCCGACCCGGGCCTTGGGCAGGTTGTTGGTCTGCGCAAGGCACAGCAGGTGGTTGTACGCGCTGCGGCCCCCGTGAATCGCCTTGGCGTCCAGCAGCGCTCCGACCTCACGCATCGGATAGGCGACCTTGGAGAAGGGCCTGCCATCGATCGTCACCGTGCCGGAGGTGGGCGCGTCGAGGCCGAGGATCAGCCGCATCGTTGTGGACTTGCCCGCGCCGTTCGGGCCCAGGAAGCCGGTCACCTGGCCCGGCTTGACGGTGAACGTGAGATTGTCCACCGCCAGCCGCTCGCCATACCGCTTCGTGAGGCCGTTCGCCTCGATCATCGTAAGAAATCCCTCGTGTCGGACGTGGATAGTGGTCTTCTTTGAGACTTGCCACAACGTACCGAGGGCGGCTGCCGCGTCTCGTCCACCTGTGGGACGGTCTTTCGCGCACGCCGCGCTACATCTCCAGGTGGACCCAACCCTTAGGGTGGACACCGAGATGGCTACTGAAATCACCGCCCACGTGATCCTGCCCGCCCGCCGCGAGCCGATCGAGCTGAAGACCGCCGACGGACTCACCCTGGTCGGCGAGCTGGCGCTGCCGCTCGAGCGCGAGCCGGTCGCGACGCTGGTCACCTTCCATCCGCTGCCTACCGCGGCCGGGATGATGGACAGCCACGTGCTGCGTAAGGCGGCGTGGCGGCTGCCGGCGCTGGCCGACATCGCGGTGCTGCGGTTCAACACGCGCGGTACCGCCTCGGCGCGCGGCCGCAGCGAGGGTGAGTTCGGCGAGGGTGTCGCCGAGCGGTTCGACGTGGCCGCAGCTTTCGAGTTCGCCGAGGGGCTGAACGAGAAGGGCCACGAACTGCCGAACCTCTGGGCGCTCGGCTGGTCCTTCGGCAGCGAGCTGGTACTGAAATACGCCTGCGAGCCGGACGTGCTGGGCGCGATCCTGCTCTCTCCGCCGCTACACCGCGCGCGGCCCGAGGACCTGAAGGTCTGGGGCGAGTCCGGCAAGCCGGTCACTGTCCTGGTCCCCGAGTTCGACGACTACCTGCGGCCCGCCGAGGCCCGCGAGCGCTTCGCCCTCATCCCGCAGGCTGACGTGATCGGCGTCGACGGCGCCAAGCACCTGTGGGTCGGCGAGAAGTATGTGCGCATCGTGCTCGACGAGATCGTGCGGCGGGTCAATCCGGCCGCCGCGCCGCTGCCGGTGGAGTGGGACGGCCCGTTCGAGAAGTACGCCGCGCCGATCGGGACGCACCACGCCTAGGCGTGCGCGGCCCCAGCGGGCCACCTGAGTAAGGGCATTGTCGCGATCGGGCCTTCGTAACCACCTGAAACTTGCACCGCGCCGACGGGCCCGTTCGACGCCATATCGACGGCCGACCGGCTTCAGCCTGTCATGGCGCGGCTGTGTAATTTTCGCGATCCCGAGGCCGTGAGCCGGGCCGTCGCGCGCTCGCCGGGCCGAAGTGTTGACGCGTGGCGCGCCATCCGTACCTTCCGATCACGAAGAGGCGCGGCCTACCGACCCGGGCCCGTCCGACCGCCGCTGCTGCTCAGCGGCCCACGACCCTACGGAAAGGCCCACCTGATGTTGGTCAGATCATTGCGACGGTTGCGCCTGGCGCTGGCGGCCGCGCTCGGCCTCGCGCTGCTGACGTCGCCGGTCACCACGGCGCACCCGGCGCACGCGGCCACCACAGTCGGATCAGGGTATTGGCATACCAGCGGCCGGCAGATCCTGGACTCGGCGAACCAGCCGGTGCGCATCGCGGGGATCAACTGGTTCGGCTTCGAGACCTCGAACTACGTCGCGCACGGCCTGTGGAGCCGCGACTACAAGAGCATGATCGACCAGATGAAGTCGCTCGGCTACAACACCATCCGGCTGCCCTACAGCGACGACATCTTCAAGGGCACCCAGCCGCAGAGCATCAACTACTCCGGCGGCATGAACGCCGACCTGGCCGGGCTCGACTCGCTCGGCGTCATGGACAAGATCATCAACTACGCGGGCGCGGTCGGCCTCAAGGTCATCCTGGACCGGCACCGTCCGGACGCCAGCGGCCAGACGGCGCTCTGGTACACCAGCAGCGTGCCGGAGTCGACCTGGATCGCGGATCTGAAGGCGCTGGCCCAGCGGTACCTGAACAACACCGCGGTCATCGGCATCGACCTGCACAACGAGCCGCACGACCCGGCGTGCTGGGGCTGCGGCGACACCACGATCGACTGGCGGCTTGCGGCCGAGCGCGGCGGCAACGCGGTGCTCTCGGTGAACCCGAACCTGCTGATCTTCGTCGAGGGCATCCAGACCTACAACGGCAGCGGCTACTGGTGGGGCGGCAACCTGCAGGGCGCGGGCCAGTACCCGGTGCAGCTGAACGTCGCGAACCGGCTGGTGTACTCCGCGCACGACTACGCCACCAGCGTCGCGCAGCAGTCCTGGTTCACCGACCCCAGCTTCCCATCGAACATGGCCGGGATCTGGGACCAGAACTGGGGCTACCTGTTCAAGCAGAACATCGCCCCGGTGTGGGTCGGCGAGTTCGGCACCACCCTCGCCTCCACCACCGACCAGACCTGGCTCAAGACCCTGGTGACCTACCTGCGGCCGACCAGCCAGTACGGAGCGGACAGCTTCCAGTGGACGTTCTGGTGCTGGAACCCGGACTCGGGTGACACCGGCGGCATCCTCAATGACGACTGGACCACGGTCAACACCACTAAGGACGCCTACCTCGCGAGCATCAAGGCGCCCGGCTTCGGCGGCGGCAGTTCCTCGGGCGGTGACTACACGCCACCCTCGACGCCGACTGGTCTTCAGGTGACGGGCGTTACCGCATCGAGCGTCTCGTTGTCGTGGTCTGCTTCTACGGACAACGTCGCGGTGACCGGATACAACATCTACCGCGGTACGACGCTTGTCGGAACGTCGAGCGGCACGACGTACACCGATTCCGGACTGACTTCCGGGACGGCGTACACGTACTCAGTTGCTGCGTATGACGCGGCCGGCAACGTCTCCGCGAAATCCACTGCGGTAAGCGCGACGACATCGAGTGCGTCGTCGGGCGGCAACTGCCTTGCCAGCATGCACATCGACACCAGTTGGACCGGTGGCTTCAACGCGACGGTGACGGTGACGAATACGAGCACGACCACCGCGACCAAGACGTGGAAGGTCACCTGGACCTGGCCTGGCGGCCAAACGGTCAACAGCATGTGGAACGCGGTCAGCACCGCTTCCGGCACCTCGGAGACGGCGACCAACGAGCCCTACAACGGCGCGATCGCGGCCTCCGGCTCGACCAGCTTCGGCTTCCAGGCCAGCGGCGGAACCGCGAACCCGGTGCTCACCTGCACTGCGACCTGATCGCGGCGCGGCCGAGCGCAAGAGCCTGAGCTGATGAGCGGATAGTGGCGGGCGGGATCGACGTGCCTGACGGTGCGTCGGTTCCGCCCGCTGTTTCCGTCCCGCTGTTTCTGCACCGCTGATTCCGTCCCGCTGATCCCGGGGCGGATCGGATCGCCTAGGAGCGATCCTGCCGAGGCAGCAGCACCTCGCGCACGATGTACGCCAGGCCGGCGGACAGCGGAATCGCGAGCAACGCCCCGATCACGCCCAGCAGCGCGGCCCCGATCAGCGCCGCGATCACCGCGATCATCGGCGGCACGTCCACCGAGCGGGCCATCACCCGCGGATAGATCACGAAGTTCTCGAACTGTTGGTAGACGATGAAGAAGATCCCCGCGACTACGGCCTTGACCGGGGAGTCGAAGAGCACCACCAGCGTCACGATCAACGCCCCGATGGTCGCGCCGACCAAGGGCACGAAGTCAGTCAGCGCGATCAACAACGCGAGCGGCAGCATGTACGGCACGTTCAGCACGGCCAGCATCAGGTACGAGGCGAGGCCAGCGAGCGCCGCGACGGTCACCGCGCCGGACACGTAGCCGCCGACGCGCTCGAGCACGCCGTCGGCCAGCTCTCCGACGCGGGAGCGCCGAGAGGCCGGGATGAGCTGATAGGTCGACTGCTTGATCGTGGGCAGCGAGCCCAGGAAGTAGATCGTCATCACCAGCACGGTGAACGCCTTGAACACCGAGGAGATCAGGAACTCGCCGAAGCCGAGGATGCCGCCGGCGATCATCTTCGCGGTGTCCGCCTGCGCCAGGAGGCTCTGCAGGCGGCCGACGATGTTGTACTTCGCGTCGAAGCGGCGCACCGTCGCGTTGCGGCCGAGCTGTTCGAGGTGCTGTGGCAGCGAGGCGATCAGGCTGGAGGTCTGCTCCGCCAGCGGCTGCGCGATCGCGGTGACGAAGCCGGCGAACAGCAGCAGGCAGGTGCCCGCGACGATGAGGACGGCCCAGCGGCGTTGCAGCCCGCGCGCGGTCAGCCGCTCCACGAACGGGTTGAGGCCGACCGCGAGGAAGAGCGCGATGACGATCAGCACCAGCACGCTGGTCAGCGAGACCAGCGCCTGCGCGAGGTAGTAGGCCAGGATCAGGCCGAGGCCGCCGACGAAGCCGACGTAGTACGGGTGCGAGCGGCGTAGCGGACGGCCGGGGCGCCGCGCACCGGGGCCGCGGCCGCTGCTGCCGCCGGACTCCGGCTCGGCGTGGTCCGCGGCGCTGTTCTCAGCGGCACGGTGTTCCGAGGTGGAGGACTGCTCCGTCGAGGCGGACACGTCAGTGGCCGTCATCTCGGCCACCTCGGACGCTTCCTCGACAGACATATCCGGGATTCTGCCATCGCGCGCACGCCCGGGGTGCGGTCACCCACGGCGTGGCCCGCGGCCGGATGCAGAATGCACATCCGGCCGCGGAACCCGCAACGCCGCTGACGCAGTCCGTCGCGCGTACTGCCCTTTTGACCGACGCTGTGCCGGATTAACGACGCTGTGCCGGATTAACGACCCTGGATTAACGACCCTGGGCCGGAACGGACGCCTCGTCGTCGGCCTTCTCGCTGTCACCCAGGTTGAGCCCCGCCAGGGCGCCGCCGATCGCGCCGCCGCCGGTGAGCGTCGCCAGCATCTCGCGCACGTTGTGCAGCTGCGCGTTGATCGAGTCGCGGCGGTGGGTGAGGGCGGCCAGCTCGCGCTCGGACTCGGAGCGGATCCGGTCCGTCTTCGCCCGCGCGTCGGCCACGATGTCGTCGGCCTGGCGCTGCGCGGTCTCGATGGTCTGGCGGGCGCGCCGCTCGGCGTCGGTGCGCATCTTCTCCGCCTCGAGGCGGATCTGCTCGCTGCGGGTCTCCACCTCGGCCAGGTGCTTCTCGGCCTTGGCCTGACGGGCCGCCAGGTCGCGCTCGGACTGCTCGCGCCGCTTGGCCAGCTTGCTCTCGAAGTCCGCAGCCGCCGCTGCCGCGGTGGCCCGGATGTCCTCGTAGTGCGCCTCGGCCTCGGCCCGCTTGGCCGCGGCGTCCTTGGCGGCCTCGGCCCGGATCTGGTTCGCCTCGTCCTTGGCCCGCTCGTTCAGGCGCAGGCCCTCGGCCTCGGCCTTGGCCCGGCACTCCTTCGCGTACGACTCGGCGTCCGCGCGCACCTGCGCCGCCGCCTGCTCGGCCAGCTCACGGTGCTGGTCGGCGGCGCGGCGGGCCTCCTCGCGCAGGTCCTTGGCCTCCTCCTCGGCCAGCCGCAGGATCTTCTCCACCCGGGCGCCGAGACCGGCGTAAGAGGGCTCGGAGTCGCTCATCTGCGCCTGGATCGACTGGTTCTCCAGGTGCAGCTCCTCGATCCGCTTCTCCAGCGCGGCAACCCGGTGGGCCGCGCTGTCGCGCTCGGCCATGAGCTTCGTGATCCGTTCGTTCGTCTGCGGGATGTCGTAACCCTTGCGAACGATCTCCAGACCGAGGGGCGATGTGGTCTCGCTCATCTTCTTCAATCTCCTGATGACCGTCGAGGTCGGTGGGGCCGTGCTGGGGTCTGCGTCAGCGGTCTGCGGCGCCGCGGCGCGGTCCGCCGGGCCGGGATCGCGCGGATTCCAGGGGAATCCTGGCACGTTTCCGGCAGGCGCCGGGCCGGCTCAGGCGGATTCGCGGTAGCCATCGCCCGATGGGGTGGCAGTTAAGAGCGGCCGAGGCCTGGAGGCCGGGCTCTCGGGCCGATGACCTTCGCCTGGCTGCGTTGTCGTCGGTCGGCGGCCAACACCG
The DNA here is from genome assembly GCF_035653575.1 of Actinocrinis sp. Classification (GTDB taxonomy): domain Bacteria; phylum Actinomycetota; class Actinomycetes; order Streptomycetales; family Catenulisporaceae; genus Actinocrinis. The sequence goes on from NZ_DASRBQ010000038.1 coordinate 9,491, forward strand.
GGCCGCCTCCCTCCTCCGCCTTGCCATGCTCGGCCCTCGACCCGCTCGCTGATCCGGCCTCCAGGCCTCGGCCGCTCTTAGCGTCATCACCCTAACCGCTGTCCGTGTCCGATCGGCAGGCATCGCCACGGATTTTCTGTGAACGGCGCCGATCGGCATGGCACTCGTGATGCGTATGTGACGCAACGAGCCCTGATTCGCTGCGAGTGCGCCGGACCGGGCGTAACAGAGTGCTTCCGGAGCCTTACCTTGAGCGGCGCGCCCCTGATCCCGGCCGGTCACCGCGCCGCGTCTTCGGGCGACTTCGGCTTGGCCGGCGGCTGCTTCGGGATCGGGCCGGCCAGCGCGTCGAGCACGCCCTGCACCCGGCTCATCTCCGCCTTGATCTCCTCGCGGCGGATCTGCAGCGCCTCGACCTCGCGCCGCGCCTCGCCCTTGAGCTGCTCGGCCTTGTCCCTGGACCTGGCCACGATCGTGTCCGCGGCCTTCTCCGCTGCCGCCTTCATCGTCTCGGCCTCGCGCGCCGCCTCGCTGCGCACCCGCTGCGCCTCGCGCTGCGCCGTGGCGACCTGCTCGGCGACCGTGGCCCGCAGCGCGTCCGCGCCTGACTGGGCGTCAGCGGTGATCTTCGTCGCCTCGGTGGTGGCCTTCTGCAGCTGGTTGCGCGCCTCGGTGACCAGCTCGTCGGCGCGCTTTGCCGCGCTCTGCAGCGTCTCAGAGGCCTGCTTGCGCGCCGCGCTCGTGGTCTGATCGGCCTCGGCCGCCGCCGCGGCGCGGGTGCGCTCGGCCTGGGAGGTCGCGTCGGACCTGATCCTGGCCGCCTCGGCCTGCGCCGCCGAGGTCATCGCGCGCGCGTCGGCCTGCGCCTTCTCGGTCACGCCCTGGGCCGCGGCGCGGATGCGGTCCACCTCGGCGCGGGCCGCCGCGGTGATCGAGTCCGCCTCCGCGCGGGCCTTGGCGACCAGCTGCTCGGCCTGGTCCTTCGAGCTGTGCGCCAGCTTGCCGGCCTCTTCGCGGGCGGCGGCCACCAGCGCGTCCGCCTCCCGGGCCGCCTTGGCAAGCCGCTCCGCCGCGTCCTTGCGCGCCTGCTCGGCGATCGCCTGGGCCTCGTCCCGCAGCCGCTGCGCGGCCTCGGCCGCCTCCGCGCGCACTCGCTCGGACTCGCTGCGCCCGGCGGTGAGCATCGCGTCGGCCTTCGTACGGGCCTCGGCCAGCAGCGCGCCGGCCTCCGCCTTCGCGCCGTCGAGCACGCCGTCGGCGCTGGAGCGGATGGCGGCCACCTCGTCCTTGGCGGCCTGGATCGCCTGCGCGGTCTGCGCCGCCGTGTCCTCGGTGAGCTTCTGCGCGGCCGCCTTCGCCTTCGCGGCCAGCTCCGCCGCGTCGGCACGGATGCGGCTCGCGTCGGCCTCGGCGTCGGAGCGCTGCCGTGCGGCGTCCTCCCTCGCCTCGGCCAGCAGCCGCTCGGCGTCCGCCCTCGCGTCCACCAGCGCCTTCTCAGCCTGCTGACGCAGCGAGAGCGCCGCGGACTCGGCCTCGGCCCGGGTGGCCGCCGCGTCCTGCTCCGCCTTCTCGATCAGGCCCTCGACCGCCTTGCGCACCGACTCGGCGTGCGCCTCGGCCTCGGCCACCGCCTTCGAGCCGGCGGCCTTCGCCTCGCTGACGATCCGCTCGGCCTCGGTACGCGCCGCCTCGCGGGCCGCGTCGGCGTCCTGCTTCGCCTGCGATTCGAGCTCGGCGATCCGCGCCTCGCTCTTCTGCTTGAGCTGGCTGATCTCGGCCCGCGTCGCGTTGCGCATCGCCTCGACGCCGGCCTCGGTGTCCAGCCGCAGCTTCTCGGCCTCCGCGGCGGCCTGTGCGCGGACCTTGTCGGCCTCGCTGGCCGCCCGCGCCGCGGTCTCCTGCGCCGCCGCGGTCGCCTCGGCCTTGAGCCGCTCCGCCTCGGCCTGCGCCCGCTCGGCGGTCTCCTTGGCCTCGGCGAGCGCCCGGCCCTTCAGCTCCTCGGCCTCGATGCGGCTGCGAGCCCGCGTCTCCTCCGCGTCGGACCGCGCCCGGCCGAGCTCCGCCTCGGCTTCCGCGCGGGCCTGCGCGACCGTCTCCTCGGCCTGGGTACGAGCCTGTCCAACGGTGCGCTCCGCCTCGGCCAGGCTCTGCAACCTGGTCTTCTCCGCGGCCTGATCCGCCTCGGCCTTGACCTGATCGGCCTCGCCGCGCACCCGATCCGAGTGCGCCTGAGCCGAGGCGCGCAGCTCGTCCGCCTGCGCCGTGGTCTCGGCCAGCAGGCGCTGCGCGGCGGCTGCGGCCTCGTCGCGGATACTCGTCGCCTCGCCGCGCAGCCGCTCCGCCTCGTCGGCGGCATCCTGGCGCAGCTTCGCGGCCTCGGCCTCGACCGCGGCGCGATGCTCGCGCGCCGCCTCTTGCGCCGCGTCGGTGATCTTCCGGGCCGCCTCGGTGGCCACGCCGTGCGCGCCGGCGGCCTCCTCGTGCAGCCGCTTGGCCTCGCTGTGCAGCGTCGCCGCTTCTTCGCGCAGCGCCGCGACCTCGGCCCGCACGCTCTCGTCGTGCTGCCTGGTCTGCTCGGTGGCGTCCGAGATCAGCTTCTCGGCGGTCGCCGCCGCCTTCTCCAAGGTCTGCGCGGCCTGCTGCTCCGCCTCGGCCACCCGCTGCGCCGCGGCCTCGCGCTGGGCGTTCGCGGCCGCGGTGGCCTCCGCGACGGTCTGCGCCGCCTTCGCCGCGGCCTCCGCCTTGACCCGGCCGGCCTCGGCCTCGGAGTCCGCCTTGAGCTGTTCGGCCAGCGCGGTGGCCTCGGACCGGACCCGCTGGGCCTCGGTCTGCGCCATCGTCATCAGCTTCTGCGCGCTGGTGGAGGCCGAGCTGGCCTGCTCCGAGGCGTCCCGCTCGTGCTTGGCCGCGCGGGCGGCGGCGGCCTCGGCCGTCGCCTGCGCCTCCTGCACCAGCCGCTGCGCCTCGGCAGTGGCCTTCGCCACGATCTGGTCCGCGTGGGTGCGCGCCGCCGTCGCGGTCTGCTGGGCCTCGGCCTGCAGCGAGGCGCGCATCTGCTGCGCGTACTCCTGGGCCTGGCGCACCTCGTTGGCCGCCTGCTCACGCAGCTGCCGCAGCTCCGACTCGATCTGCGCGCGGGCCTGCTCGGTGGCCTGACGGCGCATCTGCTCGGTCTCGTTGCGCACCCGCTCGGCCCAGGCCACGGTCTCGTTGACCTCGGCCTCGCCGCGCTGCCTGCGCTCGGCGAGCTCCGCCTCAAGGGACCGGCGCCGCTGCTCGAAGTCGGCCTGGAAGCGCTGCGCCTCCTGCTGCGCCTGCGCCCGCACCTGGTCGGCCTGCGCCTGCGCGCTGCGCAGCATCTGGTCGACCTGGCCGGAGATGTTGCCGTAGTTGGGCGTGGTGCCGTTGCGGCGCAGCTCGTGCAGCTTCGAGCGCAGCACTTCGACTTGGTAGCCGAGATCCTCGCCGTGCGCGATCGCCTCATCGCGCTCAGTGCGCACCCGCTCCAGGTGCGCTTCGAGTTCGTCGAGGTGGGCCTCGACCTCGTACCGGTCGTAGCTGCGCATGCTCTGCTCGGGACCCGCCTGCTCCCAGTCGTCGCGGGGCCGACCGGTGCCGCGGTCGGCCGTCTTGCCGCGCCTGCCCGGCGAGTGCGGAGTCGACTCGTCCCGGCCCGGCTCCCAGACCCGGTGCGGATCCGGATCGGCGTAGCCGGAGTCATCCGGCTGCGCCGCGTAGTACTCCTGGAACCGTACGTCACCGGAGGCGTCATGGGGAGGGCGGGAACCGTAGCCGGTCCGCTCATCCACGCGCCCATATCCCATGACAGACAATCCTGTCAGATTCCGGGCCGGGGGGCCTTAGACGTTACGAAAGCGTTCGATCGCACTCCGGTGTCGCTCCCGCAGTGCGCTGTCACGCACCCCCAGCCCTTCTTCTGGTGCTAGACACAGTACGCCCACTTTGCCCTGATGCAGATTCCGATGGACATCAAAGGCCGCCTGCCCGGCCTCGGCCAGCGGATAGCTGCGCGAGAGAGTCGGGTGGATGCGCCCCTTCTGGATCAGCCGGTTCGCCTCCCAGGCCTCGCGGTAGTTGGCGAAGTGCGAGCCGATGATTCGCTTGAGGTTCATCCAAAGGTAACGGTTGTCGTACTCGTGCATGAAGCCGCTCGTCGAGGCGCAGGTGACGATCGTTCCGCCGCGCCTTGCCACGTAGACCGAGGCGCCGAAGGTCTCCCGGCCCGGATGCTCGAAGACGATGTCAGGGTCCTCGCCCCCGGTCAGTTCCCGGATACGCGCGCCGAACCGCTGCCACTCCTTCGGGTTCTGCGTCGTCTCGTCGCTCCAGAACTGGAAGCCCTCCGCGGACCTGTCGATGATGAGCTCCGCGCCCATCGAGCGGCAGATCTCAGCCTTCTGCGGCGAGGAGACCACGCACACCGGGATCGCCCCGCCGTTCAAGGCGAACTGGGTCGCGTAGGAGCCGAGGCCGCCCGAGGCGCCCCAGATCAGCACCACGTCGCCCTGCTTCATCCCGGCGCCGTTGCGCGACACCAGCTGACGGTACGCGGTGGAGTTCACCAGTCCGGGACTGGCCGCCTCCTCCCACGTAAGGTGATCGGGCTTCGGCATCAGCTGGTTGGTCTTGACCAGCGCCACCTCGGCCAGGCCGCCGAAGTTGGTCTCGAAGCCCCAGATCCGCTGCTCCGGGTCGAGCATCGTGTCGGAGTGCCCGGCGGCGTCCTCGAGCTCGACGGACAGGCAGTGCGCGACCACCTCGTCGCCGGGCCGCCACTTGTTCACGCCGGGACCGGTCCGCAGCACCACGCCGGCCAGGTCGGAGCCGATCACGTGGTACGGCAGGTCGTGCCGCTTGGTAAGCGCGGAGAGCTTGCCGTACTTGCGCAGGAAGGCGAAGGTCGGCACCGGCTCGAAGATCGACGTCCACACGGTGTTGTAGTTGATCGCGCTGGCCATCACGGCCACCAGGGCCTCGCCGGGTCCGAGCTCCGGCAGCGGCACCTCCTCGACGTGCAGCGAGGCGCGCGGGTCCTTCTCCCGGGTGCTCTGCCCCTCGAACATCGCGGTCTCGTCCGCGTGCACGGTCACCGCCCGGTACGCCTCGGGCAGCGGGAGTGCGGCGAAGGTCTCGGCGGGCGTGTCCCCGGCGTTGATCGCGTCCAGGACCTCCTTCAGCTCGGGGGAGGAGGGGGCCGCGGACGCGGCGGTCTGGTTACTGCTCATGGGTGTCGGCCTCCAGGTGGATGGTCGCGTGAGCTGCGTGAGCTGATCGGTGCCGACCGGATCGCACGAGTCGGCACGCGGCGGTATGAGGTTGTCGCGCTCTGTCCTGAGGAGCGCTTTGCCCGACTGAGAGCGCGTGTTACTTGCGAGTAACTATGCCGCCACAGCTGCGGCTTGGCTAGATGGGCGCCCCACACAGTCCGGGTGGCGCGAATCACAGCCGCGCACACCGCGAAGGGATTTGAACGCGTTCGAAATCGGCGCTACGCTCAGCGCAGAAACTGAACGTGTTCAAAACAGGGCGAACGCCCTGGCCGGAACGCACACCTGGAGGGGATCCGGATGGACCTCACCGTCGCGACCTACATCGTCTATCTCGCCATCACCATCGCCCTGACCGTCTGGGTCGGCCGCACCTTCAGCCGGGCCGGGCTGGTCTTCCTCTCCGAGATCTTCCACGGGGATCAGAAGCTGGCCGAGGCGGTCAACCACCTGTTCGTGGTCGGCTTCTGCCTGGTCAACCTCGGCTTCGACGCGCTGTGGCTGCGTTACGGCCCGGCCGTGGCCGACACCCGCGGCCTGTTCGAGGCGCTGTCCGTGAAGGTCGGCACGGTGCTGCTCATCCTGGGCGCGCTGCACCTGCTGGACATCCTCGTGCTCAACCGCTACCGCCGCCGCGCGCTGACCGAACTGGCCAACCAGCTCGGCCTGCCGGAAGCGTCCGCGCCGAGCAGGTGACCGGGCCGAGCAGGTGATCCGGCGTCACGGCACACTCGTCCCCATGAGCGAGCAACCGGAAGCGAGTGTGCGGGAGCGGGTGGGGGGAGGTGCGGGCCGAGCCGCGGGGGGCTCGGTCCGCACCCGCGCGTCATCGCCCGCCGCGCACACCAAGAGCGAGCAGACCCGCGCGCTGATCCTCGAGACGGCGCTGCGCCTGTTTCGCGAGCGCGGCTACGACCGCACCACGATGCGCGCGATCGCGGAGGCTGCCGGGGTCTCGGTCGGGAACGCGTACTACTACTTCGCCTCCAAGGAGCACCTGGTCCAGGGCTTCTACGACCAGATCGCCGAAGAGCACCGCGCGCAGCTGCCGCGGGCGTTGTCCGGACGCACCGATCTGGGCGACCGGCTGAGCACGACGCTCCAGGTGTGGATGGCCATCGCGGCGCCCTACCACGAGTTCGCCGCCCAGCTGTTCAAGAACGCGGCCGACCCGCAAAGCCCGCTCAGCCCGTTCTCGGCGGAGTCGCAGCCGGCCCGCGACGCGATGATCGAGCTCTACAAAGGCGTGCTGGCGGGCTCGGACTCGAAGGCGAAGCTGGACGACGAACTGGCGGCGATGCTGCCGGAACTGCTGTGGCTCTACCACATGGGCATCGTGCTCTACTGGGTCTACGACCGCTCCCCGAACGCCGAGCGCACGGCCCGACTGGTGGCCCGCGCGACGGCGGTGGTGGCCCGGCTGGTGGCCCTCAGCCGCTTCAAGGTGCTGCGACCGCTCGTGCGCGAGGCCAAGGCGCTGCTGTCAGAGTTCGTGCTCGTCGAGCCGGAGCAGCGCGCGGGCGACGGTCGAGAGCAGCAGCCGCGGCGAAGGCAGGAGTCCCAGTAGAAGCACTCAGCCCTCGGCGCGACGCCTGGCGATGTACTCCTCGAACTCGGCCATGAACCGGGTGAAGTCCGGCTCGGTGCCGGTACGCAGCTCCAGTGTGTCGAGCAGCCCGGCCTCTCCCGTGCAGAACACCTGCTGACCGCGCCATTCGACGTGGATTCCGGAGCGGTTCGGAAGATCCATGCGGGTGGCGGGTGTCGGCGCGCCGTCGATCACGATGCTCGCCGGCGTTTCGGGCGCCGGCGGATTCTCCAGAAAGCCGCGCACGTCTTGACCGCCGGCCATCTCCGCCGGATCGATCATGTTGCTGGCGAGGGTCTCCACCGTGCGGATCCGTTGTGGCCAGTCGATCGTGCCGCGCACGGTACGCACGCGCAGCCGATTGCGGCCCGTCGCCGCGTAGGTCACATCCACCGACCACGGGTGGTCGTCCGACTCTTCGAAGCCGAGCAGGGCGATCGTGCCTTCCGGCGGCACGCAGGCTATGGCGACTGGACCAGGGAACTCCACCGCCCGCTGTGCGTAGTTCGGACGCTGAGGTAATGGCCCATCACCTGGCCGTCGGTAATGCATCGCCCCTCCACCCGTAGATCCCGTCAGACTCCTAACGTGCTCTGGGGGCTAGCCAGTTCCCTGGTTTCGAAGTCAGCTTTTGCGCGGCTCGCAGATGTAAAGGCGCTGAGTAGCGCGGGTGAGGGCGACGTAGAGCGTCCGGGTGCCGGCTGGCGATTCCTGCTCGATCGCGTCCGGGTCGAGGATGACGGCCGCGTCGTACTCCAGGCCCTTGGCGTCCAGGGCGTTGACGACGACGAGTCTGCCCGCCGCTTCGTCAAGCTGTCGGCTGAGGGCTGCGGAGGCGGCCTGGGCCGCGGCGAGACTGGTGATGACGCCCACCGTGCCCTCTACCGCCGCGAGTGCCTCGGCGACCGCTGCTTCGAGGTCGTGACGGTGCTCGGGCGGGAAGCCGGTGGAGCGCACGGCGTCGGGCAGCCTCGCCTCGGGTGCCGCCTTCTTCGCGTACCGGCTCGCATAAGCGAAGATCTCGGCCGAGTTGCGGTAGTTGGTGCGCAGCTCGTGAACGTGGCGCGCACGGTCGCCGAGCGCCGCCTGCAGCGCCCGCTCGGACTCCTGCGGGTCGGGCCACGCGGACTGCACCGGGTCGCCGACGATCGTCCACGTGGCGCGGCGGCCGAGGCGGCCGAGGACGCGCCACTGCATCGGCGAGAGGTCCTGCGCCTCGTCCACGATGACGTGCGCGTAGCTCTCCCGGACCCGTTCGCGCCGCGCCGCCTCCGAGGTGCGGTCCGCCCACGATGAGACCTCTGCGACGCCGCTGTCCGCGAACAGGCCCCCGTAGGCGTCCTCCTCCTCGTTTTCCTGCGGCGCAGTGCCGAGCAGCTGGGCGAGTTCGTCGAGCAGCGGGACGTCCTCGACCGAGTAATCGGGGCGGCGGGCGGATGCGGATCCGGCCGGCCGGTCCTCGTCCTGCGCGTCGCCGCCGGCCGCCGCGTCGAGGCCGAGGTGCGTGGACCACGAGCGGGCGAGCGCGTCGATCTGAGCGGGCGTCAGGTGCTTACGTCCGTAGTACGCGAGCGCTTGAGGGTCGGCGCAGGAGCGCAGGACGTCCTGAGGCGTGCGGTACGGCCACCACTCCTCGACGAAGAGCTCGAAATCGGCGCGGTCGCGCAGCTCGCGGTCAAAGATCGCGCGTTCGGTGCGGCGGCGTTCGCGCAGCTCGCTCGGCAGCTGCTCCCACGCCGCCTCGACCAGCGCGGTCTCCGCGTTCGCGCGCGCCGCGTTGGGGCGGGGATTGCGCTGCAGGACGGCGCGGCGCAGGTCGTCGAGGCGCCGTCCGTCGAGCCGGATGACGTGCCCGTGATAGGTGGCGCGGAACTGGCGCGGGGTGTTCGGCGGGGTCGCCCGGACCGCCCGGCCGAGGACCGGCAGCAGCCGGCCGGAGCCCTTGAGCTCGGCGAGGTCCGCCGGGTCGTGCCGGGTCGCTTTGACCCCGTCGACCAGCTCGCCCAGGGAGCGCAGCGCCGCGGTGTGCTCGCCGAGCGAGGGCAGGACCTGCTCGATGTAGGACACGAACACCGCCGAGGGCCCGACGATCAGCACACCGCCGGATTCGAACCGCTTGCGCTCGTTGAACAGCAGGAACGCCGCCCGGTGCAGGGCCACCGCGGTCTTGCCCGTGCCGGGGCCGCCGGTGATGATCGTCGCGCCGTCGGCGGGCGCGCGCACGGCGTGGTCCTGCTCCTTTTGAATGGTCGCCACGATGTCGTGCATCGCCGAGCCGCGCTTGCGGGTCAGCGCGGCCATCAGCGCGCCGTCGCCGACCACGGTCAGGCCCAGCCGCTCGGCGCCGTCCGGGTCGAGCAGGTCGTCGTCGAGGCGGGTGACCTTCGCCCCGACGCAGCGGATCGTGCGGCGGCGCACCACGTCCATGCGGTCGGTCGGGGTCGCCCGGTAGAACGCCGCGGCCGCCGGGGCGCGCCAGTCGACGACCAGCGGCTCGTAGTCCTCGTCGCGCACGCCGATCCGGCCGATGTGCCGGGCCTCGCCGTCGTCGAAGTCGAGCCGGCCGAAGACCAGGCCCTCCTCCTGGGTGTCGAGCCGCCTGAGCCACACCGTGGCCTGATACACGATCGCGTCCCGCTCGACCAGGCCGCCCTCGTTGCCGAACAGCGCGCGCCGATGGCCTTCGGCCTCGTAGGCGCGTGCGTGCTGGCGCATCACCTCGAGGCGCTCGTGCACCCGGTCCACATGGCGCTGCTCGGCTTGCATCTCGGCGCGCTGCGCCCGATCAGGCGCGCCGGTGCTCGTCGCGGGCTGAGGCAAAGGTGGCACGACCTCCGATAGGACACTTGGACGCGGTCCATCGCGCCTGTACCTGGTTCAGGCAGGACCGGACAGTCTATCGGGGCTGGGAGACAGGACGGGTGATCGAGTCGGGCGGGTTGGCTCGATTGGGGATGACCGCGTCTCAGTGATGCTCTGATGCAGAGGGTGCCGCCGCCTGCACGAGCTCGGTGAGCACGCCGTGGCAGTCCTTAGGGTGCAGGAAGTTGATCGAGGAGTTCGACGTACCGCATCGCGGGGTGCCGTAGAGCGCGCGAACGCCGGTGCTCGTGGCGGCCTCGGTGGTGGCCACGACGTCGGGGGTGCCGAACGCGATGTGGTGTATGCCCTCGCCGTGCTTCTCGAGGTACTTGGCGATCGCCGAGTCATCGCGTACGGGCTCGAGCAGCTGGAGGTAGGACGCGCCGCCGTCGTCGGTGCCGTTGACCCGCAGCATCGCCTCGCGGACGCCCTGCTCCTCGTTGACCTCGCTATGTGCGACCTCGAAGCCATAGGTCTTCCGGTAGAACTCGATGCTCGCGTCGAGGTCCCGGCAGGCGATGCCGATGTGGTCGATGCGAGTGATCATGGGTTCCTCCACCGAAATTCTGGTCCCGGTCACTGTGGTCAAGCCGACACTGTTAGACCCTACTGGGGGGTAGCTAAATTGTGGATAGTGTCGAAGACGACACTCGACCGCCATCTTTCAGGAGGCGTACCGAATATGGCCAGCTCTGTCATCGTCGCCGGAGCGCGCACCCCGATGGGCAAACTGCTTGGCGCGCTGACCCCGTTCAGCGGGGCCGACCTCGGCGGATTCGCGATCAAGGCCGCCCTTGAGCGGGCCGGGGTCGCCCCCGACCAGGTCGACTACGTGATCATGGGTCAGGTACTTCAGGCCGGGGCGGGGCAGATGCCGGCGCGCCAGGCCGCGGTGAAGGCCGGCATCCCGATGAACGTGCCCTCGCTGTCCATCAACAAGGTCTGCCTGTCCGGGCTCGACGCGATCGCGCTGGCCGACCAGCTGATCCGGGCCGGCGAGGTGGAGATCGTGGTGGCCGGCGGCCAGGAGTCGATGACGAACGCGCCGCACCTGCTGCCCAACGCGCGCATCGGCTACAAGTACGGCTCGATCGAGGTCCTCGACGCGATGGCCTACGACGGCCTGACCGACTCCTTCGACCACATCCCGATGGGCGAGTCCACCGAGCGGCACGTCGGCAAGCTCGGCATCAGCCGCGCCGAGCAGGACGAGTTCGCCGCCCGCTCCCAGCAGCGGGCCGCCGCCGCGCAGAAGAACGGCATCTTCGAAGCTGAGATCACCCCGGTGGAGATCCCGCAGCGCAAGGGCGATCCGATCGTCGTGAAAGAGGACGAGGGCGTGCGCGGGGACACCACCGCGGAAGGGCTGAGCAAGCTGCGCCCGGCGTTCACCAAGGACGGCACGATCACCGCGGGCAACGCCTCCCCGATCTCCGACGGCGCGGCCGCGGTCGTGGTGATGTCCAAGGCGAAGGCCGAGGAGCTGGGCCTGACCTGGCTCGCGGAGATCGGCGCGCACGGCATCGTGGCCGGCCCGGACAACTCGCTGCACTCGCAGCCCTCGAACGCGATCAACAAGGCGCTGGCCAAGGCCGGGCTCTCGGTCGGCGATCTCGACCTGATCGAGATCAACGAGGCGTTCGCGGCGGTAGGCATCCAGTCGATGCGTGACCTCGGCGTCGACGAGGACAAGGTCAACGTCAACGGCGGCGCCATCGCCCTCGGCCACCCGATCGGCATGTCCGGCGCACGTCTGGTGCTGCACCTGGCGCTCGAGTTGCAGCGGCGCGGGGGCGGCACGGGCGCGGCCGCGCTGTGCGGCGGTGGCGGCCAGGGCGACGCGCTGATCGTTACCGTGCCGAAGCGTGCCTGAGGAGCAGGTGCAGGGCTCAAGGGCAACGCAGGGCGACATGGGTAGGGTCTTGAGTTGTGACTGACGTCCCTGCTCTGGTTGACCGCGCGCGTAAGGGCGACCCGCGCGCGGTCGCACGCCTGATCTCCATGGTCGAGGACGGTTCGCCCGCGCTGCGCGAACTGATGTCAGCCCTGGCCCCGCACACCGGCAACGCGTACATCATCGGGCTCACCGGTGCTCCGGGCGTCGGCAAGTCGACCTCGACGAGCGCACTGGTCACCGAGTACCGGGCGCGCGGCAAGCGGATCGGCGTGCTCGCAGTCGACCCCTCCTCGCCGTTCTCGGGCGGCGCGCTGCTCGGCGACCGAGTACGGATGCAGGAGCACGCGACCGACCCGGAGGTCTACATCCGGTCGATGGCCTCACGCGGGCACCTCGGCGGCCTGTCCGCGGCGACCCCGCAGGCGCTGCGCGTGCTCGACGCGGCGGGTTGCGACGTGGTCCTGGTCGAGACCGTGGGCGTAGGGCAGTCAGAGGTGGAAGTCGCCTCGGCGGCGGACACCTCGGTGGTGCTGCTCGCCCCCGGCATGGGCGACGGGATCCAGGCGGCGAAGGCCGGGATCCTGGAGATCGGCGACGTGTTCGTGGTGAACAAGGCCGACCGGGACGGCGCCGACGCGACCGCGCGGGAACTGAACCACATGCTCGCGCTCGGCGAGCGGCGCGAGGCGGGCGACTGGCGCCCGCCGATCATCAAGACCGTTGCGGCGCGCGCCGAGGGCGTCGGCGAGGTGGTCGAGGCGCTGGAGAAGCACCGCGCCTGGCTGGCCGAGACCGGGAAACTGGCAGTGCGCCGCCGGGCGCGCGCGGCGGCGGAGATCGAGGCGATCGCGTTCGCGGTGCTGCGTTCCCGCTTCGGCTCCCTGCACGGCGACTCGCGGATCGCGGCGCTCGCCGACCGCGTCGTGGACGGCTCGCTGGACCCGTTCGCCGCGGCCGACGAACTGCTGCAGAGCGTGGAGTAGCGGAAGAACGCGGCAGGCGGCATGAAGTGAAGATGCGCCGAGCCCGGCCCGAGGATCCAGATCCTCGGGCCGGGCTCGGTTTCGTCAGCAGCCGGTACCACCGGCTCTCTGGCTCAGTTCGACCACGGGACGCCGTTGTCGTAGTACCCGAAGACGTCGAGGATCAGCTGGCTGGAACCTCCGCTGCCGTTGAGCAGCTTGACTCCCGTGTCCTGGATGGAGCTGACCGCCAAGTTGGCGACCGTCTGTCCGGCCGAGAAGTCGAGGGTCGAGGCGGTCGGCGCGGTTGACAGGTAGTTCGGGTAGACGGTGATGTAGCCGCTACCCGTCGGCTGAGTCACCGTGACGTTGGCGGCAATGGCTGAGAACCCGCTCGCCGGAAGCGGTGAGACTCCTCCCACGGTCTTCAGGTTGACCGTGCCCATCGGGGCTACGGCCGCGGCGGGCGCTCCGATGCCCTTTCGGGTGTCCAGCAGACGCGTCGGAGGGAGGGGCACATATCCGCCGCCGCCGACGGTCGAGAAGCTCGCGACGATGTCCGCGATGACGTCTGTGGCCGCGCCGCTTCCGTTGTAGAAGTCGATCTTGCCGTCCGCGCCCACCGGAACGACGACCTGGTTCGCGATCGCCGGTCCCGGATTGAAGTCGAGGTTCGAGGCGACCGGCCGGCTGGTGCCGTCCGGGTAGACCGTGAGGTAGCCGGTGGACTTCTGGTTGACGACGGTCACGTTCAGCACCACGGCGCCGCCACCGGTGCCGAGATAGTCGGAACCGAAGCTCAGCGTGCCGTTCGCCGGTATCGGCGCCTTCGCCGTGCCGGTGCCCTTGCGGGTGTCGAGGATGCGGACCGCGCCGGCTCCGAACGGTTCGATGCCGGTCCCACTGCCTTGACCGTAGTAGCCCGCCACGTCCGCGATGAGGTCGACCGTGCCGCCGCTGCCGTTGTAAAGCTCGATCTTCCCATCCGCGCCGACGGGCACGATCGCCATGTTCGGCACCGTCTGACCGGCTGAGAAGTCGAGGTTGGAGGTCCCCGGCCGGGCCTCGCCGTCGGCGTACCCGGTGATGTAGCCGCCGGTCTTGGTGTTGGTCACGGTGATGTTCACGGCGACCGCGGTGACGCCGGTCGCCGGGATGGAGCCGACGCCCTCAATGGCCACCGGCTGCGCGCCACCGGCCGGAACAGGCGCGATGACCCCGCTCGTTCCGATTCCGTGGCGGGTGTCGAGGATGCGGCTCGGCGAGAGCGGGTGATAGACGCTCGACGAAAGCATCGAGACCGGCGCCGTGGTCGAAGCGGTTCCGTAGGAGTCGGTTCCTGTGACGGTCACGGTGAACGCACCGAACTTGGTGTACGTGTGCAGCAACGTTAAAGGCGAGGTCGTGGTCCTCTTGCCGGTACCGTCACCGAAATCGATGGTCCACGAGGTCACCGGCGACCAGCCCGCCGTGGCCACCGACTCGGTCGCGGTGAAAGTCGCCGGCGCGCTTCCCGTCTGGGAGTCGAGGTGCACTGCGACGGCCAACGGGTCCTGGTATTCGCCCGCTCCGCGATCGTAGTAACCGACGCCGGTTCCCGTGTTGGCGACGTTCGGGTCATCCACTCGGGCGGCGCCGGTGTAGTCGGTGGTCAACTCGCCTGGCGCGTTCGCGTCGGCGGAGTCGACGAGCGGGGAGCTGTCGCCGTTCGGCTTGTAGTCGGCGGTGAACTGGGGATCGGCGTTGATGTCGTGCGCGGCTTGCCCGGTGGCCTGGTTCAGGTCGGTCGCGCTCGTGTAGGTGGTACCGGCCCAGGTGTAGGAGTCCGCGTTGATCGTGGTGTCCAGCACGTTGTAATCAGCTGTGGTGCCCGAAGTCGCGGTGCCGTCGACCTCGATGCCGGTTACCGGCGAAACGATCGCCGGGCATTGGGAGTTCGAATCTGCCGCCTCCACCATGCCGATCACGTTGTTCTCGATCGACGAGCCGGTAGACGCACCGTGCAAGGCGATCGCCTGGTTGCATACGGTGCCGAAAGTGTTGCTGGTGATCGCGGTGTCCGGAGCTCCGTTGACGACGATCCCGCCGCTGAAGCCGTCGATCACATCAGTAGTGATGGTGTCGTGCGAACTGCCGGCGTCGATTTGGACGACGGCGTTGTGGCCCTCCACCGGACCGAAGCGGCTGCGGCTCACGACGGCGTAACTCGAGGTGCCCGTGATTTCCACGACCGGGCTCGGGTCAGCGTTCTGGAGGTAGTCCTGAAAGCCGTCGAGCGTGACATGTGATGAGTTGTCGATGACAGCGGCCTGCCCGCTGATAACCGAGACGTAGAACCCGTCCAGGTTGATATAGGCCGCACCCGACACGCTGAATGCGGGCTGCTCCGCGGCAGTTGAGATCTCCGCCTGGTACTTGACCGCGGCGCTGATCGTGATGGGAGCGTCGGCCGTTCCCGTCTTCGATACCGTGACCGGAGCGTACGCGCCCGGCTCGACGAGCACCGTGGTGCCGGCCGTAGCCGCGTCGACGCCCTCCTGGATCGTGCAGAACGGAGACGTGCTCGTTCCGGGCCCCGAGTTGGAGCAGTTCGCCGATGGGGCGTTGTTGACGTAGATGGTGGTCCCCGTGGTGGTCGTGGCGTGCGCGACCGGGGTGATTGAAGCGGCTGTTATGAGCATCGCCGCGGATGCCGTGATTCGGCGCAAGCGCACCGTATCCCCCTAAATGAACCCGCTGATAGCAAACCGAGCGGTCCGACTATACGCTCGGCCCTCGCGCCGTTCACTCGGGATTGCGATCAGCCGTGTGACGAGGCCGGGCACGGCCAGCGAGGGGCGTCGAGGCTCAGGTTCTTGCGCATGGAGGACAGGCCGAGCGCGGTCGTCGTGGGGCAGAACTCGTCCAGGGACAGGTTGTATTCGACGTGGAAGACCGCCTTGCCCGCGGCGATGAACGGCTTGAGCGCGTCGCACTCCGAGAATTCGGCGCACTGCTCGTTGACCGCGAAGTCGAAGTTCGAGACCAGCTGCGGAATCTGGTCCAGGTCGTTCTTCAGGCCGATGGCCAGGCCCTGCGCGTGGGCGAGGTCGGCGAGCATGCGGTTGAAGGCCAGTTGGTCGGCGGCGGTCAGCGGGAAGCCGGTGGTGTTGCGGTAGCCGTCCACGTTGTCGGCCTCGATTCCGTCGAAGCCCTTCTGCGCGCAGGCCTTGAATCGGTCGGCGAGAATCGGGCGCAGGACGCTGAGTTGGCGCACGTCCAACCAGCGCTCGCCGGTCCAGCCGTTTGACTGTCCGAGGATCGCGGCGGGATAGCGGTTCGCGTCGGCGCGGAAGGACTCGTACGCCCCGGCGTTCACGTAGCAGATCACCTTTCGGCCGGCGGAGTGCAGCGTGGCGACGACGGCGGCGCTGTTCTCGACTCCATCGATGTCGTACACCTGGGCGTCGACGGACGTATCGACCTTCCCGGAAAGCTGCCACTGCCAGGTGAGGCCGGGCTTGGGGTGCCAGACGGCGGCGGGAACGGCCGAGGAGGAGCCGCCTGGCGCGGAAGGAGCGGAGCCCGACGAGGCAGGCAATGAGCTCTGCGCGGCGGACGGTGACGGAGACGTGGACGTCGAGCACCCGCCTAAGGCGGCGAGGGTGAGCGTTAAGGCAGCGGCGAAGTACCGGAGGCGCGTCCCACCGCAGCCATCTGTGTGAGCTGCGTGCTGAGGCTTCCCCATGGATTCGCTCCGGACTGCTCTGTGACGTAGAAGGCGCCGACGTGGCGTTCACGCGCCAGGTTCAGCGCCGTGGCCAGCTCCTCGAGTGGCGTGCTGTGCACCAGGTGACAGAAGCGCTCGGCCGGGTGATCCGTCGTCCAGTCAACTGCTGCGTGATCACGATACGCGAGCCAAGGACCTTCGAAGGTGACGACGACATCCGCGAGTTCGACGTAACCCGGATCGGGGATGACGCCGGGGTTGATGGCGAAGAAGTCGAATCCGCGGTGGCGTGCCGCTTCGACGATGCGGCGGTAGTGCGCGAGGTGATCGCGCCCGCTGGGAACTTGATCGAGAAACACGCCACGTAAGCTGTACCAGGACTGATAACGCATCAAGTCGCGCAAGACAACCGCACTCGGACGCGTGCCATAGGCGGTGTCGACGTATCCGATAACGCGTCCGCCCGATGCCTGAACTGCGTCGATCGGCTTGCTATACGCGGAATCGACGGTGCGACCGGGGCCGGAGCCCGGGTTCAGGATCGCGAAGGATACGGCCGGGCCGAGAGCGGCGAGGTCCTGCCAGCCGGTCGCGTCCCACAAGGGGTTGAAGTAGGCGGGGACTGCGAAGCGGGGTACGGGCACGGGCGCAGACGCGGGCACGAGCCCGGCCGATCGGATCGGCTGCGCGTGCTCGGCGCGCGAGCGGTCTCGAGCGACGGGGTTGCGGATCACAGGTGCACCCACGGACGTGCGGTGACGCTCGCGGCGCGGATCGCGAGCAGGACCGAGGCCTCCAGCGCGAGGGCGGCCAGGACCGCCGCGTTGCGACTGGGCAGCGCGGTGAGGGTCGAGGCGAGCGCGATCGCGGTGGGCCACAGCACGGCGCGCGCCTCGATGCCGCGCATGAACAGCGCCGCGAGCAGGCCGGGGGCGAGGGCCACCGCGAAGCAGTAGAGGCCCGCCGCGCCGCTGTCACCGCGGTCGAAGGCGTAGTAGATGGTTCCGGCCAGCGCGGCGGTCGTCGCGGCCTGCCGCGTCAGCGCCCCGAGGAGCAGCAGCGTCGCGGGCGGAGGAAAGCCCGCGGGGTCGGCCAGCGTGGAAAGCAGCTCGCTGACCTGTCGCTGGTACCAGCGCGCGTGCCACTCGCCGGCGCCCATCCCGAGCGTGAGCACGATCGCGGCGTGCAGCGCGACGAGCCCCTGGCCGGCTGCGGCCGGGCCGGCCAGGACCACCGTGATGAGCGCGCCGGTGCCCAGACCGGAGAGCACGTGCGGCAGCGAGTCGCGCAGCTCGGGCCCGGCCAGCCGTGGGCTGCTGGCGTCCCCGTGCCGGGTTAGGCGGAGCATGAACAGCACGGTGGCGGCCGCCGAGAGTTGCGCGCCCGCGAGGGCCGCCAGGGGCGGCGCGCCGAACCACACGGCGAGCGCGCCGGACACCGCCGGGATGAGGGTCGCCGCCATGGCGAATTCGGCGCCGAGCACCAGGGCCGGGACCGCCGCGAGACAGAACCACAGGCTGGTCGCGGCCGGTACCAGCGCGGTGAGTGCGGTACCGAGGAAGAACTCCGTGGCGCCGAGCAGCCAGGCGGAGACGAGCAGCGCGTACAGCGTTCCGTGGCGCAGGATGCGCGCCGCACCGCCGCGGTCGGCGTTGTTCAGGCGGCTGTAGGCGAGGTGTGCGACGCCTTGGCCGTATCCCCAGGCGAGCACCTGCACGATGGCAAGGACCACGCGGGCCGGGCCGGTCAGGTCGGTGACCAGGAAGGCCATGGCGCACACCGAGGGCGCGGCGAACAGCAGGCCGCGCAGGATCGCGCGGGCGGTGCCGGTCACCGTCGGCTGGTTCTCCGGATCCTCGGGCGGGTGTATGTCGCGGGGAACCCGCCGGTGCAGCTCCTCGGCGAGGGCGAACAGGTCGGGCAGGCCGAACTTCTCGGCCGCGATCCGGTCGTTGTAGCCCTCCGCTTCAAGCCCGGCGACGATGGCCAGCGAATCCACCGCGCTGCGGCAGAGGTCAGCCACGCTGAGGGCGAGCCGATCGATCGCGTCGAGCGCATCAGGCGATTCGGCCGGTGCGGAACCCGAGGTGGTGCCTTCTGCCTTTGCCGCGGAAGGGCGACGTGGCTGGCTGTAGGCGGTGGTGAACGCATGGTTCGGTACGCCGTTCGCTCTGCCGAGGAGAGACTGTGCGCTCATGCTGCGAGCCCTGTCGGCACGGACGATTCCTCAGTCGTCCATTGCGAAATCGCGTCGTCTGACACCGTGTTACCTGACGTGCCGTCGGATACTTCGCCGGCCTCCGGTTTGGAGACGCGCGACGTGCCGATGTCGCGGTAGATCTTGTCGAAGGTGTCTACCGCGCGACCGATGGTGAACAGTTCCAGTGCGCGCTGCCGGGCCGCCTTACCAAGCCTGTGCCGCCGCTCGTGGTCGGTGAGGAGGGCCAGGCAGGCTTGTGCCAGTTCCGCCGGCCGCCGCGGCGGCACCACGAGGCCGGTGTCGCCGATCGCCTCGCCCACGCCGCCGACCTCGGTCCCGACGTTCGGCCGGCCGCAGGCCATCGCCTCGATCACGGTGAACGGCAGGCCCTCCGAGATGGAGGACAGCACGACGACGTGTCCGGCCGCGTACGCCTCGCTGACCGCGTTGCACTGGCCTTCGAAGACGACTGACTCGCCGATGCCCAGCTCCTGCACGAGCGCGAGGCATTCCTCGTGGTACCACTCGCCGCCGGACGGAGCACCACCGAAGATCCGAAGCCGTGCGTTCGGCAGTTCGGCGAGGACCAGGGCGAAGCCGCGCAACAGCGTGTGCAGGTCCTTGAGCGGGTCGATCCGGCCGACGAAGACGAGCGTCGGCTCATCCGGCTCCCCCTGCGCCTCGGGGAAGCGTTCCAGATCGACGCCGTTGTACACCGTGCGCAGCTTCTCGGGATCCGCGCCGAGCCGTTTCTCCCACCGCTGGTTGTACTCGTTGCAGGGCGTGATGAGGTCTGCGTTGCGGTAACCGGTCTCGCACAGGCGCCTAGTGAAGGAAGCGACGATTGCCTTTACGGGCCACCCGAGGCGTTCGCCGTGCAGGGCGAGGTACCGCTCGCGTAGGTACACACCGTGCTCGGCGATGATCAGCGGCGTGCCGTGCGTCCACTTGGCAGCCAGGCCGACGAGCGCGGCCAGGCCGTTCGACACCGTGTGCGTGACGTCCGTTTCCGGCGGCCGGTAGGACAAAGGGCGCAGCGCGTGCTCGATCAGGTCCAGCGCGGCCATCGCGTCGGCCAGTTTGAGCGCGGGACCGAGCCCGCCGTGGAACTTCTCCCAGCACTCCGCGAGCGCGGTGGTGACCGCGTCGGTACGCAGCACCTCGCTGAGGCTGACCGGCTGCTGGGCCTGGAAGAACAGCTCGAACAAGGCGGCTTCGAAGGCCTCCGCGGCTCCGGGATCCTGGCTCAGCGCGGCTTCGAGCAGGGTGATCGCGGCGGCCGGGTCGGGGCGCTTGGCGAGGCGGCCGCGCTGGCTCGGACGTTGTGCCGTCCACAGCGGAAGCAGGCGCAGCGAATCGACGTTGTCCGGTAACTCGTAGACGGCTGGTTCATGGCCGGTGGCGGAGAGCGCGACGACGTGAAAACGATGCGCCTTCAGTCCTTTGATCATTTGATCGCACCAGACCGAGACGCCGCCGCGTACGTGTGGATACGTGCCCTCGGTGACGAGCAGGATCTCCACGGGTTCCGTCCCCCTCAAGTACGGCGCGGTGAATAAAGCGACCGACGGTGCCCACGCGAAGGTGCGTACGCGTTCGTGGGTCGCGTTGTGCGTGCGTGCATGCGTTGTGTGTGTGCGTGTGCGTGTGCGTGCTGTGCTGAGCTGTCTAGCTGTGCTCTCGTGCTTGTCCGGGCGCGCCGAGTGCTCGGAGGTGGCTCCGAGCACTCGGCTTCATCGGTGTTCTGTCTGTGGCGCCGGTACCGTCATGGGCGCCGTTGCGGGCTTACAGGCCGGAGTAGCCCGGAAGCAGCAGGCTGAAGCCGCCGGCCGGGGACTTCTTGTACGCGGAGAGCTCTCCGGCGTACGCCGACCCGAACGCGGTGGCGCCCAGTGAACCGCCCAGCAGGCCGGGGTTCTCCGTCCCGTTCGGCCCGGTGAACGGCACGTACAGGCCGCTCGGCGCCGAGATGGTCACCTTGCTGCCCTGCACGTAACCGGAGACGGTTCCCGCGGCGACCGCCGCCGCCCACGCCGACTGCTGCTGAAGGGTCTGGCCCTCCGCCGCGAGCGTCTGCTCGACGACCGGCGCGAGATTCGCGTACTCGGCCCGGTACTGGCCCAGGATCGAGTTCAGCACCGGGTAGAGGATCCGGTCCTCCGCCAGGTTCGACTGGTGCACGTAGGTCGGACGCGGGTCGTTGGCCATGATGTGGCTCAGCGCGATACGGGTCTCGGTCGGCACGATGTAGTCCGTGTACCCGGTGGTCGGGTTCAGCGGGCTGATGCAGGTCGAGGTCGGGTTGTTCTCGCAGATGCCGGAGCCGCCGTCGGCCGTCGAGGTGTAGACCCAGTTGTACTCGTTGATCTCGTCCGAGACCGTCGCGGCGTTGTAGTACACGTTCATCGGGTGCCGCGGCACGGTTAGGGTCGTGCCGCCGGTGACGAGGCGCTGGTTCGGCTCGCGGGAGGCGTCGGAGCCGGTCCACGCGATGTGCTGCGCGGTCAGGCCCGGGCCGAGGTTCGGGTTGTCCACCGGCTGCTGCGGCAGCGTCACCAGGCCCGAGTGCTCGCCGGTGACCAGTTCGGTCGCGTCCGTCGGGAGGCCCTTGGCCCGCGCCCAGGCCACATTCTGCGAGATCTGGCTGGTGATGTCGGACTGCGGGACCCAGACGATGTTGCCGCTCGCGTCGGTCTGGCAGGACCACGGGATAGTGGTCAGGTTCTGCTCACAGCCGAGGAACTCGTGCGAGTAGGTGTGGTTGACCCACTCGAACGCGGCGGACTTGTTCGCCTGCCAGGCGGTCAGCAGCGGGTCCGAACCGCTAGCGGCGACCTGGTCGTCCGAGCCGCCGCCGTTGTACAGCATGGTCAGCTTGTAGTTGTTCGCGCTCTGCCAGCTGGCCTGGTAGCTCACGTCGTCCGGGGTCATCCGGCTCGGCGTGGTGTCCGGGGTGCCGGCCGGACAGATCGTGTCGCCCGGCGTGCAGTGCCCGACCTGCGACCACTCGGCGTCCGGTAGGAAGGTGTCGTCGACGTCGACGGTGAAGTAGTTGCGGTCATACCCGAAGTGCACGCCCTGTGTCGCCCAGGTGATGATTCCGTGCCCGAGCGCGAGGAACTGCGACTGGTTGGCGTTGTAGGCGAACGTGTTGATCAGCTCGTTGCGACCGCCCGCGCTGTATACGCCGGCCAGGACACCCTGAGTCGTCGTGCCCGGGATGGTCATGGTGACCAGCGGATCGAACGTGGTACCGGTCGGCGGGTTCGGAGTGCCGAGGTACCCGTATGACTCGGAGACGGTCGGATCGATGTTCTCGAAGGGCACGTTGCCGTTCAGGTACGGGAACGCCTTGGTCTTCCCGTCACCGGTAATCGTGGCCGTCATCCCGTCGAGCGTTCCGGCGAACGTCGGTGTGTTCATGCCGACGGCCGCGCCCGGGTAGAGGTAGGCGTCGACCTGCCGGACGGAGTACGTGGCCTCATACGCGTTGAGCGCCGCGATCTCGGCGGCGGACAGTTGCGCGGGCGCGTTGTTCGGCAGCACGACGGCCTCGAAGTGCGCTTCAGGCACCGTGCCCGCGGTTCCGGCGAGGAAGGCCGCGGTGAGCTGCTGACGGCTCGCGTTGTTGAGGTCGATCGTGGTGTAGGGCACGCCCTCGGTGCCGAGTTCGGAGCGGATGGCTTCGACCGGGGAGGAGCCGTCGGTCACCACGAGCACGCGCAGGTCGATCCGGTCCCCGCCGGGAAAGGTCGTGGCCTGCACGCTGCTTGCCTTGGCGACGGTGCCCTTGATCGGGCTCGCCGCGACAATGTTCGGGCTGGTCGTGCCGGAACCGGCGGTGGCCGCCTGGGAGACGACGGCCTGCAACGGAACGGCGGCGACGGCGCACAGCGTCGCGGCGGCGAGGCCGGACACCGGTCTGGTGTGTCGGTCGCCGCGCTGTTTGCGGGCATGGCGAAGCAAGGAGTTCCCCCCTGCGGTAGTTGTAGAAATCTGAATTATCGGACCGCGGCTCCGTGATTGTTTTCCACCGCGGCATCCACCCATCTATTACGGTAGGGGAGTGGCGGAGCTTGCGTCCCATAATCAGGCCAGATTTTCATCCGAACGTATGGTTTTGGGTTACAAGTTCGACGCATACAAGGCGCGTTCGCATATGCAGCGGATGCGCTGGTCAGTGCGTGCCGGCATGACTGTGGGCCCTTAGGCCCTGGACATGGCCGGTCGACCCATTCGAGCGCGCGAGTGCGGACATGTTCGATGGAAGGATACGCGGCCGCGGGGAGCGTCCCGTGAAAGTCACGAAAATCTCATGAAATTGATATCGCGGCCTTTTGTTTCGAAACTTCGTTCGCGAAAGTGAGCGATGCTCGGATTATCAGTGTCGCACGGAAAGCCGTGCGCAGGCATTGAGCGGGATGGGCAGCCAGGACGGACGGTTCGCCGCCTCGTAACCGACCTCGTAAACCGCTTTGTCGATTTCGAACGCACGTAGTACCGCGGATTCCGCCCGCGGGTCGTAGCCGAGCACCTCGGCATACCCCCGGCAGAACGCGTCGCGGTTGCGCGCCGCCCACTCGGCCGCCCGCGCGGTCATCAGCTCGGTGGCCGCCGGAGGCTGGTCGGCGATTGTCGACATCGTGCCCAGCAGGTGGTGCGCCGCGTAGTCGAAGGAACGCAGCATCCCCGCGATGTCCTTGAGCGGGCTGGCCGGAGCGCGCCGCTCCGCCAGCGACCGGGTGGGTTCGCCCTCGAAGTCCAGCAGCACCCAGCCGGTGACGGTGCGCATCGCCTGGCCCAGGTGGTAATCGCCGTGCACCCGTTGCACCGGCAGCGGGCCGCCGAGCCCCGCGAGTCGGTCGATCGCTTCAGCCAGCCCCGGTGCGTACGGCCGCAGCTGCGGCACCTGACGCACCGTCACCTCGAGTTGCCGGCGCATACCGTCGGCCAGCTGCTCAAGCTCTTCCGGCTTGAGCCAACCGGTCGGCAGCGTGGCGGCCAGTGCCCGGTGCACCCGTGCGGTCGCCATGCCGAGCCGGTGCGCCTCGGGCCCGAAGTCGGCCCCGGCCCGCGCCGCGGACACGTCGGGCTCGGCGGCGAAGAGGTCGCGCACGCTGGTCAGCGCCAGCGCCCAGCCATCCGTCGCGCTCGGCAGGAACGGCTGCAGGGTCAGCAGCGTGACCGGTTCGTCCAGCACCTGCCCGCCGAGGCGCTGCTCGCCCAGTTCCGCGCCGTCGAGCGCGCCGGCGTCGAACTCGGCCCAGCCGATCGGCGGCGCTATGTGCGGCGATTCGGCGACCGCGAGCGCCAGGCCGAGCTCCAGCTCCGGGCTGCGGCCGGGCGCCGGGCGGCGGAAGACCTTGGCGATGTACTGGTCGCCGTACACCAGCGAGGTGTTCGACTGCTCGCCGGTCAGCACGAGGGCGCGCAGGTCGGTACGCAGCACCTGCCCGGCGAGCCGGTCGAAGCGCAGCGGACCGACCGCGTCGCGATCCGCGATCCGCTCAAGCAGCCACGCGGCCAGGTGCGCGTCGTGCAGTCCGTCGTAGCAATGGCCGCCGAGCTCGGGTACCGCACTGTCCGGATTGCCGATCGCCGCGTGCCTAAGCCGATCAGGCAGCGAGCGCCGCGCGCCCACGAAGACCTGGTAGGTCTGCGGCGCCTCGCCGTTGTCAGCTCCATCGCGGTATGTCACCTCGGCCAGCACGTGCCACAGCCGGACCTCCTCGCCGCCGTCGTCGGCGACGTCGGGCGCGGCCAGGCAGGAGGAGAGGGTGATCGACTGGATCTGCCGCCCCTTGCCGCCGAACCAGCGTTGCTCGGGCAGCCAGCCGGCCAGCAGCTCGGCCAGCCGCTCGGTGGAGCGGCCGTCCAGAGCGGCGTGCGCCATGTCGATCGTCGACGTCATCGTCGGTCATCCTTTCGGCCGTCGCTTGGCTGCACCGGGCAGCGCCCCGTTGGCGGGCACGCCGGTACCGCGCCTCTTACCCTCCTTTCGGCGCCGTAATGGGTGCGCCGACGGCCCTCCCCGGACCGTTTCCCTCAGATCACGTCACGTCACGCCGTGTCACGCCGAGTCGTACCGAACCAGGCCAGGTCACGGCCGCTGCAGCTTGAACCAGTAGAACCCATGACCGCCCAAGGTGAGCAGGTAAGGCAGCTCGCCGATCTTCGGGAAGTGCACCCCGCCGATCAGCTCCACGGGCTCGATCGCCTGGTAGGCGCGCAGATCCAGCTCGGTCGGCTGCGGGAAGCGGGAGAGGTTCATCACACACAGCACGAGGTCTTCCTCGCCGCCGGTCGCGCGCGGGCCCTCGCCGGCCGGCAGCTCGCGGATGAACGCCAGCACCGAGGGGTTGGTCGAGCCGAGCTCTTGGAAGGTGCCCAGGCCGAAGGCCGGGTTCTGCCGCCGGATCTCGATCATCCGCTTGGTCCAGTGCAGCAGCGAGGAGGAGCTGGCCATCTGCGCCTCGACGTTGGTGGACTGGTACCCGTAGACCGCGTCCATGATCACCGGCAGGTTGAGCCGGCCGGGGTCGCAGGCCGAGAAGCCGGCGTTGCGGTCCGGGGTCCACTGCATCGGGGTGCGCACGCCGTCGCGGTCGCCCAGCCAGATGTTGTCGCCCATCCCGATCTCGTCGCCGTAGTACAGCACCGGCGAGCCGGGCAGCGAGAGCAGCAGCGCGGTGAACAGCTCGATCTGCCGCCGGTCGTTCTCCAGCAGCGGGGCGAGCCGCCGCCGGATGCCCACGTTCGCCTTCATCCGCGGGTCCTTGGCGTACTCGCTGTACATGTAGTCGCGGTCTTCGTCGGTGACCATCTC
>NZ_DASRBQ010000039.1:0-7094 GCF_035653575.1 Actinocrinis sp.
AGTTCGGCGACGTACACACCACCGACCGCACCCAAGGCAGCACCCTGTTCGTCAACCCACTCATGACCCTCTACTTCACCTTCGACCTCGACACCCTCGCCCAGCGCAACCTCTACCTCGACCGCATCGAAAACACGGTCCACTCGCTGACGTGCTGGCAGTTCTCGACGGTGTAAGTGGTTCGCATCCGGCGTCCTCGCGGCACGGCCCCTTCGCCGATTCGCGGTTCATCGGACCGCCGCCTCATGCGAGGTACGGGCCAGTTCGGCCGGACTGTCGTCCGGTGCGGGCCGGCGTGGGGGCTGGGCAGGCAGGAACGCGCCAGCGAGCAGCGCACCGGCGAGCGCGACGAAGCCGGCCACGACACACCCGATGCTCAGGCCGTGGTCGAATGCCCCAGTCGCCGCCTGGAGAACCGCGCTGGCCACGGAGTGCTGGCCGTGGGCGGCGAGCTGGCCGGAGACGCCGTACGCCGCACCGACGGACTGATGCGCGAGGTTGGCCAGTTGGGGCGGCAGGGACGTCGGCAGGGCGCTGTCGAGCCGCGCGTCGTACAGCATGGCGTACACGCTGCCGATGACCGCGACGCCGAGGGTCCCGCCGAGCAGGCGAGTGGAGTCGTTGATGGCGGACCCGACGCCGGCCTTGTCGGCCGCGACCGCTCCCATGATCGACTCGGTCGCGGGCGCCGAGGTCAGGCCCATGCCCAGGCCATAGACGACCATCTGAAGGGCGATGATCCCGTAACCGAGCTGCGGCGAGATGGTGCCGCCGGCCCAGAAGTAGAACGCCGCCTGCAGGGCCAGCCCGAGCGTGACGATCGCCTTCGTGCCGATGCGCACCGCCAGGCGCGTCCCGAGGGTTGATCCGACGGCGACGGCGGCGGCGACAGGCAGCAGGTGGACGCCGGTGGACAGCGGGCTGTAGGTGCGGACGAACTGGAAGAACTGCGTGATCAGGAAGATGAATCCGAGCAGGGTGAAGAACGCAATCGTCACCGCGGCGCTGGCGGCGCTGAAGCGCATGTCCTTGAACAGCCGCACGTCGAGCATCGGATGCTCGGCGCGGCGCTCGCCGATGATGTACGCGGCCAGCAGGAGCGCGGCGCCGGCGAAGCCCGCGAGCGAAGCCGTCGCTGTCCAGCCGCGGTTCGGGGCCTCGATGATCGTGTAGATGAGCAGGCCCATGAACGCCCCGGACAGGAGCAGGCCCAGGTAGTCCAGGCGGTGCCGGTCGAGGCTTTCCGACCTGGGGACGAACAGAGCGACGAGGGCGATCACGGCGACGGAGACCGGGCCGAGCACGTAGAAGATGCTCGACCAGTTGTAGTGCTCGAGCAGGAAGCCGCCCACGATCGGCCCGAGTGCGATGGCGACGCCAGCCGTCGCGCCCCACAGGCCGATGGACAGCGCCCGCTCCTTGCGGCTGGTGAACACGCCGGTGAGCAGGGCGAGCGTGGCCGGGAACGTCATGGCCGCCCCGAGGCCCATCACGGCCCGCGCGGTGATCAGCTCGGCCGGGGAGTTGGCGTAGCCGCCGATGAAGCTGGACGCGCCGAACACCAGCAGGCCGGCCATGAGCATGCCCTTGCGCCCGAACCGGTCGGACAGGCTTCCCGACGTCAGCAGGAGAGCGGCGAACACGAGGTTGTAGGCGTCCACGACCCACTGCAGCTGCGAGGTGGAGGCGCCGAGCTCACGGGTCAGCGCCGGCAGCGCCACATTGACCAGGGTCGTATCGAGATTGATCACGAATGAGGCCAGCAAGAGGGCCACGAGCACGAGTGGTTTCGATGGCGAACGCGTCATGGTTGAAGACTACACACACATAGTTGAGTTTTTCTACTGCTCGATTGAGGTTGTGTAGTAGGCTGGACGCATGCGGAGTTACGGCCAGTACTGCTCAATCGCCCGAGCGCTCGATGTGGTGGGAGACCGCTGGACGCTACTGATCGTCCGGGAGCTGCTGCTCCAGGACGCGTGCCGGTTCACCGACCTGAAGAACGGGCTGCCGGGCATCGCGCCGAACCTGCTCTCGACCCGCCTCAAAGAACTCGAAGCGGCCGGCCTGATCACGCGCGAGGACGCGCCGCCGCCGGTCGCCACCGTGCTCTACCGGCTGAGCGAAGCCGGCCTGGCACTGGAACCCGCCTTGAAGGCGCTGGCGCTGTGGGGGCTACGGTTCATGGCCGACGAACGGCCCGACGATGCGTTCCGAGCGTCGTGGCTGGCGTACGCCCCGGCGTGGTTCACCACCGACGCCGAGCCCGACGCGCCGCCCGCGGTCATTCAGCTCGTCGCGTCCGGAGAGTCGGCCGTCATCGAACTTCGCGGCGGTGAAGTCCAAGCGCACCCCGGCCGCGCCACCGATCCCGACCTCGTCCTGGATGGATCGCCTCGCGCCGTTCTCGGGCTGCTCAACGGCCTGATCGACCTCGAAACCGCCAGCCGACTTGGACTGTCGGTAAGCGGTCGACGCGAGTTGCTCTCCCGCCTCCGACCGATAGCGCAGAACCAGCCCCCCGCCTCTGACGCCTAGTCATGCGCCCTTGTGTAGGCCGCTCTTAATCAGCAGCTGGCTTAGCTGGGCGCGTGCACGCTTGTGATCCCGGCGCGCTCGCGCAGTTCGTTGCGCGCGGCGTTCTCCACCAGCAGCGGGACGAAGTCACGCACCTTGCTCTCGTCGAACCGATGGTGGATGCGCCGGACCGTCTCGCGTACCTGTGGGCCGGGTACGGCCGGGGTGAACGCCTCGGTCAGGCGGGTGACGACTTGCGTGATGGCAGTGCTCTCGCTGACATGGAATTTCGCGGTCACGAAGCGCTCTCCTTGCCCTCGTTGACTACCCAGGCGCTTATCCAGACTGGTCGCGATCAATCGCACGGGCATGATTTGTGCGAATCTGGTAGGCGACCCTGATGTTCCGCCGTTCGCGACCCCAGGACTCGTCTGAGCACACTGCGAGATCCCTAGGCCGCAGACTGGCGCTGCTGCAGGCGGGCATGGACCCGGCTGACGGCGGCTAACAGGTGTGGCGTGCGCTGCGCGGCGGCGCGCTGCTGCGGTGAACCAGGACCATGACGCTCCAGGGCGCGGGCGATGCGCAGGCCGGCGGGCAGCACCCGTCCGTCCGGGCCGGCGGTCTGGTCGGCGTAGATCAACGCGTCGGTCACCGCCGAGGCCTCGTTGGGGTAGGCCGCCAACTCCTCGGCCCAGCCGGAGGCGCGAGCGACGAACAGCGCGCCGGAGTGGTGGGCGATCAGGGCAGTCAGTCGGGGCGGCCAGCCGAGCCGCTCAGCCAGACGCGCGCCGTCGAGGGGATGAAAGCGTGTGTCCACCGCCGCCGGGCCATAGCCGATGTCGTGCAGCCACGCTGCCGCGTGCAACAGGTCGCGATCCTCCGGGTCGACCGCGTGCGCCACCGATCTGGCCTGCGCGGCTACCGTCCGGGTGTGGTCCCAACGCCTCGGCAACGGCAGCAAGACCCGTTGTGCGAGCAACCGTGCCGCGGCGACGTCAATCGTCCGCATGGTCACGATCAAACGCTATCGATATGGGCGCTGATCGACCAAGAGCACACCGACCCGGCAAAGAATGATCCTTCGGCACCACGCGGGGACCGCTGAACGTCGAGGCTCGGTGCAGTGCGGCGATCCGCGTCGCGGCTGTCTGCACCGGGGTGGCTCATGCCGGGCTTTCGGGCGCTAACTCGTCGATCAGGGCCCGTACCCGCCTTTCAATCTCATCGCGGATCGGGCGGACGGCCTCGATACCCTGTCCGGCCGGGTCGTCCAGATCCCAATCCAGGTAGCGCTTGCCTGGAAAGACCGGGCAGGTGTCCCCGCAGCCCATGGTCACGCACACGTCCGACGCTTTGACCGCGTCGATGGCCACGATCTTCGGCGCTTCGGCAGAGATGTCGATGCCGACCTCCCTCATCGCCTCGACCGCGACCGGGTTCACGGCATCGGCCGGGGCGGATCCGGCCGAGCGCACCTCGATCCGACCGCCGGCCAGGTGGGTCAAGAAGCCTGCGGCCATCTGGGAGCGTCCGGCGTTGTGCACGCACACGAACAGGACACTGGGTTTGTCGCTCATGTCGCCAGCAGCGTACCGAGCCGGCTCAGGGCGTCTGGCAGCACCCAGTAGTACACCCACGTGCCACGCCGCTCCCCCTCGATCAGCCCGGCCTCGCGCAAAACCCGCAGATGGTGGCTGATGGTGGGCTGGGAGACGTCGAACGGGCCGGTCAAGTCACATACGCACGCCTCGCCGCCCTCGAACGAGGCGATCAGCGACAACAGCCGCAGCCGCACCGGATCCGACAACGCCTTAAAGACCCCGGCCAGCGACTTCGCATCCTGATCGCTCAGCGGTTCGCGCACCATCGGGGCGCAGCAGGCCGGGGCTTGCAGCACCGGCAGCTCCTTATTCGACATACGTCTATGTTGACAGTCATCGATACAGATGGCAAGCTGGGCTACATAGACGTTCATCTATCCAAGGAGTGTGCGCCGTGTCCCG
This sequence comes from Actinocrinis sp., assembly GCF_035653575.1. Classification (GTDB taxonomy): domain Bacteria; phylum Actinomycetota; class Actinomycetes; order Streptomycetales; family Catenulisporaceae; genus Actinocrinis. The sequence continues at coordinate 4,524 of NZ_DASRBQ010000039.1, forward strand.
TGTCCAACTCGCCCTACGCGTGGCCGACCTGGAAGGCTCGATCGCCTTCTACGGCAAGCTGTTCGGCACCGAGCCGGCCAAGCGCCGCCCCGGCTACGCCAACTTCGCCATCGCCGAGCCCCCGCTCAAGCTCGTCCTGCTCGAAGGCGAGCGCGGCCAGTCGACCCGCATCGACCACCTCGGAGTCGAGGTCGCCGACACCGCCCAGGTCACCGCCGCCACCACCCGACTGGCCGGCGAAGGGCTGGCCACCGACGTCGAGCAGAACACCACCTGCTGCTACGCGGTCCAGGACAAGGTCTGGGTCACCGGACCCGGCCGCGAGCGCTGGGAGGTGTACACCGTGCTCGCCGACGCCCGCCCCGACCTCGAAGGCCAGACCGGCACAGCGGTCGACGGCGACCAGACCGCCTGCTCCTGCCAGGCCCCTGACGCCCAACCAGCCGACACCGCGCAACTCTCGGCCGGTACGAACCCCGTCTGCTGCTAAGCACGGACGGGGCCCTCGAGCCGCGAAATCCGACGTTCGATTCGCGGCTTTCGCCTGGATACGTTCGCCGCTTCCGGGTAGCCCGGCTTTATGGCTATCGACATCCAAGAAATCGAACGCAAGTACGAGGCCCCTCCGAATACGCCGATGCCTGACCTGACCGACCTGCCGCGCGTCGCGGCGCAGACCACCCTGTCGGAGGAGTCCCTTGACGCCGTCTACTACGACACCGCAGCCTTCGATCTGCTGCGCGCCGGAATCACCCTGCGCCGACGCCAGGGCGGATCTGACGCCGGATGGCACCTGAAGGTCCCCACACAGGAACACGGGGTGCGGACCGAGCTGCGCCTGCCGGATGACGAACGGCTACCGGACGAATTCGCCGACCTGTTGACCGCGCGCGTGCGCGGCCGTGAGTTGCAGCCGGTGGCCCAGATCACGACAAGGCGTCGCCGCTCAATACTCAAGGGCGACGACGATCACGCGCTCGCCGAGGTCGCCCTCGACGCGGTGACCGCGGCGAGCTTCGGCCCCGAATCGTCCCTGACCCGCTGGAACGAGGTGGAGATCGAACTGGCCGAGGGCGCGGCCAAGGGACGCGGCCTGCTGAAGGCGGCTGATCGACAACTGCGGCAAGCAGGAATCCGCCGCTCGTCGCGCGCCTCGAAGCTGCACACCGCGCTCGTGCACTCGCTAGACGCGGTTGACGAGCAGCTGACGAACCGGCCGCAGCGGGTGGAGAACGCCGCGGCGGCGCCGGTGCTGGCCTACCTCCGCGAGCAGCTGGAGGAGCTGACCGCCTGGGACATGGCGGTACGCAGGGATGAGCCAGATTCGATCCACCAGATGCGGGTGGCCGCACGACGCATGCGAGCGGCCTTGCAGGCATACCAGCCGATGCTGCGTGGCGACCGCGTGGAGCATCTGATCAGCGAGCTGCGATGGATCGGACAAGAACTCGGACACGCCCGCGACGAAGAGGTCATCGCCGAGCGTATTTCCGTGCGGATTGACGAGGTCCCGAGCGAGTTGGTGCTCGGCCCCGTCGCCGCCCGAGTTCAGGGCCACTACGCTCCCCGGCAAGCCGCCGCGCGTCGCGCGCTGTTGGAGGCGCTGTGCTCCGAGCGGTACATCGCGCTTCTGCGCAGCATCGAAGCCTTCCTGGCCAACCCGCCGCTCACTCAGGGCACCGAGGACGTCCCCGCGCTCGTACGCCGGGCACATCGCCGAGTAAGCCGCCGCATGCGGAACGCTCTTCAGAAGGCGCCCGGCCCGCAGCGTGACGCCGCCTTGCACGAGGTGCGCAAGGCCGCCAAGCGGGCCCGCTACGCCGCCGAGGTAGCAGAACTCGGCTACGGTAAGAAGGCCCGGCGGTCCGCACGCGGCTACAAGAAGCTGCAATCGCTACTCGGTGACCACCACGACGCCATCCTCGGTGCCGCCGCGTTACGCGAACTTGCCCTGCGCGCGTACACCGAGGGGGAAAACACCTTCACGTACGGGCTGCTGCATCAACGCGATCTCGACGAAGCGGCGCGGCTCGCTCACAGGGCGCCGCGTGCGTGGAAGCGTGCAAGTCGCTCGAAGCGCACCGCCTGGATGAAGCGCTGATCAAGCTGGCCCCGGTCAGAACTCGTCGGCGGAGAAGCGTACTGCTCCGTCGCCGATCACCGCGTCACACCACACCCGTGTGCCGCCGCGCAGCTCGTTGCGGGCGCCCACGCTCGCCCCGTCGCCGATGACGACCCCGTCGAGCACCGTGCCCGGGCCGACCGAGGCTCCGCGCCCCACGATCGAGTCGCGCACCACGACTCCGGCCTCGATGTGCGCGCCCTCGCCGATGACCGAACCGGTGACCTCAGCGCCGGAGGCGATGCGCGCGTTCGCGCCGATCGTGCTGCCGCCGCCGACCTTCACGTCCGCGTCGAGGGCCGCTCCCGGCAGCACCAGCGCGTCAGCCAGGTCGGGGCGTGCGGTGGACGGCACGGCCGGGGACTCGACCGCGGCCAGAACCAGGTCGGCCGAGCCGCGCGCGAACGCCTCCGGCGTGCCCAGGTCACGCCAGTAGGACTGCTCGACCG
>NZ_DASRBQ010000040.1:0-4996 GCF_035653575.1 Actinocrinis sp.
TGCGAACAGCATCACCAAGTGCAGCTTGAGGGCGACACCGCGCGAGTCGATCATCTGTGCCGCCAGTGGCCGCTCCGCACGGGGCAGGGGTTTGCGCTCGCTGACCACCTTCCGCGGCTCGCTGTGCCAGTAGTACCCGCGCCGGATCCGGACGACGGAGGGCTTCCGGCCCTCGTCCCACAGTTCGCGCGCGGCCTTGACGGCGGCGGCCAGTTCCCCGGTGCGCTGCAGTGCGTTGAGCGCGTTCGCCCGCGCGGCGACCTTCGCTGCCCGCGCCTCGGCCTTGAGTCCCAAAAAAACTCCTACGGATCAGACGCTACGTTTTAACCCTCATGATGCGCCATCTCCGCGTCCTCGTCCTCACCGTTGCATCGCATCAGGGTCAAAGCGTGGTGCAAGCCTACCGGATCGGCCTGCGCGGTGCGGTGTAGTGGATGGCGAAGGGAGCCCGCCGGGCCGACCGGGCCCGGCTCCCTTTCCGGCCAGTCCCCGGAACGGCTATTCCATTGCAGCGGACACCGCTCCGGGGACCCGATCGATCACCATGAAGGAGACCGACGTGTCCCACGTTACGCACACTCCAGGCCCCCCGTCCCGCTGGGACCTGATCGCCTTCCTGGCGAGCCTGACGACCGGAGTCGTCCTGATCCTCGGCGCGCACGTGCCGGCGCAGGACGTGGCGATGACCGCCACCAGCGTGATCGGTGCGTTCAGCCTCTGGCGCAGCAGCCGAGGCGGCAGCCGGGACTGATCTGCGCCACGATCCGCGGCGCCCGCCATCGCCGGCGCACGGGCGTGGCCGATCAAACAGCGGTGAACCGTCCCTTGAGGTCGGCCGCTTGTGCCTCCCAGCGCTCGAGCTGGGAGGCACGCCGGATGCGGCGGCCCGGCCGCCCGCTGCGCACCTCGCCACGCAGCCATACGCAGATTGCCGTCGCCCCCATCCACGCGCACTGAAGATCTTCAGGCCCGCCGCGCTCGACCAGGCGCTCGATGCGCCGCTGGGCATAGGAGAAGGTCCGCGTGTCGGCCACCGCGAACGGCCGGTGCAGGGGCCGCCGGGGCTCGCGCCACCGGTCAAAGCCGATGACGGACCCGAACACGAGCACGAAGGCCGCCGGGACGATCAGCCCTTCCAGCACCATGAGCACGCCCGGCCCCCTCTCCGCAGCCACCTCATCGCAGCATCATGCCATGCACCGCAGCCGCCATGCCCTGACGCCGGGACCGCGATGACGCCGGGCGGCCGCGCTTCGGGGCCGGGTGAGAACGCGGCGCAAAAAAAGTCGCACCGCGCAGTCACAAACCGCCCTGCCCGGGGGCGTGAGGGGGTCGAGACGACGACCCGCGAGCCCAAGGGCGGTGACCATGGCGCAGGACGAGGCGGTCCAGGGACCGGGCGATCAGCCCGAGCCCCTGGACCTGACCAAGGTGATCGCCGCCTACTCCGAGGTGCGCGGCCTGCGAGACGACGTGGACGAGCAGCAGGAGGCGCTCTACGCCGCGATCATCGACGTCTACGTGCGCGTCGGCAAGAACGAGAAGCACTTGGTCGAGGCCCTGCGCACGCTTCCGCGCGCCACCATCTCCGCGGCGCTGCGCCGCTTCGAGCCCGAGACCGACTGGGAGCAGCTGCTGCTCGACGACTCGGTCGGCGCGCAGCAGACCGGCGAGTCGGGCCAGGTCGAAAGTCAGAACCGCGCGGTAGCCTCCGCAGACGGTCAGGCCGATGGCGAAGGGGTTGTGGATGGAGCAGATGAACGAGCACGGCGCGGCGGCGATGGCGTACTGGTCGACGGAACTGCCCGTCAGGTACAGCAGGATCGAGGACCCGCTGGAGTTCTTCCGGGCGCTGGGCGAGCAGGTGGAAGCGGAGATCGAGGAGCTGTACCTGCAGTACCAGGGCGAGGATCCGGCGCAGGAGAGCGCGGAGGAGAAGGAGGCGCGCCTGGAGCAGGCGATGCGCCGGGCCAAGGAGGAGGTGTACGCGCTGCTGGTGACGCCGGATCCGGCCAGCCAGGGCGAGCCGTACGCGGACCTGGACCAGGCGACCAGCGAGTAGCACCGCGCCCGTGGGCGCCGATCCCGGCGAACGGCCCGTCCTTCCGGCCCGCCGGGATCGAGCAGCTGGCCCCGTCCGGCTCCCGCGCCCGCATCCAGGCGAACCTGGCCGCGCTGCGCACCGCGGCCGACATCGTCATCGACGGGGCGACGCTGACCGCCGAGGCACAGGCGGTGATGGGCCGCTACGGCGGATGGGGCGCGGCCGACGCGGTCTTCGCACCCAACCCCACGGGCAACGACGCGCGCGACCGCGACGAACTGCGCGCGATCCTCAACCGCCTCGGCGGCAGCCCCGAGGAAGGCGAGCGCCTGTTCTTCCGCGCCGGCCTGACCACCCTCAACGCGCACTACACCGACCCGACGCTGGTCGGCGCCATCTACCAAGCGCTATCCGGACTCGGCTTCGACGCCGGGCAGGTGGTCGAGCCCGGCGCGGGCAGCGGCATGTTCGCCGCCCTGGCCCCGCAAGGCGTGCACGTCACCGGGGTCGAGCTCGACCCGGCCACCGCGCTGATCGCACAGCTGCTGCACCCCGAGGCCGAGATCCTGACCGGTTCGATCGCCGACCAGAAGTTCGCGCGCACCCGGGACCTATCCAGCCCGATGGTGCGCGTTCCCCGGGACGCGGCCGACGGGGCGGTGGGCAACGTCCCGTTCGGCGACCTGAAACTGCCCGACCCGGTCCTGAACCCCGGCACGCGGCTGTCGCTGCACGACCACGCGATCAACTGGGCCACCACCCGGGTGCGCCCCGGCGGCCTGGTTGCGGTCATCACCAGCCGCTACACCGCCGACGCGCAGAACCCTCACTTCCGTCGCACGCTCGCGCGCGAGCTGGACCTGATCGGCATGGTCCGCCTGCCGTCCACCGCCCACCAGCGGATGGCCGGCACCAGCGTGGTCACCGACATCATCATCGGCCGCCGCCTGGCCGAGGGTGAGCAGCCGCTGGTCGACCCGCGCAGCTGGGAGCAGTCCCAGCCCCTGGCCGTGCCCGGCACCGGCCAGAGCGTGCGGGTCAACGCGTACTTCCACCGCCACCCCGAGCACATCCTCGGCACGCTCGAGCTCGGCGGGATGCGCCGGGCCGACGACCTGAACGTCGTCGCGAACGGCGAGCTGTCCGGGCAGCTGCGCGCGGCCCTGGACCAGATTGTCGGACTGGCGCGCAACCGCGGCCAGCTCTACGAGTCGCGCGAGGCCGCCCCGGCCGCCTCGCTGCTGCGGCAGGTCTCCCACCGTCCCGACGGCACGCTCACCGCCCACCCGGACGGCACCTTCAGCCGCGTCGTGCACGGCGAGGACGTCCCGGTGGCGATCACCGGCGCGCGGGAAGCCGCGCAGACCCGGGCGATCGTCGCCCTGGCCGAGGCCCGCGAACGGCTGATCGCGGCCGAGTCGGCGTGCCCGGAGGACACCGACGAGATCGACGCGATGCGCGCGCACCTCGGCGAGCTCTACGACGCCTACACCGCCGCCTACGGACCGATCAACAAGTTCACCAGCTCCACGGTCACCTACAAGGTCAAGACCCTTGAGGGGATGCTAGACCGGCTGGATTTCTCCAAGCCCGACCAGCGCGACCCGGAGATCGCGCTGCTGGAGAACTACCTCGGGCGCGACGCGCTGATCCGCGTCATCGCGCCGGTCGTGGACCGCAAGCAGGTGCGCACCGGCAGCCGCAAGGACAAGGAAGGCGTCGCGGTCGCCACCTCCACCCAGCTGGTCGAGGTGGCGAAGGTGCGCGGCGCCGTGCTGGCCGCGATCGAGGACGGAGTACCCGCAGGCGAGGACGCCACCCGGCTGCAGGAGGTCTTCACCCAGCGCCTGGACCTGATCGAGTTCGGGGAGACCCGCAAGCGGCTGATCCCCCAGCAGTTCCGCTCCGACCCGCGCCGCCCGGCCGTCGAGGCGCTGGAAACGTTCGACCCGGTCGAGCAGACCGCGACCAAGAAGAACCTGTTCTACCAGCGCACCGCGGTGCCGCACCGGATGGAACTGGGGGCCGAGACCCCGCAGGAAGCCCTCGACCTGGTGCTCATCCACCAGCGCAAGGTCGACCTGCGGGAGATCGCCCGGCTGCTGGGCACGAGCGAGCAGGAGGCGCGCACCGCGCTCGGCACGCTGGTCTACGACGAGCCGGGCACCGGGCGCCTGGTCGCGGCGGGGGAGTACCTGTCGGGCAACGTGCGCGAGAAGCTGGCCGAGGCCCGCGCCGCGGCCGCCGTCGACCCCGAGCGCTTCGGCGTGAACGTCACCGCCCTCGACGGCGTGCAGCCGGCCGACCTTCAGTCCACCGAGATTCAGGCCCGTCTCGGGTCGGCGTGGCTTAGCCGCGAGATCGTCCAGCAGGGACTGCGCCACGTGCTGCAGGACCCGCTGCTGACCGTCCGCCACCCCGGCGGGGCCAAGTGGAGCGTGGAGACCCGCTCGAGCGTCGAGCACAACTCGCTGGCGGTCAACACGTACGGCACCTCCGACTACAACGCGTATGCGCTGGCCGAGGCCCTGCTGACCAACACCTCCATCGTGGTGCGCCGCGAGTACCTCGACGAGGCGGGGAACGTCAAAAGCTACCGGGACGACGCCGCGACCTTGTATGCGTTCCGCAAGGCCGAGGCGCTGGATGCGGACTTCGTGAGCTGGCTCTGGTCGGACCCGGACCGCGCCGACGCCGCGGTGCGCCTGTACAACCAGGAGTACAACAACCAGGTCAAGCGGGTGTGGGACTCCTCGCCGTTCTACATCCCGGACATGTCCGCGAACCTCAAGCTGCACCCGTTCCAGTCCGCGATGGTGCGCCGGCTGCACACCGAGAGCGGACTGGCCGCGTGGATGGTCGGGGCGGGCAAGACCGAGCTCGGGATGATCGCCGCGGTCGAGGGCCGGCGCCTGGGCCGTCACCGGCTGACCGGCTTCAATGTGCCGACGT
>NZ_DASRBQ010000041.1:0-13533 GCF_035653575.1 Actinocrinis sp.
GAGTGACAGCTGCACGTCGGCGACCAGGTCACGGGCCCGGGCCACGGATTCGCGGGCACGCTGCGCCATCTGGTCGAGCGTCAGGCCGGCCGCGCGCGCCTGGATCTCGGAGACCTGCACGAACACGGTGATGCGCGGCCGCGCCGCCCCGGCCAGCGCGGCGTTGGCGCGCGTGACGTCGATCCGGTTCGCCCTGGCCAGCGCCGCCACGATGACCGAGTCGCCGACCTCGCCGGCCACCGCGTGTACGGCCTCGAATTCACCCGGCGACGTCATCGGATATCCGGCCTCGATCGCATACGCGCCCGTCGCGACGAGGGCACGGGCGAGCCGCACCTTGGCCTGCGCGTCCAAGTTCACGCCGGGAGCCTGGCCGCCCTCACGCAAGGTGGTGTCGTAAAGCGCGACCTGGCGCGTGTCTGAGTCGTTCATCGCGTCACCGGCACGGTGCGATCTTCAGCGGAACGCGTCGGCCCGTGAGCGTGCGTCGACCACAGCGCGCCCAGCGCCTTTCGGTCGACCTTCCCGGACGCGGACTCGGGAAGCGCCTCGGCGAAGACGAACCGCGCGGGCACCATGTACGGCGGCAGATCCGCGCGGCAGTGTTCGCGCAGCTTTGCCGAGTCCGCGGCCTCAGGATCGTCCACGACGACGAAGGCGACGATCAAATGGCTGTCTGCCTCGTGAACGTCGGTGACCCCCGCGACGCGCACGCCGTGCGCGCGGGCGAGACAGCGTTCGATCTCCTCGAGCTCCACCCGGTTGCCGTGGACCTGCACTTGGTGGTCGCGGCGGCCGGCGAACGCGAGCCCGCCGGGGCCGAGGACGGCCAGATCGCCGGTTCGTAGCAGCCGCTCGCCGGAGTCCGGCCGCTCCGGATCGGGCACCAGGACCCGGCCAGTCGTCTCCTCGTCACGCCAGTAACCCTGGAACATGCTCGCCGCGCGCAAGTAGATCTCGCCGGGCACTCCCTCGGCCGTCACCCGGACGCCGCGCTCGTCGAAGAGCAGCATCTCAGCACCCGGATAGGCCGATCCGATCGGGATCGACGCCCAGTCCGCCGGCACCGGATTGGGCACCGGGTAGAAGGCGCAACAGATCGACTCGGTCTGCCCGTAGAGGTTCACGACTTCGAGAGCCGGGAGCCGTGCGCGCAGCGCGTTGACTGTCGCGACGGTCAACTCCTCTCCGCCGACGACGATGCGTTGCAGGTCTCTGAGCTCGCCGAGCCGGTCGCCGCAGTGCTTGAGCATCATCGACCAGAGGGTGGGCACGCTGTGCATCTGCCGGACGCGCTGCGCGGCCAGCTCGTCGAACAGGCGACGGGGATGCAGCGCGACCCGACGCGGGATGTAGACGATCGTGGCGCCGACGCCGAGGGCCGCCGCGGTGTCGAGCAGGCTCAGGTCGAAGCCGAGCGGAGCGACCGAACCGAGCCGGCCGCGCACGTCGCAGGCTGCTGCGATGGCGCGGAAGGCGACGACGGCGGCGCGATGGCTCATCACCACGCCTTTGGGCGTCCCGGTGCTGCCCGAGGTGAAGATGATGTACGCGATATCGCTTTCCAGTACTTTGCGGTGCGGGCCGGGATCGGCGACCGGTTTGCCGTGGACCTGCGTATCCGAGCCCTGGGTCAGCGCCCACCGGTCCGTGATGCGCGCTGCCTGCTCGGCGTGCAGCTGCGCCCCTGGGCCGAGCACGAGCAGCTTCGCGTCGATCTGGCGGCAGATACCAACCACGCGGGCCTCGGGCAGATCCGCGTTGAAGGGGACGAAGACGCAGCCAAGCTCGCCGCACGCGATCAGTAGGCTGACGGACTCGAATCCCGGCTCCATCAACGCAGCGATCGCATCGCCGTGTCGCAGGCCCAGAGCCGCCAGGCGCTCGCGCCACCTCGCGGCGCTATGTTCGAGTTCTGCGTAGGTGTAACTGACGCCATGCGAGATGATCGCGGTGGCATCAGGCCGCGATCGCGCGTGGCGCAGCAGGAACCTCCCGACGAGCACCGGCTCCCATTCCCGTGGGTATCCCGGCTGCCATGCGCGCGCGCCGGCCGCGAGGCCGGGGGAGGAGGCGGGGGCAGGGCGAGCGCCGTTTGCGAGCGTAGACGAGCTCACTGGCCGTCTCCTGCGGCCACCGTGTCGAAGAACCGGGCGGCGATGATGCGCAGGGTGCGGAAATTCTCCAGGTCGACGTCCGCCGCCGGTATCGGCGTGCCCCGCAGGTCTTCGACGAGGACGAGCAGTTCCACGAAGGCGAGGGAGTCCTCGACGACCCCGTCCGTCAGGTCGCTGTCCTCGTCGAGTTCCGCGTCCGGGTACCGCTGCTCCAGCCACTCGCGCAGCTGCTCGATCCGGCCGTCGGCCGGCAGGGCGGAAGGGGCGGTAGGCGCGGTGATGTTTGACGCAGGGTCAGGTGACGCGGCGTTGTGCGGCGCTGCCTCGGTAGACGCTGCTGCCTTGGTAGACACTGTGCTTTTCGTCACGATCTTGGTCCTCCTTGTCGGCGGCGTTGCCGCCAGCGCAGGTCGAGCCGCACCGGCCGCCTGAAGCCGTGGCCGCGCAGCGGCGGGGGCGGCCCGTCCAGGGCGATGTCGGTGAAGCGTCGCCCCAGCGCGGCGGCGAGAGCCTCGAACTCGGCATAGGCCAGGTGGATGCCGAGACAGGTGTGCGGGCCGGCGCCGAAGGTCAGCGAGCGGCGCGCGGGACGTCCTGGCCACCAGCGGTCCGGCTCTTCGAAGACCTCTTCGTCGCGGTTCGCCGAGGCCAGCGAGAGCAGCACAGCGCTGCGCCGCGGAATGTGCACGCCGCGGATCGTGAGGTCGTCGGTCGCGTATCGCAGGATGCTCTGGGTGGGCGGCTCCCAGCGCAGCGCCTCCCGGATTCCCGCCGCCACGGCATCGCGGTCCGACCAGTCGACAACCTCGTCCGGACCGGGTTGCGAGAGCAGCGTCAGCATCATCGTGCACAGCGCCGCCTCGCTGGTTTCGGTGCCGGCCAGCAGGAAGAGCACCGCAGTTCCGCCGAATCGCGGGTCCCCCGGTGCGCCGGCGCGTTGTGCGAGCAGGTCAAGCAGACTCGGCACTGCAGAGCCCGCCGTGCGCGTAGTGCGCCGCGCGGCGTCCTGCAGATAATCGCAGAGGGCTGATTCAGCCGCCTGTGCCTCAGCGAGCGGGCCGCCGGGGAAGTCGAGTCCGCGGGCTACGGCGCGCACGTGGTCGCGCAGCCAGGGCCCGTCCTCGGGTGGGACGCCGAGCAGCCTGGTGGTCACCTCGTAAGGCAGCCGCGCGGCCACGCGCTGTGCGAAGTCGACGCTCGTGCAGTCGGCGAGCGGCGCGAGGGTCGCCTCGACGGCTTCGGCGATGAGCTGCGCGCCGTAGCCGCCGACGGCCTTCGCGCTGAACAGGGTGCCGAAGCCCTGCCGCAGCGCGCGGTGCCCGGCGCCGTCCGCGTCCAGCATCGTCGACCCGAAGATCCGGCGGCTCGCGCGCACCGGGAAGTCCGTCGCCAGCCGGTCATCGGTGAGGGCGTGCGCGACGTCCTCGTATCTCAGGACGAAGAACATGCGGTTCGCGGCGATCCAGTGCACTGGGTCACTGCGCCGCAGTTCCCGGTAGACCGGCCACGGATCGGTCTGGAACTGCTCCGAACCGAAGTCGATCAGGTCGTCTGTATCGAGGCGCGCAAGAGCGTCGAGGGCCGCACTGCCCATGGACTCACCCCGAGACGAGCGAAGTGGCGGCCGGCCCGGCGGCGCGAGCGGCGAATGCGTCGGTGACCCAGGACAGCCGCCGCGCGACCTCCACCGCCAACTCGACGGGCCCGGCCTCGAATTGCGCGTCCGAGCGTTTGGCCGCGCGCAGCAGTATCAGGGTTCCCCATTGCCGGTCGAAGCGGCGCAGCGGAACCGCGAGTGCGGATGCGACCCCTGCCGTGGCCGCCATGTCAGCGAGCTGCGGATCCGTTCTCGGCGCGGCGGGCTGGCCGCTGCCGCGGTCCGCGGCGACGGCGTGCAGTTCCCCGCTGTCCGCGGTCAGCAGCAGCGTCGCCTGATCGGCGGGCGACGCCCTGCGCATTCGTTCGGCCAGCGCCGCGGCGAGCGGCTCAAGCTGTTCGGGCGCGCAGTCGTCCACGGTCCGGCTGCGGCGCACCGGGTCCCGCGCCAGGCCGGGCGCAGGCTCGAAGTCCGCGCCGGCCCAGTCCGCCAGGTACGGGACGCTGAGCGCCAGCACGCTCTGTACCGCCTCGACGTGGCTCGCGGCCGCTTCGAGAGCGCCGCCGCAGGCGATCAGGAAGCCGAGCGCCTCCTCGGCGCGCTTCTTGCCCAGGATGTAGTCCAGCGTGATGCCCCAGGAGTCCGCGGAGCGCGCACTGGTGGGCCGTGAGGTGGCGGTGGTCATCCTCATCCCTTCTGGACGGGAGCGGCGGCTGCGCCGGCGAACAGCGGCGCGGCGGGCCAGCGGAACCTGCGGGTGGCGGTGGGCGGGGCGCTCTGGTCGGGGTCGGGGAACACCACGCAGCGGGTGTTGCGGAACTGGCCGTCGACGATGCGCGAGTTGGAGAAGATCACCACGCCGAGATCGGCGCCGGACGCGCCGACCAGCCTGGAGCGGAAGTTCACGATGGGATTGCCCTTGTCCCAGAAGCCGAACAGGTCCTCCAGCACGGCCTGGTCCGCGTAGTAAGGCTTGACGTGGTGGCCGAGGTAGCGCTCCGGATGGGCGCTGTGGCCGGCGACCGCCAGGTCGAGGCGGTTGGCCCGCAGGACGATCCCGCGCAGGCCGATGAGGTGGATGGCGGCGGGCACGTTCTGGAAGAAGTCCTCCAGCTCGCGCAGCCGGGCCTCGGCTTCGGACTCGGACAGGCTCGGCAGGTCCACGCGGAGGTCCGATGCCGGGCTCACCGCGCGCGCCCAGCGCACGGCGTCGTTCTCCCCGTCGTCGAGCGAGGGTGTCGCGCCGTCGAGTTGTGGCCGCAGTACCCATCTGACGGCTTCGAGCCGGCCGTCCGCGCCGGTGCGCGCGGTGGCGTCGACGATCACCTGCCGCTGCCGTCCGTCCAGGCCGTTCAGGACCGCGGGTTCGTCGGTCACCGGCTGGTTCTGCGTCAGCATGCCGATCAGCCAGCCCGGCAGATCCGGGCGCGCGAAGTAGTGCGCCAGCGGGGTCGGGCCCCCGCCGGCGTCGCGCGGAGCGCTGCCGGTCAGCAGGCCGAACGCGCGATTGCGGCGCAGCAGGTTTCCGGCCGGGTCGGTCAAGGCGAAGCCCACGGAGGCGTTCTCGAACAGGTCCTCGAGCCGTTCGAGCTCCGCGCTGTCTACCGTCATGCGAACTCCCGGGTCGCGGCGGGTGCGGTGATAAGGCCGGCCAGCAGTCCGCGAATGATCCGCGAACCGTGCTCGTCCAGGTAGAAGTGGCTTGCGTCAAGCAGTTCGAGCTCGAAGCCCGTGGTCGCTACCTCGCTCCACGCCCGCACGGTTTCCACGGGCGCCACCGGATCGCGCGTGCCCGCCCAGCAGAGCACCGGGGATTCGAGCGGTCGCGGCGCCGGCTGGTATCCGTCGCAGGCTTCGAAGTCAGCGCGGATCGCCGGCAGCAGGGCTCTGAGCGCGGCGTTGCCGGTGAGCGTGCTTTCCGGGGTGGCCTGGAAGGACCGCAACCGGTCGAGCAGCTCGTCATCGCTCTGCCGGGCCGGCGCGGCGCACTGCGCGCTCCAGGGCGCCGGGGTCGCGGAGATGCCCACGACGGTGGCGGGCGGCAGGCCTCGGCGGGCGAGTTCCGACGCGGTCGCATAGGCGACGAGACCGCCCATGCTGTGGCCGAACAGGACGTACGGACGGTCGAGCAGGTTACCGCCCTGGAGGTCGTCGGCCACGGCCCGCGCGATCGCGGGCAGGTCGGCGATCAGTTCGTCCCTGATCCGAATACCGCGCCCGGGCAAGGTCAGCGCCAGCACGTCGGCGGCTGCTTTCAGCAGCGCGGGCCAGGCGTGGAACGCGCTCGCCGAGCCGCCCGCGTGCGGAAAGCACACCGCGCGGACCGGCTGCTCGCCGTCTCCTGCCGCGAGCCGGAACAGGCCGGCGCCGACCCTACGCATCGGCGCCTACTGATTCGCGTATCGCAACAGGGGAGTCCTGCGCGCGTAGCGGCGCGAGGACGTTTTCGACCAGCGTCATGATCCTGCCGTTCTCCTCGAACACCGTGCCGAGCGCGCGCAACCGGTCGAGCGCCGCCTCGTCGATCGGTTCACCCTCGATGTGCAGCCGGTCCAGCCGCACCGGCTTCGCCATCGCGTGCAGGAGTTCGACCTCTTCGACGCCGATGATGGTGCGCCGCGGCTGTGTGCCCCGGGTGTCGAGGATCGACCACTGCTCGCCGTCGAACTCCAGGCGCAGCGTCGGAGCCGTCCCGTCCGACCACCCATCGCGCCACGCGGCGGCGAGCGCCTGGAGTTCCGGCTGACGGCGCAGCGAAGCCTCCTGATACGCCTGCCCGCTCACGTCGTCGAAGTAGTAGGCGAGGTCCTCGATCGTCTGCTCCGGATACGGGAAGGTCATCCGGTAGAAGTCGAACGGCTTGAGTTCCAGCCCGTAGTCCGCGGCGCCGGTGAAGTACGGGCTGTAGCGGTCGAACCTGATGGTGAAGACCCCGATCGGCGGGGGTAGGTGGCCGAGCAGCGGCAGGTCCGCTTGGTACTTGTCGTATACGGCCTCTTCTTCCCGTGGGAAGCCGATCAGCAGGCTCCACAATGGCTGGATGCCCACTTGCTTGCACTCGGCGAGGAAGGCGAGGTTCTGGAAGCTCGAGGTGCCTTTGCGCATGAGCTTCAGCGTCGGGGTGTACAGCGCCTCTATGCCCGGCTGCAGCAGCGTCACCCCGGCGTTGGCCATCGTCTTGAGGTCGTCGTGGCCGAGCTTGCCGACCTTGATCTCGAAGAAGATCTCGGTGCCCGGCGGCGGGTCCAGCGCGGGCAGCACGGTGTCCAGATAGCTGGTCGGCATGATGTTGTCGACGCAGTGGAACGAGGTGCACCAGGGGTGGAACTCGAAGAGCTGCTCGAACTGGCGCACCGCGGCCTGCGCGGGCATCTCGCGAAAGCCCATGTCCGAGCCGTTGAGCCCGCAGAAGGTGCAGTGGGCTCGCTCGCCCCACCAGCAGCCGCGCGAGGTCTCGAAGAACAGCACCGGGCGGGCGTCGCCGTCCGGGAAGGTCGCGTCGAAGGCCGCGCGGAAGGCCGTGAAGTCGGGCACGATCACATCCGCCAGCGGCCGTTCCTGCCCGGTCAGGGCCCTGGCCACCGGATTGTCGTGGTTGCGCCGGCTCAGCACGCCGGGGACGGTGTGGCAGCGCTCGGTCGATCCGTCGTCGAGCAGCCGCTTGAGGAAGGTCGGCAGCGAGACCAGCGCGGGTCCGGAGAACACGAAGTCGAGCTGCTCCTCGGCCCGTGCGAGGGCCGCGCCCATCACCGTCTCGCAGTTCGCTCCGCCCATGATCGTGATCACGCCGGGCGTGCGCCGCTTCACGGCGCGGCACAGCGCGATACTCGCCGCCGTCTGGGCGAACATCGAGGTGAGGCCGAGCACGTCGCCGTCGCGCAGGTCGAGCTGCTCGGCCAGTCGGGCGCAGAAGTCGGGGGCGAGCTCGGCGGCCCGCCGGACGGTGCCGGCGAGTTCGCCGTCCTGTTCGCCGCCGAAGTAGCGGGCGAGGTAGGGCGCCGAGTTGTCCGGAAGCTCGGGGAAGGCGCCGCCGCGAAAGACCCATTCGCCGACGCCGGTGGAGTGGTAGCGCGGGTCGGCGAGCCGTTCGTAGCGGTCGACGCCGAGCTCGCGGGCGAAGAGGTGGTTGGCGTAGACGACCTCGACCTCGCAGCGCTCGCCGAGTTCCTCGCGGACCACCGAGGCCAGCTGGCTCAGGGCGAACGAAGGGAAGCGCAGCGAGGTCAGCGGCATGTTGATCAGGACGACGCGCATGGCTCTGCTTTCGGTCAGGGCGCTGGGGCGCTCGGGGCGGCGGCGCACGCGAGTACGCCGGCCCCGCCGCCCCGTAGTGCTCTGATATATCTCTCGGTCGCGCTCAGCGGCCGTGGTTCGCCACGGCGTGGTTGGCGACGGCGTGGTTCGCGACTGCGTGGTTCGCCACGGCGTGATTGGCGACGGCGTGGTTGGCTACCGCGTGGTTCGCGACAGCCTGGTTGGCCACGGCGAGGCCGGTCGAGTCCGTGGTGCGCACAGCAGCGGCCGTGCGCGTGACGGCGTAGTTGGGATCGGTGGCGTAGCGGGCGATGCGATCGAGCATCTCGATACTCCCTCCAGAATGGGCAGGTGGCGGGAGAGGGCCGGTTGGTTCGGTCCTCAGACCCGGCCGGTTGTCATACAACCAGAGGGGTGATTAAGCGGTCAATACCGTTCATATGCTCTGTCAGCTCGGCTTATGGCGCACCGTGGCCGGAAGGTCGCGCGCTGTACGCCGCCAGCTGGGCCTTTCAAAGCAGCGGGCTGATTCAATCGGGGCGAATCTTCTTGAAAGCAAGAGCGCTGATGACTGAGATGGTCCGCCCGGCGCGGTGCCGGGCCCGTCCTCAGGGCTTCTGCTCGGAGCCGCGCTCCTCCATCGCCGCGCGCACGCCCCGCCGCGCGCCTTCGAGGTGGTCCAGCGCCGCGTCCGCGGCCGCGTGCGGGTCACCGTTACGGATCGCGTCCAGCAGCACCCGATGTGCGTCGTCGGCTCGCCGCATCCGGTCGTCCGCGTTCGCGGCGGCGTCCTCGGCCAGGTCCTTGAGCCGGGTCCGCAGCACCGGCAGCAGCGCGCCGTAGACGTCGCCGAGCACGGAGTTCCACGCCGCGGCGACAACGGCCTGATGGAAGTCGAGATCCGCGTCGACGAGTTCTTGGGCGCTCGCGCCGCGGGCCTGCATGCGGCGCTCCAGGGCGGCTTCGAGGCGCTCGAGGTCCTCCGGCGTCCGGCGCTCCGCCGCCAGGCGCGCGGCGGTGACCTCGAGGCTGCCGCGCACCTCGTACGCCTCCAGCACGTCGGCTCGGCGCAGCCGCTGCTCCAGGTTCTCCACCGGCCGCGTCGACGCCACGAACACGCCGAGGCCCTGCCGGGTCTCCACGATGCCCGCGCCGACCAGGGCCCTGATGGCCTCCCGGATCGTCGAGCGGCCGACCCCGAGCATGCCCGCGAGGTTCGTCTCCGAGGGCAGCCGCTGGCCCACCGGCCAGGCGCCTGAGGCCACCTCGGCCAGCAGTCGCTGCATCACCTGGTCGACCAGCGGACTGCGTTTCACCGGCGCGAGCGTCATGACTCGTATCCTTCGCAGGTTGTCTGAGGAGTGCTAGTGTAGCGGACGCCGACCGCCCGGCACCGGGCTTCCGCGCAATCGTCTACTCATGCTCCGGTGCCCGGGCGCCAGGGCGTGCGCGCATACCGAAGGCAACCGAGCCCTTCGCGACTCATCGATCTCAGCCGGGTAAGGGGTAAGGTCCCGTGTCCGCAGAACAGACTGCTGCCGTCGGCCAAGCCGCGTTAAGCGGTGCGCGAGAGGAGTCGCGGCGCCCACGCATGGTGCTGCTGACCACCACCCATGCCGTCAACGACCTCTACCAGGGCGCCATCCCGGTGCTCATCTCCTTCTTCGCCGTCGAACGGCACTACACCTACGCCGCCCTGACCGGCATCACCCTGGCCGCCACCTTCCTCGCCAGCATCGTGCAGCCCGGCTTCGGCCTGCTCACCGACCGGCACAGCCTCGGCTGGCTGATCCCGGGGGGCATGCTCGTGGCCGGGGCCGGCGTGGGCCTCTGCGGGCTCGGCGGCAACTACGTGCTGACCTGGCTGGCCATCGGGGTCTCCGGCATCGGCGTCGCGGCCTACCATCCCGAGGCCGCCCGGGTGGCGCGCGCCGCGGCCCGGTCATCGACCCGCGCGATGAGCTGGTTCACGGTCGGCGGCAACATCGGGGTGTCCCTGGCGCCGCTGCTCATGACTCCGGTGCTGCTGGCGACCGGGCTGCGCGGCACGCCGCTGCTCGCCGTGCCGGCCGTGCTCATGGCCGCCGCGACGTGGAGCGCCCGGCCGTGGGCCGTGGCCGGTACGGGCAGGGCGGGACGCCGCGGCGGGAGCGCGGCGGCCGCGGACCGGGGCGACGACTGGCGCGCGTTCAGTGCCCTGACGGCGGTCGTGGTGACCAGGTCGGTGCTGTACTTCTCGCTGATCTCGTTCCTGGCCCTGCTGTTCATCAGGGTGGGGCACAAGTCCACCGCGGTCGGATCGTGGGCGCTCACCGTGTTCTCCGTGGCCGGAGCGATCGGCACCGTGCTAGGCGGCTCACTCGCGGACCGCCGGGGACGGCTTCCCGCGATCAGGTTGGGATACGCGGTTTGCATTCCGGTCTTCCTCGCGCTGGTCCTCGTTCCCTCCGTGGCGGTGCGGTTCGTGCTCACCGCCGTGCTCGGCGTGGCCGTGTTCGTGCCGTTCACCGTCCAGGTCACCCTGGGCCAGGATTACCTGCCCCGGCACATCGGCACGGCGAGCGGCATGACGCTGGGGCTGGCTAACTCGGTCGGCGGCTTGACCGCTCCGTTGCTCGGAGTGCTGGCCGACCACGCCGGCCTAGTGCGCACGCTGGAGATCGTCGCCCTCTTCCCGGTCCTGGCTTTCCTGCTGGCGTTGCGGCTCACCGATCCGCGCGCCGCGGCGGCCCGCGGCGGGCCGTCCCGCGCTCAGGCGGCGGAGGGATAGCGGATGAGCAGCGCGCCGTGAATATCTTCGTCGGCTTCGAAGATGTGGGGCTCGTCAGCGTTCCATGTCGCATAGCTGCCGGCCATGACTTTGAGCGGCGTGTGGCTGGTGCCGACGTAGCCGATGCCTCGGTACACCGTGAGATGTTCCGTGGTGCCGGCGACGTGGGCGGGCGAGGTCTGGCGCAGACTCGGCTTGATCAGCACCCGGTAGTACTCGAACACTGCGGTCGGCTCGTTGAAGACCGCCAGCAGTTCCGCGGTCACCGCCGTGCCGTGCACCGTGCTCACCGCCTCGACGCCGTCGCGCGGATCGGCCAGCACCGCGGCGAGCGGCAACCCGAGCTGCCCGGCGATCGCGTAGAGCGTCTCAAGGGTCGGATTGCGGGTGCCCGCCTCGACCCCCGACAGCGTCGCCTTGCCGACTCCGGCGCGGCCGGCCAGCTCGTTGAGGCTCCAGCCGCGCTCGCGGCGCAACGCGGTGATACGCCGGCCGATACGCGCCGCCTCCGGCGCCGAGTTCGCGTTCACGGTTGCTATCGTGCCACCCTGGCTTGTTCCGTATACAGAACAGTTCGGGGTGGGTGGACGTCACATGAGTGGCACGACGCAACACACGGCGCGCGATTGGAGTCAACCGGTCCTCGCCGGGGTGGTCACCGCGCTGGTCGGCTATGTCGGCTCCTTCGCGGTAGTCCTCACCGGTCTGCGGGCGGTCGGCGCCGACACGGCGCATGCGGCGTCCGGGCTGCTGGTGCTTTCGCTCGGCATGGGCGCGCTGACGCTCTGGTTCAGCGTGCGCACTCGCATGCCGGTCATCATCGCCTGGTCCACGCCGGGCGCGGCGCTGCTCGCCTCGACGGGACGGGTACCCGGCGGGTATGCCGCGGCGCTGGGCGCCTTCGTGGTGGCCGGGGCGCTGATCGTGATCACGGGCGCCGTCCCGCAGTTGAGCCGGTGGGTCAGCGCGGTCCCGCCCCAGATCGCCGCGGCGCTGCTGGCCGGGGTGCTGTTGCCGCTGTGCGCCGCACCGGTGAACGCGATGGCGCACATCCCGTGGCAGGCGGCGCCCGTCGTGGCGATCTGGGCCGTCTTCTCCCGGCTGCTTCCGTGCTGGGCGGTGCAGGCCGCCCTCGCCGCGGCGGCGGTGGTCGTTGCCGTCGTCGGCCCGAGCGGCGGGTTCCGGGCGCCGGGACTGCTCCCGCCGCTCACGTTCGACCTGCCGAGGCCGACCGTCGGCGCGCTCGTCGGCCTGGCGCTGCCGCTGTACGTGATCACCATGGCGTCGCAGAACATCCCCGGTATCGCCGTGCTCGCGACCTACGGATATCGGCCGCCGGTGCGGCGGATCCTGACCGTGACCGGCGCGGCCGGACTGGTGGTGGCGCCGAGCGGCGGAATCGCGCTCAACCTGTCCTCCATCACCGCGGCGATGGCCGCCGGGCCGGACGCGCACCCGGACCCGCGGCGCCGCTGGATCGCGGGGGTGGCGAGCGGATGCGGTTATCTGGTCCTCGGCCTGTGCTCCGGCCTGGCCGCCGCGCTCGGCGCGGCGGCGTCCCCGCTGCTGATCGAGACGGTCGCCGGGCTGGCCCTGCTCGGCGCACTGGTCTCCGCGCTGACCGCGGCGCTCGCGGACGAGCGGCTGCGCGAGTGCGCGACGGTCACCTTCCTGGTGACCGTCTCGAATGTGACCGTGGCTGGAATCAGCAGCCCGTTCTGGGGCCTGCTGGCCGGTTTCGCCTTCCTGGCGCTGCGCCACCGTCGGGTTCCGCCCACGGCGGCCAGCACGCTTCCCCGTCAGCGCCCCGCCGACGCACCGCACGACACCGAGCAGGCCGAACAGGCCGCGGCAACGCCGCAAACCGGCCGCTGAGCGGGCAACGTATCAGAATCCAGATAGCTGTTCCATATACGGATCAGTCCCGATAGACTGCCTCGGCAGCCTGCCTAATGCGACAAGCACACGAGGGAGACGGGCATGGACGAGCAGCGCACCGACTTCTCACTGAGCCCCGAGGAACTCGAGCGGTTCCACCGGGACGGCTTCATCGGCCCCTTCGACCTGTATTCGGAGGAGGAGATGGAGCGGAACCTGCGGGCCCTGCGGCCGAAACTGCTCAACACGAAGAAGGCGATATACAACAGCGACGGCGCGATGTCCGGCGTGACGAACCTGGCGAACTACGACCGCCACCTGGACATCGAGTTCCTGGCCCGGCACATCACCAGCCCGCAGATCGTCGACCGGGTCGCCTCGGTGCTCGGGCCGGACACGCTGTGCTGGCGCACCGAGTTCTTCCCGAAGTACCCCGGCGACGAGGGCACCGACTGGCACCAGGCGGACAACTTCTCGAACGTGGCCGGATCGAAGCACCCGCAGATCGTCTGGCCCGAGGACGCCGAGTTCGGCGGGACGATCACCGTGTGGGCGGCGTTCACCCCGGCGACGGTGGAGAACGGCTGCCTGCAGTTCATCCCGGGCTCGCACCGCACGATGAACTACGACGAGTCTAAGACCATGACCTACGACGCAGGTTCCATCAACCAGCAGGTCAAGGGCGGGGTGCGCCGCGGCTTCTTCGGTTACGACTACCGGCAGCTGCAGAAGGACCCGAACTGGTCGCCGGACGAGTCCAAGGCCGTCTCGCAGGTCATGCGGCAGGGCCAGTTCGTCATGTTCTGGTCGACCCTGATGCACGCCTCGCATCCGCACAGCGGCAAGACCGACGAGATGCGGCTCGGCTTCGCCGCGCGGTACCTGCCGACCTCGGTGCGGGTGTATCCGTATTCGGA
>NZ_DASRBQ010000042.1:0-40355 GCF_035653575.1 Actinocrinis sp.
GTGGACGCGCCCCAGCGCTGCCGCCACAACTCGAATGCCCGCTCGACCGGATCGAAGGGCAGGCGACCACCCGGGGTGGCCTGGTTCGGCATCGGACCGTCTTTCTCCTTGCAGTGTGCTGGCGCCTGGCTGGCCGCCGCCGGCCGGGGACTCGGAAACTCCGTGACTTGGTGACTCGGTGACCGGAGGCCCGAGGCCCGAGGCCTCGGGACCTAAGGTCCGAGGCCTGAGGTTCGAAGTCTGCGGTCGGAAGCGTTGAGGCGGGGCGTTTGTGCTAGGACCGGACCCGGAGGGGACTGAGAGTGGGGCCGGGCCGGACAGATCCGGACAGATCCCGACGGACCCGGGTTCAGCCTTCAAGCAGTGCCCGGTCGCGCACCGCACCGGTCGCCGCCGAGGTGGCCAGCAGCGCGTACGCCTTCAGCGCCAGCGAGATCGGGCGGTCGCGGTCGACCGGGCGGTAGCCGTTCCCCGCCTCGAGCGCGGCGCGGCGGGCGGCCAGCACCTCGTCCGGGACGTTCAGCGTGATCGAGCGGCTGTGGATGTCGATCGCGATCTCGTCGCCCTCCTCGACCAGGGCGATCGTGCCGCCCGAGGCCGCCTCTGGGGAGATGTGGCCGATCGACAGCCCGGACGTGCCGCCGGAGAAGCGCCCGTCCGTGATCAGCGCGCACTTCGCGCCGAGGCCCTTGCCCTTGAGGAACGCCGTCGGGTACAGCATCTCCTGCATGCCCGGACCGCCCTTCGGGCCCTCGTAGCGGATGACCACCACGTCGCCCTCGACGATCCGGTTGTTCATGATCGCCTCGACCGCCTGCTCCTGGGACTCGAACACGCGCGCCGGGCCGCTGAAGGTCCAGATCGACTTCGCGACGCCCGCCGTCTTCACCACCGCGCCGTCCGCCGCGATGTTGCCCCACAGCACCGCCAGGCCGCCGTCCTTCGTGTACGCGTGCGGGACTGAGCGGATGCAGCCGTTCTCCCCGTCGGTGTCCAGCGAGGACCAGCGGTTCTCGGTGGAGAACGGCTCGGTGGTGCGCACGCCGCCCGGCGCCGCGTGGAAGAGCTCGAACGCCTCGTCGTCGGCCTTGCCGCCGCGCACGTCCCAGCGGTTCAGCCACTCGGTGAGCGTCGGGGAGTGCACCGCATGCACCGACTCGTCGAGCAGGCCGCCGCGGTGCAGTTCGCCGAGGATCGCCGGGATGCCGCCGGCCCGGTGCACGTCCTCCATGTAGTACGTCTTGCTCAGCGACGCCTTGTTCGGCGCCACCTTCGCGATGCAGGGCACCCGGCGGCTGGTCGCGTCGATCTCCTTGAGACCGAAGCCGACTCCGGCCTCCTGCGCCGCCGCCAGCAGGTGCAGCACCGTGTTCGTCGAGCCGCCCATCGCCACGTCGAGGGCCATCGCGTTGCCGAAGGCGGCGGGGGTGGCGATCGAGCGGGGGAGGACGGATTCGTCATCGTCCTCGTAGTAGCGCTTGGCCAGTTCGATGACGAGCGACCCGGCCCGCTCGAACAGGGCGCGCCGCTTGGCGTGCGTGGCGAGGGTCGAGCCGTTGCCGGGCAGCCCCAGGCCGAGCGCCTCGACCAGGCAGTTCATCGAGTTCGCGGTGAACATCCCGGAACAAGAGCCGCAGGTCGGACAGGCCGAGCGCTCGATCGTGCCGAGCGTGTCGTCGGAGACGTTCTCGTCCGCGGCCGCCGACATCGCGTCGATCAGGTCGAGCTTGTCGTAGGCCACCCCGTCGCGGATGTGCGCCTGCCCCGCCTCCATCGGGCCGCCGGAGACGAACACCGTCGGGATGTTGAGGCGCAGCGCGGCCATCAGCATGCCGGGGGTGATCTTGTCGCAGTTGGAGATGCACACCAGCGCGTCCGCGCAGTGCGCGTTGACCATGTACTCGACCGCGTCGGCGATCAGCTCGCGCGACGGCAGCGAGTAGAGCATGCCGCCGTGGCCCATCGCGATGCCGTCGTCGACCGCGATCGTGTTGAACTCCTTGGCCACGCCTCCGGCCTCGACGACCGACTCGGCCACGATCTCGCCGACGTTGCGCAGGTGCACGTGGCCGGGCACGAACTGGGTGAACGAGTTGGCCACCGCGACGATCGGCTTGCCGAAGTCCGAATCGGCCATGCCGGTGGCCCGCCACAGCGCCCGCGCGCCGGCCATGTTCCGTCCGTGAGTCGAGGTGCGTGACCGCAATGCCGGCATGGTCGGCTCCTTGCCTGTCGCTCGTCGTATGCCGTTTCCGCTTGTTACTCGCGGGGAATATCCTCCCACCCGGTCCGGGGCGCGGACCACGCATCCCAAGGATTGGGACGGTGTGTTGCGGGGCGGCGGTGCCGACTCACGCGGCGATGGGGCGGGTTAGGCAGCGATGGGCTCGGCGGACGCGGGGGCTACGGCCAGTTCCGCGCGCACCGAGCGCTCCGCGAAGAAAGCACCGGTCGGCAGCACCGACATCACCAGCACCCAGACGACGCGCTTGATGCTCCACCGCTGCTGCCGCCAGCCGTCGAGCGCCAGCACCACGTACGCGATGAACAGCAAGCCGTGCACCGTGCCCGTGATCGTCACGGTGATGGGCAGGCCGGCGGCGTACTTGAGCGGCATGGCAATGCACAGCAAGACCAGGAAAGAGACGCCCTCGGCGAGGGAGACCGGCAGGAAATACCGCCCGAAGGCGCTCCTTTGGCCGGAGTTGTTCATGATCGCGGCCATTTCGGGCATGGGTGATCCTTGCTGTTTCGGCTGAGCTCTGGAGGCGCGACGTGCGCGGAACTATCTTACCGACGCTAGGTCGGGAAAAAGTGCGGGGGTTGTCGAGATTCCTGTCACAGCCGCGCTCCGGCACTTAATCTTTGTGGCCATGGATTGGAACAGGCGCCACTGCGCGCGGCGGGGGCACGTCCTTTACGAGCCCGTCGAACCGGAGTACCGCGACCGGATCAAGGCCGAGACGGCACTTGGCCCGGCCTGGCGCTGCCTGCGGTGCGGCGACTTCGTGCTGGAGGAGCCGAAGGCCAGCGGCCCGGCGGCTGACGCGCCCGTGGTCCCGCGCGGCAAGGTGCTGCGCTCGCTGCTGATCATGCGGCTGCTCGCGGTCGAGCGGGTCTTCCGCTTCCTGCTGGTCGGCGCGGCGGCCTACGCGGTATGGCGGTTCGAGAACTCGCAGCAGGCGCTGTCCCAGCTGTTCGAGCGGGACCTGACCCTGCTCAAGCCGCTGGCCACGCACTGGGGCTACGACCTGGACCACTCCTCGATCGTCGACACCATCCGCAAGTCCTTCAACTACAAGCACTCGACGCTCAGCGTCGTCGCGATCCTGCTTGCCGCTTACGCGGTGATCGAGCTGATCGAGGCCGTCGGCCTGTGGCTGGCCAAGCGCTGGGGTGAGTACTTCGCGGTGGTGGCCACGGCCGCGTTCCTGCCGATCGAGATCCACGAGATCATCGCCAAGCAGTCCGCGTTCAAGATCGCGACCTTCGTGATCAACGTGCTCGCGGTGCTCTACCTGCTGCTGGCCAAGCGGCTGTTCGGGCTGCGCGGCGGAAAGGCCGCCGCCGAACGGGAGCTGCACAGCGCGTCGCTGCTGGAGATCGAGGAGGCGGCGGGGGAGAGGCCGGATCGCGGCGCCGAGGAGTCAGGCGGTGCATCAGCGTCCCTGCGGGACAGTGCGTCAGCTTCCCTGCGGGACGGTGCGGACGGGTCCGACGCGGTGGCGTCCGGAAGGGTCGACGATGAGGCTGGAGAGGACTTGCCGAGCCGCGAAACTGCGGCCGTGCATCCTTCCAGCGAATAAAATGTTCATAGTTCAACTACTGCAAGGTATCATGGGCCTATGAGCCTGGAAGAGATGCGCACGGAAGCGGGCGGCACGGCGACGAGCGTCGCCGAGCCGCGCTGGCTGACCGACGCCGAGCAGCACACCTGGCGCGCCTGGCTCGAAGTGATGCGACTGCTTCCGGCGCAGCTGGAGGACCGGCTGCACGACCGGCACGACCTGAACCTGACCGACTATCAGGTGCTGGTCGAGCTGTCCGAGTCCGCCGAAGGCAGGCTGCGGATGACCGAGCTGGCCAACCGCACCTCACTCTCGAAGAGCCGCCTCTCCCACCAGATCGGCCGGATGGAGAAGGCCGGGCTGGTCGAGCGGCAGGACTGCCCGTCGGACCGGCGCGGCGCGTTCGCGGTCATCACCGAGCAGGGCTGGGAGCTGATGCGCTCGGCCGCACCCGGACACGTAGACGATGTCCGTGAGCTGTTCATCGACCTCATGTCCGCGGAGGAGATCGAGGTCGTCGGCAGGGCGATGAGCATCATCGCGCAGAAGCTGCGCCAGTCGCCCGGCCTCGGCTGCGCGAACGCGATGGCCGAGATGCAGGCCGCGGCCCGCGCCACGTCCTAGGACGCGGCTCAGGCGAAGCGGACCACCGAGATAACGCCCGCGATGATGCAGTAGATCGCGAAGGGCGTGAGCGTCCTGGTCTCGAAGTACCGCACCAGGTAACGCACCGAGATGTACGAGGCCACGAACGCGATAAGCGACCCGGCGATGGCCGGACCGACCACGCTTGAGTTCTCCGGCTTCGCCAGCTCCGGCAGCTTGTACAGGCCGGCCAGCAGAATCACCGGCGTCGCCAGCAGGAACGCGAAACGCGCGGCGTCCTCGTGGTGCAGGCCCTTGAACAGACCGGTCACGATCGTCGCGCCCGAGCGGCTCAGGCCCGGGAACAGGCCGAGGATCTGCGCCGCGCCGATCTGCACCGCGGTTCCCCGGGAGAGCCTGGCCAGCCGCACATCGCTGGCGATCTCAGGCGGCAGCTCACGGCCGTGCCGGTCCAGTTCGCGCGGCGGCTCCAGGGTCGCCGTGCTCTGCTTGCGCCGGCTGCCGCCGCTCGCCATCACGGACGCCGCGGCCCGCTCGCCGCGCCCGCCCCGATCCGCCCTGCGTCCCGAGCCCGCCGTCTCCGCCGCTGCGCCGCCGCCGCGTAGCCGCTCGGCCCCGATGAGGATCAGGCCGTTGAGTGCGAGGAACAGCCCGGCCCATACCGGCTTGCCCAGGTGCTGGCGCAGCAGCTTGTCGAGCACCAGACCGGCCAGGCCGACCGGAATCGTGCCGACGATCAGCAGCCAGGCCAGCCTCTCGTACGGGGTCTGGATCTGCCGGTTGCGCACCGAGCTGACGAGCCCCCTGATCACGCGCACCCAGTCGCGCCAGAAGAACAGGATCAGCGCGCAGGCGGTGGCCACGTGCAGCGCCACCACCAGCGCCAGGTAAGGCGACTGGCTCGCGGTCATGTCCAGCGTGCTCGCCCAGCTGCCGCCGATGAAGGCCGGGATCAGCACCGCGTGCCCGAGGCTGGAGACGGGGAACAGCTCGGCCACGCCCTGCACCAGGCCGATCACGATCGCTTCGAGATACGTCACGGTACCGGACAAGTCACAGCCCCTGGGGATAGTCGGCCCTGGTGGCCGGTAGGCCGCGGCTTCGGCCAGCCGGCTTCGGGCGCAGTGCGAGAGCGGGTCGGAGCAACAATAGTCACTTCGTGAGGCTGTCCGGTGCCCGATACCAGGAATCCAGCGCCTCCGGCGGCACGCCCATCGCCTCGGCCACGTTCTCCCACGGCATCGGATCGAGGCCGCCTGCCGCCAGCCCCACCACCTCGCGCAGCATCGCGTCCACCACCCGCCGCGCCTTGACCAGCGAGGCGAGCGCGTTCTGGTACGAGCTGCGGTCGACCTCGCGGATCGTCATCGGCAGCCAGCCGTTGATCATGCCGATGAACTGGCGGCGCAGATCCTCGTCGAGCTCGCCGGGAATCGTGACGGAGCCATCACACCGCACCTCGGCCAGCACGACGCCCTGTTCGTCCCGTAGGACCGCGCGTACCGCCTGGTAGCTCTCGTAGCGGTGCACGTTGGCGCCGATCTTGTCCGCGCCGGAAATATGATCGGCGAAGTCGCGCAGCCGCGGCGCGACCGAGGCCGCGTAACCACGGAAAGCCTCGCTGGCCATCGAACCGCCCCCGTCGACCAGCGCCTGCGGCCGCTCCACGACCTCCACCCCGGCGGTCGCCCAGCGGCTGGTGCCGGTCTGGTGGTCCAGCACCACGACGTCGTAGTCGATCCGATCTGGGCGGTAGAACCGGGCCATGGCGTAACCCCCAATTCGGAGAACTGCTGCGGCCGTAAGCCGTTCGCCGGCCGTGCGCCTCCGTTCCTGGCCGGCAGGCTCCTTTTCTCGCAGGCGAAAGGGAACGGTAGGTGAACGCGGGGTGTCCCACAGGAAACCGTTCGTGGCCAGGAAATCAGAACACGTGCGCACACGACCGTCACAGGGCTCTGACCGCGCGGCGCCGATCGTTCCGTTAATCAGCGGTCGAAGATGGCTGACAAGCGGATGCGCGTACCGGGCCCGCCGAGTCCGGTAGGAGCGGGGCCGCTGAGCACGATCCGCAGCGCGCCGCCGCGGATCCGGTCCGCGTAGCCCTCGAGGCGCACGATCTCATCCGGGCCTGCGTCCTCGCCGAGGGCGGACGCGATGAGCTCGGTCGCGTAGCGGCGATTCCCGAGTGCGGTCAGCTCGGCCAAGGTAAGGCGCACCGAGTGCGTCTTATCGACGGCGACGGCGACCTCACCCACCGTCAGATGCACCGGGTCGCCCACGATAAGCGCGCCCGAGACGAGAGGAAGGGTTCGAACGTCGGTACGGTGCATCAGCCGCGCCGGGCTCCAGCCGCGCCTACGTACCCGGGTCTCGACGCTGCCGCCGGCCGCGAGAGCCCAGCGTCCGCTTATCGGCCGGACCTGTCGGCCGGTGTGGACGCCCCGATTCGGCAGATCCAGCGCAGTCATGACGCCCTCCACACGGCCGGTTCCAGTTCCCGCCCCGGCGCGACGACACCTGGACAGGTGCCGCCGGGACCCGGGACGTTCCGAGGGTCCGGAGCGGGGGATCAGTACCCAGTAACCGATTTCGCAATCGGGCCCGGCGATCCCGGTCAGCCCCGGCGGCTTCTCCTGTGCCTTAACTGTTCCGCAGTTTCCTGTGGCCAGCCTAAAAACGAGGTAAGGGACCGGTGTGACTTGGCGGTGAGTGGCGGTCAGGTTCCGGACAAGCCGGGATGGAACGCCGCCTGACCGGGGCCGGTCGGGTCGGGACGTCGGTCGGGCCGGTCCGGTCAGGTCTCGGCGATGTGCTGGGCGAACCGGTCGCGCGCGGCCGACCAGTGGTCATGGTCGAACTTGCCGGAGCCGAGCGCGTCGGCGGCCTCGTAACCCATCACCATCGCGTGGTGCGTGTTGTCCGGCGTGAACAGCCCATGCCGGCCGAATGTCGTGACGTTGCGCAGCTGCTCGACCCAGTCCTCAAGCACGGACAGGTGTTCCTTATAGCCACGCTGATAGACCGGGTAGACGTTACGCAGTCGCTTGACCTGAAGCCACTCGAGGCTGAGCGGCGGCAGACCGGTGCGATGTACCGCATCCCCGATCACGTCGGCCAGCTCCTCATCCGAGGCGTTCCAGATCTCGTCCCCTATGTCGCAGGGCAACTCGAAGCAGACCACCGAGCGGTCCTCGGGGTCCTCGGGGTTGATCCGGTGGTTCGCCGGCTCGGAGATCCGGCTGACCGGAGTGCCTGAGGCCGGGATGTAGTGCACGTCGTGCTTGGTCCAGCGGCCGCCCCGGTGCACCGCGTACACCAGCACGATCGCCCGGAAGCGCAGGTTGCCGCTGGCCTCGACGGCCTCGTACGGCGCGCCCGGCGAGGTCATCCTGGCCAGCAACGGCAGCGGCAGCGTGGAGAAGACGTGCCGGGCGCGCAGCCAGCCACTGGACTCCCAGTGATCCAGCCCCGACCAGCCGCCACGCTCGGCCGCCGCGGTGTGGTGCTCGGAGCGGCCAAGCCGTACCGCGATATCACTCTCGCCGACGTCCAGCCGCTCGACCATCGCACCGAGGCGCAGCCGCGCTCCCGCTGTTACCGCTGCATCGGCGAGTGTCTCGCACAGCTGCCCGAAACCGCGGCGCGGGTACAAGTACGCGAGGGATTCGCTCGACATCGCGGAACGCACCGAGCGCACCAAAGCTGCCAGTGCGGTAGGCGCCCCGGCCTTCCGGCGCGCCTGGTCGGCGTCGATTTCGTCGCCGGTCAGACCCCAGAGCTTGCGCGCGTACGGCGCGTACACCTGTTCGTACAGCGTCGGACCGAAGCCTGCGCGCATCAGTTCGGCGTACGTGTCCGGGTTCTCAGGGGCCTTGGACCGCCGCCACGGCGTCGAGATCGCCTCGAACGCGGCGCGCGCCATCGGCACGGCGGGCAGCGCCCGGGCCAGTTCCCGCGGCTTGAACGGATATGTGATCCACTTCTCGCCGAGCAGCAGGCGTCCGTCGCGATAGCGGGTCTGCAGGTCGCCGCCGAGCAGATAGCGCAGGTCGGCGAGCACGTAAGCCGGCATGTCGGGGTTGAGCCTGTGGCTGCCGTAATCGACTCGCACACCGGCCACGTCGAACGAGGCGGCCATCCCGCCGACGGAGTCGGCGCGGTCGAGAACCACGACGGAGAGACCCCGGCGGGCGGCTCGCCACGCGGCGGAAAGCCCGGCCGGTCCCGCGCCGAGGACGACGAGGTCAGTACTGCTATTCAATGTGGCCGCTACTCATCCGAAGTCTGCATCCATGGCGCACTTAGCCTAGTGCGCCGCGCCTCGCTCCGTCACACGTACACGAGCACTGCTCTCTAACGAGCGACGGCTTGGTCACCGAGTGTAGCCTCATCGGCGGTCGAGGCGGGGAATCAGCACTTCGACGGTGATGAGCTTGAGCGCGGCGGCGGTCGGGATGGCCACGAGGGCGCCGATGATGCCCAGCAGCGAGCCGCCGACCAGGACCGCGACCACGGTGACGATCGGCGGCACGTCCACGGCGTGGCGCATCACCTTCGGCAGCAGCACGTAGTCCTCGGTCAGCCGGAAGCCGATGTAGAACAACAGGGTCGCGATGGCTACGGGTGTTGATACGGTCAGCGCCACGAGCGTGACGATCGCTCCGCCGATGGTCGAGCCGATGACCGGGATCATGTCCATCAGCGCGACGAGCAGGCCAAGCGCTGCCGGGTACTGAATGCCCCAGGCGGCGGTCCAGATGTAGGTGGCCAGCCCCGCAATCGATGCGTTAAGCGCGGAGCCGAGCATGTACCGGCCGACCTGGGTGAGGATCTCGTCGCCTAGCACGCGTACCCGGTCGCGCCGTGAGGCTGGGAAGGCGCGGTACGCCACCGCGACGATGTTAGGCAGCCCTGCGAGGAAGTAGATCGTCAGCGCGACCACGGCAAGCGTGGACGTGAGGGTTGAGAGCACGTATTTGCCCGCGCCGACGATCCCGGACACGGCGGTCGTGCCGAGGCCTCGCGAGGAAAGCGCGGACTGCACCTTGGCGGCGACGTGATACTTCGCCTCCAGCCTGCCGAGATAGGTCGAGCGGTCCTGGATCTGTTGCAGCACGTGCGGAATGGCGTGCACGAGCGCGGTCACCTCGGCGGCCACCGGCGGCACGATCACCGCGAGGAACCCGGCGACCAGCGCCATCACGCCAAGCGCGACCGTGAGCACCGCGCCGGCACGCCGCATCGGCACCCGAGTCTGCCGGCTCAGCGCGGTCACGATGGGGTTGAGGGAGACGGCGAGGAACGCCGCGAGCAGCACGGTCGTGATCACCCCGCCGGCGCGTGCGATCCCGCGGACCAGGAGGTAGGCGGACAGCGCCCCGGCGGCGAGGCCGAAGGCGTAGGTGAAGTAGGAACGCTGCGGCAGCGCGGCAGCCAGTGAGTCGCCTGAGACCGCCGGCGCCGAAGACGTGGCGTCGGCCGCGACCGCAGGCTCCGACGAGGCAAGCTCGGCGTCGGTACCCGAGGCGGTGTCGGCCGAGTCCGGCACCGGATCAGCGGCGTGACTCACGCTCTGCGGAGGGCTTGCAGTCTCGCCGTCGGCTGCCGTGGGCACGGCTGTGTCAGCGGCCGGAGCCGTGTCAACGGGCGGAGCCTCAGCGGCGGCAGAAGGGTCCGGGGCGTCGTCCGCGCCCGCCCCGTTCGCCTGCCCGCCCGCGCCCATGGCCTAAAGGTACAGGCCGGTCGCCCCGCTGGAGTCGCCAAGACGCTCGGCGGCCACCGCGTGGATGTCACGCTCGCGCAGCAGCACGTACTCCACGCCGCGGACCTCCACCTCGGCGCGGTCGTCCGGGTCGTACAGCACCCGGTCGCCGATCTCGACTGTGCGTACGTTCTGCCCGATCGCCACGACCTGCGCCCATGCCAGCCGGTGTGACATCTGCGCGGTCGCCGGGATGAGGATCC
This sequence comes from Actinocrinis sp., assembly GCF_035653575.1. GTDB lineage: Bacteria > Actinomycetota > Actinomycetes > Streptomycetales > Catenulisporaceae > Actinocrinis. The sequence goes on from NZ_DASRBQ010000042.1 coordinate 10,359, forward strand.
CGCCGCTGGACCGGCGTTCTCCCTCGGCGCCGTCGGACCGGACCAGGACCCGGTCGTGCAGCATCTTGATCGGCAGTTTGTCGATAGACCCGGCGCTCTCAGTGGGCGCGGTCGGCTTCTCGTCGTCGGACTTGGATCGGGGACTCACGCCCCGACGTTAGCGCATTCCGCACGCACGGTGCCCCGGCGGCCTGAGTCGCATAAGCGTTCAGGCTGTCGGGGCACGAGCTCGGGACGAGCCGGCTGACAGCAGGCCCTAGGAAGCGCGGCCACGTACCGTGTGCAGCGCGACCATCCCGCCGATCACCACACCCAGGCTGCCCAGCAAAGCGGCGACCCGCTGCTTACGCAGTTCCCCGGTGCCTTCCGAGACGAATTGATACTTGACCCGCAGGCCGCCGCGCCGAAGCAGGTCGCGCGGGCTGAGCCGCTCGGACAGCTCGTCCAGCGTCGAGGACAGGTGCTCCCGGGTGCGGTCAAGGTCTGCCTCGATCTCGGCAGGCGACCTGGTGTCCTTCACCTCGATCCGCGTCTCGCCGTCGCGATGTCCGTTCGTGCTGCCTTCCAGCTGCGAACCGGCCACCTCGCCGTGCGGCGTGACAACCAGGATCGGGTTGGCGGCCGCGGTGCCCTTCTTTCCCTCGTCTTTCGCCACGTCGATCACCCCCGGGTGGGTCCGGCTATCGTTGTTCTCCGCCATCGCTCGAACTCCCTCGCTCGTGCCTTCTCGGGACCGCCTACCCCGTTTTGCGGTTTTCCCTCGACCCGGCGCCCCGCCGGGTCCGCGCGCGTCAGCCGCCTGGCGCAGTCCCGGCCCGGTCGGGCCGAGTGGGGCGACCGTGTCGGCCCGCTCTCGTAGGCTGGTGGCCCGCCCATCAGGAGCGGGAAAGCAGGCAACAGACACCGAGAGACAGGACGGCCGAAGTGTCAGTGCGACTGGAACCCGGGACCGAGGCGCCGCAGTTCACTCTGCAGGACGCGGACGGCAAGCCGGTATCGCTGTCCGACTACGCCGGGCGCAAGGTCATCGTGTACGTATACCCGGCGGCGATGACCCCGGGCTGCACGAAGCAGGCCTGTGACTTCCGCGACTCGCTCCAGTCGTTGGCGGCGTCCGGATACGCGGTGCTCGGCCTCTCCCCGGACAAGCCGGAGAAGCTGGCCAAGTTCCGGGAGCGCGACGGGCTGAACTTCCCGCTGCTGTCCGACCCGGACAAGAAGGTGCTTGAGGCGTACGGCGCGTACGGCGAGAAGAAGCTGTACGGCAAGCTCGTCGTCGGCGTCATCCGCTCCACCTTCGTGATCGGCGAGGACGGGAAGATCGAGCTGGCGCAGTACGCCGTGAAGGCGACCGGGCATGTCGCGAAACTGCGCCGCGATCTCGGCCTGGACTGACGGCCTGGACTGACCCGGCCCGCCCTGACAGGGCTCTGCGCCCACGCGCACCGGAAAGCCCCACGAAGCCGTATGCTCGCGGGTCAACGGGACGACGCGCCGTCGACTCGGCGACCCGCGGACCGCTCGATCGCGGTCGCGGACACACCCAGCATCGAGGGGGACCACCAGTGACCGCCCAGGTAAGCCTGCTTCCATCCCACGTGACCCAGGGCCAGGGCCCGGGCGTGGCGTTCCGCATCGAGGGCCAGATCGTGCCGGTCCTGCATCTGGCCATGAACGGCCAGGTCCCGGTCTACTTCGAGCACCACGTGGTGCTGTGGAAGCAGCCGCAGGTGGACATCCAGATCATGCCGCTCAAAGGCGCGTTCAAGCGGGTCATCGGCGGCATGCCGATCTTCATGACCCAGGCGGTCGGCTTCGGCGAGATCGCCTTCTCCCGGGACTCGGCCGGCCAGGTCTTCCCGCTCAACGTGCCGCACGGCAGCGCGATCCTGGTGCGCGAGCACCAGTTCCTGGCCGCGACCGCGAACCTCGCCTACAACTTCGAGCGGGTACGCGGCATCGGCTCGATGCTGTTCGGCAGCCAGGGCTTCTGGCAGGACCGCTTCGAGGCGCACCAGGGCGACGGCCTGCTGTGGCTGCACGCGCACGGCAACGCCTTCGAGGTGGTGCTCCAGCCCGGCGAGATCATCGACGTGGAGCCGGGCTCCTGGATCTACCGGGACATGAGCGTGAAGTACGAGCAGAAGGTCTTCGGCCTGAAGACCGGCATCCTCGGCGGCGGCGGGAACCTGGTGTTCAACCGGCTCACCGGGCCCGGCCGGGTCGGCCTGCAGTCCGGCTACTTCCACCCGGGCGGCGCCGAGGTCGGCGCGGCCACGGGCGCGGTCGCCGGCGGAGCGCGCGGCGGCCTGGGCGGAGCGGTGGCCGGCGGCATCATCGGCGGCCTGCTCGGCGGCAACAGCTGAGCTGACGGCCACACACAACGCGAGGGCGGTCTGGACTCCGTTGTCCAGACCGCCCTCGCTGTGGGTGGGGTGGTGCCGTGGTGGTTCAGGTGACGCTGTGGTTCGAGTGACGCTGTAGTTCGAGCGATGCCGTGATCAGTTGCCGTGGCCGTTGAAGCCGGGGATGGCGATGGTTCCGGTGTTGAGGAACGCGTTGTCCGCCTCGACGTTCGTGAACAGCAACGGCAGCGGGATGGTGAGGCCCTGCAGCACGGTGAGCAGGCCCGGGTTCTGCGGGGTGAAGGTCTGGTGGATCAGGCCGAGCACGTCCGCGGTGAACGAGGTCGACCACAGGTGCACGTTCTCCAGCGTGACCGTCTGGCCCTGGCCGCCGTCCACGTACTGGAGCTTGCCGCCGCCCTGCTGCGAGTAGGTGACCATGCTCAGCAGCGTGACCTTGGCGGCGGTGAAGTCCAGCACCTGCTCGGGTCCGTTGGCGGTCTGTATCGTCGTGACGCCGTTGTAGGTGAGGCTGTACATCGTCATCGACGGCGTGGACAGGTGCCACGGCACGTTGGCCGCGGTGTTGCCGTCCGAGCTGGCCGTGTTCTTCTTGATCTGCGACTTCGGCAGGCAGCTCGCGGTCGGCGACGGCGAAGCCTGAGCGCCTGCGCCGGTCGCCGCCTGCTTGACCGCACCGCTGTGCGTGACCGTCTTCGTGCCGCCGCTCACCGAGCCGACCTTCGTCGCGCCCTGCTCGACGGCTGATGCCGCAGCGCCCGCGGCACCGCCGCTTGTGCTCGTGCTCGTGCCGGTCGACTTGGTGTAGGCCGCGTTCAGCACCGGCGCCGCGCCGGCCTTCGGCAGCTGCTGCGAGCCGAAGATCCAGGTCCACACGCCGTTGAGCCAGCCCCAGAAGCCGCCCGAGGACGAGCTCGACGCGCTGGGCGTCGGGGTCGGCGTGGTCGCCCCGCCCGCCGCCGGGCTGGTCGAGCCGGACGCGGACGGCGACGGGGAGGCCGAGCCGCCCGCCGTCTTCGGCGTGTTCGCCTTGGTCGAGCCGCTGGCGCTCGCGCTCGCCTGCGGAGTCGCCGTGGCGGACCGGGTGGCCGAGATCGACGGGCTGGCGCTCGGACTGGCGGTGCCGCAGATCGAGGTGGGGAACGGCAGCACCGAGGACGTGCCCGCCGCGCTGGCCGGCCCGGCCAGGGCCAGCGCTCCCGCGACCGCCGTCAGCGTGATCGGGGTGGCGATCGCGACCAGGGCGCGCCGGCTCGTTCCGTCAGGCCTCCGGGTGCTGGTCGGCACCGCGCTCCTCCACTTCCGGAAGGTTGATCGTCGGGGCGTCCGCGCCGGCGCGGCTGCGGGCCTCGAACTCGGCGAGCTCGGCGTCGCCCGTGGCCGCGGCGCCGTGCGCCTGCGTCGCCGCCGGGTCGGCGACGTTCTCGTACATTCCCGGCTCGTACGAGCCGGCCTGGTAGGACTCGCCCTCGCCGGGCTCGGTCGGCTGCTCCTCGATCCGCTGCTGCCGGCGCCGCTCGCGTCGCGTCGGAGCCTCCCAGCCGGGCCGCGGGGTCCACGCCACCGCGAGGCCGCCGCCGATCAGCGAGAGCAGGGTGCCGATGAAGAAGCCGCCGAGGTTGGTGGCGGGCAGCGCGATCAGGCCGAGCAGGATCGAGGCGATCCCGGCGAAGACCCGGTACGCCGGGGCGAACCAGATGGTCAGCCCGAACATGATCATCAGTGCGCCGATGAAGAACGCGGATACGCCGCCGACGCCCTCGTGGATGATGTTTCCGATCGAGGAGAGCGGCGCGAGCCACAGCTCGATGCCGGCCAGGACGATGAGCAGTCCTGCGGGGAACGGCCTGCCCTTGCGCCACTGCCGGAAGGCGTGCAGTGCGCGCACTACGGCCGGTCGGCTCGGCTCACGGGGCGTCGGGCTGTCAAGGGTGTGCGTGGTCATCGCGGCTGCTCCGGTAAGGGAGGCGGTGGGTGCGGGGACTTGCGGCCCCGCACCCGCGCCTTGCGGTTGCTGACTGCTTAACGGGACGGACTGCTCCGAACCTTAGTTGCTCCTAGAAGCAGGGGTTGTTGCCCATCGACATGCTCAGCGACATGTCGTGGAGCTGGAAGCTGCCCGCGTTGGTCGAGTAAGCGACCTGCTGCACGCCGGTGAGCGTGGCCTTGTCCGCCTGCTGGCCGAACAGGCCGGGGGTGCCCTTGGCGCCGGTCGCGCTGCCGCTGAGCGTCGAGGCGTCCTGGCCGATGTTGATGTTCGTGAAGTCCGCCTCGCCGGCGTTCAGCTGCGACATGTCGATGATCAGGTTGTCGGCGTGCACCGGGGTGCTGCCGCCGCCCGCCTTGATGGTCAGCGTGACGTCGCCGATGACCGGGATGCTGGTGACCACCGACTGGCACAGGTTGCTGATGTCCGCCGACGCGAACGCGGAGACCGCGGCCGGGAACTGGGAGCCGTCGGCGTGGTGGTCGACGGTGCCGTACTGCACGAACCCGGTGCCGGTGAGCGACCCGGCGGTCAGCTTGAACTGCTGGCCGGAGACGGCGAACGAGGCCGCGATGGCGCCGTTGGCCATCGCGATGGAGAGTGCGCCCGCGGCGATGACTGTCGGCACCATGACAAGGCCGAGTCGTTTCCACGAGGTGCGCCCGAGAACCTGGGCGCCGGAGGTGTCCTTCACGTCCACTCCTGATGCGTTGCGCGGCCCGCGAGACGGGGCCGCGGCGGAACCGAGGGACCGCGTCACCTGCGGTTTCGGCAGGTTGAACGCGGCGGTTGGCGCTGCGAGCAGTGCGCCGGCTGGGGCGGGGACCGCACCCTCTCCGGCACTGGCCCGGTGGGGAACCGCTCAGGTCCCGCCGTGGGGGAGGGACCGGTCGGACCGGGTAGGAGCGATCGTGCTCGACACGTGCACGTAATACAAGGGGTTCGTTACCGACCGGTAACCAAGCCGTGGCCGTGCTTTCCGGCGGGTTTCGGCGAGCCGGGGCGTTTCATCGCGGGTCGATGGCCGCGGCAGCCCGCAATTCCAGGCATTTCGTGCCGCCGCTGGCGCGGGTGACTACGTAGCGCGACCGGATTTTATGAAGTGCGCGATGGTAAATAGTTAGTAATGGAGTGCCGGGGGCCACTCATCCGAGTGACCCCGCGGCTCGTGCGCTTGTGCTATACGTGACGGCGCGTATCGGCAGGCCCGGCCAGCGAAGACGTACGTATCGGCCCGGATACAGCTAATACCGCAGCCGCTACCGAATACGGCGCTTAATACGGCAGTTCGCACCGCAGCGGCTAGAACAGCAGTGAGGTCAGCCGTGCGCGGGCCGGGCCGACCCGCGGGTCCTGCGGGCCGAGCAGTTCGAAGTAGTCGAGCAGCAGCCGGCGGGCCCGGTCCCGCTCCTCGCCGGAGAAGCCCTGGACCGCAGCGAGCAGCAGGGCCAGCGCCGTATCCGCGTCCCCGCTGGCCAGCGCGGCGTCGGCGGCCGCGCACTGCGCCTCGATGTCCTTCGGGTTCTGCTTCGCCAGGGCCAGCGCCGCGGCCGGGTCCGCGTTCCTGGTCCGGCGCATCAGCTCCACCTGCGCGAGGGCCGGCTTGGCCTCGGGGTGGTTGGGGTTCTGGCTCAGCACGTTCTGCAGCGCGCGGGCCGCACCGTCCAGGTCGTCCGCGGCGAGCGCGTCGTACGCGGCGGCCAGTGCCGGGTCCATCGGCGGCTCGGGGGCGGCGGCCGCACCCTCGGCGCCGCCGAGACCGAACTCCCGCTGCGCGAGCGCCAGCAGCTCGGAGATCCACTGCCGCACCTGCGCCTCGGGCTGCGCCCCGGCGAACTCACCGATCAACTCGCCGGCCACGATCGCCTTGACCGACGGAATGCCCTGCACCCGCAAGGCCTGCGAGAGCCGCGGGTTGGCCTCGGCGTCGACGCGCGCGAGCACGAAACCCCCGGCGAACTCCGCGGCCAGTTGTTCCAGCACCCCGAGCAGCTGCTTGCTCTGCTCGGACCAGTCCGCGCCGAGATGCAGCACCACCGGAACCTGCAGTGAGCGCTCGAGCACCGAGGACTGGAAGTCGGCCTCGGTAGCGTCCACCACGAACGTAGAGGTCTGTGAAGTGGAGCCCGCTGACGCCGGGCCCGCGCCGCCGGGCGCGCCCCGATTCGAGCCCTGCGCTGCGGCCGGAGCCGCAGGCGGCGTCGACGGCTGCTTGAGCGCGGAGAGGTCCACCACACCCGACATCGAGAACGAAGGTCGCATGTCCTCCATTCTCACATCCCCGGCGGCTTCGGCGGCGCGCCCGGTGCGGAGCCTAAGATCCGGCTGCGGCGGCGAATCCACACGCCCGGTCCCCACCGGACGCGCCCTCGGTTTCTGCCGCCGCGACGCCTTGCTCAGCCGTACCGGAGTGGACGACTTCCGATACGAGTCGTAGCGTAGCGGAATCTGGCGGCGGACGGGAAGGCGGTTCACGTGGCGTCGGTCACCAATGAGGGCCCCAATACGGCAACGCGCAATACAAATACAGTCACGGCCACAACTGCGTCCGGTGCGGCCGGTGTTCCCGCTACGGCCGCGCCGAGCCGGAACACCGGCCGCCCTCGATCAGCCGACGCCGACGAGGCGATCCTGACCGCGGCCCGCGCGCTGCTGGCCGAACGCGGCTGGGACGGAATGACCCTCGGCGACGTGGCCGCCCGCGCGGGCGTGGCCAAGACCACGCTCTACCGCCGCTGGCCGGGGAAGGCCGAACTCGTCGTCGACGCCATGGCGCAGCTCTTCGACACGTTGCGGCCGGTGGACGCCGGCTCGGTGCGCGCCGATGCCATCGTCACCATCAGAGACCTGATAGCGCTGCTGGCCCGCCCGGAAACGCAGACCGCCTTCCTCGCGCTGGCCGCCCACGCGTCCCGCGACCCGGGCCTGCGCGCCGCCGTGCGCGAGAAGATCATCGACCGGCAGCGGCACCTCGTGTACGCCGGGGCCGCCCGAGCCGAGGCCCGCGGCGAGGGCCCGCAGATCACCGAACCCGACCTGCTCTTCGACGTGATCGCCGGGACCATGGTTCATCGAATGCTGATTGCCGGCGAGCCGGTGGACGACGCCTACCTCGAACGTTTTCTCGACCTCGTGCTCCCCGCGGCGCGGCGATAGCGAAGTCCTTGCCGCACAACGTGTTCCAGGCCACAGTGATCCAGCCACGGCCAATCACGGCGGCGTCATAACACTGTGCGATGGCTTCGTACCGAAAAGTGTCCCTGGTATCCGGCACCGCGCGCCACGCGGTAGTGTCGCCCCGACCGCGAACCCGACCGGGGTGCGGTGTCGAGACGAACCGCAGCGCGTCGCAGCGTCCGCCGCGAATGCCGCCGATGTCCGTAAACGCGCGAACTGATCCGGAACGGCTCGAATACGCCCGGTCACCAGCTGTAAGGGTTGAAAGCAGCGGCATGGCCGACTGGTCACGGTTGGGCAACAGGGGCTGCCGCGCTCTTCCTTTCGATCAGAGGTTTGGGGCAGGGTCCATGCCTGGCGACGTCTACCAAGGCGCCGCCGCGAGCAGCACCGCACACGTCGCGGTGATCCGTGCCGGTGTGCGTGCCTTACCGGGTCGCGCCGAGGGCTCGGACAGCCGCTCCGCTTGGGCCGCAAAGGTTTTAGAGGACGCGACTCGATGACGATCACCCGGGAGTCGGACGGGACTTTCCTGCCCGCCGCCGACGCCGCGCCGGCCAGTCCGGCGATCGAAGGGCGCTCCCTCGGCCGGATCGCGTGGAACCGCCTGAAGAAGGACCGGGTCGCGATGGCCGGCGGGTTCGTGGTCATCCTGCTCGTCCTCGCCGCGGTGCTCGCCGGGCCGCTCTCCTCGCTCAGCGGCAACGACCCGGACTCGCTGCACAACAAGCTGATCGACCCGAACTATCAGATCCCCTACGGCGGGATGGGCGGCATCAGCGGCCGGCACTGGCTCGGCGTGGACCTGCCCAACGGACGCGACATCTTCAGCCGCATCCTGTACGGCGCCCGCGTCTCGCTCGGCATCGCCGGGGTCTCCACCCTGGTGGCCATCGTGATCGGCGTGCTGCTCGGCGTGACGGCCGGGTACTTCGGCGGCTGGATCGACGCGATCATCAGCCGGGTCATGGACGTCTTCCTGGCCTTCCCGCTGCTGCTCTTCGCGATCGCCATCATCGGCGTGCTACCGGACAACGCTTTCGGGCTCACCGGCAACGGGCTGCGGTTCGGCGTGCTGGTCGTGGTCATCGGCTTCTTCTCCTGGCCGTACATCGGCCGGATCGTGCGCGGCCAGACCATCGCGCTGCGCGAGCGCGAATTCATCGCCGCGGCCCGCTCGCTCGGCGCGCGACCGGGCCGGATCATCGTGCGCGAGCTGCTGCCCAATCTGCTCGCGCCGATCCTCGTGTACGCCACCCTGCTGATCCCGGCCAACATCCTGTTCGAGGCCGGGCTCTCCTTCCTCGGCGTCGGCGTGAAGGACCCGACGCCGTCCTGGGGCGCGATGATCAACTCCGCGATCGGCACTTTCCAGATCGATCCGGAGTACCTGATCGTGCCCGGCACGGCGATCTTCATCACCGTCCTGGCGTTCAACCTGCTCGGCGACGGGCTGCGTGACGCCTTCGACCCGAAGGGGTCGCGTTGAGCGCGGCCGCGCGCGACGAGGCGCGCACCACCGCCACCATCCACCCGGCCAACAGCCGGCACAGTAACTCGCACACTGAGGGGTTTCTCCGCACCATGCGAAAGTCCAAGCTCATCGCCGCGGCCGCGGGCGTGATAGCCGTCGCCACCGCCGCGTCGGCCTGCGGCAGCTCGTCCTCCGGCGCCGCGAACTCGTCGACGAGCAGTTTCAACGCCGGTATGACCACGATCGTGAACCCGTCCTCGCACCAGGGCGGCGTCCTGCGCATGGCCCTGGTCTCCGACTGGGACTCGATGGACCCCGGCGACACCTACGACGCGTTCTCCTGGGACTTCGTGCGGCTCTACGGCCGCTCGCTGCTGACCTGGAAGCAGGCCCCGGGCTCCGCGGGCCTGCAGCTGGTGCCGGACCTGGCCACCGACACCGGCGAGGTCTCCGCCGACGGTCTGACCTGGACCTTCCACCTGCGTGACGGCGCCACCTACCAGGACGGCAGCACGATCACCGCGGCCGACGTGAAGTACGCGATCGAGCGCTCGAACTTCGGCCAGGACACCCTGCAGTTCGGTCCGAACTACTTCGCCAAGGTGCTCCAGGACAAGACCAACTACCAGGGCCCCTACCTCGACAAGAACGCCTCGGACGGCGTCTCCGGCATCGAGGTCGACGGCACCGACACGATCAAGTTCCACCTGACCAAGAAGTTCTCCGACTTCCCCGAACTGGCCGCGCTGCCTGACACGATCCCGGTCCCGCGGGCCAAGGACACCGGCGCCAACTACTTCAAGTCGATCGTCTCCTCGGGCCAGTACGAGATCTCCTCGTACGTCCCGGGCAAGGAGGCGGTGCTGGTGCCGAACCCGAACTTCAAGGCGGACACCGACCCCGAGGGCATCCACAAGGTCACCGCCAGCAAGATCGACGTGCAGCTGAACGTCAACCAGGACCAGATCGACCAGGAGCTGCTGCACGGCCAGCTTGACGTCGACCTCGACGGCACCGGCGTCGGCACCACGGCACAGTCGCAGATCCTGGCCAACCCCACGCTCAAGGCCCAGGCCGACGACGGCTACACCAACGCGCTGACCTACATGACGATCAACACGCAGGTCAAGCCGTTCGACAACGTCGACTGCCGGCGCGCGGTCGAGTACGCGGTGGACAAGACCACGGTGCAGTCCGCCCTCGGCGGCGCACTCGGCGGCGGCGACATCGCCACCACCCTGCTCACCCCGGACATGGCCGGCTACGCGCAGTCCAACCGCTACCCGACCCCCGGCAACCAGGGCGACCCGCAGCAGGCCCAGCAGGCGCTGACCGCCTGCCGGCACGCCGAGCCCGGCCAGTTCAACAACAACGACTCGCTGGACGTGAAGCTCTCGGCCCGCGCCGACCGCCCCAAGGAGGTCAACGCCGCGATCGCCATCCAGGCCGCGCTGAAGATGGCGAACATCAACGTGGAGATCGACAAGTACCCCTCGAACAAGTACTTCGGCTCCTTCGCGGGCAACGACTCCTTCGTCAAGTCGAACAAGATCGGCCTGTCGATGATGAAGTGGGGCGCGGACTGGCCGGACGTGTTCGGTGACCTGGACCAGGTCGTCACGCCGGACGGCATCCACCCCGGCAGCGGCTCGACCAACCTGGGCGACTACAGCAGCCCGCAGGTGCAGAACCTGTTCGCCCAGTACCTGGCCTCGACCGACGCCACGACGCGGGACAAGATCGGCACCCAGATCGACCAGCAGGTCATGGACGACGCGGCGATCGTACCGCTGGTCTACAACAAGGCGCTGGTCTACCACCCGGCGAACGTGACGAACTGGTTCATGCAGCCCGCCTTCGGCGAGCCGGACTTCTCCGTGCTCGGCGTGACAGGCAGCTGACAGAGCTGACGCAGCCGTGACGCAGCGGACCGCGCGTCGCTGAACGTCGCTGAACCAAGGCACCACCCCGTCATCCGAAGGCAGGTGAACGGCGAGCGGCGGCCCCGATCCAGGATCGGGGCCGCCGAGCCACCATCCCGATGCTGACCTACCTCGTCCGGCGTCTGCTGGCCGCCGTCGGCCTGCTGCTCGTGATCACCCTGATCACGTTCTGGATCTTCTTCGTGCTGCCGCGGTGGGCGGGCCAGACCCCGCAGTCGATGGCGGCCGGCTACGTCGGCAGGCAGCAGAACCCTGCCGCGCTGCAGGCCGTGATCGACCGCTTCGGCTTCGACAAGCCGCTGTTCGTGCAGTACTTCGACTACGTCGTCGGTATCGTCGGCGGCCGCACGTACAGCGACGGCGTCTCGCTGATCCACTGCAGCGCGCCCTGCTTCGGCTACTCCTTCAAGAACTACGAGCAGGTCTGGCCGACGCTGCTCAACCGCGCCCCGGTCACCATCTCGATCGCGGTCGGCGCGGGCGTGCTGTGGCTGGTGTTCGGCGTGCTGTCCGGTGTGATCTCGGCGGTGCGTAAGGGCAGCATCGCCGACCGGGCTTCGATGGGCATCGCGCTGGCTGGTGTGGCACTGCCGGTGTACTTCATCGGCCCGCTGCTTGAGGCGATGACCGGTCAATGGAGTACCAAGTACGTGCCCTTCCTCAGCAATCCGCTGCAATGGGCGCAGCACCTGCTGATCCCCTGGATCGCGCTCGCATTCGGGTACGCGGCGCTGTACGCGCGCATGACGCGTGCCGGCATGCTTGATGCCCTTAACGAGGACTTCGTGCGCACGGCGCGGGCGAAGGGTGTCCGGGAACGCAAAGTGCTCTACAAGCACGCGCTGCGCTCCGCACTCACGCCGATCATCACCATCTTCGGCATGGACCTGGGCACGGTCCTCGGCGGCGCGGTGCTCCTGGAGGTCACGTTCTCGCTGCCCGGCCTCGGGCTGCTCGCCGTGAACTCGATCGAGCAGGACGACTTCCCGGTGATGATGGGCGTGACGCTGATCGCCGCATTCTTCATCGTGATCGCCAACATCGTGGTGGACGTGCTCTACGCCGTCGTCGACCCGCGGGTGCGGCAGTCATGAGCGGGCGCCACGGCAAGAGCGCGCCAGCCGCCGAATCGGACCCAGGCGGGGCCGAGGGCTTCTCCCGCGGCCCTGGTCGCCGCCGTGCCCCGGATCCGGAGCCCGCCGCCGAGCCCGCCATCGTCAACTCGCCGTTCGAGTACGAACTTAACCAGTTCCCCGAGTTCACTCCGGGCTGGGACGTCGGCGAAGCGCGGCCGTTCCTGGAGGTGCGGGACCTGCGGGTGCACTTCCCGACCGAGGACGGCGTCGTCAAGGCGGTGGACGGCATCAGCTTCCGGGTCGAGCGCGGAAAGACGCTCGGCATCGTGGGCGAGTCCGGGTCCGGCAAGTCGGTCACCTCGCTCTCGCTGCTCGGCCTGCACAAGCGCCCGGACAAGCGCGGTCGCGGCGGTGCGCGGATCTCGGGCGAGATCTGGCTCGACGGCGAGGAGTTGACCACCGCGGCGCCGGAGCGGCTGGAGGAATTGCGCGGCGATAAGCTCGCGATGATCTTCCAGGACCCGCTGTCCGCGATGCACCCGTATTACACAGTCGGCGAGCAGATCGCCGAGGCGTACCTGGTGCACCACCGCGTGTCCAAGGCGGAGGCCCGCAAGCGGGCGATCGAGATGCTGGACCGGGTCGGTATTCCGCAGCCGGACGCGCGCGTGGACGACTACCCGCACAAGTTCTCCGGCGGTATGCGCCAGCGCGCGATGATCGCGATGTCGTTGATCTGCAATCCGCAGCTGCTGATCGCGGACGAGCCGACCACGGCGCTCGACGTGACAGTGGAGGCGCAGATCCTGGACCTCATGCGCGACCTACAGCGGGAGTTCAACAGCGCGCTGATCATCATCACGCACGACCTGGGTGTGGTGGCCGAGCTCGCCGACGACATCATGGTCATGTACGCCGGTAAAGCAGTGGAGTACGGTCCGGCCAAGACGGTGTTCACCGAGCCGGAGCACCCGTACACCTGGGGCCTGCTCGGCTCGATGCCGCGCCTCGACCGTGCGGTACAGGACCGCTTGCTGCCTATCCCCGGCAGCCCGCCCTCGCTGATCAACGTGCCGTCCGGCTGCGCGTTTCACCCGCGCTGCCGCTTCGCCGAGCTGGCCGCAGGCCGGTGCCGGGACGAGATCCCGCAACTGGCCGACAACGGCCGCAAGCATCTGGTCGCCTGCCACGTGCGGCCGGACCGGCGCCGCGACCTGTTCGCCGAGTACATCGCGCCGCACCTCTAACCGCAGCTCAACCGGCACGCCGGGCTCAGCTGACGAGCCGGCCTCCACCGCCGCCCTACTCCCGGGGCGTATCCCGCTTTAGCGAGGATGCGCCCCGGCGCTGTTTCCTTGCTGCACGCTGTACTGGCCTGGCAGGTGTGGCATTCTGTGGCCCACGACACATTACTGAACGGTAGTTTGGTGGCCGGAATCCCGTATCCTCGGCTGAGGGACTGGAACCGTCCGGGCGGTGCGCATGGCGCGCCGCGGCGGTCCGGCACCCGATCACCGTGAGACCGACCGTGCGGGAGGCGCCGGAGCAATGAAGATCGTCGTCCTTGTGAAGCAGGTACCGGACACGGCGGCCGACAAACGGCTGGACCCGGACACGCTGACCGTCGACCGGGCGGCTGTGGACGGCCTCATCAACGAGATGGACGAATTCGCCATCGAGGAGGCGCTGCAGCTGGTCGAGAAGCACGGCGGCGAGGTGACCGTCGTGTCCATGGGGCCCGAGGACGCCACCGAGGCGTACAAGAAGGCCCTGCAGATGGGCGCCGACAAGGCCGTCTTCCTCACCGACCCGGCGCTGGCCGGCTCGGACGCGCTGGCCACCTCGTACGCGCTGGCGCAGGTGCTCGGCACCCTCGAGTACGACCTGGTCATCCTCGGCTGCGAGGCCTCCGACGCGCGCACCTCGATCGTCCCGGCGCTGCTGGCCGAGCGGCTCGGCCTGCCGCAGCTGACCTTCGCCTCCAAGGTCGAGGTCGACGGCTCCTCGATCAAGATCAACCGGCAGACCGACTACGGCCACGATGTGGTCGAGGCGAGCCTGCCCGCGGTGGTCTCGGTGGTCGAGAAGATCAACGAGCCGCGCTACCCCTCCTTCAAGGGGATCATGGCCGCCAAGAAGAAGCCGGTGGAGACCCTGGACGCCGCCGCGGTCTCGATCGAGCCGGCCAAGGTCGGCGCGGCCGGCTCCTGGTCCAAGGTGCTCGACGCGGCCGTCGCGCCGCCGCGCGCCAAGGGCGTCATCGTGACCGACGAGGGCAACGGCGGGGTCGAGCTCGCCGACTTCCTCGCCTCGAAGAAGTTCGTCTAGGAAGGGCCGGGTAGCTGTCATGGCTGAGATCCTCGTACTCGTCGACCACGCCGACGGCGCGGTCAAGAAGGTCACCCTCGAACTGCTCACCAAGGCCCGCGAACTGGGCACGCCCGCGGCCGTGTTCATCGGCGCCGGCTACGACGACGCCAAGGACAAGCTGGCCGAGTACGGCGCGGCGAAGGTGTACGTCGCGGACGACCCGCAGCTGAGCGGCTACGTCGTCGCGCCGAAGGCCGAGCTGCTGGCCAAGCTGGTCGCCGACGCGCAGCCGGCCGCGGTGCTGGTCCCGGCCACCGCCGAGGGCAAGGAGATCGCCGCGCGGCTGGCGGTCAAGACCGACTCCGGCATCCTGACCGACGCGGTGGACCTGAAGCTCGACGGGGACTCCTTCGTCGCCGAGCAGTCCATCTTCGGCGGTTCCTCGATCGTGCACTCCACGGTCACCACCGGCACCCCGATCGTCGCGCTGCGCCCGAACTCCACCCCGCCGGCGCCCGGGCAGGCCGCGGCCGAGCGGGTGGACGTGTCGGTGGAGCTGACCGACGCGGCGAAGCTGGCCAAGGTCGTGGACCGGGTCGTGGTGCCCAAGGGCGACCGGCCGGAGCTGACCGAGGCGGCGATCGTGGTCTCCGGCGGCCGCGGCGTCGGCTCGGCGGAGAGCTTCTCGGTGATCGAGGCGCTGGCCGACCAGCTCGGCGCGGCGGTGGGCGCGTCCCGCGCGGCAGTGGACTCGGGCTGGTACCCGCACCAGTCGCAGGTCGGCCAGACCGGCAAGACCGTCTCCCCGCAGCTGTACATCGCGGCCGGCATCTCCGGCGCGATCCAGCACCGGGCCGGAATGCAGACCTCGAAGACGATCGTCGCGGTCAACAAGGACCCCGAGGCGCCGATCTTCGAGCTGGTGGACTTCGGCGTGGTGGGCGACCTGTTCAAGGTCGTTCCCCAGCTCACAGAGGAGATCGCGAAGCGCAAGTAGCGGGCTCGCGGCGGCACGCGGCGCACCGTTTTCAGCCCGAGCCAGTGGCCCCGGCGGCATCCCTTTCAGGCAGGGGACAGCGCCGCCGGGGCCACTATGCTTGAGAGTGAAATGACTTACCTCGATCACGCGGCCACCACGCCGCTGCACCCGGACGCGGTCGCCGCGATGACCGAGCAGTTCGCGCGGGTCGGCAACGCCAACTCGCTGCACGGCTCCGGACGCGCGGCCCGGCGGGTGGTCGAGGAGTCGCGCGAGGCGCTGGCCGAGGCGGTGCGCGCCCGGCCCAGCCACATCGTGTTCACCGGCGGCGGCACTGAGGCGGACAACCTCGCGGTCAAGGGGCTGTACTGGTCCCGTCGCGCGGCCGACCCGCGCCGCACCCGGATCCTGGCGCCGAAGATCGAGCACCACGCCGTGCTCGACCCGTTGCACTGGCTCGTCGAGCACGAGGGCGCGAGCGTCGACTGGCTGCCGGTGGACGAGCACGGCCGCGTCGATCCGGCCGCCCTGCACGAGGCGATCCGCCGCGATCCGGGGCCCGAATCCGTCGCCCTGGTCACCGTGATGTGGGCCAACAACGAGGTGGGCACGGTCCAGCCGATCCACGACCTGGTCGCCGTCGCGCACGCGCACGACCTGCCGATTCACTCCGACGCGATCCAGGCCCTCGGCCACCTGCCGCTGGACTTCACCGCCAGCGGCCTGGACGCGATGACGATCACCGCGCACAAGATCGGCGGCCCGATCGGCGTCGGCGCGCTGCTGCTGGACCGCAAGGCGGAGCTCACCCCGCTGCTGCACGGCGGCGGCCAGGAGCGCGACGTGCGCTCCGGCACCCTCGACACCCCCGCGATCGCGGGCTTCGCGGCGGCGGCCACGGCGGCGGTCCGTGACCTGGAGCACGAGTCGCGGCGCCTGGCGGAGCTGCGCGACCTGCTGATCGACGGAGTGCTCCAGGCAGTGCCCGACGCGGTCCTGTCCGGCGATCCGGGCCGTGGCCCCGAGGACCGGCTCCCCGGCATCGCGCACTTCTGCTTCCCCGGCTGCGAGGGCGACTCGCTCCTGCTCCTCCTGGACGCGCAGGGCATCGAGTGCTCAACCGGCTCGGCCTGTTCGGCAGGCATTGCGCAGCCGAGTCACGTGCTGCTGGCGATGGGTGTGAGCCCCGAACTGGCCCGCTGCTCGCTGCGCTTCTCGCTCGGCCGGACCTCGACCGCCGAGGACGTTAAGACGCTGCTCGAAGCCCTTCCGGCGGTGGTCGATCGCGCCAGGTCCGCCGGCCTGAGCTGAGCAATCTTCCTCGCCTGATTGCTAATCTGGATGCACCGGCAGCAACCGGAAGGAGCCGTGTTATGACTGCGCCGACTCTCCCCATGACGCCCGACGATGGTTGGACACTCGACAACCTCCCGGACAATCTGCCTAAGCACACCGAACTGATCCGGGGGGTCCTCGTCGTGAGCCCGCAGAAGGCATGGCACATGGGTGTGGTCGGTGTGCTTTGGTGGCACCTGCGCAGCCAGGCGCCCGCCGAGTTCGAGGTCATGCGCGAGATGGCGGTTAAGCGCAGCCAGCGTTCGGCCCCTGAGCCAGATCTGTCGATCATTCGCGCCGAGGCATACAGCCGACAGAAGAGCATTTTTTCCCCGGAAGACTTCGTGATGGCTGCCGAGGTGATCTCACCCGAGTCGGAAGAGCGTGATCGTGAAGACAAGCCGATCATCTACGCAGCGATGGGGATTCCTACGTTCTGGCTGATCGAGTGTGGCCCTGACGAGGCGCCGATCGTGCATGAGCACGAGCTTTACGGCGGCGCCTACCGACTGATGCGAACGCATATCGGCCGGTTGAAGACGCAGATTCCGTTCACGATCGACATCGCGCTCGAAGCACCGTAGCACCGAGCGGATCCCGGCTGATCATCTGAACCCTGCGCTGATCTCTGGACTACGCGGCTCGCGACACCACGTACCCTAGTAACCATGCGTGTTCTTGCGGCGATGTCCGGCGGAGTCGACTCTGCGGTCGCGGCTGCCCGTGCCGTCGAAGCCGGGCATGACGTGACCGGCGTGCATCTGGCGCTGTCCAAGAACCCGCAATCCTTCCGCACCGGGGCGCGCGGGTGCTGCACCGTCGAGGACTCGCGGGATGCCCGGCGTGCCGCCGACGTGATCGGCATTCCGTTCTACGTCTGGGACCTGGCCGAGCGCTTCCACGCCGACGTGGTCGACGACTTCGTCAACGAGTACGCCGCGGGTCGTACGCCGAACCCCTGCCTGCGCTGCAACGAGAAGATCAAGTTCGCGGCGGTGCTGGACAAGGCGCTCGCGCTCGGCTTCGACGCGGTGTGCACCGGGCACTACGCACGCGTCGTGGACGGTCCGGGCGGCTCGCGTGAGCTGCATCGCGCCGTCGATCCGGCCAAGGACCAGTCGTACGTGCTCGGCGTGCTGGACGCCGCGCAGCTCGCGCACGCGCTCTTTCCGCTCGGCGATTCGCTGAAGACCGAGGTGCGGGCCGAGGCCGACCGGCGCGGGCTCGCCGTCGCCGACAAGCCGGACTCGCACGACATCTGCTTCATCGCGGACGGCGACACCCGCCGCTTTCTCGCCGATCGCCTCGGCACCGAGTCCGGTCCGATCGTGGACACCTCGGGCGCGGTCGTCGGCTCGCACTCCGGCGCCTATGGCTTCACCATCGGGCAGCGCAAGGGCCTGCGGATCGGCGATCCGGCCGGGGATGGCCGCCCGCGCTACGTGCTCGACATCTCGCCGGTCAACAACACCGTGACCGTGGGCACCGCCGAGGAGCTCGCCGTGAGCGAGGTCTCCGGCGACCACCCGCGGTGGTGCGGCTCCGCTCCGACGGGCGAGTTCGAGTGCCTGGTGCAGATGCGGGCGCACGGCGAGCCTGCGCCGGCGAGCGTGCGGTACGACGCCGCGCAGAGCGTGGTGACGGCCCGGCTCTCCTCTCCGGCACGCGGCATCGCACCCGGGCAGACCGCGGTGTTCTACGACGGCACGCGCGTGATCGGTTCGGCGACGATCAGCTCCACGCGCCGCGCGAGCGCCGCTGCGCAGGGCGTTTCAGCGTCTGCGTAGCGGGTCGCTCATGCATGAGCGTGCGTAACCGCTCTTATACGTAGCGGCATGTGACGTCGCGTCAGACGTCGAACCGCACGTACACGCCGCGCCGCTCGTTGTGCGCCACCTCGGCGAGCAGTGCCAGGGAACGCAGCAGCGCTCCGTAGCGGTGCGCGTTCCAGTCCGCTCCCCACGCGCGCAGCTCCCAGTCCAGCGCGATCTCGTCGAGCTCGGCGTTGCTGCGACCGCGCAGGCTGCGGAGCAGCGCCGGACGCACGCACAGCACCACGCGCTCCTCCGTGCCCTGCGCCAGTGCGCCTGGTCCGGGACCGAGCTCGCGCGCCGGAGTCAGCACCGCCTCGCGTACGACGACCGGGTCGTGGCCGGTCATCAGCGTGTCCAGCTCCAGAAGCTGGGCCGGGTCCAAGTCCGCCGCATCCACGCAGGCCAGGTCGAGCCCGTCGGTGTCGCCCCCGGCGGCCGCCAGCCGCAGCAGTTGCGCGGCGTCCGCCGCGAAGAAGATGGTCTGCACGCGGATTCCCTCCTTAGCCGCTGCTTGCCGTTGCTCCCTGTCAGTGCCAACGTCAGACACGCTGCTACCCGTTCCGGACCGGCCCAGACCTGCTGCGGACCGGCGCATAGGATCACTACCCCGTTGAGTGCCAGAGTGTTGCAGAACCGACCGATTTCCGCAGCGGATTTGCTCGTCGTTCGCTAAGTCGGAGGAACCGGCGATTGCGTCTACGCTCAGTTGCGTGACCACAGATCCTCAGGAAAAGGCCCAGTCGCAACCGTCTCCGCAGCCTTCCTCTGCTCCGCTCTCGGCTCCGTCTGGCACAGGCATCGGTTCATTGCCCGGCCAGGACATGCCCGAGGCAATCCGTATGGTCATGGGTGAGCTCGGTGAGCGTCCCGGAGTGCCTTTCCTGCCCGAGCTGCCGCAACGCGGCGTCGGCGCTGACATGGTGGGGCGCGGTACCGCACTGTTGGTGGACCTTTACGCGGAAGTTCAGCCCTCGGGCTGGCGTATCGCCGATAGGCCGGGACGCGACCACGGCAGGGCACGTAGTCACCTCTCCTCCGACTTGGACCTGTTGGAGGAGTACACGCAGGGCTACACCGGACCGCTCAAGATCCAGGCCGTAGGACCGTGGACGCTCGCGTCGACCGTCGAGCTTCCGCACGGCGACAAGTTGCTGGCCGACTCGGGGGCGGTGCGTGACGTCGCCGAGTCGCTCGCGGAAGGGCTACGGCTGCATATCGCAGACGTGCGGAAGCGTGTCCCCGGGGCGCACGTAATCCTGCAGCTCGATGAGCCAGCGCTACCTGGGGTGCTGAAGGGAACGGTGCCGACCGCGAGCGGATTCGGTTCGCTGCGCGCCGTTGAAGAAACCGTTGCGCGCGAGCAACTGCGCACAGTCATCGAAGGCGTGCGATTCGGCGACAACGCAGCCGACGCCTCCTCAGCTACTCCAGTCATCGTGCATTGCTGTGCGCCTGACGTACCGTTCGACACGTTACGTCGCGCCGGCGCCACCGGGATTTCCTTCGATATGTCGCTCCTTCGCGAGCGCCACGACGAAGCGCTCGGCGAGCTGATCGAGTCTCAGATCCTGCTGTTCGCCGGGATCGTGCCTTCGGCAGACCCGGCGAGCGCGGCCCCCGGCGTGACGCCCTCCGTGAAGGGACTCTCGGACAGAGTCCTCGCCTTAAGCCGCCTCGGCTTCCCGGGTCCGCGCCTCGCCCAATCGGTGGTCGTCACGCCGTCCTGCGGGCTGGCCGGAGCCTCGCCCGGCTGGGCCCGGCGGGCACTCAAACTGTGCCGGGACACTGCTCGGGCTCTTGAAGAGCTTGACTAGTTTTGTCGGTGGTGACCGGTAGCTTTGAGCTACCGACGAGCACGAGGGGACGATCCGATGGCTGGCGAAACCGCTGGCGGCGCGGCCGGCACCGACCCGCTGAGCGCGGCGCGCACCCGGCATGCCGACCTCGCGGAGCAGATCGAGGAGCACCGCTTCCGCTACCACGTGTCGGACGCGCCGACGATCTCGGACGGCGAGTACGACGCGCTGATGCGCGAACTCGACGCGCTCGAGAACGAGTACCCGGAGCTGCGCACCCCCGACTCGCCGACGCAGAAGGTGGGCGGCGCGGTCTCCACCGAGTTCACCTCGGTCCCGCACATCGAGCGGATGCTCTCGCTGGCCAACGCCTTCGACTTCGCCGAGCTTGAGGCCTGGCACGACCGGGTCGTCAAGGAGGTCGGCCTCACGCCGGCCTACCTGTGCGAGCTCAAGGTGGACGGGCTGGCGATCGCCCTGGTCTACGAGCACGGCCGGCTCGTGCGCGGAGTGACCCGCGGTGACGGGCGCACCGGCGAGGACGTGACGCCGAACGTGCGCACCATCAGGGGCATCCCGCACCGGCTCACCGGCAGCGCCGATCACCCCGTCCCGGACCTGGTCGAGGTGCGCGGCGAGGTCTACTTCCCGGCGGCGCAGTTCGACGAGTTCAACGCCGCCATGCAGGAGTCCGAGGGCCGCACCTTCGCCAATCCGCGCAACGCCGCCGCCGGTTCGCTGCGCCAGAAGGACCCGAAGATCACCGCGCAGCGGCCGCTGCGCATGGTGGTGCACGGCATAGGGGCCCGGCGTGGCCTGACCATCGACTCGCAGTCGCACGCCTACGAGTTGCTGCGCGCCTGGGGGCTGCCCACCTCGGACCGGGTCAAGGTGGTCGACAGCCTCGACGGGGTCAAGGAGTACATCGAGTACTACGGCAAGCACCGGCACGACGTCGAGCACGAGATCGACGGCGTGGTGGTCAAGGTCGACGACCTGGCGCTGCAGGGCAGGCTCGGCGCGACCTCGAAGGACCCGCGCTGGGCCATCGCCTTCAAGTACCCGCCGGAGGAGGTCACCACCAAGCTGCTCGACATCAAGGTCCAGGTCGGGCGCACCGGGCGGGTGACCCCGTACGCGGTCATGGAGCCGGTCAAGGTGGCCGGATCCACGGTCGGCTTCGCCACCCTGCACAACCAGGAGGTGGTCGAGCGCAAGGGCGTGCTGATCGGCGACACGGTCATCCTGCGCAAGGCCGGCGACGTCATCCCGGAGATCGTCGGGCCCGTGGTGGACCTGCGCGACGGCACCGAGCGGCCCTTCCAGATGCCGAAGAACTGCCCGGACTGCGGCACCCCGATCGCCGCCCAGAAGGAGGGCGAGATCGACCTGCGCTGCCCGAACGCGCGGCACTGCCCCGGGCAGATAAGGGAACGCGTCGCCTATCTGGCCGGGCGCAGCGCACTGGACATCGAAGCCCTCGGATACGAGGCCGCCGTCGCGCTCACCCAGCCGGACGAGGGTGAGCCGCCGCTGCGGGACGAGGGCGATCTGTTCGAGCTGACGGTGGAAAAGCTGGCCGCGCCGCGGATGTACCAACAGGCGCGCGGCAAAGACGCGAAGGAGGGCGACCGCGAGCTGGTGCCCTACTTCTACACCAAGCCCACCGCGAAGAAGCCCTCCGTCCCGACCAAGACCACCGAGCAGCTGATCGAGCAGCTGGAGCAGGCCAAGACCCGCGAGCTGTGGCGCTACCTGGTCGCGCTGTCCATCCGGCACGTCGGCCCGAGCGCGGCCCGGGAGATCGCCCGCGAGCTGCGTTCCCTGGAGCGGGTCTCCACGGCCACAGCCGAGGAACTGGCGGCGATCGAGGGCGTCGGGCCGACGATCGCGCAGTCCATCGTCGAGTGGTTCGCCGTGGACTGGCACAAGGAGATCGTCGAACGTTGGCTGGCCGCCGGGGTCAGCCCCTCGGTCCCGGCCGACACCGGGCCCAAGCCGCTGGCGGGCCTGACCATGGTGATCACCGGCACCCTCGCGGGCTTCACCCGGGACGGCGCCAAGGAGGCGGCGCAGGCCGCCGGGGCGAAGGTGTCCGGATCCGTCTCGAAGAAGACCTCATATGTGGTGGTCGGGGAGAATCCGGGCTCGAAGCACGATAAAGCGGTCGAACTGGGCGTACCGGTGCTCGACGAGGCGGGCTTTCGCCGACTTTTGGCGGAGGGGCCGCCCGCCGGACCTGCGCAAGACGCAGGCCAGGAGGAGTCCGCAGTGGGTGGTTCCCCGTCCGGGGCGGCGTAATCCTGCCAATTTCAATCAGGCTTGTTTGAGTCACGATCTGCCGCGAACCCTCGCGGGAGTACGAGCCTTGCGAATAATCTGGGGCGGTCGGATCCGGGCGGCGCCTACCGGGACCACAGCCGGGCACAGCCGCCGGCTGTGTGGCGGCGACCGGAATGCATGAGAGACCAGGGCGAGGGCGGGATGGCGCAGGCGGTGCACCGTACTGACGCTGTCGCGCGCCCGCTTGCGTTTCGCGCATACCTGCTGCTGACCAACCTCGTCGGTGCGTGCGTGATCGGCTACGCGGCGGCCCGGGTGATCCAGGACCTCGGCAGCGGGCACCTGCGCGGCTCCGGTGCCGCATGGCTGCTCGGCCTGCTGGTCGTGGTCGGTGAGCTGCGCCCCGTGCTGGCCCGGCACGAGCACGACGGCTCCACCACCGCGGTCGCCTTCTCCCTGGCGCTGCTCTCCCTGTGCGGCTGGCACGCCGCCGCCGTCGCGCAGGCCGTCGCCGTGGTCGTCTGCGCCGTGGTCAACCAGCACAGCTGGTGGCGCACCACCTTCAACGTGACCCAATACGCCGTCTCGCTCGCCCTGGGCGGGATGGTGTTCGGGCTCTTCTTCCAGGAACCGCTGCAGATAGGCGACTCGCTCGGCTGGCAGCGCTCACTGGCCCTGGTCGTGGCCGGCGCCGTGTACGCGACGGCCAATCACCTCTTTGTCTGGGCCGCGCTCAGCCTGTCCAGCGGCGTGCCGCTCATGGATCTGATCCGGCGTGAGGCGCTGCATCAGGTCAAGGCGACCGGCGCGATGGTGGTGCTGGCGCCGCTGGTCGCCTCGGTGGCGCTGAGTGATCCCGGGCTGCTGCCGTTCTTCGTCCCGGTGCTGCTGATCGTGCACGGCAACGCCGAGATCGGGCGGGAGCGGGACTGGGAGTCCAGTCACGACGAGCTGACCGAGCTGCCCAACCGCAAGATGCTGCGCGAGCACGGGGAGCAGGCGCTGGCCGAGGCCGCGCGCACCGGCCGGCACGTGGCGCTGCTGCTGCTCGACCTGGACCGGTTCAAGGAAGTCAACGACACCCTCGGCCATCTGACGGGCGATCAGCTCCTGCGCGTCGTCGCGGCCAGGCTCGGCTGCGCGGTCAGCCACGAGAACACCGTCGCGCGGCTCGGCGGCGACGAGTTCGCGGTGCTGCTGCCCAACGTCGAGGACGAGGCCGCGGCCATCGAGGCGGCGCGCAAGCTCGCCGACATCTTCGAGGACCCGTTCCCGCTGCATGGCATCACCCTCGACCTGGAGGCTTCGGTCGGCGTCGCGCTCTACCCCGACCACGCCGAGGAGTTCGAGCAGCTGCTGCAGCGCGCGGACGTGGCGATGTACCTGGCGAAGAAGTCCCGCTCCGTGGTCGCCTGTTATGAGGCCGGCCGCGACCTGAACACCCCCGACCGGCTCGCGCTGCTCGGCGACCTGCGCCGGGCGCTCGAAGCCGGCGAGGTGCAGCTGCACTACCAGCCGAAGGTGGCCTTCGCGACCGGTCAGGTGGTCGGCTTCGAGGGCCTGGTGCGCTGGCAGCACGCGACCCGCGGCGCGGTGAACCCGGAGGAGTTCGTCGAACTGGCCGAGCAGACCGGGCTGATGCCCAAGCTCACCGAGTACGTGGTCGACCAGGCGCTCGCGCAGGTCGCCCGCTGGTGGCGCTCGGGGCTGGCGGTCCCGGTCGCGGTCAACGTCTCGATGCGCGACATCCACTGGCCCGGCTTCGTCCCGGCGATCCAGGCCGGGCTGCTCAAGTACGGCGTCCCGCCGACCGCGCTGCAACTGGAGATCACCGAGCGCGTGCTGCTGGAAGACCCGCAGCGCGCCGCCGCCACGCTTGGCGGACTGGAGGCGCTGGGCGTGCGGCTTTCGCTCGACGACTTCGGCACCGGCTACTCCTCGCTGGTGCTGCTGCGCAAGATCCCGGTCAACGAGATCAAGATCGACAAGTCCTTCGTCGCCCGGCTGGCCCACGACCCGGAGGATGCCGCGATCGTGCGCTCCACCGTGGACCTCGCCCACTCGCTCGGCCTGCACGTCGTCGCCGAGGGTGTCGAGGATGACGTGACCTGGGACCGGCTCGCCGCGCTCGGCTGCGACGCCGCGCAGGGCTGGCTACTGGCCAAGGCGCTGCCCGCACCGGAGGCCACGCGCTGGCTCAACGGCCGCTCCGCGGGACCTGAGCGCGAGTCATACCTCGTGCGCTGACGTCCCCGCGTGCCGGACGCCGGTTATCCACAGGTGCGCGAAAACCGACACAGTCCGTCGCCACGCGCCGACTACGATGGAGCGCAGCGTTGTGTTGTGACAACGCCACAGACTCCAGTCGGCACAGGAAGGCCCCGGATGCCCTCGATCACCCGCGAGGAGGTGGCACACCTCGCCAAGCTCTCCCGCATGGAACTCAGTGACGCCGAACTCGACCACTTCGCCGGCCAGCTCGACGCGATCGTCGGCGCGGTGGCCCGGGTCGGCGAACTGCCGACCGAGGACGTCCCGCCGACCTCGCACGCGCAGCCGCTGACCAACGTCTTCCGCGCGGACGTCGTGCGGCCGGCCGGCACGCCGATCCTGGACCGCGAAGAGGTGCTGGCCCAGGCCCCCGCCGCCGAGGACGACCGGTTCCGGGTTCCGCGCATCCTCGGGGAGGACTGAGGTGTCCACATCCGCATCAGGCTCCGATGTCACCCGGCGCACCGCCGCTGACCTGGCCGCCGCGATCGCCTCCGGCGAGCTGACCTCGGTCGAGGTCACGCAGGCGCATCTGGACCGCATCGCCAAGGTCGACGAGAAGGTGCACGCTTTCCTGCACGTGGACGCCGAGGGCGCGCTCGCCGCGGCCGCGGCCGTCGACGCCAAGCGCGCCGCGGGGGAGCGGCTCGGTCCGCTGGCCGGCGTACCGCTCGCGCTCAAGGACGTGTTCACCACCCGCGGCATCCCGACCACCTGCGGCTCGAAGATCCTCGAGGGCTGGCTGCCGCCGTACGACGCCACGGTCACCCGCAGGCTGCGGGAAGCCGACGTGGTGATCCTCGGCAAGACGAACATGGACGAGTTCGCGATGGGTTCCTCCACCGAGAACTCCGCCTACGGCCCCACCCGCAACCCTTGGGACCTCGAGCGCATCCCCGGCGGCTCCGGCGGCGGCTCGGCGGCCAGCCTGGCCGCGTTCCAGGCCCCGCTGGCCATAGGCACCGACACCGGCGGCTCGATCCGCCAGCCCGGCGCGGTCACCGGCACCGTCGGCGTGAAGCCCACCTACGGCGGCGTGTCCCGGTATGGCCTGGTCGCCTTCTCCTCCAGCCTGGACCAAGGCGGCCCGTGCGCGCGCACCGTCCTGGACGCCGCGCTGCTGCACGAGGCGATCGCCGGGTACGACCCGCTCGACTCCACCTCGATCGACGCGCCGGTGCCGCCGGTGGTCGAGGCGGCCCGCCTCGGCGCGAGCGAGGGAGTCAGGGGCCTGCGCATCGGCGTGGTCAAGCAGTTCGACGGCGAGGGCTACGCCCCGGGCGTGCGGCAGCGTTTCCGCGAGTCGGTGGACCTGCTGGCCGAGCTCGGCGCCGAGATCGTCGAGATCGACGCGCCCTCATTCGACTACGCGCTGCCCGCCTACTACCTGATCGCGCCGAGCGAGTGCTCCTCGAACCTGGCCCGCTTCGACGCGATGCGCTACGGCCTGCGGGTCGGCGACGACGGTACTCGCAGCGCCGAGGAGGTCACCGCGCTCACCCGCGAGGCCGGCTTCGGTGCCGAGGTCAAGCGCCGCATCATGCTCGGCACGTACGCGCTGTCCTCCGGCTACTACGACGCCTACTACGGGCAGGCGCAGAAGGTGCGCACCCTGATCATCCGCGACTTCGACCGGGCCTTCGAGCGCGCCGACGTGCTGGTCTCGCCGACCACGCCGACCACCGCGTTCAAGATCGGCGAGCGCGCGGACGACCCGATGGCGATGTACCTGGCCGACCTGTGCACCATCCCGACCAACCTGGCCGGCAACGCGGGCATGTCGGTGCCCTGCGGCCTGGCGCCGGAGGACGGACTGCCGGTCGGCTTCCAGATCCTGGCGCCCGCGCTCAAGGACGACCGGCTCTACCGGGTCGGAGCGGCCTTGGAGGCGGCGCTGCAAGACCGGTGGGGGCACCCGATCCTGGAGGAGGTCCCGGCGCTGTGAGCAAGACTGAGTCCAAGAAGGCCGGGTCGAAGAAGGACAAGCCGGTCGTCAAGGTCCCCAAGAGCACGGTGGGTCGCGCGATGTTCGGCGGCACCCAGGTCCTCGCCGCTCTCTCCGTGGCCCGTTCCCTGCGCGCGGCCCGCGCCAAGGGCGACCGGCTCGCGTTCGTGCACGCCGCGCTGAACGCCGCCACGCTCGTGGTGACCCTGCTGCTGGCCAAGCGCACCATGCGCGAGGCCAAGCAGGCAGCGGAAACCGAGGCGGCCGAGCCGCTCATGCTCCCCTCCGGCAAGAAGTAGAAGGACGAACCCACGAGATGAGTGTGACGACCGAAGAGCTCCTCGGGTTCGACGAGGCCCTGGAGCGGTACGACCCGGTGATGGGCCTTGAGGTCCATGTCGAGCTGGGTACGAGCACGAAGATGTTCTGCTCCTGCCCGACCGAGTTCGGCGCCGAGCCGAACACCCAGGTCTGCCCGACCTGCCTCGGGCTGCCCGGCTCGCTGCCGGTGGTGAACGGCGCCGCGGTGGAGGGCGCGATCCGGATCGGCCTCGCGCTGCACTGCGAGATCGCCGAGTGGTGCCGGTTCGCGCGCAAGAACTACTTCTATCCGGACATGCCGAAGAACTTCCAGACCTCGCAGTACGACGAGCCGATCTCGTACAACGGGTACCTGGACGTCGAGGTGGAGGGGCAGACCTTCCGCATCGGCATCGAGCGCGCGCACATGGAGGAGGACACCGGCAAGTCCACTCACGTGGGCGGCGCGACCGGGCGGATCCATGGCGCGGAGTACTCGCTGGTCGACTACAACCGGGCCGGCATCCCGCTGATCGAGATCGTCACCAAGCCGATCGAGGTTCCCGGGCACCTGGCCCCTGCGGTAGCCCGCGCGTACGTCACCGAGTTGCGCGAGCTGATCAGGGCCCTGGGTGTCTCCGAGGCGCGCATGGAGCGCGGCCAGATGCGCTGCGACGTCAACCTGTCGCTGCGGCCGAAGGGTGAGACCAAGTTCGGCACCCGCTCGGAGACGAAGAACGTCAACTCCCTGCGATCGGTGGAGCGGGCTACCCGTTACGAGATCCAGCGGCACGCTGCGGTGCTGGCCTCGGGCGGCAAGATCGTGCAGGAGACCCGGCACTTCCACGAGAACGACGGGACCACGACCTCGGGCCGAGTGAAGGAGGAGGCGGAGGACTACCGCTACTTCCCCGAGCCGGACCTGGTGCCGGTGGCGCCTTCGCGCGAGTGGGTCGAGCAGCTGCGTGGCACGCTGCCGGAGTCGCCGAGCGCGCGGCGGCGCAGGCTCGCCGAGGAGTGGGGCATCTCCGACTTCGACATGCAGACCGTGGTCAACGCCGGGGCGCTGGACTCGATCGTGGCGACCATCGACGCGGGCGCCCCGGCCGATCAGGCCCGCAAGTGGTGGACCGGCGAGCTGGCCCGGGTCGCCAACGAGCGCGGGGTCGACGTGGCTGAGCTGCCGATCACCCCGGCGCAGGTGGCCCGGGTGGTCGCGCTGATCGGGGCGGGGGAGCTGACCGACAAGCTGGCGCGCCAGGTGGTCGAGGGAGTGCTGGCGGGCGAGGGCGATCCGGACGCGGTGGTCGCGGCGCGCGGCCTCAAGGTGGTCTCGGACGACTCGGCGCTGCTCGCGGCGATCGACGAGGCGATCGCGGCCAACGCCGCGGTCGCCGAGAAGATCCGCGGCGGCAACCACGCCGCGGTCGGCGTCATCATCGGCGCGGTGATGAAGGCGACCCGCGGCCAGGCCGACGCGGCCCGCGTCCGCGAGCTGGTCCTCGGCCGCCTGTCGTAGGCAGGCGCTGAGCCGGCGGCCACAAAGCAGCCGCGATGATGGGCGAAGTAAGACGGCGGGGCCTGCACCGATCCAATCGGTGCAGGCCCCGCCGCTGTTGTCCGGCCTTCTTATCGTCCGGGTTCTCGCAGGTTCGAGTTGCCGCCGCGGCCGGTTACTGGAGCAGTTCCGCCTGAAGGATCATCACCTGCTGGAACGGTGCGAACTGGAGGCTCGTGGGTCCGGATTGGGTGACCACTGCGACGGTGTCACCCGAGACGAACGACCCATACTCGGCGATCTTGCCACTGCCCTTTACCGTCGAATACTCGCCGTTCACGCCGCTCGACAGCACGACGAGATCCTTTGCCGTGGTGTTGTTCGGTACTCCGGTGATCGCCGTTGAGAGCGCGGGCTCGTCCAGCGCCGTGAGGTTGCCGTCCGCCAACGCGGACTGCGCGCCGGAGGCAGCCTTGTTGTCGGCGAATTGGAGCAGGTAGATCGTCGTCGTCGCGTTGTCGGCGGCGGTCCAGCTCGCGGCGGCCGTGTGTCGTAGCCCGTATTCGGCGAGGATTTGCTTGCCGTCCTGGTCGATGAACAGCGGCGACGCGTCGGCGAGCCAGCCGTTGACGGCGTTCTTCACCGGCTGAGTCGTCGCACCGACGGGCTTCGGCAACAGCAGCTTTCGAATATCGGCGAGGTGCTGCCCGGATTCCGCCCCGGCTGAGGAAGCGGGCGCGGGCTGGCCGGCCGGAAGCGCCGGGAGACTGAGCTGCGGGAAGGCGTACCGGCCGTCCGACGGAGTGCCGAGGCCTGGCATGTCAGTGCGCTGGGGAATCGTGAGCGCGAACGCGGTACCACCGCCGACTGCGAGCGTCACGGCTACTGCGCCAATCCAGCGCAACGCGTTGCGACGCCTGCGCGACCGGCGAGCCGCAGCCTCCGCGAGCCGCGCCGACTCGGCCTCGATCAAGGCAGGGTCGGGAGCGACAGTGACAGCGGCGGCGGGAATGATGCCACCGGCCGGATCGGGAGCGGCGGCAACAGTGACGGTACTGGCTAGGGCTGCGGCAGCGGTGCTGTCGGCGCTGATTGGGGCGGTGGTGGCGGCGACGGTCCCCGTTGGGTCGGCGACACTAGCGGGAATGATGCCATCAGCCGGGTCGGGAGCGGCGGCGGTAGCGGCTGGGGCGGTTCCGGCCGGATCGCCGTCCGCCGGGTCGGTCGGGGCCGGATCGGTTGCGACCGTATCGCCAACGGCCGTGTCGGTAGCAGCTGGAGCGATTGCGGCCGGGTCGCCGTCCGCCTGGCTGGGAGCTGCTGGAGCGGTAGCGGCGGGTTCGGCGGCTTGAGCCTCCGCGAGCTCGGCCGGGTCGATCGGCTCGGCCGCCTCGCCGGGCAGTCCTGTGTCTGTCGTCATCACGGCCTCACTGATCAATGCTC
>NZ_DASRBQ010000043.1:0-50552 GCF_035653575.1 Actinocrinis sp.
ACCGCGTGACCGAATCGGTGTTGACCACGAACACCTCGGCGTTGTCGGCCGGCGCGCCGGTCAGGTCCGTGGCGTCAATCTGCAGGAAGGTCAGCGGGTAGCGCGGCGCGACCGCGCCGGTCCCCGAGCCCTGACCGAACCCGGGTACCGCCAGACGCATCGAGGTGAGCCCGCCGAACAGCGGGCCACTGCCCGCCGGACGGCCCGCCGCGACGTCTGCGCCGATCGAGGCGCGCAGCGCGGCGGCGAAGACCGGAGCGGATCCCGCCGTCAGGTAACCGGAAGCGCTCGACCCACCGACCGAGGTCAGGGCCACCCCGGGCGGGGCCGAAACCTTCGCGCCCGGGGCGAAACCGAGGCTGACTGGGACATGGGTTCCGGGTGCGCCCAGCCGGGCCCGGAGCAGGGCCGACACGTCAAAGAGCGACGGATCCAGTTGCCTGCCCAGGTAGGGGCGCGCCTCGGCTGGGACGACGTACTGGTCCGAGTCAGCCGCCTGGTATGACAGGAAACCGCTGACCCCGCTGGGAACATACGCCGTGCGGCCGCCCTCGACCAGGACGGCCACCCGCTCCCCGGTCGGCAGCGTGACCGACCGCGAGGCCGGTCCCGAAAGTGGCTTCGCAGCGCCGGCATCGGCGGTGCTGTTCGCGTACGCCGCGCCACCGGGGTTCGCAGCCAGCCACAGTGCCGCGGCTACGGACCCTGCGAATGCGAATTTGCCGAGTGCCTGGAACATGGTCCGCGGCACCGGAGCCGTCCCCTGTGTCGCGCGATGTGTGTCCGGCAACGTGGACCTCCTGCTTTCGAAGCGGCATCGGGCCGCGGATACCCGGTCACTCGATCGCCGGTGTGTTGCCTATTGGTAGGGTGCGGATTTTTGACCAGCAAGCCTGAACGGTGGATCGCGGACAATTGTTCTGGCGCACGGTGCGGTGCCGCGGTCAATGCGCGAGGCAGCGCCGGTGACCGGGGCGTGACGTTCGGATCAGTCGTGCCATAGGCCGCTTTCGGCGACAGCCTCCCACTGGGTCGCCGTGCCAGGCGGGGTTGGGCCGGCGACCACGAGTGGCGGCCCCTCGGTCCCGTTGGAGACGCCGACGGCTACCTCCAGCCCATCAGGGCGCCGCCAGCTCACTACGAACGGGTACAGACCCTGGTCTGCTGGGCCGATGAAGATCGTCTCGACACCCCCGCCGCGGGGCGTATGCACGGTGCACCCCGCCGCAGGCGCGCCGACCGGACGGGGTGGTCCCAGATCCGGCGGAAGATAAGAGGGGCAGACGTAAGGCGTGGCGGTGGCGGACAGGGGTGTGAGCGAGACCGTCAGATCGATCCCGTCGCCGCCGTCGCCAAAATAGGTGACCGCGAGCCATCGCGTTCCATCGCGCAGTGTGCCGTACTTAAGGCCTGCCAGCTGCCCGTTGGTGGCCGGCACGAGTTGTCCCAAGACGGCGAGCATCTGCGTTTCACTCATCGGGCCCGCTGCTGCGGGCGATGCCCGCTGCGCCTGTAGCCGCGGTTCGACGGCCAAAGCGGCCGCGGCCAATGCGAGGACCGTCAAGGACAGCGCGATCAGTGTGCTGATCCGGCGGGCGATGCGTGCGCGGGCCAGCAGCTTCGCGGCGTGCTGGTCGCGCGCGATCGCGCGGGCGGCGACGACGGAAGGTACGGCGGCGCCATGATGGGTGATGGCACGATTGCAGCGCGCGACGATCTGAGCCGGACTGGGCCGCTGCGCCGGATCAGTGGCCAGACAGGCTTCGATCAGCGCGCGCAGCTCCTTGTCGCGCACATCGAGTGCTTCAGGCGCGGGAGGCTGGTGCACGATCCGGTAAAGCACCTCGGCCACCGGTCCCTGGCCGAAGGGCGGGTGCCCGGTGGCGGCGTAGGCGAGTACCGCCCCGAGCGCGAAGATGTCCCCGGCCGGCAGCGACTCGCCTCGCGCGGCGCGCTCTGGGGCCGTGTAGCCGGCGGTGCCCACCCAGCCGCCGGTGCGGGTGAGCGTCGAGCCGTCCATCGCCCGGCAGATCCCGAAGTCGATGACCTTAGGTCCGTCGCGATCCAGCAGCACATTAGAGGGCTTAAGGTCCCGGTGCGCGATCCCGGCGGCGTGAATCGCCGTCAGCGCCTCGGCGATACCTCCCGCCAAACCCCATACGGCGGGTTCGGGCAGCGGCCCGTCCTCTTCGACGACCTGCGCCAG
Source organism: Actinocrinis sp. (assembly GCF_035653575.1). GTDB lineage: Bacteria > Actinomycetota > Actinomycetes > Streptomycetales > Catenulisporaceae > Actinocrinis. The sequence goes on from NZ_DASRBQ010000043.1 coordinate 2,207, forward strand.
CGACGGACCGGGTATGAACTCGGTAGCCATCCACGGCTGTCGCCCAGCCACATCGGCGTCGATCAGCGCCGGAGTGTGCCCGCCGGCCACTGACCGCGCCGCCTCCAGCTCCGCCGCGAAGCGACGACGGAAAACAGCGTCGTCCGCGTATTCCGCGCGAATCACCTTGACCGCGACCGGCCGCCCGACCGGGCTGGCCCCGAGATACACCACGCCCATCGCGCCCGCCCCGAGCCGACCGCGTAACCGGAAGCGCCCCACCCGCCGCGGCTCGCCCTTGGCGAGAGCCGTGATCCCCGAGCGCTCCGGCGTCATGCCCTCCAGGGGTGCAGCCGCCACCGCGCTTAAGACGGGATCGGGATCGGGATCGGCCGCGCGAACAGCCGCCTGCTGCTCTCTCCATCGTTCACGCCAAACCGCCAGGTCGCCCCGGCACGCACGCACGTACGCCTCGGTCACTTCCCAGGTCGGCAACGCTTGACCGGACGCCGCCGCCGACAGCGCAGACTGGGAAACTTGTGCGATGCGCGCCAACTCCCGATAGGTTGGCGAACCAGCAGCCACGCGCAGATCCCGCAACCCCTGCGCGAACCCCTTGAGTGGACCCTCGTCAAGCGGCCGCTCCAGCCGGCCCATTGCCCACTCCTTCCACAGCCGCACGCGCACGCTGTATCGCAGGATACTGACCTGCGGTGACGGTGCAACTTTCATCCCATGTCTGTGATTGATGGCACGTAAGATTACGGAATAGGTCAGGCTTATATCAGCAATACTTGACCATAGATCCGATCTATGAGTCACTTCGCCGAAGTGGGGCCAATGAAGGCACCGCGCTCTTCTCGGGCGAAGGGGATCTGATGACGCCGCAACCGAATCGCCGCGATGTGCTGAGACTCGGTACCGCCCTCGGGGCGTTGGCAGTACTCGGCGATCTGCCGCGCTTCACCGCCGCGGCCGAGGCGGCGACGGTCCGGCCGGCCGGCCTCTCGCTCGTGCCGGCTTCGGCTGCCACCACGTTGTGGTATCAGTCCCCTGGCTCGGAGGCGAACGTCATACAGCAGGGACTGCCGATCGGCAACGGCCGGCTCGGCGCGATGGTGACCGGCGATCCGGCGGCCGACGCGTACTTCCTCACCGATGTGAGCCTGTGGACCGGGTCGTCCAACGCCAGCCTGGGCAGCGATGGACAGTACCCCTACGACAACGGCGGCGACTTCGGGTCCTTTCAATCGCTGGCCACGGCGCACGTGAACGTCCCGGCCCACAGCATGTCAGCAGTCTCCGGCTATCGGCGCACGCTGGATCTGAGCAACGGATACGTCTCAGCTACCTACCAGTACGGCGGTGTCACATACACGCGCGAGGCGTACGCCAGCCACCCCGACGACGTGGTGGTCGTCCGCCTCAAGCAGAGCGGCGGCGGCAGCTATACCGGCAGTGTCGCGCTGAGCGGCACGCACGGCGAGACGACGCAGGCCAGCTCCGGCACGATGACCGCGTCGTTCGCAGGCACTCTGGCCAACGGTCTCGCCTACGCGTGCGTGGCGGCCGTGGCGGCAACCGGCGGGACGCTCTCGGTCAGCGGCAACCAAGTTGCGTTCGCGGGATGCAGCGAAGTCGTCATCGTGTTCTGCGGCGGCACCAACTACACGCCGAACTCGGCGGTCGGCTACAAGGACACGAGCGTCAACCCGCTCAACTTCGCGCTGAGCAAGGCGCGAGCTGCCGCGGCGGTGCCAGGTGACACGCTGCTCGCCACGCATGTCGCCGACTACCAGGCGCTCTACAACGCCCAAACGGTCAACCTCGGCTCGTCTTCTGCCGCCCAACGCGCCATGGACACCCCGTCGCGACTGGCCGCGCGCGCCGCGAGCGGCGCCGCGCCCGACCCGGAGCTGGAGGCGAGCTATCTCCAGTTCGGCCGATACCTGGCCATCACCGGTTCCCGCGGAATCCTGCCGGCGAACCTGCAGGGCATCTGGCTGGACAACAACAACCCGATGTGGCACAGCGACTACCACACCGACATCAACATCCAGATGAACTACTGGCTCGCGGACCGGGCCGGCCTGCCTTCGTGCTTTGAGATCTTCGCAGACTACTGTCTCGCACAGCTGCCCGGCTGGACCGCCACCACGCAGTCGCTGTTTCAGGACTCGCGCAACGGCTTCCGCAACTCCAGCGGCAAGGTGGCCGGATGGACGACCGCGATCAGCACGAACATCTGGGGCGGAGGCGGCTGGTGGTGGCACCCGGGCAGCAGCGCATGGATCAGCAACACGCTCTACGACCACTACCTCTACACCCTGGACACCGCCTATCTGCAGAAGATCTACCCGCTGCTCAAGGGTGCCTGCCAGTTCTGGGAAGCCCGGCTGATCACCGATCCGAGCACTGGCTTGCTCATCGACGACAGCGACTGGTCCCCGGAGCAGGGGCCGACCAACGCGAAGGGCATCACCTATGCGCAGGAGCTGGTCTGGCAGCTGTTCGGGAACTACGCCGCCGCTGCCTCGGCGCTGGGCCAGGACGCCGCCTACGCGGCCACCATCAGCGGCCTGCGAGCCAAGCTCTATCTCCCGCAGGTCAGCCCCACCACCGGCTGGCTTGAGGAGTGGATGACCCCTGACAACCTGGGCGATCCCGCGCACCGGCACCTCTCCCCGCTGATCGGGCTGTTCCCCGGGGACCGCATCACGGCCGACCAGAGCCCGGCGGCGCTGCTCGCCGGAGTGACCAACCTGCTGACCGCGCGCGGTATGAGCACGTACGGCTGGGGCATGGCCTGGCGCGCGGCGTGTTGGGCCCGGCTGAAGAACGCCGGCAACGCGTATCAGGCCGTGATGACCGTACTGCGGCCGTCCGTGAACTACAGCAACGGCGCGGCGATCAATCTGTTCGACATGTACAACCTGAGCAGCAGCAGCTCGTTGTTCCAGATCGACGCCAACTTCGGCACGCCCAGCGCGATGCTGGAGATGCTGCTCTACTCCCGCCCCGGGCTGATCGAACTGCTGCCCGCCACGCCGTCGGCCTGGTCGGCATCCGGCAGCGTTAACGGCCTCCCAGCGCGCGGCGCATTCACGGTGGACATCGTCTGGAGCGGGGGCCGGGTCACGTCAGCGACGATCCACGGCAAGCCCGGCGCCACGACGACCGTGAAGGCCGGCACCTGGAGCCAGGCCGTGACCATCGGCTCCGGCGGCTCGACCACGGTCACCCCGAACGCTACCGTCAGCACGACGTTCAAGCTGGTCAACCGGCGCAGCGGAAAGGCGCTCGACGACCCCGGCGCGTCGAAGAGCGCGGGCACGGCGCTGATCCAGTGGACCGTCAACGACGGCGCCAACCAGCACTGGACCTTCGCCCCGGCCGCCGGTGGCGCCTACACGATCGCCAACGTCGCCTCGGGGCTGCTCGTCGACGTCAACGGCGGCTCGACAGCCGACAACGCGACGATCATCCAATGGTCGGCCGACGGAGGCACCAATCAGCTGTGGACCATCTCCGATGCCGGCGGCGGGTTCAGCAAGTTGGTCAGCGTGCGCAGCGGCAAGGTCATCGGCGTGAGCGGTGATTCCACGGCCGACAACGCGGCGATCGTGCAGCAGACCGACACCGGGGACATCAGCCAGCACTGGCAGATGATCGCGGTATAGCTGCACAGTTTCAGGCTTAGATCCGCAGAGTTTTGACGATAGGTCCGAACCTTGAGTCACTTCGCTCAAGGTGGGAGCCGTGGCGGCGCTGCGGCTTGCTCGCTCGCCTGTCCGGCCTTTGGAGGCACCGGTGAAGAAATGTGCTCTCGTCCTCAGCGTCGTGTTGGCGGCTATAGCCGGGCCGCTGGTGCCTGTGACGGCTGCTGCGGCGGCTCACGCCAGCACCAGGGTGGCGACCGGCCAGCTGACCAATGCCAGCTCCCGGCAGAAGATCAATTTCAATCGGGGGTGGAAGTTCCTGCGTTCGGACGTGACGGGAGCTCAGAGTCCTGGTTTCGACGACTCGGCGTGGGGGCCGGTGGCTTTGCCGCACGACTTCGACGCTCCTTACAACGTCGGCGGCTCCAGTGGCGGGGGGTCGTTCTATGTGGGGTTGGGCTGGTACCGCAAGCACTTCACGGTTCCCTCGTCCTGGAGTGGGCAGCGGGTGGAGTTGGAATTCGAGGGGGCGTTCTCGGTCACCGACGTATGGGTCAACGGCACCTCGATCGGCGAGCATCGCGGCGGGTACACCGGGTTCGTCTTCGATATCACCAGCGCTCTGCAAACCGGTGACAACGTGATCGCGGTGCGCGTGGACAACCGCTGGCGCGCCGACCTCGCGCCGCGGACCGGCGACCACCAGTTCAGCGGAGGCATCTACCGGGACGTCTACCTGAACGTGACGAACAACGTGCACGTCACCTGGTACGGCACGTTCGTCACCACGCCAGCGCTGACCAATCCGGAGTGGGACACCAGCAATCCCGCGTACTACCGCAACATCGACCTGTCGCAGTACCCGAACGACAGTGCCCTGAGTGCGAACCTCGCGGCCCGCCGCTCGAACGTGCGGGTGCAGACCGAGGTGCGCAACGACAGCGCCGCGCCGGTCGACGTCTACGCCCAGCAGCAGGTCAGCAAGCAGGGATCGAGCACGGTCCTAGCCACGTTCAACTCGCCGGTGCAGACGATCGGCGCGGCCAGCACGAGCACGCTCGACGCGCTCAGCGGTTCCCTCTCGGACACCGCCAGCATGTTGCAGGGTCTTGACCTGTGGGCACCGAACAATCCCGCGCTGTACACGGTGACCACCTCCCTCGTGGTCGGCGGCAGCATCGTGGACACCTACACCTCGACCTTCGGCTTCCGCAGCGCGCAGTGGAAGGTGGACGGCTTCTACCTCAACGGCGTCAAGACCCTGCTCGTCGGGGCGGACGTGCACCAGGACCACGGCGGGTGGAGCAACGCGGTCACCAACTCAGGCTTCTTGCGCGACGTGAGCTACATCCGCGAAGCCGGCATGAACTTCATCCGCGGCTCGCACTACCCCCACGACCCCTCGTTCGCGGACGCCACGGACAAGCTCGGCGTGATGTTCTGGTCGGAAAATCCCTTCTGGGCGACCGCGACCACCGGCATAGAGCCCACCCCGACCGGCACCGTCAACGACTACAAGGCCGACGGCTACCCGCAGAACGCCGCCGACCAGCCGGCCTTCGAGCAAAGCGCCATGGACACGCTGCGGGACATGATCCGGGTCAACCGCAACCACCCCTCGATCATCAACTGGTCCATGGGCAACGAGATCTTCTTCACCTCCTCGGCCACCCTGGGCAAGGCCACCGCGCTGGCGAGCAAGCTGCGCGACTACTCCCACCAGCTCGACCCGACCCGCAAGGCGGCCCTCGGCGGCGTGCAACGCGCCTCGCTCGACCAGCTGTCGGTCTGCGATGTCGCCGGGTACAACGGCGACGGCGCGAAGATCACCAACACCTGGATGCCGAACATGGTCACCGAGTACGGCTCGTACACCTCCGACCGGCCCGGAACCTACGGCCCCACCTACGGCGACACCCAGGACCCGAACAACGCCTCCAGGTTCAAGCTCAACACCGACAGCGCCGGGCTGGCCATCTGGGCCGGCTTCGACCACGGCACCATCCTGGACCCGAGCTTCGCCCGCATGGGCATGGTCGACTACTACCGGCTGCCCAAGGACCAGTGGTACTGGTACCGGGCCAACAAGGCGAACTGGTCGAGCCTCACGAACATCGCCGACCCCACGCCGGTGGCCCGCGAACAGTCCACCTCCGGCACCGCGACCACCATGACGCTGGAGACCGGCCGGTACTCCTCGGCAACAATCACTGACGACGGCACCACGGACACCCAGCTCGTGGTGACCATGCGCAACGCCTCGGGCGCGTGGGTCAACGACACCCGCACCGTGACATTGACCGTCACCAGCGGCCCGGGAGTGCTGCCCGGCGGCAAGTCCTACACCTTCACCCCCGGCACCAACACGTTCGACGGGAAGGCGGCCATCGAATTCCGCTCCTACTACGCCGGCACGAGCACGGTGACGGCCACCTCGGCGGGACTGCCCAGCGCCACCATCACCATCACGACGCTAGACACCGTCGGCGCCGGTAGCGAAACGGAACCCGCCAACTTCGACAACTCAGCCCTCTGGGGACAGACGTCCAACGGGACCGGCTCGGAAATCGTCGGCGGCCAGTCCGGCCGGTGCGTGGATGTGCCCAACGCGAGCACGACGAACGGGACGCAAGTCCAGCTGTGGGACTGCTCGGGCGGCGCCGGCCAGCGCTGGACCCTGACCTCGGCCAAGCAACTGCAGGTGTACGGCAGCAAGTGCCTGGACGCCAGCGGGCGGGGCACCAGCAACGGCACCCAGGTCATCATCTGGGACTGCAATGGCGGCACCAACCAGCAGTGGACCATCAACCCCAACGGCACCATCACCGGCGTGCAGTCCGGGCTGTGCCTGGACGCCAACGGCGCCCAAACCGCCAACGGCACGAAAATCATCCTCTGGTCGTGCAACGGCGGAACCAACCAGCAATGGAGCCTGCGCAGCTGACCCGCAGACCCCTCGACCTCGTGGCTCCTGCACGCTGCCCGTCGCGTGCAGGAGCCACCAGGATCAACTCGCGCCCTCGGTAGTCATGCAGACCGTACGCTGTGGCGTTGCGAACGCCCCGACGGGTGCGCTTCGGATCTACCATGTTGCCGGTGATCTTGCCGGCGCGGGCGGGACGAAGCGGAGGAAACCAGTGACTGGCAGCAGCGATGCTTACCGGATCCGCCGCTATGGCACGCAATCTCATCAATATGGTGAGTACTGGCTGGGCCGCACCGGAGCGCTCGTCATCTTGATTCACGGAGGCTACTGGCGGGAAAAGTATCGGCTGGATCTGATGCATCCGATGGCCGCTGACCTGCAGGCCCGCGGATACTCCGTGTGGAACGTCGAGTATCGGCCGATGGACATCGCCGGAGGCGGGTGGCCGGGGACCTTCGAGGATGTCGCGAGCGCGGTGGACGCCGCCGTGGATCTCGACCCGGGAGCGATCGACCCTGAACGGATCGGACTGATCGGCCATTCAGCGGGTGGGCAATTGGCGCTGTGGGTCGCGGGCCGCGCGGAACGGAGCCCGATTACCCCGGTGGACGACGCGAGCGCCGCAGCTGCGGGACAGTTTGCATGTCGGGTGACTCCGAAGGTCGTGGTCTCGCTCGCAGGGGTCTGCGATCTGGCGGCCGCGGCCCGGCTCGGCCTCAGCGGGGGAGCGGTGCTTGAACTGCTCGGCGGCGGTCCGGGTGATCGGCCGGAGGTCTACGCGCAGGCGGATCCGATGTCGGCCGGCCCGCTCACGGTCTCGCAGCTGATCGTGCACGGGACCGCGGACGAGGACGTGCCGTACGAGCTCAGCCGACGCTACGCCCTGAACGCGGGAGAGCGCGCGGCGCTGGTGACGCTGCCGGAAACGGATCATTTCGATCTGATCGACCCGGCGAGCGCCGCATGGGATCGGATCATGCGAGAGCTCGTGCCTCTGCTGCCGGCCTGAGCGCATCGCGGGTGAGCCGCGGCCGTCCCCCGATCAGTAGCCGTCGACGACGAAGCGGTCGCTGGTTCTCACGTAATCGGCGGCGCCCATACGGCCCACCGAGCCGAGGCGGTCGAGATCCACGTGGAAGCTCACCTCGTCGATCAGGCCTTCCTCCACGGCGACATGGACCACCTCTCCGACCACGACGAAGAACGCGCCCACCGGAATCACGGCGCTCGTGCGGCACTCGAAGGCGATCGGGGAACCCTCGACTCGCGGGGCGCGCACCCGCGAACCGGGAGTCGGCCGCAATCCGGCCAGCTCGTACTCCGACTCGCCGTATGGCAGGGGCCGCGCCGCCGCCGATGCCGCCTCCGCGAACTTCTCCACGAGCACGCTGACCGTGAACTCGCCGGTTCCGCCCTCGGCGGGAGGCCTGGCGTTGCGGCATGAGTCCTTCTCGGAGCCGTCGGCCCGGCGGCCCGCGCAGAAGAGCAGCGCCATCGGCGCGTAGCCGACCGCGGTGAAATAGGAAAAGGGCGCGAGGTTCACCGCACCGCTTGGCGCCAGCGTCGAAACCATCGCGATCGGCCGGGGGACCACGCTCCAGAGCAGCAGGTGCTCGCGCTGCCGCTCGGTCATGTCCGCGACATCGATCTCGAGCATGGCTCAGCCGACCGCCTTCTGCTCTCGGCGCAGGCTCAGCGGTCTCATGTCGGTCCACACCTGATCGACATGCGCGGTGCACTCTTCCAGCGATCCGGTGAACCCGGCCGGGGTCCAGCCGGCCGGGGCCGAGCGGCCGGCCGGCCAAAGGGAGTACTGCTCCTCGTGATTGATCACGACCTGATAAAGTCGCGATTCCGTGTCAGCGGCCATCGCAGTCCTCTACTCCTCTCGGTCACGCGGAGGTGCGGGCGAGTTCCTGGTCATGCAGCGCACCGCGCAACCGGCGCAACTCGGGGAAGGGCACGGTGACGCGGCGGGCCAGGAAATCCTCGCCGGAGGTTCCGCCGGTGCCGCCCTGCGAGCCGATCATCTTCGAGACCAGGCCCAGGTGGGTCAGCTTCCATCGCCAGTAGCCGATCCCGACGTCGAGAAGCGCCTCGGCCACCCGGTAGAGGGCGCCGCCGTCCACGCCGAGACGGCAGATCGCCGCCACGTCGTATCCATATGCCGCAGCGCAGCGAGTGAATGCGCTGTACAGCTCGCCGTCGCGCTCTCCATCGCCGATGAGCCGGCCGAGCACGCGGAACTGCATCGACTGGGCGCCGCTGGCGGTGCCCAGATACGGCCGGAACTCCGCGAAGTGACGCAGCGGCAGCCGCTCGAGCGCGACGACCTGTTCGTGCAGCACCCGCATCAGCTCCCGAGCGCGCACCAGCAGTTCGGTCCCGGTTTCCAGGGCGGCCGGCTGGTCGAACGGCGCCGACAGCAGCTCCTTGGCCAGGTTCAGGTCCGCGATGACCTGCTTGAGCCACAGTTCGCAGGACTGGTGCGCGACGATGAAGAAGTGCTCGGAGAGAACCGCGGCTCGGTCCATCGTTTCAGGGCTCTGGGTCTGCTGCAGCGAGAGCAGCGCGTCCGTCTGGATATAAGACGTGTAGGTGAGCTCAGCCATTGTCAGCTCCGGGTCGGTGGTCTGGGTCGGTTCCGGGGTCTGGCTTCGGGGATACGGCGGCGACGAACTCGAGGATGTCGCGGACGAGCCCGGCAGGGTTCTGCAACGCGTGGAAGTGCCCGCTGTCGCGTTCTACGAGCGTGAACGGTCCGGTGGTGACCTCGGCCCAGCCGGCGAGCGCGCCAGGGTCGATGAGCGGATCCTGCCGGCCGTGATAGCAGCGCACAGGGCACTCCATCACCGCGCCGGACGCCTCGGGCCGATAGCACTCGTGCGCGGTGATGTCCGCTCGCAGCGCGGGCACCATCGCCTGCGCGAAGTCTTCGTCTTGCGCGATCGAAGGATCGACGCCGCCGAGGGCACAGATCGAGGACCACAACTGCGCGTCGGGCAGCAAGTGGGTGCGGCCGTCGCTGCCGTGTTGCGGCGGATGGCAGCTGGAAACCATGAGCGCGGCAGCGGGACGGCTGTCGGCGGCCAGCGCGCGGGCCAGCTCATAGGCCACCAGGCCGCCGAGGCTGTGTCCGAACAACGCGACAGGCGCGGGCTCGGCGTCACCCAGCTCCTGCGCCACCTGCGCCGCGAGTTCCTGCACCGTGTACGACGCGGCCTCGCCGAAGCGGTCGCCGCGCCCGGGATACTGCACGGCGAGCAGTTCGACGCCCGCCAAGTCGTACGCCGCCCACGGCGCGTAGGCGTACGCGGCGCCGCCGGAGTGCGGCAGACAGACCAGGCGGATCTCCGGCGCCGCCGGACCGTCCGGAATACGCAGGCGGCGCACCGAGCGAGTACGAAGCATGATTTGCTCCTTGACTGCGGGTGTGTACGCACGTTCTCATGGCGCGCCGGGACCGGGCGGGCAATCTTTCGGCTCTCCGTCAGCCAGGCGGGAAGTGCGAAAGACTTCTGACACAACTGCCGCCCGCCGCGGCGGTGTCTGTGATGATCGGCTTGCCGTCGCCGTGACCAGTCGGCCGCGACACCGAATGACGCCGAATTCAGCACCCTTCTCTTCGCCAGTGGTGATGCGCACGATGAGCCGAACCGGAACGCTCTCCCTCGATCTGACCGATGCGCGCACGTTCCTCGAACAGGACCCTTACGAGTACTTCGCCGGGCTTCGGGCGCACGAGCCGGTGTCCTGGCATGAAGGCCGGCGGGGACAGCCCGGGTTCTGGGTGGTCGCGGACTACGCCAACGTCGTGGCCTGCTACAACGACCCGGCGTCGCTTGGCTCGGGCCGCGGAACCGTACTCGACGTGCTGCTGCGCGGCGACGATCCGGCCGGCGGCCGGATGCTCGCCGTGACCGACCGGCCCCGGCACCGCGAGCTGCGGGCCCTGTTGTGGCGGGCGTTGTCGCCGAAGGTGCTCGCCACGGTCGCCCAGGCGGTCGAGCAGTACACGGCGCGACTGGTGCGGCAGGCCGCCGAGCTCGGCGAGTTCGACTTCGCCGCCGAGGTGGCCGAGCACGTGCCGCTCAACACCATCTGCGATCTGCTGTCCGTGCCGAGCGCGGACCGACCCGACTTGCTCGAGTGGAGCAAGGGCGCGCTGACCGGCGCCGATCCGCTCGACTCCGCGGAGTCCCGCAACGAACTTGTCATGTACTTCATGCAGCTGGCCAAGCTGCGGCGCGCGCAGCCCGGCGACGACGTGGTGAGCACGATCGCCACCGGTACCGTCGGCGGCGAGCTGTTGACGCTCGAAGAGGTCGCGCTGAACTGCTACAGCCTGATCATCGGCGGCGACGAATCCTCACGGGTCTCGGCTATCAGCACGGTGAAAGCGCTGGCCGAGCATCCGGCGCAGTGGCGAGCCCTGGTGGACGGCCGGGTCGACCTGGAGACGGCCGTCGAGGAGGCGCTGCGGTGGGCCACCCCCTCGTTCCACTTCGCCCGCACGGCGACGTGCGACCACGTGATCGGGGGAGTGCGGATACGCGAGGGCGACATCGTGTCGCTCTGGAACATCTCGGCGAACAACGACGAGGACGCGTTCGTCCGGCCGCGCGCGTTCGACCTGGCGCGCTCGCCCAACCGGCATGTGGCGCTTGGACACGGTCCGCACTACTGTCTGGGCGCCTTCCTCGGCCGGGCCGAGCTGCGGGCTCTGTTGCTCGCGCTGACCCGCGCGGTGTCCGCGATCGAGCTTCGCGGGGCGCCCGTCCGGATCGAGTCGAATTTCCTGAACGGCTACAGCTCGCTGCCGGTGCGCTTTACGCCCCGGTGACATACCTCGCGGCGCAGCCGGACCGGCAGGAGAACTGGAATCGAGGCGAAAAGAGGGTGCGATGCGCGTGAACGTCGACCAGCAGCGGTGTGTCAGCTCCGGGCTGTGTGCACTCGCCGTTAGCGAGGTGTTCGACCAGGGCGAGCAGGACGGCGTCGTCGAACTGCTGCGGCCTGAGGTGTCGGGAGAACTCGCCGAACGGGTCCAGCGCGCGGCGCGGGTCTGCCCGGCTCGGGCGATCGCGGTCCAGGAAGAGGTAGGCGCCTAGGCCGTGTGTAAGAAGTAGCGTCGGATAAGGCCGCGGCGTCTGGCGCGTGCGATCGCAAGGCGGCGGAGCGCCCTCATCGCGCGGTAGCGGTGCGCGGGGCACGCGGGCCGGTCGCACAAGCGTGTTCTGCGGTAGTCGACCGCTTAATCACCCCGAGTCGCGGAGCACGCCATGCCACCCGTCACCTCCCCGCCGCTCGGCGGCCATTCTCTGCTCATCTTCCTGGTCGGGGCGGTAGCGCTGCTGGGTACCGCGCTGCTGCTCGGCCGGCTCGCCGAACGTCTCAAGCTGCCCGCAGTCGCCGGCGAGCTGTGCGCGGGCATCCTGCTCGGGCCTTCCGCGCTCGGCCGGATCGCACCGGGACTCTTCCGGTGGTTGCACACCTCGACCGCGGCGCAGATGCACCTGCTCGACGCGATCGGCCAGATCGGCGTGATTCTGCTGGTGGGTGTCACCGCGCTGGAGATCGACCTCGGCCTGGTGCGCCGCACCGCCCGGGTCTCCCTGGGCGTCGGAGCCCTGGGCCTGTTCATCCCGCTGGCTTTCGGCGTCGCGGCGGGGTTCGCCGCTCCGCCGATCCTGCGGCCGGCCGGGCGGGAACCGGCCTTGTTCGCCCTCTTCGTCGGGGTGGCCATGGGTGTCAGCGCCCTGCCGGTGATCGGCAAGATGCTGTCGGACATGCGGCTGCTGCATCGGGACGTCGGCCAGCTGACCGTCGCGACCGGCGTGGTCGACGACATCGTCGGCTGGATGCTGCTGTCCGTGGTCGCGGCCGCGGCGGCGGGCACGCTCGGCCCCGCGGCCGTGCTCAAACCGGTGTGCTGGCTCGTGGTGATCGCCGCGCTCGCCGCGCTGGTCGGCCGCCCGGCAGCGCGGGCGCTGGTGGACCGGACCAGTTCGCCGCAGGGCGCCGCGGGCGTCGCCGTGGTGCTCATCCTCGGCTGCGCGACGGCGACCCAGGCGGCCGGCCTCGAGGCGTCGTTCGGCGCGCTGCTCGGCGGGTTGCTGGTGGGCGGGTGCCGCGGCGCGACGGCGGCCAAGCTCGCGCCGCTGCGCTGCGTCACGCTCTCCGTGCTGGCCCCGCTGTACTTCGCGGAAGCCGGGCTGCGCATGGATCTCGGCGTGCTGGCCCGGCCCGCGATCGCGCTGGCGGCGGCGGCAGCGCTCGCCGCGGCGACCCTCGGCAAGTTCGCCGGGGCCTTCCTCGGCGCCCGGCTGGTCGGACTCGACCGCCGGGCCGCCATGGTCCTGGGCGCCGGGCTCAACGCCCGCGGCGTCATCCAGATCATCGTCGCGGGCGTCGGCCTGCAGTTGGGCGTGCTGAACACGGCCGCCTACACCGTGCTGGTGATGATCGCGATCGCGACCTCGCTGATGGCTCCGCCGGTGCTTCGGCGCGCCGTGGCCCGCATCGAAGTCACCGAGCAGGAGCGCGTGCGCGGCGAGCGCGCCGGGCAGCTCATCGGCGTGCCCTGACGCGCCCGCCGGCGCGGCGCGGCCGCCCTATCCGGTGAAGGCGGCGAAGTCGATCGCGCTGAGCCGGTCCGGATCCAGCAGGATCTGGATCTGCACGATCCGCTCCCGCTCGATGGTGAATCCCATGACCGAGACCGGCTTGCCCTCCCGCTCGACCAGCGCGCCGGGCGAGCCGTTGACCAGCACCGCGTGCACGGTGACCCCGGGCTGGCGGAACATCGCGGCCCGCTGCGCCACCAGCCGGTCCCCGCGCACGACCCCCGAGGCCGCGGCGAGCGCCAGCCCGCCGTCCGCGCGCAGCTCGACATCGGGGTCGAGCACCGCCACCAGACCGTCCAGGTCGCCTTCCCGCGCGGCGGCGAAAAACGCGTCCACCACCCGGCGCCGCACGGCGAACCGCCCGTCGATCTCGCCCGGCGGGGTGCCGCGCACCCGCCGCCTGGCCCGGCTGGCGAGCTGCCGGGCGGCCACCGTGGAGCGCCCGACCACCGCGGCGATCTCATCGAAGGTCAGGTGGAACATGTCGTGCAGGACGAAGGCGACGCGTTCCGCGGGCTCCAGCGTGTCCAGCACGATGAGCAGCGCGAGGCTCACCGAGTCCGTCAGCAGCGCCTCGTCCTCAGGACCGGCGCTGGGCTCCCGGCCGAGGACCGGATCGGGAAGGTGCACGCCCACCGGGTCCTCCGGCCTGGCCGCGCGGGATCTGAGCATGTTCAGGCAGATCCGGCTGACCACCGTGGTAAGCCACGCGGGCAGGTTCTCCAGCTCGTCCGCGTCCGTGCGGCTGAGCCGGATCCAGGCCTCCTGGACCGCGTCCTCCGTCTCCGCGTGCGAGCCGAGCATGCGATACGCGAGGGTTCTCAGCCGCGGCCGGGCCTGCTCGAACTGCTCCGTCAGGCCATCCAGATCCGGCACAGTCACACTCCTTGGTCCCCGAGGGTCGTTACTAATGGGCGGCTAGCCGACCCGACGCCTTGGATCCGACTAGGAGCACAGATGACCAGACGATTGCACATGGTAGCCACCGCGACATCGTGCGTGGCCGACCGCCTGGGGGCACTGTGATCACACTGACCGCAACGCGGCAGCGCCGCTTGACGCTGTTCGCCATGTGCATGGCGACGTTTATGACTTCACTCGATTTAACCATCGTGAACGTAGCCCTGCCGTCCATGCAGAGTGAACTGCACATGACCGCCGCCGAGCTCGTGTGGATCATCAGCGCGTATTCGCTCAGCCTGGCCGCGCTGATTCCGGCGGCCGGCGCGCTCGGCGACCGCTATGGCCGCAAGCGGGTGTTCCTCGGCGGAATGGTGGTCTTCCTGATCGGCGTCCTCGCCTGCGCCCTGGCCTGGAACGCCGCCGCCCTGATCGCCTTCCGCGCGGTTCAGGGCGTCGGCGGAGCGGCGATGCTCGCACTGGCCCTCTCCCTGATCACCGAGACGTACCCGCCGCAGCAGCGCGCCGGGGCGATCGGGGCCTGGGCCGCGATCGGCGGCACCGGATTCGGCGCCGGGCCGGTGGGCGGCGGCGTGCTGCTGACCTTCTTCAGCTGGCAGTCGGTGTTCTGGATCAATCTGCCGTTCGCGATTCTGGGCATCGTGTGCACGGCCGTGGCGGTGCGCGAATCGCGTAATCCGCGCGCCCGCAGGCTCGACGTTCCCGGCCTGCTCAGCAGCGGTCTCGCGCTCAGCTGCCTGACCCTCGGGTTCGTCGAGTCCTCCGGTCATCCGTGGGGCTCGGCACTGGTCGCAGTACCGCTGCTCGCGGGCGCCGCGCTGATGTTCGGTTTCTTCCTCTGGGAGCGGCGCGCTCCGCACGCCATGCTGCCCCCGGCGCTGCTGCGCGCGCGCAGCTTCTCGGCCGCCTCGGGCATCTACATGCTCTGCTACGGCGGAATGACCGGAGCGCTGTTCTGGGTCACCCTGTATTTCCAGGACGTGGCCGGCTGGTCGGTGCTGCGCACCGGGCTTTCCTGGCTGTTCATGAACGTGCCGTTCCTGACGATGGCGCAGTTCGGCGGCCGGCTCGACTCCCGGTACCGGACCTCGACGGTCACGGTCACCGGGACGCTGGTGGCCGCGGTCGGCGTCTTCCTGCTCAGCCGCTCCGGCACGACGCCGTTCGCGGTCAGCGCCCTGGGATACGCGCTCTACGGCGGCGGGTTCGGCACCTTCGTACCCGCCACGACGCACGTGGCGATGCGCGACGTGCCGCCCGGCGTGTCGGGCGCGGCCTCCAGCGTGCTCAACGCCTCCAGGCAGATCGGTTCCTCGGTCTGTCTGGCGGTCCTCGGCGCCGTCGGAGTGAACGCGGCGGTTTCCTCATGGCAAGGCCGGGTCGGCGCTGCTGCGGGCGCGCAGCATGCGCGGGCGCTGCAGGAGGCGCAGAACGTCGGCGCCGGCAAAGTGCACGCAGTGGTCGCCGCGCTGGGCGGCGGATACCGGAACGCCGCCGTCGACTCGTTCCTGCACGGCTTCCAGCTGGCAGTGGCGATCGCCGCAGTGTGCACCGCGCTTGCCGCCGGCCTCGCCTACGTCGGCTTCCGGCAGAGCACCGCGCGCCTAGCGCAGGTTGCTCCGCGCGGTGAACCGGCCGGCGCGTCCGCCGGGGACGGTGAGCGCTGACCTAAACCACCCTCGCCGCACACCTTGGATGACAGGGCCGCGCCCAGCGCGGTGGGCGCGGCCCTGCCGTCCGCCGGGAAACGCGGCAGCGAATAAGAACCCGAATCACGTCGGGCCGGGGCGCGTGAAGGGCGCACCGACGCCCTCTTGGCACGCGCCCGTGCGCTCGAACTCCTCTACCCACCGACCGACCCGAGTGGATTTGTGCCGCCCATGGGCACTTCTGTGCAGCCATGTCAGTAGTCGAACTGCTTGCGATAGGGGTAATCTTGAGCAGAGGCATCAAGCTCGTGCGCTGGCCGGTCGAAGCCAGCGTGCGCAACTCCTGCAAGAAGGCCGGCATACCGTGCCTTCTGGTCCTGGAAGCCGGCGCGCGGCCCCCCGTGTGCGTCGACCCCTCCGAGGACTGGATCCGGGCACCGGCCTCCCGCCAGGATGTCGACGCGCGAATCCAGGCTCTGATTCAGCGCGCCTACGGGAAGAAGGTTCCAGCCCTCGACTCCACCGGAGTGCTCTACTTCGGCACCAAGTCGGTGGCGATCTCCAGCACGCAGACGGAACTGATGGAGCAGTTCGTCGCCCATTACGGCGAGCTGGTCTATCGGGCGGAGCTGGAGCAGCAGGTGATCAAGCAGTACGGGAATCTCTCCAGGAACGCGCTGGACTTGCAGATCATGCGGCTGCGCCGCCGTATCGCCGCCATCGGCCTGAGCATTCAGACCGTCTGGGGGCGTGGATACATCCTCGAAGCCCTCACTGAGTGAGCCGCGGGCGATCCGCCGCCGCACGCGGCCCGCTCGCCGCCGGCGAAGACTCGCGGCGGCGAGCGGGCCCGTCGCCGGGCCGGCGCCGGATCAGGACCCGAGCGAGGCCTGGATGTCGAGGTGGATCTCGATCTTCTCGCCCACGACCGCGGCCGGGACGTGCGGGCTGATCGCGAAGTCCGCCCGATCGATCGTCACCCGCGCGCTCACGCCCAGCACCTTCACGTTCCGCACCGGGTCCACGCCGAAGCCGCCGACCTGCGCGGTCAGGGTGACCGGCCTGGTCACGGACCGGATGGTCAGCTCCCCGTCGATCAGCAGGCCGTCCGGGCCGCGGCGCACCGCCGTGGACTGGAAGACGATCTGCTTGTGCTCGCCGGTGGCCAGCACGTCCTCACCGCGGATGTACCCGTCGCGCGCCGGGAAACCGGTGTCGATGCTGTCGGTCTCGATCCGCGCGGTCACCGAGGACTGCTCCACCGTCGGGCCGACGTTGATCGTGCCGTCGATGGCGTTGAAGCGCCCGTGCACCCGCGCCACGCCGAGGTGGCGCACGGAGAATCCGGCTTCTGAGTTAGCCGGGTCGATGCTCCACATTCCGGCTGTGTAGCCCGGGAATTCGACCTCTGCTTCGGTCATCTCACTCCTCCAGGTGAACTCGTCACACGACCCGCGACGCGCGGGTCATCTGTATGTCGGATGGCGATTTGGAAAGGTGACCGATGGACGAGCCCGATTTTCTGGCGCAGCGTTTCGAGGAGAACCGCAGGGCTTTGCTCGGTCTGGCGTACCGCATGCTCGGCTCGCGCGAAGAGGCCGAGGACGCCGTGCAGGAGGCCTGGCTGCGGATCGCCCGCATCGACGCCCCCGAGGTGCGCAACCTCTCCGGCCTGCTGCGCACGGTCACCTCACGGGTGTGTTTGGACCAGCTGCGCAGCCGGCGGGCCAGGCCCGAGGAGTGCGCCGGGAACCTCCCGGCGACCTGCGCCGCCCGCACCGGCGCGGGCCCCGAACAGGAGGTGCTCGAGGCCGACTCGGTCAGCCGCGCCCTGCTGATCGTCCTGGACACGCTCAGCCCGGCGGAGCGGGTGGCCTTCGTCCTGCACGACACGTTCGGGGTGCCCTTCTCGGAGATCGGAGCCGTCCTCGGCCGCACCCCCACGACGGCGAAGAAGCTGGCCAGCCGGGCGCGGGTCAAAGTGCGTGGCCCGCGCAGCCGCCGTCCGGTCGAACTGGCCAGACACCGCGAGGTCGTGGGCGCCTTCCTCGCCGCGGCGCGTAGCGGCGACACGCGGACTATCGCCGCCTGCCTGGCCCCGGACGTCGTACGCACGGCCGACGCTGCCGCCCTGTCCGGCGATCGGCCGGCGCGGCTGCGCGGCGTGGAGTCGGTCGCGCGGGAGATCAGCTGGTTCGGCGACGCACCCGAAGCGGAAGTCGCCATGGTCGACGGCGACGTGGGGCTGCTCGTGGCGCCACGCGGGCGGCCGTGGCTGGCCGCGCGCTTCTCGATCGCCGACGGCCGCGTGGCGGGCTACGAGTTGATCGCCGATCCGGTGCGGCTTCGCGGTCTCGGGATAAGACCGCTACCCCAGGATCTGACCCGCCGTCGGCTGCGCGTCAACCGCGCTGAAAGAACCGAGTAAGGAATTCCCGCATTCACAGCGCGTTCTTTCGCGAATCTTTTCGGCCCGCCGCGCCGGGATCCGGAGCATGCCAGAGTCCTGCGTGTGCCTCAGGATCCTGCAATGAAAGCGGATCCCGGTTTCCCATCCGCGCACCGACCAAGACGGGAATCATGATTGAGAACATAGTGATCGTCGGCGGCGGCACGGCAGGCTGGATGACCGCCACATACCTCAAGGCGACCTTCGGCGACCGGCTCGCGGTCACCCTCGTCGAGTCCAAGGCCGTCTCGACCATCGGCGTCGGCGAGGCGACGTTCAGCACGGTGCGCCACTTCTTCCGGCACCTGGGACTGAGCGAGCCCGAGTGGATGCCGGCCTGCCACGCCTCCTACAAGCTGGCCATCCGATTCGAGGGCTGGCGCGCCCCGGGCCACCACTTCTACCACCCCTTCGAGCGGCCGCGCGTCGTCGCGGGCTTCTCGCTGGCCGACTGGTGGCTTCGCTACGGCCCGTGCGAGCGATACGACCTCGACTGCTCCGTGCTGTCCGGGCTCTGCGATGCCAAGCGCTCGCCGCGATACCTGGACGGCAAGATGTTCGAATCCGATCTCGAGCACGGCGCAAACGCTCAGCCGGCGGGCGCCACGGCCGAGGAGACGCAGTTCCCTTACGCCTACCATTTCGACGCCAGCTTGCTGGCGAATTTCCTGAGCGAATACGGCGTCGCCCGCGGCGTGCGGCACATCCAGGACGACGTGACGGATGTGCGCCTCGACGAGGCCGGCTACATCGCGCACGTGCGCACGGCGCAGCACGGGCCCATCAGCGGCGACCTCTTCGTCGACTGCACCGGATTCCGCGGCCTGCTGCTCAACCAGG
This sequence comes from Actinocrinis sp., assembly GCF_035653575.1. GTDB lineage: Bacteria > Actinomycetota > Actinomycetes > Streptomycetales > Catenulisporaceae > Actinocrinis. Next base: position 21,256 of record NZ_DASRBQ010000043.1, read on the forward strand.
CACTCGGCGTGCCGTTCGTGTCGTACCAGGAGTCCCTGCCCAACGACAGCGCGGTGGCGCTGCGGGTACCTGTCGACGTCTCCACCCGCGGGATGAGGCCGTGCACCACGGCGTCCGCGCAGGAGGCCGGCTGGATCTGGACTATCCCGCTGCTCAACCGGATCGGCACCGGATACGTCTACTCCAGCGCCTACACCACGCCCGAAGCAGCGGAACGCACGCTGCGCGCGTTCGTCGGCCCCGAGGCCGACGACCTGCCGGCCAACCACATCAAGATGCGGATCGGCCGCAGCGCCGAGAGCTGGGTGAAGAACTGCGTGGCGGTCGGCCTCTCCAGCGGGTTCGTCGAGCCGCTGGAGTCCACCGGGATCTTCTTCATCCAGAACGCCATCGAGCAGCTGGTGCGGCATTTCCCCGGTACCCGGGACGACGAGCAGCTGCGCCAGGCCTACAACCGGCAGACCGCCGGCGTCATGGACGGGGTCAGGGAGTTTTTGTTCCTGCACTACTACGGCGCGGCCCGCGCGGACAACGACTACTGGCGCGACGCCAAGACGCGCGCGATGCCCGAAGGGCTGGCCGAACGGCTCGAGGCCTGGCGCACCGGCCTGCCGGACCCGAACTCGGTCTTCCCGCGATTCCACGGTTTCGAGCCGTACTCGTACACGGCCATGATCCTCGGCCTCGGCGGGCTGCCGATCCGGCCGCTGCCGGTACTCGGCCGGTTGGACCCCACGCCGGCGCGGCGCGAGTTCCAGCGGGTGCGCGCCCAGGCCGCCGCCCTGAGCGAGCGCCTTCCCGGCCAGTACGAGTACCTCGCGGACCAGGCCGCCAGGCGCAACGGGGCCGCCGACGGCCGTCTTGTCCCCGCCCCATGACACGGGAGGTGCTCGCGTGTCCTTCCCCACCGCACTGAGTGGCCCGGCGGCCGCGGTTTCCGCCGCGGCCGCGGGCACCGGTCCCGCGGCCGCGCGCACGGTGTCCGCCGACGAGTTCAAGACGCTGATGTCGGGCTTTCCGGCCGGCGTGACCGTGGTCACCGTCGCCGCCGCGGACGGCCTGTTGTACGGAATGACCTGCACCGCGGTGTCCAGCGTGTCAGCCGACCCGCCGACGCTGCTGGTGTGCATCCAGCGGTCCAGCCGCACCCTGGCCGCACTCACCGGGACGCGCAGCTTCGCGCTGAATCTGCTGGACGAGCAGGCCAAGCACGTGGCCGAGCTGTTCGCGACCCGCCGCCCGGACTGCTTCGAGCAGGTGCCGTGGAGCGCGCACCCCGGCAGCGGCGGTCCGCACCTGGACCGGGACGCGCACACGATCGCGGACTGCCGGGTCGCGGGCTCGGTCGAGATCGCCGACCACGTCGTCGTCTTCGGCGAGGTCTACTCGGTGACCGCCGCGGCCTCGCTGCCGCGACGACCGCTGGTCTACGGAATGCACGAGTACTGGTCGCTGGACCGGCCCGGCTGCGCGCGCGTGACCCGCGTCGCCGCCCGCGGCCCCGCATCTCACACGGATACAGAGAGGCCGAGATGACGCATTACGGAATCTCGCTGCTGCCCGACCTGGCGCCGGAGCAGCGCAGCGCCGAGCACTACTACGCCGACCTGCTGGAAGTGGCAGGACTGACCGAGGACCTTGGGCTTGAGTACGTCAAGATGACGGAGCACTACCTCAACGCCTACGGGGGCTACTGCCCCGACCCGCTCGCGTTCCTGTCGGCCGTGGCCGCGCGCACCCGCCGGGTGCGGTTGATGACGGGCGGCATCCAGGCCTCCTTCCATCACCCGATCCAGCTGGCCGCCAGGACCGCACAGCTCGACGCGTTGAGCGGGGGGCGCCTGGACGTCGGCTTCGCGCGCGCTTTCCTCCCTTACGAGTTCGACTCCTTCGGCATCGACATGGACAGCAGCAAGGACCGCTTCCGGGCGACCGTGGAGGCGGTGGTGCGGCTGTGGACCGAGACCGACGTCGCCGAGGACACCCCGTACTTCCGGTATCAGGGTGCGAACTCCTTCCCGCGCCCGACTCAGCAGCCGCACCCGCCGGTGTGGGCGGCGGCCCTGCTCACCAGGTCCAGCTTCGAGTGGATCGGCGACTCGGGCTTCAACCTGCTGATCGCGTCGGCCCCGAGCCGCGAGCAGGTGGGCCAGGTCAAGGAGATGATCGAACTCTACCGCGACCGCTTCCGCGCCGCGCCGGGTAACCGCGGCCGCGAACCGCGCGTGGCCATCAGCGTCGCGATGTACCTCGCCGACTCGGACGAAGAGGCCATAGAGCGCGGCACCGCGGCGACGCGGCGGCACTGGGACGTGTTCGGCGCGGCAGCGGCCTCCTGGCAGAACCGGACCTCGACCTCGTACCAGGGCTACCGCGAGGCGGTGGTCGACAAGCACCGCTCCGGCCCGAGCGAAAAGGCCGGGCTGGCCGTGATCGGATCGCCCCGGAACGCGGCCGAGCAGCTGCGCCAGATCGAGCGGGAGCTGGGCACGGACATCGTGCTGTTCCAGGTCGACTGCGGCCAGCAGTCGCTGGAGGAGATGCAGCGCAGCCTGAAGCTGTTCGCCGCCGAGGTCCGGCCGGCGCTCGGCGGGGACCGATGACCGCGGGATGCGCACCGCTGCGCACGGTTCCGGGATTGTTCGAGGCGGTCGCCGCGGACAACCCGGACGCGCCCGCGGTGCAGTACAAGGACATGACGCTCAGCTACGGCGAGCTCAACCGGCGGGCCAATCAGCTCGCGCGGCTGCTCGTGCAGCGCGGCGTCGGACCCGATCGCCTGGTGGCGCTGGCCGTACCGCGCTCCGCGGAACTCGTGGTGGCGCTGTTGGCGATACTCAAGGCGGGCGGAGCGTATCTCCCGCTCGATCCGCGCTATCCGGCCGCCCGCAAGGCGTTCATGGTGGCGGACGCCGCGCCGGTCCTGCTGGTGCGGGCCGCCGACGGCGGCGCGAGCGTGCCCGGCGTGCAGCTCGACGAGGTCGACCTGGACTCGGCGCAGTACGCCGCGCTGAGCGGGGCGGACCTGGCGCAGTCGGAGCGCCTCGAGCCCCTGACGGACCGACACCTGATGTACGTGATCTACACCTCCGGCTCGACCGGGACGCCGAAGGGCGTGGCGGTCTCCCAGGAGGGCGTGGCCGACCTGGTCGCCACTCAGGCCGATCGCTTCGAGGTGGCGCCCGGCGACCGGGTGCTGCAGTGGGCCTCGATCAGTTTCGACGCGGGATTCTGGGACGTCACCCTCGCGCTGCTGCACGGAGCCGTGCTGGTGATGGCCGACGACGAGGACCTGCTGCCCGGCGACCCGCTGCGCGAGACCCTGGCCAAGTACGAGATCGACCACGCGGTGCTTCCGCCGGCCGCGCTCAGCATCACCGACAGCGAGGGCGTCCTTCTCGGCGGGACCGTCATGTCCACCGGCGACGCCTGCACTCCGGCCCTGCTGCGCAAGTGGGCGCTGGGCCGCCGGATGTTCAACGGCTACGGGCCCACCGAGGTGACCGTCGGCTCGACCATCGCCGGGCCGATCACCGAGGCGGACGGCGTCGACATCGGCCTGCCCTGGATCGGCGCCCGGGTCCTGATCCTGGATGAGGACCTGCGGCCGGTGCCGGACGGCGAGGAGGGCGAGCTGTATCTCGCCGGAAGCGGTCTGGCGCGCGGCTACGTCAACCGGCCGGGCTTGACTGCCGCGCGGTTCCTGCCCGACCCCTCGGGGCCGCCCGGCAGCAGGATGTACCGCTCCGGCGATCGCGGCCGGCGCGGGCCGGACGGCAGGCTGCATTTCGCCGGGCGGATCGACGGGCAGGTCAAGCTGCGCGGCTTCCGCGTCGAACTCGGCGAAATAGAAGCCCGGCTGGCCGCTCAGCCGGAAGTGGACCTGGCCGCGGCGATCGTGGCGGGGGAGTTGGCCGACGCGCGGCTCGTCGCGTATGTGACCGCCCGGCCGGGCTGCACCCTCGACAGCGGCCGACTGCGGGCGGAACTGGCCGCGGCACTGCCCGAATACATGGTCCCGGCCCGCATCGAGGTGCTGGACCGCTTCCCCACGCAGCCCAACGGGAAGATCGACCGGGCGGCGCTCGCCCAGGCAGGCGCGTCCACGCGCACGCCGGCTCCGGCCGCCGAAGCCGCGCCTTCCGCTGCCGCGATCCCCGGCTCCGCCGATCTTCCCGCCACGGTGCTGCGCGACCGGGTCGCCGCGCTGCTCGGATTGCCGACGGTCGACCTCGACGCGAACTTCTTCGAGCTCGGCGGCAACTCCCTGCTCGCGGCGCGGCTGATCAGCTCGGTGCGCGAAGAGCTCGGGGTGCGCCTGCCGATCCGCACCGTCCTGGCGGCGGGCAACCTGCGCGAAATCGCCCAAGCCATCCGCGAATAGCCGCGCCGCCGGCTCGGCGCGGCAAGAAAGGTAGTGATTTGCGTGTCAGAGCAGCTGGTCCGCTTCCCGATCCGCAAGGACGCGGCCTGCCCCTTCGACCCGGCGCCGCGCATGCGCGAGCTGGACGGCCTGACGCGAGTCGAACTGTGGGACGGCAGCACGCCGTGGCTGGTCACCGGCTACGAGCTCGGGCGCCGGCTCCTGGTTGATCCGCGGGTCAGCGCCGACTCGACGATCCCGGGATACCCGCACTTCGACGAGGGCAGCCGGGAGCGCCGCAAGGACGGGCGCTCATTCGTCGCGATGGACGACCCGGAACACGCCCGGCAGCGCCGGATGGTCTCGCAGCCGTTCGCGATCCGGAACATAGCGGCGCTGCGCGGCGACGTCACCGACATCGTCAACGACCTGATCGACGATCTGCTGGCCGGCCCCAACCCGGCGGACCTGGTCAGCCGGTTCGCGTTCCCCACCTCGACCCAGGTCATCTGCCGGATGCTCGGCGTCCCGTACGCCGACCACAAGTTCTTCCAGGAGCAGACCACGCTGATGCTCCACCGGGACAGCTCCCCGGAAACCGTGGTCGGCGCGCAGGAGGCGCTGCGCGCGTATCTTCGGGAACTGATCGAGCGGCAGAAGGCCCAGCCCGCCGACGGCCTGATCTCCTCCGTGATCGAGAGTCAGGTGCGCACCGGGGCACTGACCGAGGAACAGCTTTCGTACATCTCCGTCACGCTTCTGGTGGCCGGCCTGGAGACCACCGGAAACATGATCGCCCTCGGCACGCTCGCCCTGCTGAGGCACCCGGACCAGCTCGAGCGGCTGCGCAACACCGAAGACCAGGCGTTGGTGAACAGCGCCGTCGAGGAGCTGCTGCGTTACCTGAACATCTCGCACTCCGGCCGGCGGCGCGTCGCGCTCGCGGACATCACCGTGGAGGGCACGACGATCCGGGCCGGCGAGGGCATCATCCTGGCGAGCGAGCTGGCCAATCGCGACCCGGACAACTTCCCCGACCCCGACCGGCTGGACATCGGCCGCGACGCCCAGCACCACCTGGCCTTCGGGTACGGCCCGCACCACTGCCTCGGCCGGCCGCTGGCCACGCTGGAGCTGCAGGTCGTGTACGGCACGCTGTATCGCCGCATTCCGAGCCTTCGCCTCGCCATTCCCTTCGAGCAAGTGCAGTTCAAGCACGACGGAGTGGCATATGGCGTGCGCGAGCTGCCCGTCGCCTGGTAGGCGCCCGGCCACGAGCCGGCCCGGCGGCCGGTCTCCGGGCGCAGTCGACATCTTCGAGATCTGTCATCCGACATCTGTCGGGTTCGTGACGAGGAGCAGAGATGCAGGATTCGGGCCCGCCCCGGGCAGGGGCGGGCGGGGACATCGCCATCGTCGGGGCCGGCCTGGCCGGTCCGGTGGCCGCGATCTACCTCGCGCGTCGCTTCGGCCGGGTCACCGTGCTGGAGCGGCGCCGCGACCCGCGGCGCGATCCCGCGCGCGTGGGCCGCTCGCTCATGGTGATCCTCTCCGACCGCGGCTGGCGCGTGCTGCGCGAACTGGGTCTCGAGCCGCGCGTGCGCCGGATCTGTGTGCCGCTCGCCGGACGCTGCGGGCACCTGCCCTCAGGCGACACGGTGACCACGCCGTACAGCCGGTACAACACCCCGATCTGGGCGGTGGAACGGGAGCGGCTGCACCGGCTGTTGCTCGACGCGGCGCAGGCCGAGCCCGGCGTGCGGTTGCACTTCGAGCTTCCGGTGCGCCAGGTGGACCTGGACCGGCCCGCTCTGCTGGTGGGCGAGGGCGACTCGCAACGATGGCTCAGCTACAACCACATCGTTGGCTGCGATGGGGTGCACTCCGTCGTGCGCGCCGCGCTGGTATCGCGTGGAGCCCGTGCGTACGTCGGCACCTTGGACTTGGCGTATCAGGAGATGGTGCTGAGGCTGCCGCGGTGCGACCGGGGCCTGATGCACTACTGGCCGGCCGGGGACGCGCTGTTCGGGGCGTTCCCGCTGGTCTCCAGCGACCTGTTCGCCGGCTCAGTGTTCTTCCGCAGGCAGGGGCCGGCTCCGTCGTACGCCGCGGCGGTCGGTGGCCGAGCCCTGGCCGAGCAGTTCGCGCGGTGCTTTCCCGGCCTGGCCGGCGCCATCCCGGACCTAGCGGCCCAACTGGAGACCAAGCCGATCTGCGCCGTCCGGCTCACGCGTTGCGACCGCTGGGTCCACGACGGCAGCGCGGCCCTGATCGGCGACGCCTGCCACGCCATGGCTCCGTTCATGGGTCAGGGCATGAACAGCGCGTTCGAGGACGTGCGCACAATGGTGTCCTGTCTCGATCGAGAACGGGACTGGGCGGCCGCGTTCGCCGAGTACGAGCGGACCCGCCGGGCCGACGGCGACGCGATCGCGGAAATCTCGTACGAGCACTACCGCACCATGTCCCGGCTGCCGGATCCGCGGCAGCAGGCCGAGGAGGCGATCGTCCAGCGGTTGGTGAACCTCATGCCAAACCGCTTCGCCCCGCTGTACGAGCGCTGCGCGTTCAGCCAGGAGAGCTTCAGCTCGGCGCTCGCCGAGGAGCGCGACCTGCGCGATCTGGCGGCCTCCATCGTCGACCGGCACGGCCTTGCCGCCGCGACCGACATTCCCGACGGCCGGCTGCGCGAATGGGCCCAGGTATCGCACCGCGCCGCAGTGTGACCGCAACCGTGACTGTGACGGCCCGCGTGCGGGCGCCGCGAATCCCGAGGAGTATGCAGTGATTCTGGTCGTTTTCCGCTCGCGTTTCTCCGATCAGGTCGACGCGGAGTATGACGAGACTGAGGAGCGCCTCGCGAAGCGGGTGCGCGAGATGGCAGGCGACGACCTGGTCCAGCTCAAGAAGTACACGGCCGAAGACGGCGAACGCCTGGCCCTGGTCTGGTGGCGCAACCCCGAGACGCTGGAGCAGTGGCGCAACGACCCGGAGCATCAGGACGCGAAGGAACTCGGCCGGACCCAGTGGTATGAGTTCTTCGAGCTGAGTATCGCCGAGGTGGTGCGTACCAGTTCCACCTCGCCGGAGATGGGTTACCCGTCGCCTTGAGCGCACGGCCGCCGCGGCGCAGCAACGGGACGTCGCACCCGCCGCAGCGCTCTTACCCCAGCCCCGCGAGAACCGCGCTCGTGACCTCGCGAGTGCTCAGTGTGCCGCCCAGGTCCGGGGTGACGCGCCCGGCCGCGATCGCCCCGGCCACCGCCGCCTCGGTCGCGTCCGCCGGCGCCGCCAACCCCAGGCCGCGCAGCAGCAGCGCCGCCGTGAGCAAGCAGGCGAGCGGGTTCGCGACGGCTTTTCCCGCCAGGTCCGGCGCCGATCCGTGCACCGGTTCGTAGAGCCCGAAATTCGTCGCCGGGTTGAGGCTCGCCGAAGGGGCCAGCCCGATGCCGCCGGCGAGCGCGGCGGCCAGATCGCTCAGGATGTCCCCGTACGAATTGCTGGTCACGATGACGTCGAAGGCGCTGGGATCCGTGACCAGGTTCATCGCGGCGGCATCGACGTAAAGGTGCGTCGACGAGATCTCAGGGTGCTGCTGCGCGCAGGTCCGCTGACACTGCTGCCAAAGCCGGCCGCCGGCCCGTACCGCATTCGCCTTGTCCACGAGGCACACCTCGCGGCGCGCGGTTTGGTAGGCGAAGTCCATGATCCGGGAGACACCGTGCCAGGTGTTGATGTCGGCGTCTATGGCGACCTCCATGCGCGATGAAGCACGCAAGTTGCCGCCGACGCCGCTGTAGAGCCCTTCGGTGTTCTCGCGGACGATCACACAATCGATCGCACGGCGCGCGGCGTCCCGAAGCGGGCTTAGTCGGTCGTGCCACAGCCTGACCGGCCGGTAGTTGGCGTAAAGGTCGAAGTCGCCGCGCAACCGCAGCAGAACGCTGCGCACGTAATCAGTGTCTTCAAGCTCCGGCGTGCCGACAGCTCCCAGCAGCAGCCCGTCGCTCGCCGCGACTCGCGCTACGTCCGCATCGCTTAAGGCGCAGCCTTCGCGGCGGTAACGCGCCGCATTGACGTGGTCAAGAATGTCGAACGACAAGTCGACATCCAGCGCGTCGAGCAACTCAAGCGCGGAATCGATGACCTCTGGGCCGATACCGTCGCCCGGTATGACGGTGATGACGTGCAACGGGCCTCCTTTCGCAGGCGGCTACGCCGCTTGAGGCCAGGCTAGGTGCGCTGCGGTCGAGCCATCGCAGATCTGTCGCCTTTCAGTCCTGATCGATAGCCCGCTACGCGTCGCGCAGGGCGCGCGCCGCGCCAAGACCGAGAAATGCGACCAGGTAGAGCACGAGGTCGAAGCAGGCGAATCCGAACGACGGGATCCGTTGTGCGTGTGGGCCGGTAGGCGGCGCGATGGTGGCCAGCGCGGTAGCGGCATCCGCCAGGGTCAGGTGGTCGGGAAGGTAGCTGGACCCTTCGAAGGCGCGTGCGGCCGGGTAGGTGAGGAAGACGAGTGCGAACATGGCGGCCATGGCGCCGGCGGTGTGGCGGATGAGCGCGCCGAGGCCGAAGCCGACCATCGTGACCACGGCCATGTAGAGGCCTGCGAAGGTGATCGCGCGCAGCACGTGTGGTGCGGTCACGCTCACGTCCAAATGCTGGCGGCGCAGGACCAGTTGCCCGACGAAGAACGCCGCGAACGCACACAGTTCGGATGCGAGCAACGCGAACAGCCCGAGGATCAGTGCCTTGGCGGTGTACACGACGGCGCGGCGCGGGGTTGCGATCAGTGTGCTGCGAATCATCCCGGTGGCGTATTCGGTGCTGACCGCGAGTACCCCTAGGGCGCCGAGGGCGAGTTCGCCGAGCTGGAAGCCGCTGAGCGGGTCGCCGACCGGGTCGAAGTCGGCGCGGTCGGCCGCACTCATCGTGGCCCAGTGGCCGGTGACCGAGAGGACGTCAAGCAGCCCGGTTCCGAGGCCGAGTACGAACGCGGCGATGAGTGCGATGTAGGTGGAGCGGGCGGTGTGCAGCTTGATCCACTCGGAGCGCAGGACTGCGAGCGGGATGGTGAATCTGGTCATCGACCCGGTCCCCTCGTCTGCGTCCGAATCGCCGCCGCGTCGGTGCTGTAGTCCACGGCCTGGGCCGTCATCCTCAGGTAAGCCTCCTCGAGCGAGGCGCCGGGCCCCGCGCTCTCGATGAACTGGCGCATGCCGGTGTCCGCGATCAGTCGCCCGCGCCCGATCACGATCACGTGGTCCGCGGTCAGCGCCATCTCGCTCATCAGATGACTGGAGACCAGGACCGCGCGGCCCTCGGCGGCCATCGACTTCATCAGGGTGCGGATCCACAGCACACCCTCCGGATCCAGCCCGTTGACCGGCTCGTCGAACAGCAGGATCGGCGGATCGCCGAGCAGCGCCGCGGCGATCCCGAGACGCTGGCGCATGCCCAGGGAGAAGCCGCCGACCCGCTTGCCGGCCACCGCCGAGAGCCCGGTGCGTTCCAGGAGCTCGCCGACCCTGGCGGCCGGCAGCGCGTTGCTCGCCGCGAGCCAGGCCAGATGATCGCGGGCGCGGCGGCCGGGATGGACCGCGCCGGCTTCGAGCAGCGCCCCCACCAAGCGCAACGGTTTGTCCAGCGCACGATAAGGCCGGCCACCGATCAGAGCCCTACCGGCGGCGGGGGTGTCCAGGCCGAGGATCATCCGCATGGTGGTGGACTTGCCGGCGCCGTTCGGCCCGAGGAAGCCGGTCACCCGGCCCGGCTCGATCCGGAAGGACAGGTCGTCCACCACGGTCGTGCCGCCGAAACGCTTAGTCAACCCTCGGATTTCCACCACGGGGGTTTGCGATTGAGTGTTCACCCGGCCAACCGTGCCGCGCCGGCAAGAGCGGCGCGTCTGCCCACGGCGTCGTTCCGCGTATGCCTTTGGGGATAGGTCTGGCGGTCGATGCCTGAGCCGTGCGGGCGCGCCTACGCTTGCGACCGTGTCTACCGGCGCTCCGCCTACCGGGCCGGCCACGCACCGGCCGCTGCTGGCGCGCGTGCGCCCGGCGCATTGGCGCGCGCTGGACGCGGCGCTAGCCGGCGTCTACGCGCTCGTCGCATTCATGCTGCTCGCCAAGCACTCTCGCGGGCTGCTCGAACCGCTTGCCGCGCTGGCAGGAGCGCTCGCGCTGGCCTGGCCGATCGCGTGGCGCCGACGCCGGCCGCTCGGCGCCTTCTTCCTGCTGCTCGCCGTGCTGGGCGCGTTCGCGGCGTTGGCGCCCCGCTCGATCGTGGCCGCGCTGGTGCCACTGGCCTACGTGCTCTACATCGTCGCCGCGAACTGCCGGCCGCGTTCCGCGGTGCTCGCGTTGGTGACCGCGCTCGCGGCGGCAACGTCCACAGCGCTGCCGGACTTCCACCACAGGGGCGCGGCCGTCCTCTTCGCGTTGGCGTACACCGCGGTCTGGACGATCGGGTACGCCGTCGGGATGCATCGCCGCTACACCGAGGACCTGCTACGCAGCCAGGCGGAACTCGCGCAGGCGCGGATAGACCAGGCGCGGCGGGACATCACGGCGCAGCGGATGGGCATCGCCCGGGAGTTGCACGACGTGCTGGCCCACCACATGAGCGTGATCACCGTTCAGGCCGGCTACGGCGGCCTGATGATCGATCAGAGCCCAGACTCCGCAAGCTCGGATCCCGCCCGCTCCGCGCTCGGGATCATCGAGAGCACCGGCCGTCTCGCCCTCGGCGAGATGCGCAACCTCGTCGGCGTCCTGCGCGCCGATCCAGGGGACGAGCAGACCCCGGAACCAGACCTGGCTCCTACGCCCGGCCTGGCAGACCTGGGGCAGCTGATCGAACACGCCGCGCATGCGGGCGTGCAAGTAGACCTGACGATCACCGGGCGCGCGCATCCGCTACCCCCGGGCGAGGACTTGTCCGCCTACCGCATCATTCAGGAGGCGCTCACCAACGTGATCAAACACGCGGGCACCGAGACAGCCCGCGCCCGCATCGACTACGGGGACGCATGGCTGACCATCGAGGTCTGCAATGGCGCTTCAGCCACCGCGCAACCAACCGACGCCGCACCGCCCGGCCGTGGTCTCGCCGGCATGCGCGAGCGGGCGCTGCTCTACGGTGGCGAACTGCACGCCGGCCCGACCCAGAGCGGCGGGTTCCTCGTCACTGCCCGCCTGCCGCTACCCGCCGCGACGGAGCCGTCATCGTGACCGTGCGGGTCGTGGTTGCCGACGATCAAGCCCTTGTGCGGGCCGGGCTGCGCGGAATCGTGGACAGCGCGCCAGACCTGACCGTCGTCGGCGAAGCAAGCACCGGCAGCCAGGCAGTCGCGCTGGCCCGAGCCGAATCGCCGGACGTCGTGCTCATGGACATTCGCATGCCCGACATGGACGGGATCGAGGCGACCCGCGTGATCACCGCCGCCGGAGACGCGAAAGTCCTGATCCTGACCACGTTCGACCTCGACGAGTACGTATACGCGGCGCTGCGCGGCGGGGCCAGCGGATTCCTGCTCAAGGACGCGCGCCCCAGAGACCTGATCGACGCCGTCCGGGCGGTCGGGCGCGGGGACGAACTCCTCGCTCCCGCCATCACCAAACGCCTCATCGCCCAGTTCATCGGTCGCCGCCCCGCACCCCCGCCGGACGGTGCGGCGCTGAACACGATCACCGACCGGGAGCGCGAAGTCCTCACCCTCGTCGGCCGCGGCCTGTCCAACAGCGAGATCGCCCGCGACCTGCACATCGGCCCCGGCACCGCGAAGACACACGTCAGGCACCTGCTGACCAAGCTGGACGCCCGCGACCGGGTCCACCTGGTGATCATCGCCTACCGCGCCGGTTTGGTCGATCCCACGAACCCATAGCGGCGCCGCCGCGATAATCGCTGCGGTTGAGCCCAACGACGCTGCCTGACAGGCTCATGACCCATGATCGACGAATTCGCGAAACAGCACCTGCACAGGGGGCTGCGCCGGTATCGCGAGGCGCTGCTCTGGAAACTCGACGGCCTGTCTGAATACGATGCCCGCCGACCTTTGACGGCGACCGGGACCAACCTGCTCGGCCTGGTCAAACACGTGGCCACCGCCGAGGCCCGGTACTTCGGCGAGGTCTTCGACCGCCCGTCCCCGGAACCGCTGCCCCGGTGGCAGGACCACGACGGCAGCGACCTGTGGGTGACCGAGGACGAGAGCCGCGAGCAGATCATCGACTTCTACCGGCGCACGTGGGAACACTCGGACGCGACGATCGACGAGCTTCCCCTGGACGCCGCCGGCCACGTGCCGTGGTGGTCGGAGCCTTATCCCAACACGAACCTGTTCGCCGTCATGGTCCACGTTCTCGGCGAGTCCATCCGCCACGCCGGACACACCGACATCCTGCGCGAAGGGCTCGATGGCCGGACCGGGTCATTCGCTGAATACGAGAGGCCGATCGACGAGGAAGCCCGCGCAGCGCACTGCGCGAAGATCGAACAAGCCGCCAGGGCAGTCACGCTCCGCAAGGTGTGACGCCAATCGCGCCACCGCGGCGCGACTTCGCGGATCGTGAGCTAGACGATCATTGCCGTGCGCGCCGGCTGGTCCGGACCGCCGAGGTGCCGACGGCCCGGACCAGAGTCAACAACCTGCTACTACCTTGGGTCAGAAGACGGTCGCGGAGTCCAACGCGATGATGTCGTTGGAGCTCGCGCTGTTCTTGGTTCCGGTCACGGTGATCGTGATGGTGTGGCTTCCCGGGGCGAGGCCGGACACGGTGAACAGACTCGCTCCGGGGACGCGGCTAGCGCTGTAGTCATCGACGCTACGGCTCGTGCCGCCATCTACCGAGTAGGTGGCGATGCCCTGGTCCACGTCCTTGACTCCGTAGACGACCGCACCGGTGCCGGTGAAGGTCAAGGTCGCGGTCGATCCGCCGGTGCTGTTCCAGTGGGCGGTGCCGTCGTAGAGGTCGCCGACGCCGGTGGCGGTTCCCCAGTTGCTGCCGTAGGAGAAGGACGTGGCGCCTGCCGTCGTGCCGTCATCGATGGTTGAGACGTTCGGCGTGACGGTGGCGTAGTCGATCGCCACGGTGACGTAGGAGCTCGCGGAGTTCTTGGTCCCGGTATTGCTGATCGTCACCGTGTGGGTGCCGGGGGCCAGCCCGCTGCTGGACCACAGCGGCGCCTGAGCCGTCCGCGTGCTGGCGTAGTCGTCTGCGTAGGTCACCGGCCCGCCGTCCACGGAGAAGGCGGCGATGCCCTGGTCGTGGTCCTTGACGCCCCAGATGGTGACGCCGCTGCCGGTGAAGGTGTACGTGGCGGTGCCGCCGGTGGTGTTGCTCCAGTGAGCAGTGCCCTGATACAGGTCGGACACACCGGTCGCGGTGCCCCAGCTCGCGTCGTAGCCGAAGTGGTCGGTGCCGGAGATGGCGGTGTCGTCGGTGGTGGTGTCCGCAGCCACCGAACTCGGCGGCGTCACGAACATCGCGTACGCGCCGTGGGCATCGCCGAGCGTGATGGGCACGCTGATCGCGTCACCGGAGACGGTGACGTTGCCGCTGTAGACCGTCTGCGGGCTGTTCAGCGAGGCGAGGTCCGGGATCCGGTCCACCTCGACGTGCGTCGCACCGCCCGAGACCAGCCACGAATCCGCGCTGAAGCCGCTGATAGACACGTTCGCTTGCCCGACGAAGCCGCCAGAGTCGCCGATCAGCGCCGCCACCTGCTTCTTGGTGCTGTCGACGGCCGCGGTGATCGCCGTGTTGCCGCTGCCCGTCGTCGCCACCCGGGTTCCGGTCAGGTCGGCGTACGCGCGGTAGGTCCAGTACTGGCCGGAGGGAACCAAGTTCCCGCCGGTGTGGGTGAGGATGGTGCCGAGATCGCCGGAGGCGCAGCAGTTGTCCCACTCCCCGCGAGATGCGGTGGCCATGCCGGACTGGGCGATGCGGTCGAGCGACCACGCGGTGTAGGCGGCGTTCTCCGCGTTGGCCGGGATGTACTCGTTGGCGGACTGGGTGATGCCGGTGATGCCGTCTGCCGCGAGGTAGCCGTTGACCTGCGTGACGGCGGCGACCGGGTCCGGGCCGTACAGGTGATAGCTGATCACGTTCGGGAGGGTGCCCGCCGCCTGCGCGGTCTGGATCCACGTCTGATACGCGCTCGACACCCCACCGGCATAGGCAGGGCCCTCGATTTGCGCGGAGGGGGCCAGTCGCCGGATCTCCCGCACCGCGCTGTTCCACAGGTTCCAGTACTGCGTGCCGATGCCCGGCGGGAAGAAGCCGGAGCCGTTGGGCTCGTTGTAGGGCTCGTAGGTGACGGTGACGCCCGCGGACTGCATGGCGGCGACGGTGTCGTCGATGAACGTGATCCAGTTCGAGCAGTCGCCGTTGTTGCACGGGTAGAGCGCGTTGCTCGGCTGGGTCAGGTCGGCGCCCCACAGGTCGCTGAGCATCAGGACGTATTCGGCGTGGTACGGAGCATGGGTCATGCGCTTGGCCTGGTCGATGATGGAGGTGATGCGCGCCTGGTAGCCGGCCCCGGCCTGGTAGCCGTCCCCGATCCAGCCGTCGCCGGTGATGCGCGCGCCGCCGCCTCGCATCATCGTGAGGTTGAGTGGCTGAAGGTAGTTGTCGCCGGGTGCGCTGCCGTCCTGGCTTAGACCGTAGAGGAAGCCCTCGCCGGCGCCGGTCATCGCTCCGGCGCTGCTCGACAGATTCACCGCCAGCGATTCCGTCGCCGCATTGGCGCTCGGCGGCGCCGCCACCACGGTGAGGGTCGCGGTCGCGCCGACCGCGAGCCAGCTTCTGAGCTTGATACGTGCCAAGTCACTTCTCCTTCGAAATGACGAAACCTGACGGCTCGCGGCCTAAGGCGCGGGCTCGATGCGGGACGTGCTCGTCCGCCGCACGGCGTCGGGCGCCGCGCGTTGAAGAGGGTGGAACGGCTCGGTTCAGCGGCCGCGAAGCCAGTGTGCTCGTCTCGCGCGACTATCGAACCGATTCGTCAGAACTAAAGCGCCGGATGCCGCGCGTGTCAATGGGTTCGCGTGGATCCGTGGCAGGAGCAACGTCCCGGGCCGCGACCTTGTCTATGAAATCCAGCAGGTGCAGGAGTTGTACAGTTCAATCGCAGGCCATAAGGCACCCATACCGTGGTGCTGGGGACGTCGCCCTGCGATCGCGCTGTACGACCGGTTCGCGATCGAACCGATTCGCAGCTAGAGCAAGGATGCGTAGCTCACGGCCCCGCGCGGCGGCGGGGACGCCCCCAAGCGCAGCGGACTGAGACTCACAAATCGGGTGTGGGCTAGAGTCGAGATCATGTTCGTGATCACACTGACTTACAAGGTCTCTCTCGAGCTGGTTGACAAGCACATCCCGGCGCATGTCGAGTGGCTTAAGAAGCACTACGAGGCCGGGATGCTGCTCGCGACAGGGCCTCGAGTGCCGCGCACGGGCGGCGTGATCCTCGCGCGCCCGGTGCCGCGCGAACAGATCGATGAGTTCATCGCGGGAGACCCGTTCCGCGTCCACGGCATCGCCGACTATGACGTCGTCGAGTTCGCGCCGTCGTCAGTAGCGCCTGGGCTCGAACTACTGAAAGACGCTGCCTAGAGCCCCCCAATCGGTGCAGGCGCTCGGGGCCGATTGGGCGGACATGGCGGGGAGACGGGCAAGTCGTCCGTGTACGCCCACAGCGAAAATTCAGGCCTTGCGGCCGAATATCCGTACCCTCAAATCATGAACGAGGCGCCAAGACTCCACGTCGTCCCCGGGGAGCAGATCCGCGGCTCAAGGCCCGAAAAGCGCCCGGGGCCAGAGCCTGTTCCCGAGCCGCTGTGGCGCGAGGTTTTGGGCGAGCAGTTGCGCGAGCTGCGGAGGCGGAATCAGAAGACGCTCACCGAGACGGCGGCGCGGGCGGGGATCTCGCCGCAGTACCTGTCGGAGGTGGAGCGTGGCCTTAAGGAGCCGTCCAGCGAAATGATCGCGGCCGTCGCGGGAGCCCTCGGCACCACGCTCGGCGGGCTCACGGAGTCGGTGGCCGCCGAACTGCGCCCGACGCACAAGGCGTCGTGGCGGCGCGATGAGGTCGGGGCGCGGCGGTCGACGACGGGGCCGGTGCTGCTGGCGCTGGCTGCCTAACGTACGCGAGCGCACCGACCATCTGCGTGCTGATGTTTCCCCGGCGGCCTCGTCGAGGCCGCCGGGGGATAGGCTCAGCCTCAGTCGGCTGACTAACTGCGCGGCGCCAGCACGACGTCGGCGAGGCCGTACTCGACGGCCGCCTCGGCTGTGAAGACTCGGTCCCGGTCGGTGTCGTGCCGCAGTCGCTCCACGGGCTGGCCGGTGTGGTGCATCAGGATCGTTTCCAGTTCGCCACGCGTGCGAACCAGCTCGTCTGCTTGGAGGATCAGGTCGGGGATCGCGCCCTGTGCGCGCGCCGCCGGCTGATGTAGCACCACCCGGGCGTGCGGCAGGACCGCGCGCATGCCCGGCGTTCCCCCGGCCAGCAGCACCGCGCCGGCGGCGATGGCCTGCCCGACACAGGTGGTGCGGATCGGCACCTTGACGTGCTGCATGGTGTCGTACACCGCCAGCATCGAGGTGAGGTCGCCGCCCTCGCAGTTGATGAAGAGGTCGACCTCCCGGTCGGAGTTGTCGAACTCCAGGTACAGCAGCTGCGCGATCAAGGCGTTGGCAACCCCGGAGTCGATCGCCGTGCCCACATAGACGATGCGCTCGCTCAGCAGGTGCGAGTAGATGTCGGTGACACGCTCGCCGCGCGGGTGCTGCGCGACGACGTACGGGATGGTGTAGCTCATGCGGAGATCCCAAGCCGCCGGCGCTCGAGCGCGATCTGCCCGAACGAGTCCACGATGTGGTCGATGAAGCCGTAGTCTTTCGCCTGCGCCGCCGTGAACCAGCGGTCGTGCAGGGAGTCCTCGAAGACGCGGTCGAAGGGCTGGCCGGTGTCCTGCGCGATGAGGCCGAGGACGGTGTTGACGGTGTGCCGCAGGTCGTCGGCCTGGACCTCGACGTCGACCGCGGTGCCGCCGATGCCCGAGGAGCCCTGGTGCATCAGGATCCTGGCGTGCGGGAGGGCGAAGCGGTGGCCCGGGGTGCCGGCTGAGAGCAGGAACTGCCCGGCGCTGCAGGCCAATCCCAACGCGAGCGTGGAGACCTTGCAGGGCACCAGGCGCATGACGTCACGAATCGCGAGCATCGACGGCACGGAACCGCCCGGTGAATGGATCCATAGCGAGATGTCGGAGTCGGGATTCTCGGCGGCCAGGCTGAGGAACTGGGTGGTCAGCAGCGTGCCGTTGTCGTCGTCGAGGATGCCGTCGAGCACGAGGATGCGGCGGGCGAACAGCTGCTCGCGGGCGCGCCAGCCGAAGTGGAGAGTCTTTTCGTCTTCTGCCATGCCTTCACCTTGCCCCGGCGGGCGGCGGCTGCGAGAGCCATACTGCTGTGGGCGGATCCGCTCACAGCAGCACGGCCGGGCTAAACGGCGTCGCGCGCCGGGTGAGTGCGTCACGGATCGCAAACCTGCAACGCTAAGCCGACACACGCGAGAAGTGCGGAGGCGGACATGAAGGCAATCGTCGCGACAGATCAGGCCGCGCCAGCAGCCGGGATCAAGCTGACGCAGCGGCCCGAGCCGGCACCGGCGATCAACGACGTCGTCGTTGAAGTCCATGCGTCGGGCTTCGTGCCCGCGGAGTGGGAGTGGCCCTCGACCTGGGCCGATCGCTCCGGTCGCGATCGAGACCAGCCGATCATCGGCCACGAATTCGCCGGAGTGGTCTCCTCACTCGGCTACGGCACGACGGGACTCTCGCTGGGCCAGCGGGTGTTCGGAATCACGGACTGGCACCGCGATGGCACCCTGGCGGAGTACACCGCGGTCGAGGCACGCAACCTCGGGCCGCTGCCGGGGAACGTCGACTTCACGGTGGGTGCGAGCCTGCCGATCTCCGGCCTGACCGCGTGGCAGGGCCTGCTGCAGCACGGTCGACTTCAACCGGGCCAGAGCGTGCTGGCCCACGGCGCCGCCGGCGCGGTCGGAGCCTTGGTGACCCAGCTCGCCCGGGAATTCGGCGCCTACGTCATCGGTACCGGGCGGGCGGCGGACCGCCAGGCGGCACTGGACTTCGGCGCGAACGAGTTCCTCGACCTGGACGGCGAGGACCTCGAAGAGATCGGCGGGGTCGACCTTGTCTTCGATGTGATCGGAGGCGACGTCCAAAGGCGCTCGGCACGCATCATCCGGCCCGGCGGGACACTGGTGTCGGTGGTCGGGCCCGCTGCTGCCCGCCCCGATGACGGTCTCGCGGTCGACTTCGTCGTCGAGTCCGTGCCGAGCCAGCTGGTGCAGATCGTCGACCGGGTGCGGGACGGGCGCCTTCGCGCGCACATCGGTACCGTCACGAGCCTCGATGACGCCATCCCCGCGCTCAACCCGACCGAGCGGCGCAAGGGCAAAACCGTCATTCGCGTTCGCCCCTGAACCGGCAATCTCGACGTCAGGAACGAAGGCCGCGCAGGCCGGTGCGGATTTCGCTGACCAGTGTTTCGGGCTGTTCCAAGGCCGCGAAGTGTCCGCCCTTGTCGGCCTCGCCGTAGTGGATCAGATTGCGGTAGGTGTCCTCGATCCAGCTTCGCGGCACGCGCGGGATGTCCTTCGGGAAGACGGTCACCGCGACCGGAAGCGTCAGCTTCGGGCCGGCGAACGTGAGCGATCTGTTCTCCCAGTAGATGCGGCCGGAGGACGCCGCGCTGTTGGTGAACCAGTAGAGCGATATCGCGTCGAGCATGTCGTCGATGCCGATGGCGTCTTCGGCCAGCCCGTGGTTGTCGGTCTTGGACTGGAACTTCTCGTAGATCCAGGCTGCCTGGCCGGCGGGAGAGTCCGCCAGGGCGAACCCGACGGTCTGCGGCTTGGTGCCCTGAAGGTGGTTGGACCCGCCGAGTTCGCCGGTGTAGAAGGCGAGGCTCTCCACCGCGTCGCGCTGCTCGGGCGACAAGTTTTCGGGTATCTGCGCCGGAAAGGCGTACTGCGTGTTCAGATGAATCCCGACGAGCCCCTCAGGTTGCATCGCTCCGAGGGCGGTGGTGACGACGCCGCCCCAATCACCGCCTTGCGCGGCCCACCGCGTGTAGTCCAGACGCTTCATCAGCTCCACCCATGCGCTTGCGGTGCGCGATACCGTCCACCCGCTCTGCGCGGGCTTCTGGGAGAAGCCGAACCCAGGCAGCGAGGGGATGACGACGTCGAATGAGTCGGCGGCGTCGCCTCCGAACGAGACCGGATCGGTCAGCGGTCCGATCAGCTTGAGGAACTCGACGATCGTGCCGGGCCAGCCGTGCGTCAGTATCAGCGGCATCGCGTCGGGATTCTTGGACCTGACATGGATGAAGTGGATGTCCAGCCCATCGATCTCGGTCAGGAACTGTGGGTAGCGATTGAGCTCGGACTCCAGGCGCCGCCAGTCGTAGCCGTGCTCCCAGTACTCGACCAGGGCCTTGGCGTTCTCCACGCGCACCCCTTGCGACCAGTCGCCCACCGTCTCCGGATCCGGCCACCGGGTTCCGGCCAGTCGCCGCTTCAGGTCGTCGATCTCCGGTTGCGGGATCGAGACGGTGAACGGGCGGACGAGGGGTGAGCTCGGCGGGTTCGGTGCGGTCATTGCCTTCAACTCTTCTCCTGGGCTTCGAAGCAGCGCAGCTCTTCACTGCACACTGCTGTACAGTCAATCTCACTGTACACCGGTGTGCAATACTGCTGCCGTGCCTCCCGAGTCCTCCCGTATGCGCGCGATGATCGAGACCCGCGACCGCATCCTCGACGTCGCCCTCGATGTGCTGGGGGAGAACCCCGACGCCGGAATGGGCGAGATCGCCTCCGCCGCCGGCGTCGTGCGTCGCACGGTGTATGACCACTTCCCCTCGCGCCTCGACCTGGTTCAGACGCTCACGCAACGGGCCGTCGCCGAGATCACAGCCGTGCTCACCGAAGTCATCGACTCCGGCGCGCAAGCAGACGCGATGTGGGTGGAATTCATCGCGCGCCTGTGGCCGGTGGCGCACCGCTACCGAGTGCTGTTGGCGCTGCGCCGCGGCGAGTACGGCGAGGCGATCCACGCCCTGCTCGGGCCCGTCGACGAACTCCTCGCCGACCTCGTCAAACGCGGCCAGGACGGCGAGGTTTTCGCGCGACACCTGCCTGCGGGCATATTGAGCCAGGTGGCCTACGGCGTCGTGTTCGCCATCGCGGACAGCGAGCTGTCGAACGGGACCCTCGGTGCCCGTGCTGCGACCATCACGAGCCTGCTGATGCTGGGAGTTCCCGAGACGCGCGCAACCGCACTCGTGGGCGACCAGCCCTCACCCACGGCACTCGGGCGCTCCCAATAGCAGCCAGTCCGGTTCTCGTACCGCAACGTCAGCTGCTGGCCAGCTGCGGGTAGAGCGCCTCGATGCCGGCGCTCAGGCCTGCGCGTACTTGTGTGCTGATCTCGTCGGCGATGACCTCGGACAGGCCCTTCTCGACGCCTTGCAGGGCGATGCGGGCGACGTCGGCCGGGTCCTCCTTGTGCACTCCCTGGAGGCCGGCGGTCATGTCGGTGTCCATGTAGCCGACGTGCAGGGCGGTCACCTGGGTGCCCTGCGGGGCGAGCGCGACGCGCAGCGCGTTGGTGATGGACCACGCGGCGGCCTTGGCCGCGCTGTATGCGGCGACGTCCGGGAAGGAGAGCCAGGACAGGACCGACAGCACGTTGAGGATCGCGCCACCGCCGTTGCGAGCGAGGATGGGAGCGAAGGCGCGGCTGACGTCCAGGGTGCCGAGCACGTGGGTGTCGTACTCCAGCCGGTAGTTCGCGAAGTCGCCTTCCAGCAGGTTGGTTCTGGTGGACGAGCCGGCGTTGTTGATCAGCAGGGTCACGTCCTGCGCCTGTTCGGCGGCGGCCAGCACGGAGGCGTGGTCGGTGACGTCGAGGGCGATCGGGATGGCGCCTGCGGCGGTGACGGTGCGCGGATCGCGCGCCGCTGCGTAAACCTTGCTCGCGCCGCTGTCGAGCAGGGTGCGCACGAACTTGTCGCCGAGACCGCGATTGCCGCCGGTGACGAGGGCGATGGAGCCGTTGAGCGTCATGGTAACTGCCTGCTTTCTGGAAGTGCCTAAGGCGTGTGCGGGCGTGTGCGGCTTGTTCGGTGCGCCGAGGGCGGTACCGACCCGCTAGCCGGAAACCGATCTGTTTCCTGTCGGCCACTGTAAACCGATCGGTTTCCGTTGTCGAGTCGGCGTTGTACCCTCGAAGTCGTGAGCACCGATATCGCCAAAGCCCGACCGGCAGCGCAGAGCCAAGTGACCCAGACGCCGACGGCGTCGACGGAGCCGACTGCCGCGGCCGGGACCCGTGAACGCCTTCTGGAGGCGGTCGCGACACTCTCGTACCGGGACGGAGTGAGCGTCGGCGTGGACGCGCTGTGCAAGGCGGCGGGCGTATCGAAGCGTTCGATGTACAAGCTGTTCTCGACCAAGGACGAGATGCTCGCCGCGAGCCTGGAGCGACGTGCGGCGCAGCCGTCTGCTCTCCTGCCGCCAGCGGACGGGGGGCTTTCCCCGCGCGAGCAGATCATGTACGTCTTCGAGCGCGCCGAGGAGATCGCGCCGTCGCCTGAGTACCGCGGCTGCCCGTATCTGGCCATGCAGGTCGAGCTCAAGGACGCCGAGAACCCGGCTAGCCAGGTCGCCGCCCGGATCAAGCGCGAGTTGCAGCGGTACTTCGAGGAGCTGGCACGTCAAGGCGGGGCCGAGGATCCGCAGCGCGTGGCACGCCAGCTGATCCTCGTGTTCGATGGCGCCAGCGCCCGGGCCGGAATCGGCGCGGACTCGCTGGAGGGCCACCTGGCCAGCGCGATGGTCAGCACACTGCTGGACGCTGCCGGCGTGCACTGACCCGCGAGACGCGTCCCGCACCGGCCTCCGTCTGCGCCGGCGTGCGGCTCGATGCCGCCCAGAGGCCTTAGCCGGCCGACGCTTCAGCCAGCTCCGCGAGACGACCCAGGGACTCCTTGATGACCTGTTGCTGGCCGTCGAGCCTGTGCGCTTCGCGCTCGGGGAGGCTGACGCTGACGTGGATGCGAGTGCCCGCGCCCGCCTCGGCGAGCTGCCAGACGAACTCGATGTCCGAGACCTGACACGAAACGGTGACCCGTCCCCGATCCCGGTCGGTTCTCAGCTTCTGCGGCATGGGGAAGTCGGGATAGCCGGTCGGCCACTGGGTGAACCGTCCGGGCTCGTCCTCGTGGACCGTCTCGACGCCGACCCACCAGTCGGGAAAGCGCGCCGGGTCGAACAGCAGCTTCCAGACCTCTTCGACCGGCGCGCGGCAAGCGGTACTGAGCGCGAACTCGGGCATCAGGGCACCTCCATGAGTTCATCGGTCTCGGCCAGCTCTGCGGTGAGCCTGCGCAGCTCCCGCTCCGGTTCGACCAGTCCGACGACGGGTGCGCGGCCGAGGTCGACGAAGTTGGCCATGTACTCGGCGCCCGCGTCGCGGTTCACGTGGCGCTCCCAGATGGCGGCGGCTTCGCGCAGCCGGCGCCGGGCAAGGGCCGGGTCGCCGCACGCCAACGCGATGAGCCCCTGAACCCGGGTCATCTGCGGTACCAGTGCCCACGGCTGATCGCCGTCGCGCACGGGTTCCAGCGCGGCTCGGCGTACCTCTGCGGTCGCCCCGTCCGCGTGTCCGGCACGGGCCAGCGCCTCGGCGCGGGCCAGCCGCGCGGCCGGGCGGCTCACCTCGGCTTCCTCGTCCAGCGCCCGACCGAGCAACTGCGCCGCGTGCTCGAAGTCACCGGCCGCCAGAGCGATGAGGCCCGCGTCGTATCTGGCGAGGGCCGAAGCGGCCTGGGAGTCCATGCGTTCCGCCATGTCCAGCTGTTCTCGCGCCAGCGTCGCGGCTTCCTCGTGGCGCCCGAGCCGCGAGAGCACGAATGCGCGGGCCGCGACGCAGCGCAGTTCGATCGCCGTGAAGCCGCGGGTACCGGCGACCGCCGCGTCCGCGGCCCGCAGCGCCCCGATCAGATCGCCGGACCAGCTCAGAGCGCAGGCGAGGTGAATCCAGACGGCGTAGGCCAAGTCCGGCCGGCCGGCCCGCCGCGCGGCCGCTCCGCCGCGTTCGGCCGCGCTCTCGCACTCGTCGAACCGGCCGAGCCGCAGCAGCGACATCAGTTCGGCGTTGGCCATCTCCGCCGTCATCGAGTCGTCGCCGGCGTCAACCATCGGCGCCACTTCGTCGAGCAGCGCGACCGCGCGGTCCGGGTCTCCTGCCGCCGACTCGCCCCAGGCGGCGCCGAGCAGGATCTCCGCGCGCAGGGAGCGCGGCGCGTCGGCAGGCAGCAGCTGCAGCGCCTGCTGGAATGCCGCGAGCGAGGCGCGCGGATTGCACACCACGGTGTGTAGTACTTTGCCGCGCCGGCACCAGGCCATCGAATGCTCACGGGGCGGGAGCAGTTCGAGCGCCGCGTGCCACTCGCGCTCGAACTCGGCGTCCCGGCCCAACCAGCCGAGGGCCTCGGCCAGCTCGAGCCGGGGTTCGGCCGCCCCCGGCTCGCAACGTACCGCTTCGGCCCAGAACCGGGCCGCCTCCGGCATCGCGCCGAGCGAGCGCGCGTGCCGGGCGGCCTGCTGCCAGCGGGGCCCGGCCAGATCGTCGCGGCCGGCCCGGCGCAGGTGGCCGGCCACCTCGGCGGCGACCTGGCCGCCGGAACGCGCGGCCGTCTCGATGGCAAGCGCGAGTTGTTCGTAGCGCCGCCCCTGTTCGCCGAAGTCGGAACGCACCGCCTCGGCGAGCAGCGCATGTCGGAACCGCAGGCCGCTGCCGCTGCGGTATATCAGTCCACTGTCCAGCGCGCCCTGCTCGGCGTCGTCCCGGTCCGGGATCGGTAGCGCGGCCAGCTCCGCGCTGGACAGTTCGCGGCCCGCGGCGGCGAGTACTTCGACCAGGTCGCGCGCTGGACGCGGCAGCGCCCCGGTCGCCGCGCGGACCGCGGCCCGCAGGTCCTGAGGCGGTGCGCTGCGGCCGGCCGCGAGGGCGCGGGCGCTTGCCACGGCGAGTAGCGGATTGCCGTCCGCTGCGCGGACCACCTGTTCCACGGCGGCGTCGGACAGCTCGGCAACGCTGCGTGCCACCGCCGCGACCTCTGCCTGCGAGAGCGGCCCGAGTTCGATGTCGGCCACCTCGATGCCGCGCCCGGCCAGGTCGGCTACCAGCGCGTCCGCGGCCGGGCGCTGCGGCCGGTCGCGCCGGGTGAGCACGAACAGCACCGGGCGGGCGGTCAATCGGCGCCCGATGTGGGCGCACAGCTGCATGCTGGCCGGATCGGCGCGGTGCACGTCCTCCGCCACAAGGAGCAGCGGCCGGCTCGCCGCGGCCCACTCCACCAGCCGCAGCACCGCGTCGAACAGGCGCAGTCGCTCCAGTTCGGGGGAGGAGACCGCGGGCGGCGGCGCGTCGCGGCCCAGCGCCGCGGGCAGATCGGGAACCAGCCGGCCCAGGTCGGTCGGCCAGTGCGCGTGCTGCGGCGTGGGTACTGTGCGCGCGAGTTGCGGCACCAGTTCCTGCCAGATCGCCAGCGGCGCCTCGCCGCCGACATCGACCCCGGCGCCGATCGCGATCCGGGCCCCGGCGTTGTCCGCGCGTCGAGCCAGCTCCGCGACCAGGCGGGTCTTCCCGATCCCGGCCTCTCCGGTGAGCAGCACCACCTGGCCGTGCCCGGAGCGCGCCGCGGACCAGGCCGCGCTGAGGGCGCGCAGCTGGGCCGCGCGCCCGAACAGCGGCCGGGTCAGGCCCGGCGCCGGCGGAAGCCAGGCGCCACCCGGACCGGTTGCCTCGGCCAGAGCGGCGCGCAGTGACGGTCCCGGCCGCACACCTAGCTCGTCGCGCAGCCGAGCGGTGACTTCGCGCCCCGCCATCAGCGCGCCGGAACGGTCGCCGGCTGCCGCCAGCTGCCGGATCAGGTCGGCGTGCGCCGCCTCGTCGAGCGGCTCCAGTTCACAGCGCAGCCGGGACCAGCGCGCCGCGCCGGCCGCGTCACCATCGCGCTCCGCGTCTGCGGACCGGGCCGCCAGCGTCTGGGCCAACTCGGCGCGCTGTTGCCGCCGCGCCGCCTCGGCCCAGGTCTCGGTGTATCCGGCCAGCAGTTCGCCGTGGCACAGCGCGGCAGCCGCGGCGGCGTCTCCGGCGGCGACACGCTCTCGGAAGTCCGCGAGATCCACCGCCACGCGGTCCGGCGCCAGTCCGACCGAGGTGCGGGAGGCGGTTAAGACGTCCTGGCCGACTGCTTTGCGCAGCGCCCACATGGCCGTGCGCAGATTCGCCCGGCTCGCCGCGGCGGACGCGTCGGGCCACAGCCGAACCGCGACGGTCTCGCGGTCCTGCGGTCCGGGGCGCAAGGCGAGGAAAGCGAGCAGCCGTCCGGCCGGGGCGGGAAGCGAGATCTGCTCACCATTGCGTTCCGCGGCCACTCTCCCCAGCAGCCGAACCTGGAGCATGTCCTCACTTTATATTCGGTCGCGGCCTGCGGCTACGCCCGCGATTGACGCTGCGTTGACGCTGCCGCAGACGGTCCCTCGCGCAGGCTGGCGACACAACCCGGCACCGCAAACACGCTGGCGCCGGCCTCGTCTCCAGGAGGGACCATGACCATCGATCAGGACAAACTCGGCGCGCTGCTCAACGGCTTCGTCGCCGACCTCGGCGCCACGATCGCGGCCGGGAACGTCGTCGTCGGACACCGGCTCGGCCTGTACCGCCACCTCGCCGATCAGCCGGCCGACGCCGAGGAGCTGGCCCGGCGCAGCGGCACCGACCCCCGCTACGTCGCGGAGTGGCTGCGCGGACAGGCCGCCGGCGGATACGTCAGCTACGACCCCGTCAGTGCGCAGTTCTCGCTCACCGAAGAGCAGGCCTTCGCGCTGGCCGATCCGCTCGGCGTGCTTTACCTCCCCGGCGCGTTCGTGCTCGCCCTCGGCGCGCTGCGTGCCGAATCACAGATCACCGACGCGTTTCGCACCGGCTCCGGCATGGGCTGGCACGAGCACCACGAGGACGTGTTCGCCGGCTGCGAGATGTTCTTCCGCCCCGGCTACATCGCCAATCTCGCCTCCAGCTGGATCCCCGCGCTGGACGGGGTGGAGGAGAAGTTGGCGGCGGGCGGCCGGGTCGCCGACGTCGGCTGCGGCCACGGCGCCTCCACGATCCTGCTCGCGCAGGCATACCCGAAGGCCACCATCCAGGGCTCCGACTACCACAAGGCCTCGCTCGACACCGCCCGCAAGCGGGCGGCCGAAGCCGGAGTCGCCGACCGCGTCCACTTCGAGAACGCCTCCGCGCAGATGTTCTCCGGCACCGGCTACGACCTGGTCGCCACCTTCGACTGCCTGCACGACATGGGCGATCCGGTGGGCGCGGCCCGGCACATCCGCCAGGCTCTCGACGCCGACGGCACCTGGCTGATCGTGGAGCCGCTGGCCGGCGACACCGTCGCGGACAACCTCAACCCGGTGGGCCGGGTCTACTACAGCTTCTCCACCTTCCTGTGCCTGCCCAACGCCCGCTCGCAGAGCGGCGGATACGCGCTGGGCGCGCAGGCCGGCGACGCGGCGATCCGCCAGGTCGCCGAGCAGGCCGGGTTCAGCCGGTTCCGCCGCGCCGCCGACACGCCGTTCAACGCGGTCTACGAGGCCCGTCCCTGAGCCTGGCAACCGCCGAACAACCCACCAAATATAAAGACACTGATAAGACGACTTTGCCACCGAGGAGCACCTCATGACCAGGAAGATCATCGACTGCCGCACGATTCCCAACGAGGTCGGCTGCACGCTGGCCCTCACCGGTGAGCCGGCCGAGCTGGTCGCCGCCGCCGCGCAGCACGCGGTGGCCGTCCACGGACACACCGATTCCCCGCAGTTGCGCGAGCAGCTGCGCGGCGCGCTGGCCGACGAGCCGACCGTCTCCAGGTCGGGATCGTTCGTGCAGCTCATCGAGTTCGAGACCGAACGCGCTGCCGAATGGGACCCGATCGTCGAACGCTGGGTCACCGCCATCGGCGCGCAGCGCACCGCCCGCTGGTCGATCCTCGGCAGCGACCGGGACCAGCCCGGCCGCCGCGTCGCGATCGTCGAGTTCCCGGGCTACACCGAGGCGATGGCGAACTCCGACCACCCCGCCACCGCAGCGTTCCTCAAAGAACTCCAGGCGATCTGCGCTAGCGAACCACGCTTCCGCAATCTGGACGTGCACAGCGCGATCACGTACTGACCGCGCGGCGACCGGACCGCTGCGCGACCCGCAGTCAACGCTTCGCGGCTGCGGGCCGCGGAGCTGATTGGGGACATTCAGCAACGGTTGCCCTGCACCGCGCCTCGATCGACACTTGAGGCTGTGGCGTTCGATGAGCATTTGGCGGAGCGGGTACGTGAGGTGTTGCCCGGCGACTTGATGGCGCGGGTGACCGAGCGCAAGATGTTCGGCGGCCTCGCGTTCATGCTCGACGGCAACATGCTCGTCGGAGTCGTCGGCGACGAGCTCATGGCGCGGCTCGGGCCCGATGCGGCGGACGCGGCGATGGAGCGGCCGCACGTGCGGATCATGGACTTCTCCGGACGTCCGATGAAAGGCATGGTGTTCGTCGGGCCCGACGCCCTTGAAGACGATCAGCTGGCCGGGTGGGTGCGCGGCGCAGTGGCGTTCGTCGGCACTCTGCCGCCGAAAGCCAAGGGTGCGCCGCGCAAGGCCCGCCCGTCGACACCGAAGTCGTCGATATCGAGGCCCTGACTGAACCGAGCCGGTTCAGAGCCGAAAACCTTGTCAGCCCCCTGATATGCCATCCAGGATGACGACGAAACAGAAAAAGTGGCACACCGTCCGGGGTCTTTCGCTGCCTGTGTGAGATGTCCCTCTCTCGTCGTCGTGGCGCTGGCGGCTCGGGGAGGTGGAGCATGTGGTGATGACTTCCTCAGCCCACGTGCCGCATGTCGGTGGCCAAGCGGATCAGATCGTCGAGACGAGCGCGCTCGGTGGACAGGCCGTTGCCGCCCGCGGGTATCTGCTGGATAACGCGCGTGCCGAGGCGGGGGAGCGGTTCGCGTGGCTTGCCGAACTGTTCGACCCTGTCACTCGCGGGCACTTCGATCGACTGGGGGTAACGGCCGGCTGGCGCTGTTGGGAGGTGGGGGCCGGTGGTCCCGGTATCCCGCAGGCGCTCGTGTCGGTCGTCGGTCCGAGCGGGTACGTGCTGGCCACGGACATCGACCCGTCGTGGCTGACTACAGGCGAGGGATACGAGGTGCGCCGGCACGATGTGGCCGCTGATGCGCCGCCGGAGCTCGGGACGTTCGATCTGGTGCACGCCCGGCTCGTGCTCGTGCACGTGCCCGACCGGGATCGGGCGTTGGCCACGATGGTGGCGGCGCTCAGGCCCGGCGGCTGGCTGCTGGTCGAGGATGCCGATACGGCGTTGCAGCCGCTGGCGTGCCTGGACGGCAGCGGCCCCTCGCAGCGCCGGGCCAACCGGTTGCGCGACGCGGTGCGGGAGTTGCTGGCGCGGCGTGGCGCGGACCTGCGCTACGGGCGGACGTTGCCGCACGCCTTGCGTGAGGCCGGGTTGGTGGACGTCGCCGCGTCGGGCGCCTTCCCGATCGGTGGGCTGGCCTGCGACCGGCTGGAGGCGGCGACCATCCGGCACGTGCGCGGCGAGTTGCTCGCGGCCGGCCTGGCCGACGACGCCGAGATCGACGCGCACTTGGCCGCTATCGAAGCGGGCGAACTCGATCTGACACTCGCGCCGCTGATCTCCGCCTGGGGACGCCGTCCAGCCGAGCACTCGCTCTCACACGGTTAGTGCTCCTC
>NZ_DASRBQ010000044.1:0-32172 GCF_035653575.1 Actinocrinis sp.
GGGCGGCTGCGTCGACCTCGGCGCCTCCGTCATACGACGGGACCGCGACCTCCTTCGTCACCGAACCGGTCGGACCGATCACCTCGGGCATCGCGGGCAAGTGCGTAGACGACGCCCGCTCCGGCACCGGCAACGGCACGCACATCCAGCTCTACACGTGCAACGGAACCGGCGCGCAGAACTGGACCGTGGTCCCCGACCACACGCTGCAGGTGTTCAACAAGTGCATGGACGTGATCGGCGGCGCCACCACGCCGGGCACGAAGATCCAGCTCTACACCTGCAATGGCACGGCAGCGCAGCAGTGGGTCGCCAACTCGGCGGGCCAGCTCGTGAACACCGGCTCCGGCCTGTGTCTCTATGCCAGCACGACCAACGACACCGACCAGTTGCAGATCTACACCTGCACGCCGGGAGCCGCCGACGAGACGTGGACGCTGCCGTGAGACCACCCGAATAGATTCACCCATCCGGGCTACATGTATTGTTACTCGCTACCTGTTTGCAAGATCGAGGAGGAGTGAACGCGCCGTGACGGACAGTACTTATCCCGGCACGCCCCCGCTCGCCGCGATCTTCGAACAGTTCGGTCGCCGCCTCCCGGAGTTGGCGTTCGAACCGTGGCTCGTCGCCGCGGTCGACCAGCACGCGGCCGCAGTGCGCGATGTCGTTCACGGGCATCGCTCGCTGCGTGAGGCGCTGTCCGACTACGTACTCGGGTTCACCGACGCTCTGCATGAGATGGGCTGGTTGGCGCACGAAGGGTATGACTTCGCGACCCTGCGCCTGACGGCCATATGCCACTTCATGCGTGAGTACGGCGTCAGTTGAACGTGGAGCACAGCTGATCATCGAACACAGCGTGAGCGCTGCCTGACCGGCAGCGCTCACGCCTATCCTCTCCGCGTACTTCAGCCCATCGGCGGGTTGTCGGGCGACCCCGGCGCCATGCCGGGTCCGCTCTGCCCCATGCCGCCGCTGCCCATCTGCCCAGTGCTGCCCATCTGCCCAGTGCTGCCCGGCATGGACGGCGCAGGCGTGGGGGTCGTCATGCCGGCGCGGCCGGACAGTGCATCGGACCGGCCCTGCTGGTACGCGCTGATCCCGCCGGCCGCGGTGCGCGCGTCGCGCTCGGCGCTGTCCAGCATCCGCTCCCAGCGCTGCCGCATCGGCATCACCAGGCCGCCGCCGACGCCGACCACCACCACGCCGACGATCGCCGCGAGCACCGCCACCAGGATCGGCCCGGTGATCGCGGTGGCGATCCCCGCCTGCCCGAGCGCCGCGATGATGCCGATGCCCAGGATGAACACGGACGCGAGCGTCGCCAGCACGTTCCCGTAGGAGAGGCTGGAGAGCGCGCTACCGACCAGGTCGCGCACCGCCCGCGCGATGAACGCGGCGACCACCACGATCGCGATCGCGACCAGGCCGCGCGGCAGCCAGGCCACCACGCCGTTGATCATGGTGCTGACCGGGTTCGTGCCGAACACCCCGATCGCCAGCTGCAGCGTGACGAGCAGCAGCGCGTAGTAGACCACCTTGCAGACCAGGGCGGTGGTGTCGTACTTGCTGTTCGCCAGCGCCCTGCTGATCCCGCCGCGCTCGGCCATCCGCTCGAAGCCGACCTTGCGCAGCACCGCGTCCAGCGCCCGCGCGAGCAGCCGGGAGATGAACCAGCCGATCGCCAGGATGACGAGGAAGCCGACGAACTTCGGGATGAACCTGGCCACCGCGCTCCACGCGTCGGTCACGCCCTGGCTGAAGTTGATGGAGGCCATGGGAAGCTGATGCACGTTTCACCGCCTGCTCTCCGAATCGGGCCGCGCCCGACGCGCGGATTGCCTACACAAACCGTCGTAACACGGTGCATATAGGTCTTGCGCGCAGGGTGATCCGAATGGGTGTCAGACAGGCGCCCGATCGAGGGCCGGCGGCCCTGACAGCGCCTCAGCCTTCCGCTGGCGGCTGTGCTCCCCGCTGTTCTGGCTTCTTGCGCATCCGGTAGTGCAGAACCATGAAGGGAAGGCCGAAGACCCAGAAGGCGTGCTCCGCGCGCAACTCACCGTCCTCGACGTACACGTCCAGTTCCTCGGCGAAGCCTTGAACCGCCGCCGTCGTAAGTTCCCGGCTCTCGGCGTCGATGTACGTGAGGTAGTGCCCCGGGTGCTTAAGTTCGCTGCGGCTGCTCAAGATTAGCCCGCCGCCCGGCCGCGGCCTCGGCGCGAGCGTCGCCGTGAAGCTGGCCTGGGGGAGCGGGAAGCCGACGCTGACGTACCCGCGGTCCTCGTGGCGGTACGTCGTGTAGATGCCGATGTAGATCGGCTCGTCGGTGTCCGCGAAGGAACGGATCCAGCCGCGTACCGCGATCACGTCCTCGTCCGGCGCGGAGATGGTGTCGATACGACTGCGGATACCGCGCTGTGTCTCGCGCTGGTTCATCGGCACGCTCGCCTGCCCGAGCGGACGCGCCAGCAGATTGCGGTACAGCAGGTAGCCGGGGCGGACCCACAGCCGCCACTCGGGCACGATGTCGAGCATGAAGCGCGTGGTGTGCTCGTAGAACTCGCGTACCCGTGGATCGACGAGCGCCGGATCGAATTCGGGTCCGGCCAACGCGTCGAGAGACGCGACGATCCCGACGTCCGGGGCGTCGGCGGTATACGTCCCGCCGAGCACGTCAGCCAGCTCCCTGACGTACCCGGTGCCGACATACCGGTTCCGCGACTCCAGCGGCACGACGAACGGCAGGTCCTCAGCGTGTACGCGCTCTGCCAGCATGCTGATCTGGGGATCGCGGAACAGCAGGGCCGAAAGCACTCGGAACGACGCCACGGTCGTCGTCGCGACCACGGCGGGCGCCGCGGGTCGTCGCCGCAGCGCAAACGCGCCGCCTACCGCGGCCCCGAGGACCGGACCCAGCGCCACCTTCTGCGGCCGCAGCCCGAGTGCTCCCGCCGCCGCGCCGCTCACCGTGCCCACGGTCACCGGCCCGGCACCGGTCGCCCGGCCGGCGGCCCAGGCCGCGGGAGCGGTCATCGCGCCGCTGGCCAGGATGCGCGACCACAGCTCGGGGATCTGGCCGGGCCGCTGCCGCGCGCGCGAGACGGCCTCCGCGGCGCCCAGGCCCAACGCCCCCGCGGCGGCGCCCAGCACCCCCGCGCGAAGGCCGCGATGCCCCGCCAGCGCCGCGCCCGCCGCGGCCCCCAGCGCGCCCGCCGTCAGTACCTGTTGTTTCCTACTCGGCCCCGTTCCGCCGCCGCTTCTACCGCCCGCCCCACGCTCAGTCGCCACGCGCGTAACCTACCGCGCCGCGTCAGCCCTCTTCACCACCCGCGCTGCCGCCACTCCTCCAGATGCGGCCTCTCCGCGCTGTCGCGGTCGAGCGATGCGAACCGCTCCGGATCCTTCTGCGTGTTGCCGACCCCGCCGGTCACTCGCTGTAGTGGTAGCGCGCCTTGAGGATCTTCACGTCCTTCTCGTCGGCCCTATAGATCAGTCGGTGTTCGTCGTCGATGCGGCGGGACCAATACCCGGAAAGGTCACCTTTCAGCGGCTCGGGCTTGCCGATGCCGGTGCGTGGGTCGCGCTGAATCTCCTTGATCAGCCGGACGATGCGCACGGCCATCTTCCGGTCAGCGCTGAGCCAGAACTGGAAGTCTTCCCAGGCGTCCGGGTCGAAGTGGACGCTCCTCAACCGTCACCCGCCAGCGCTTCCAATTCGTCCATGGTCTTGGCGACGTCGGGTGCGCCTGCCTTGTCGCGGGTCACGGCTTCCATCAGCCGCCTGGCATTCGCGGGCGACCGCAACAGGTAGATGGTCTCCTGCCAGGAGTCGAAATCGGCGGCGGACATGAGGACCGCATCTCCGGTCTTGTGCTTGATCCGCACGGGCACGTGGTCGTCGTTGACCTGCTGGATCAGAGGGAACAGCTGACTGCGGGCCTCGCTGGCGCTTATGGCCATACGGCTTCGCTCCCTTCATCCTGGTACAGGAATATCGTACCAGCATCGTACAGGAAAGTCGTACGTGACAGACTCCTCGGTGTCGCGGCTGCGCTCACCACCCGCGCTGCCGCCACTCCTCCAGATGCGGCCTCTCCGCGCCCAGCGTCGTGTCCCGTCCGTGCCCCGGGTACACCCAGGTCTCGTCGGGCAGCACGTTGAAGATCTTCTCCACGACATCGCGGTAGAGCGATGCGAACCGCTCCGGATCCTTCTGCGTATTGCCGATACCGCCGGGGAACAGGCAGTCCCCGGTGAACAGGTGCGGATGACCTTTCGGGTCGTCGTAGAGCAGGGCGATGGAACCCGGGGTGTGACCGACCAAGTGGATAACGCGCAGCGGGATGTTGCCAACGTTGATCGTTTCGCCGTCGCGCAGGCGCAGGTCGGTATGGACCGGGATGCCGTCCGCGTCGTATTCGCCTGCTGCGGTACGCGCACCGGTCGCGTCGACGACGGCTTGCAAGGCCTGCCAGTGGTCCCCGTGCTGATGGGTCGTCACCACCGCCGCGAGCGAGCTGCCGATCGTCTGCAGGAGGCGGTCCGGTTCCGCCGCCGCGTCGATGAGCATCTGCTCGTCCGTTTGGCGACAGCGCAGCAGGTACGCGTTGTTGTCGTAGGGGCCGACCGCAACCTTGGTGATCATCAGCGGGGCGAGTTCGCGCACTTCCGCGGGGCCGCCGACCGTCACGTTGCCGTGGTAGCTCATGAGCCGTCCTTTCGCTTCGGGCCGTCAGTTCCAGGCCGGCAGGGTGGGCAAAGCGTCGAAGGGCTCGACGACCAGGCCGTCGCCGTTGCTGCGGCCGATCAACCAGGCCAGCAGCGCCGGCTCGGGGCCGCGCACCAGCAGGTGGTCCTTCTCCCTCGGGTCGCAGCCGACGCCGACGGTGCGCGTCGTGTCCTCGGCGTAGAGCCGGAAGGGCGTCTCGACCTTCGTGGGATAAGCCGGGTTGGTAAACCGCTCCGCCGCCATCTCCAGCGCGGGGCCGGTGAATTCCGCCGGCCAGTGCGCGGGGGAGAAGCCGAGGTCGAGATCGACGTGGTGGACGTAGACCTCCTCGAGGCGCCACCACGGGATGCGCGCGGCCCGCTGGGGCCCTCCGACAGGCCGCTCGACCTCGGCCTCCCACTGCTCGGGCGTGAGGCGGGCGGCCGCCTCGATGAAGCGCTGTCCGGCCTCGCGCAGGTCGGTGGTCAGCTGCGCCGCGGTGCGTCCGGCTCCGGCCTCGATGTCCTTGTTGCGCTGCCCCGGGTTCGGGTACGCCTCGTGCCGCTCACCGGTCGCGGCCCAGGTCAGCAGGTTGCACAGGGCGTCGGCATTGCGGGCCAGGTGGGTCAGCAGGTGGCCGCGGGTCCAGCCTTCCAGCGCGCACGGCTCGCGCGCCGCCTGGTCGTCGAGGCGCTCGGCCGTGCCGAGCAATTGGGCCGTCGCCTCGGTGATCTCGGCCAGCAGGGCGGTCGGGTCGAAGTCCGGGGAGCGCGGATCAATCGTCATGGCTCTACTCTGGCGCAGCCCGGCCCGGCGGCGCCACGGAAGGCGCGCGTCGGGAACATGGGCGAGCCCCGAGCGCTTATCCGGAACGAAACAAGTCTGTCGGTGGGTCCGCCTAGCATGTTTGGGGGAGCGTTGGGCGGGTTCAAGACAGTCGGAAGTATGGGAGCCACCGGTGACGGACAAGCTGGTCGTGCGTGGGGCGCGCGAGCACAATCTGAAGGACGTCTCGCTCGATCTGCCGCGCGACGCCCTCATCGTGTTCACCGGTCTGTCCGGCTCCGGCAAGTCCTCCCTCGCCTTCGACACGATCTTCGCCGAGGGCCAGCGGCGCTACGTCGAGTCGCTGTCCGCGTACGCCCGCCAGTTCCTCGGGCAGATGGACAAGCCCGACGTCGACTTCATCGAGGGCCTGTCTCCCGCGGTGTCCATCGACCAGAAGTCCACCTCGAAGAACCCGCGCTCGACCGTCGGCACCATCACCGAGGTCTACGACTACCTGCGTCTGCTGTATGCGCGCGCCGGGCGGCCGCACTGCCCCGAATGCGGGCGGCCGATCGCCCGGCAGGCCCCGCAGCAGATCGTCGAGCGCGTGCTCGAACTGGAGGAGGGCACCCGCTTCCAGGTCCTCGCGCCGGTCATCCGCGAGCGCAAGGGCGAGTACGGGGAGCTGTTCAAGGACCTGCAGACCAAGGGCTACAGCCGGGCGCGGGTGGACGGCACGGTGATCCAGCTCGCCGAGCCGCCGGTGCTCAAGAAGCAGGAGAAGCACACGATCGAGGTGATCGTGGACCGGCTCGCCGTCAAGGAGTCGGCCAAGCGGCGGCTGACCGACTCGATCGAGACCGCGCTGGGCCTGGCCGGCGGGATGATCACGCTGGACTTCGTGGACCTGCCCGAGGACGACCCGCAGCGCGAGCGGATGTACTCGGAGCATCTTTACTGCCCGTACGACGATCTGTCCTTCGAAGAGCTTGAGCCGCGCTCCTTCTCGTTCAACTCCCCGTTCGGCGCCTGCCCGGAGTGCACCGGCCTCGGCATCCGGATGGAGGTCGACGAGGAGCTGATCATCCCGGACCCTGAGCTGTCGATCGCCGAGGGCGCCATCGCCCCGTGGACCGCGGCCGGGCAGGGCTCCGAGTACTTCGGCCGGCTGCTCGAGGGCCTGGCCGACGAACTCGGTTTCGACCTGGACGCCCCCTGGCGCAAGCTGCCGCCCAAGGTGCGCAAGGCGATCCTGCAAGGCCACAACCACAAGGTGACGGTCAGTTACACCAACCGCTTCGGCCGCACCCGCAGCTACTCCACCGGCTTCGAGGGCGTCATCCCGTGGATCGAGCGCCGGCACGCCGAGGCCGAGTCGGACAGCGCCCGCGAGCGGCACGCCGGATACATGCGCGAGGCGCCGTGCCCGGCGTGTAAGGGCACTCGGCTCAAGCCCCTGGTTCTCGCCGTCACCTTGGGCGAGAAGGCCGACGGCGACGGCGGCGGCAAGTCGATCGCCGAGGTCGCCGCGATGCCGGTCGGCGAGTGCGCGCGCTTCCTCAAGGAGCTCAAGCTCAGCTCCCGCGAGGCCCAGATCGCCGAGCGGGTGCTCAAGGAGGTCAACGAGCGGCTGCAATTCCTGGTTGACGTCGGCCTGGACTACCTGTCCCTGGACCGCGCCTCGGCCACCCTGGCCGGCGGCGAGGCCCAGCGCATCCGGCTGGCCACCCAGATCGGCTCGGGCCTGGTCGGCGTGCTGTACGTGCTCGACGAGCCGTCCATCGGCCTGCACCAGCGCGACAACCACCGGCTGATCGAGACCCTGGTGCGGCTGCGCAACCTCGGTAACACCCTGATCGTGGTAGAACACGACGAGGACACCATCAAGGTCGCCGACTGGGTGGTGGACATCGGCCCGGGCGCGGGCGAGCACGGCGGGCACGTGGTCGTCTCCGGCCCGGTCTCCGACCTGCTCGACTCGGAGGACTCGCTCACCGGCGCGTACCTGTCCGGCCGGATGCGCATCGAGGTGCCCAGCCAGCGCCGCCCGGTGGACCCGAAGCGGGTACTCACCGTGCACGGCGCGCGCGAACACAACCTCAAGGACATTGACGTCAGCTTCCCGCTCGGCTGCTTCGTCGCGGTCACCGGCGTCTCCGGCTCCGGAAAGTCCACGCTGGTCAACGACATCCTCTACACGCACCTCGCCCGCGAGCTGAACGGAGCGCGCGCGGTCCCGGGCCGGCACACCCGTGTCGCAGGGGTCGAGCACCTGGACAAGGTCGTGCACGTCGACCAGTCGCCGATCGGCCGCACCCCGCGCTCGAACCCGGCGACCTACACCGGGGTGTTCGACCACATCCGGCGGCTGTTCGCCGAGACCACCGAGGCGAAGGTGCGCGGCTATCTGCCCGGCCGGTTCTCCTTCAACGTCAAGGGCGGCCGCTGCGAGAACTGCCAGGGCGACGGCACCATCAAGATCGAGATGAACTTCCTGCCGGACGTGTACGTACCCTGCGAGGTCTGCCACGGCAAGCGCTACAACGAGCAGACCCTCCAGGTGCACTACAAGGGCAAGACCATCTCCGAGGTGCTGGAGATGCCGGTCGCCGAGGCCCTGGAGTTCTTCGAGGCCATCCCCGGCATCGCCCGGCACCTCAAGACGCTCAACGACGTCGGCCTCGGCTACGTGCGCCTCGGCCAGAGCGCGACCACGCTGTCCGGTGGCGAGGCGCAGCGGGTGAAGCTGGCCTCGGAGCTGCAGCGCCGCTCCACCGGCCGGACCGTGTACGTGCTCGACGAGCCGACCACCGGCCTGCACTTCGAGGACATCCGCAAGCTGCTCGGGGTGCTCGGGCGGCTGGTGGACTCGGGCAACTCGGTCATCGTGATCGAGCACAACCTCGACGTGATCAAGACCGCGGACTGGATCGTGGACATGGGCCCGGAGGGCGGCAGCGGCGGCGGCACGGTGGTCGCCGAGGGCACCCCCGAGCAGGTCGCCAAGAACAAGAACTCGCACACCGGCCGGTTCCTCAAGGAGATCCTGGCCGGCTGATACGGCCACGCGCGCACCGCGCCGCTCGACGCGGCCCGCCCCGACCCGACCCGACCGGGCCGGGAGCGGGCCGTGTCCGCGGGTAAACGTCCGGGAAACTTTCCCGCCCGATCACGGCCGACAGGTCCATGATCTGAACCACCGCGTGAACTCATCCGTTTTCAGGACACCGTGACAAAGTCGGGCGGTCAGCGTGGATACGCTGTCGCCCGACATCGCTTTTCTCGTGGAGGAAGTCTCTGATGGCCCTGGAAACCACCGAGCAGCAGACCGCCGAGACGACCGAGGCCTGCTGTGGTTCGAGCCACTGCGGCTCCAGTCGCAGGACCGTGCTGCGCGCGGCCGGGGTCGGTGGAGCGGCCGTGGCCATCGGCCTGACCGCCGCTGCCTGCGGCAGCTCGTCGAGCGGCTCCCCGGCCGCCAGCTCCGGCAACAGCGCCCTCGCCGCGACCTCGGACATCCCGGTGGACGGCGGCAAGATCGTCAACGCCGACGGCGGCATCGTGATCACCCAGCCCGCCTCCGGCACCTACAAGGCGTTCACCGCGATCTGCACCCACTCGGGCTGCACCGTCGGCTCGGTCTCGGACAACCAGATCACCTGCCCCTGCCACGGCTCCGTGTTCAGCGCCAAGGACGGCTCGGTGATCAACGGGCCGGCCCAGGCACCGCTGGCCGCCAAGAACATCAAGATCGACGGCGGCCAGATCTTCCTGGCCTGATCCCACGCCGCCCCACCCGCCCCATTCCGTCCCGCCCCGTTCGCCTGTGGTCCCGGCTCGCGGGGCGGTGTTGTGCCGGGGTGCGGCGGACGGCGTCTCGCTGTCACCTCCGCGCACTAGGGTGGGGTTGTGACCGATCCGGCGACCTACCGGCCGGCCCCCGGCTCGATCCCCACCCAGCCCGGGGTCTACAAATTCCGCGATCCGCGCGGCCGCGTCGTCTACGTCGGCAAGGCCAAGAACCTGCGCTCGCGGCTGTCGAACTACTTCCAGGACCTCGCCGCGCTGCACCCGCGCACCCAGGCGATGGTGACCACCGCGGCTTCCGTCGAGTGGACCGTGGTGACCACCGAGGTCGAGGCGCTCCAGCTGGAGTACGCCTGGATCAAGGAGTTCGACCCGCGGTTCAACGTCAAGTACCGCGACGACAAGTCGTACCCGAGCCTCGCGGTCACCGTTGGCGAGGAGATCCCACGCGTCCAGGTCATGCGCGGACCGAAGCGCAAGGGCGTGCGTTACTTCGGCCCCTACGCTCACGCCTGGGCGATCCGCGAGACCGTGGACGCGCTGCTGCGCGTCTTCCCGATGCGCAGCTGCTCCAACGGCGTCTACCGGCGCGCACAGCTGTCCGACCGCCCCTGCCTGCTCGGCTACATCGGCAAATGCTCCGCGCCCTGCGTCGGCCGGGTCACCCCCGAGGAGCACCGCCGGATCGTCGAAGACTTCTGCGCCTTCCTCGCCGGGCACACCGCTTCGTACACCAAGCGGCTGGAAACCGAGATGAAGCAGGCCGCCGCCGAGCTCGAATTCGAGAAGGCCGCCCGGCTGCGCGACGACCTGGCCGCCCTCGAACGCGTCCTGGAGAAGAACGCCATCGTGCTCGGCGACGGCACCGACGCCGACGTCATCGGCATCAGCGAGGACGAACTCGAGGCCGCGGTGCAGGTCTTCCACGTGCGCGGCGGCCGGGTGCGCGGCCAGCGCGGCTGGGTCGTCGACCGGGTCGAGGAGCTGGACACCGGCGGCCTGGTCGAGCACTTCCTACAGCAGCTCTACGGCGAGCAGTCCGGCGAGGCGGTGCCACGCCAGATCCTCGTGCCGGCCCTGCCCGAGGACAGCGCCGCGATCTCCGCGTGGCTGACCGTGCTGCGCGCGTCCAACGGCGGCTCGTCCCACGCCTCCGGCCAAGTGGACCTGCACGTGCCCCGCCGCGGCGACAAGCGCGCCCTGATGGAAACGGTCGAGCGCAACGCGAAGCAGGCCCTCGCCCTGCACAAAACCAAGCGCGCCTCCGACCTGACCACGCGCAGCCAGGCGCTCCAGGCCATCGCCGATGCCCTCGGCATGGACCAGGCCCCGCTTCGCATCGAGTGCTACGACATCTCCAACCTGCAGGGCACCAACGTGGTCGCCTCGATGGTGGTCTTCGAGGACGGGCTGCCGCGCAAATCCGAGTACCGCAGATTCACCATCAAGAGCTTCGAGGGCCAGGACGACGTGCGCTCGATGCACGAGGTGCTGACCCGCCGCTTCCGCCGCTACCTCGCCGAGACCGCCAAGCGCGGCGAGGCGCTGCTGCCCGAGGCCGCAGAAGGAGAAAGCGAGCCGGAGGAGTCCGAGAAGCTGAGCCGCAGCGCCTACCCGCCGCAGCTGGTCCTGGTCGACGGCGGTCCGCCGCAGGTCGCCGCGGCGGCCCGGGCCCTCGGCGAGCTCGGCATCGACGAGATCGCGGTCGCCGGCCTGGCCAAGCGGATGGAGGAGATCTGGCTGCCCGGCGAAGAGGACCCGGTGATCCTCCCGCGCCAGAGCGAGGCCCTGTACCTGCTGCAGCGGGTGCGCGACGAAGCGCACCGGTTCGCGATCACCTTCCACCGGCAGAAGCGGTCGAAGGCCATGACGGTCAGCGCGCTCGACCGGATCCCCGGCCTCGGCGAAGTGCGGCGCAAGGCGCTGGTGAAACACTTCGGCTCGGTCAAGGCGCTGCGGTCGGCGACCGCGGAACAGCTGGCCGAGGTGCCCGGCATCGGCCCGGCCACCGCGGCCACGATCGCCGCCGCGCTGGCCGAGCAGAAGGCCACGGCGACGGCGCCGCGTCCGTATGCGATCAACACCGCCACAGGTGAGATCATCGAAGAGGGTGACAATTAGGGGCCGTTCGGTCCGCGTTCGGGGGCGGACGGCAGGCCGGTCGTGGCAGGCTCAGCACAGCCGGCTCTGAGACAACTGAACACTTCAGCACCACCGGCAACGCCGAGTCCAAGGGGGACTGAGAGACGATGGTGAGCGCCGCAGCGAGCGCGACGGAAGCGGAACCGCCCGGCGGCGAGCCGCCCGAGCTCGTCGTGATCTCGGGCATGTCCGGGGCCGGCCGGTCCACCGCCGCCAAGGTACTCGAAGACCTCGGCTGGTTCGTCGTGGACAACCTCCCGCCCAGCCTGATCCCCACCATGGTGGACCTGGCCGCGCGCACCCAGGGCAGCGTGCCGCGGATCGCGGTGGTCGTGGACGTACGCGGCCGCTCCTTCTTCGAGCACTTGCACGAGGCGCTGGAGCAGATGGACTCCGGTGGCCTGCGTCACCGCATCGTCTTCCTCGAGTCCGCGGACGACGTGCTGGTGCGCCGGTTCGAGAACGTGCGCAGGCCGCACCCGCTGCAGGGCGAGGGCCGGATCACCGACGGGATCGCCCGCGAGCGCGAGCTGCTGCGCGAGCTGCGCGGCGAGGCGGACCTGGTGCTCGACACCTCCAGCCGCAACGTGCACGAGCTGCGCGCCGTGCTGGAGAGCGTGTTCTCCGGCTCCGCGGAGACCGAGCTGCGCGCCACAGTCATGTCGTTCGGCTTCAAGTACGGCCTGCCGGTCGACGCGGACCTCGTGGTGGACTGCCGGTTCCTGCCCAACCCGCACTGGATTCCGGAGCTGCGGCCCAGGACAGGGCTCGATCGCGAGGTGAGCGAATACGTGCTCGCACAGCCCGGGGCGAAAGACCTGCTCGAGTCCTACAGCGAGGTGTTGCGCACCATCACCGCCGGGTACCGAAGGGAGGGAAAGCGTTATCTGACCCTTGCGGTAGGGTGCACCGGCGGGAAACACCGCAGCGTCGCGATGGCCGAGCAGATCGCGGCGCGGTTGATCGACGACGGCGTGGATACCACCGTGGTCCACCGGGACATGGGACGCGAGTGATCGAACCCGAAGACAGCGCGCGCGACGCTGAGACGGCCCACGTCCCGCCGGATCAGCCAACCGTCGTCGCGTTCGGCGGTGGCCACGGTATGTACGCCTGTCTTTCCGCGCTGCGCCGGGTCACCAACCGGCTCACCGCGGTGGTGACCGTCGCCGACGACGGCGGTTCCAGCGGCCGCATCCGGCGCGAACTGGCCGTGCTGCCACCAGGCGACCTTCGGATGGCGCTCGCCGCGCTCTGCGGCGACGACGAGTGGGGCCGCACCTGGGCCAACGCCTTGCAGCACCGCTTCTCCGGCGACGGGCAGCTGGCCGGCCACGCACTCGGCAATCTGCTCATCGTCGCGCTGTGGGAGCAGCTCGGCGATCCGGTCGGCGCGCTCGACCTGGTCGGCCGGCTGCTCGGCGCACAGGGCCGGGTCCTGCCGATGTCGGCGGTGCCGCTGGAGATCGAGGCGACCGTGCGCGGCGCCGACCCGCGCTATCCCGCCGCGATCACCACCGTGCGCGGGCAGCACGACCTGGCCAAGACCCCCGGCGAGGTGCTCGCGGTGCGGCTGCTGCCGGAGAACCCGCCGGCGGTGCCCGAGGCGGTCACCGCGATCCACGAGGCGGACTGGGCGATTCTGGGCCCCGGCTCCTGGTTCACCAGCGTGCTGCCACACCTGCTCGTGCCCGAGCTGGCCGAGGCGCTGACCACCACCCGCGCGCGTCGCATGCTGGTGCTCAATCTGGTGCCGCAGAAAGGCGAGACCGACGGCTACACCGCCGCCGATCACGTCGAGGTGCTCGCCGCGCATTCGCCGGCGCTGCGGCTGGACGCGATCGTGGTCGACCCCAGCTCGATACGCGGCCACGACGAGGCGCAGCAACTGGCGAAGGCCGCGGCCATGCTCGGCGCGCAGGTGCACACAGTCGAAGTCGCCGCGGAAGGCGGATTGCCTTACCACGACCCGGAACGGCTCGCGAGCGCGCTGCGTCCCCTTCTGGTGTAGTCGTCCGGACGTCGGTCCGGAGTCCTTTCGGTCACGGCGCTGCGGATTGCGCCGTCCGAGTGTCATCCTGACCAGTGACGTGCACGCGGATAGGGAAGGTCCGCGGGGCACGGGCCGTTACGCTACAGCGGTGCCCGGCCGGGCGGATCTTCGTCTCGTCGTTCCAGGGCGCCGCGGCAGTGCACGCCCGGGGAACCGGGGGATCCGAAAACAGGCGAGCGAGGAGGCCGCGAGGCGATGGCGATGACCGCGGCGGTCAAGGACGAGCTGAGCCGGCTCACGGTGGTGAAGCCGTGCTGCCGGAAGGCGGAGGCCGCCTCGCTGCTGCGCTTCGCAGGCTCCATCCACCTCGTGCAGGGCCGTATCGTGATCGAGGCGGAACTCGACACCGCGGCCGCCGCCCGGCGGCTGCGCAAGGACATCGCCGAGGTGTACGGGCACACCTCCGAACTCGGCGTGATGGCTCCCGGCGGCCTGCGGCGTGGCAGCCGGTACATCGTGCGCGTGGTGAAGGACGGCGAGGCGCTGGCCCGGCAGACCGGCCTGGTCGACGGCTGGGGCCGGCCGATCCGCGGGCTTCCGCCGCAGGTCGTCTCCGGTTCCATCTGCGACGCGGAGGCCGCGTGGCGCGGCGCCTTCCTCGCGCACGGCTCGCTGACCGAGCCCGGCCGCTCCTCGGCGCTGGAGATCACCTGCCCGGGGCAGGAGTCGGCGCTCGCCCTGGTCGGCGCGGCCCGGCGGCTCGGCGTGTCCGCGAAGAACCGCGAGGTGCGGGGCGTGGACCGGGTCGTGGTCCGCGACGGGGACGCGATCGGCGCGCTGCTGACCCGGCTCGGCGCGCACGAGTCGGTGCTGGCGTGGGAGGAGCGCCGGATGCGCCGCGAGGTGCGGGCGACCGCGAACCGGCTGGCTAACTTCGACGACGCGAACCTGCGGCGTTCCGCGCGCGCGGCGGTGGCGGCGGGCGCCCGGGTCGGCCGCGCGCTGGAGATCCTCGGCGCGGAGGCCCCGGAGCACCTGGCCGTCGCGGGCAGGCTGCGCCTTGAGCACCGTCAGGCGTCGCTGGAGGAGCTGGGCGCGCTCGCGGAGCCGCCGCTGACCAAGGACGCGGTGGCCGGTCGGATCCGCAGGTTGCTGGCCCTGGCCGACCGGCGTGCCGCGGAGCTGGGCGTGCCCGGCACCGAGGCCAGCCTGACGCCGGAGCTGTTCGCCGAGGCCGGCATCGGCGCGGAGTGACGCATGGGCGGCGCTGAAACCGGCGGGTAAGTTAACAGGCCCGCACCAGGAGGGTTACGCGTCGCCGAGTCGGAGCGGTCGCGTTCCGAGAGGCCGAGCGCAGCTGTGGCGGCACGTCCGGTATGAACGTGTTCTGACATGCGGTCTGCGGGCGTGCGATTTTGTTGTTTCAAACCTTGTTACCAGCAGGTAATACCAACATCCGGGCCGGTTGGCTTAGCCATCCTTTGCCGCGATAAGTTGAGGTCGACTAAACGGATATCACCGGCATGCCGTGTCGGGAGCGTGCGGATCCCCGGCCGGCGTGCATGAGCGAGGAGACCGGTTCGTGACGACCCGCGTTGGTATCAACGGCTTCGGCCGCATCGGCCGCAACTTCTTCCGGGCCGTGGTGGCCTCGGGCGCCGACATCGAGATCGTCGGCATCAACGACCTGGCCAAGCCCGAGATCCTGGCCCACTTCCTCAAGTACGACACCACCCTGCGCCGCTTCCCGGGCACCGTCGAGGCCACCGACGACACCCTGGTCATCAACGGCAAGGCGATCAAGGTGGTCTCCGAGCGCGACCCCGCCGCGCTGCCGTGGAAGGAGCTCGGCGCCGACGTCGTCGTCGAGTCCACCGGCCTGTTCACCAAGGCCGCCGACGCCCGCAAGCACATCGAGGCCGGCGCCCAGAAGGTCATCATCTCCGCCCCGGCCAGTGACGAGGACATCACCATCGTCATGGGCATCAACGAGGGCAAGTACGACGCGGCGAACCACCACGTGATCTCCAACGCGTCCTGCACCACCAACTGCCTGGCCCCGCTGGTCAAGGTCCTGCTCGACGAGTTCGGCATCGAAAAGGG
Organism: Actinocrinis sp.; assembly: GCF_035653575.1. Classification (GTDB taxonomy): domain Bacteria; phylum Actinomycetota; class Actinomycetes; order Streptomycetales; family Catenulisporaceae; genus Actinocrinis. The sequence continues at coordinate 15,528 of NZ_DASRBQ010000044.1, forward strand.
CCTGATGACCACGATCCACGCGTACACCACCGAGCAGCAGCTGCTCGACCAGATCGCGCTGACCCGCAAGGGCACCATCGACCTGCGCCGCGCCCGCTCGGCCGGCCAGTCGATCATCCCGACCTCCACCGGCGCAGCCCGCGCGATCTCGCTGGTCATCCCCGAGGTCAAGGGCAAGCTGGACGGCTTCGCGTTCCGGGTGCCGGTGCCGGTCGGCTCGATCACCGACCTGACCGTCGACCTGTCCCGCGAGACCACCAAGGACGAGGTCAACGAGGCCTTCAAGAAGGCGGCCGCCGAGGGCCCGCTCAAGGGCTTCCTGCGCTACACCACGGACGAGATCGTCTCCGCGGACATCGTCACCGACCCGTCCTCCTGCATCTTCGACTCGAAGCTGACCCTGGTGCAGGGCAACCAGGTCAAGGTGGCCGGCTGGTACGACAACGAGTGGGGCTACTCGAACCGCCTGGTCGACCTGATCAGCCACGTCGGCGCGCAGCTGTAGCCAGGCCCTCGGGCTAGGGCCGCACCGCCCGCAATGGGTGTGCCACCCGGCCGGGTCAGTCATCGGACCCGCACGAGAGAATTGCTCGTGCGGGTCCTGGCATGCACGTCCCCACTCAGGAGTAGCGATGAAGACCATTGACGATCTCGAGGTCTCCGGCAAGCGGGTGCTGGTCCGCGCCGACCTCAACGTGCCGCTGGACGGCACGCGCATCACCGACGACGGCCGGATCCGCGCGTCGGTGCCCACGCTCAAGGCGCTGCTCGACCGCGGCGCGAAGGTCATCGTGACCGCGCACCTCGGCCGCCCGAAGGGCGTGGACCCGGAGGCGGACAAGAAGTACTCCCTCGCCCCGGTCGCGGTCCGGCTCGGCGAGCTGCTCGGCAAGCCGGTCGCCTTCGCCGCCGACACCGTCGGCGAGTCGGCCAAGGCCACCGTCGCCGCGCTGGCGGACGGCGAGATCGCGCTGCTGGAGAACGTCCGCTTCAACCCGGCGGAGACCAGCAAGGACGCCGTCGAGCGTGGCAAGTTCGCCGACCAGCTCGCGCAGTTCGCCGACCTGTTCGTCTCCGACGGCTTCGGCGCGGTGCACCGCCGGCACGCCTCGGTTTACGACATCGCCGAGGACCTGCCCAGCGCCGCCGGCTACCTGATCAACGCGGAGCTGGCCGTGCTCAAGCGGCTCACCGAGGACGTCGAGCGCCCGTACGCGGTCGTGCTCGGCGGCTCGAAGGTCTCCGACAAGCTCGGCGTCATCGACAACCTGCTGGACAAGGCCGACCGGATCCTGATCGGCGGCGGCATGGTCTTCACCTTCCTCAAGGCCCAGGGCCACGAGGTCGGCACGTCGCTGCTCGAAGAGGACCAGCTGGAGACCGTCACCGGGTACCTGGAGCGGGCCAAGGACAACGGCGTGGAGATCGTGCTGCCGGTCGACATCGTCGCCGCCACCGCGTTCGCCGCCGACGCCGAGCACGAGGTCGTCGCGGCCGACGCGATCCCGGCCGACCGGATGGGCCTGGACATCGGCCCGGAGTCCGGCAAGCTGTTCGCCGCCAAACTGGCCGGCACGAAGACCGTGTTCTGGAACGGCCCGATGGGCGTGTTCGAGATGGAGCCCTACGCCGGCGGCACCCGCGCGGTCGCGCAGGGCCTGATCGATTCGGGCGCGTTCACCGTGGTCGGCGGCGGCGACTCGGCCGCGGCCGTGCGCACCCTCGGCTTCGACGAGGCCGCGTTCGGCCACATCTCGACCGGCGGCGGCGCGTCGCTGGAGTACCTGGAGGGCAAGGCATTGCCCGGAATCACCGTCCTGGAAGGCTGAGCATGGCCGACTCGCGCACCCCGCTGATGGCGGGCAACTGGAAGATGAACCTCAACCACTTCGAGGCCATCGCGCACGTCCAGAAGCTCGCCTTCTCCTTGACCGACAAGGACTACGCCGCGGTCGAGGTCGCGGTGCTCACCCCGTTCACCGACCTGCGCTCGGTGCAGACCCTGGTCGACGGCGACAAGCTGAAGATCAAGTACGGCGCGCAGGACGTCTCGCAGCACGCCTCGGGCGCGTACACCGGAGAGGTCTCCGCGGCCATGCTGGCCAAGCTCGGCTGCGCGTACGTCGTGGTCGGGCACTCGGAGCGGCGCCAGTACCACGGCGAGACCGACGAACTGGTCGCGGCCAAGGCCAAGGCGGCGCTCGGCAGCGGCGTGAGCCCGATCGTGTGCGTCGGCGAGGGGCTGGAGATCCGCAAGGCGGGCGAACACGTCGCGTACACGCTGACCCAGCTCGACGGCTCGCTCGCGGGCCTTTCCGCGAAGCAGGTCGAGCAGTCCGTGATCGCGTACGAGCCGGTCTGGGCGATCGGCACCGGCGAGGTGGCCACCCCGGCCGACGCGCAGGAGGTCATCGGCGCGATCCGCGGCCGGCTCGCGGAAAGTTTCTCCGCGGAGACCGCGCAGAAGGTGCGCATCCTGTACGGCGGCTCGGTCAAGGGCTCGAACGCCGCGGGGATCATGGCCGAGGCGGACATCGACGGCGCGCTGATCGGCGGCGCCTCCCTGGACGCGGAGGACTTCGTGCGGATCGTGCGTTACCGGGATCAGGCCGTCAACTCCTGACCGACGAGTACTGCCAGGGCGAAGCGACTGGTCTGCGAGGACGCAGGACAGGTAAGCTCGACCCCGGCCCCCGTCCCCGAGTCGCCGGTAGTAGAGAGAAGAACCGCACGTGGTCATCGCGCTTGAGGTCATCCTCGCAGTCACCAGCCTGCTGCTGATCGTCTTCGTGCTACTGCACAAGGGCAAGGGCGGCGGCCTCTCCGACATGTTCGGCGGCGGCTTCACCTCGCAGCACGGCGGTTCCTCGGTGGTGGAGAAGAACCTGGACCGGATCACCATCGTGCTCGCGGTGATCTGGATCGCCGCGATCATCGCGCTCGGCATCAACTACAAGCCGTAGCCCCGGGACCGGCCGGAACGCAGCACGTTGACGCGCCGTCATCCTCCTCGAAAGGGATGACGGCGCGTTATATTGTCTGACATATCCAGATCCCCTCCGGCTGGAACCGAGACGACCGCCGTACACGTCTCCGTTTTCGCTCGTACACTGGTGCATCGCGCACCGTACGGGGGCGAGGATCGATCCTGTCAGGGAGAGCAACAGTGGCTAGTGGCAACGCGATTCGCGGCAGTCGGGTCGGCGCCGGACCCATGGGGGAAGCCGAGCGCGGCGAGACGGCCCCCCGGATCTGGATAAGCTTCTACTGCTGCAACGGTCACGAGACCAAGCCGAGCTTCGCGTCCGAGGCACAGATCCCGGACACCTGGGACTGCCCGCGCTGCGGCTTCCCGGCCGGTCCGGACCAGGACAACCCGCCGGCCCCGCCGCGCACCGAGCCGTACAAGACGCACCTCGCGTACGTGCGCGAGCGGCGCTCGGACGAAGACGGCGAGGCGATCCTGGCCGAGGCGCTGGCCAAGCTACGCGGCGAGGCCTGAGCCTGAGCAGCACCGCCGGGCCCGCGCGGCGCGTTGGTTAAGATCGGCCTGTGTCTGAGGCCCTGCGCAACTTCCAGCTGTTCCTGGTCGAAGAGGCGGCCAAATCCTCGCCGCTGTACACCGCGCTGACCATGCTCGTCTCGCGGGACCTTGAGGACGGCGGCCCGATCGGCGACGTGCTGACCGCGGCGCCGGAGCGGCAGCGGATCCCCAACCTGCTCTTCGCGGCCGTACACCGCACGCTGTTCGACGAACCCGACAGCGAACTGGCCGCGTACTACCCGTCGCTGGGCGGCACCCGGCCGCCGGACGGCGCGCTGGCAGAGACCTTCACCCGCTTCGTGCTGGAGCACCGGGAGCGGATCGAGCAGGTGCTGGCGACCGGCGAGACCCAAACCAACGAGGCACTGCGGGCGGCGCAGCTCTTTCCGGCCTTCGGCTGGGCGCAGGCGTGCACCCGGCGGGCGCTCAGCCTGATCGAGGTCGGCGCCAGCGCCGGATTGCTGCTCCACGCCGACCGATACGCATACGTATACGAGTTCGAAGACGGCAGTGAGCTGACGGCGGGGGAGGGGAGCGCGGACGGCGTTCCGGCCCTGCGCACCGCAGTACGCGGCCCCGCGGACGTGGCGGCCAAGGCGCTGGCTCCGTTCGTCACCAAGAATCTGCGCGTCGCCTCGCGGGTCGGCTTGGACATCAACCCGCTGGATCCGGCCGACCCGGACGCCCGCGCCTGGCTGGACGCGTTGATCTGGCCGGAACACGCCGAACGCCGCGAACGCCTGCGCGGGGCGCTCGCCCACGCCGCCCGCCGACCGGTCCGGCTGCGCAAAGGCGACGCACTGCGCACGCTGCCCGACGCGGTGGACGGCGTCGCGGACAACGCGATCCCATGCGTCTTCACGTCGAACTCGCTGGGCCACTGGACCCGCGAGGGCCGCGCCGGTTTCGTCGAGCTGATCCGCCGGCTCGGCGCGCAGCGCGATCTGGTCTGCATCGTGAAGGACCAGTACCACGTGGGACTCGGCCTGTTCACAGGCAAGCCCGACGAGCCCACCGACGGCGCACCCGGCTCCCACTACGAGGTGCTCGGCGCGGCCGTCTTCCTCGGCGGCAGGGAACAGCTCTTCCGGCTCGGCTCCTGCGAACTGCACGGCGTCGGCCTGACCTGGTCGCCGAAGCCGGTCGGCTGACCGCCGGGATTACTGGGTCAGCGCAACCGTGATCCCCTGGAACTGCGCGAGCAGCAGGGGATCGCCGCAGACCGAGGCCTGCGGGCCGTCCTGCGAGCGGTTCCACAGCCAGCGCAGTACCGCCTCGGGCGAGCCGGAGACGGTCAGCGCGAAGTCGGCAGGACCGGCGGCTTCGCCGTCCTCGAAGTCGGCGGCCGTGATCCCAGTCGGGTGCGCGGAGACGGTCCAGGAGGCTCCGTTGTCCGTGTGCACGAGGATCGGCCGCTCGTCCGGGGCGCTGAGCAGCTCGCCGATCTCGTCGGCCCAGGCGATGCTGCCGTAGCCGAGGAACAGCTTCAGATGTTCGTCGATCCCGTCGAGCGCCAGGTCGTCGGGCACCGGCGTGACCGCGGTTCCGGCGCCGAGTTCGGCGTCGATCCGGTGGATGACAGTCTCCTGCGCCATGCGCCGGATCCAGAATCCGACGGTCTGGTCCGGCTCGTGCCAGGTCGCCGCGTGATCCCCGGGGGAGTGCGCGGCGAACTGGTTCTCGAGTTCGGCGAAGTTCTCGTCGAGCGCGGCGACCGGGTCCGTCGGGATCTCCCGCGGCCACTCGTCCGGGAATGCCCCAAGCCTGATGCACTCGGCCTTGTGCATGTACACCTTGGCCACGTGTTCAGCGAGGTCTGCGACGGTCCAGTCGGGGCAGCTGGGCACCCGCGCCTTCGCGTCGCTTCGTTCGACCGCCGCGCGCAGCAGTCGGAAGTCCTCGCGCAGGCACTCGTGCAGCCGTGGAAAGTCCATGGCCCCATCGAAGCAGACGAGGCCGAAAGTGAGCATCGGGATATCGCAGCGAGGCGCCGCTCCCGACCGAGTCGGGTACGCGGCGCCCCGTGCTTAACGCTCGCGCGCTGCGGGTTGTTACGGCGAGGCGAGCCGGTTCAGCCCCGGCGGCAGATCGGCCGCGCAGGCCCGGTCGATCAACCACAGGGTCCTGACATTGCCCCGGGCGCCGGCCGCGGGTACCTGCACCCGGCCGCCGCCGGAAAGCGCCATGTGTGCGGCCGCCGCCTTCTCGCTGCCCGCCGCCACGATCCACGCCTCGCGGGCGCTGCGGATCGTGCGGAAGGTGAACGAGAGCCGGTCCGGCGGGGGCTTCGGCGAGTTGTGCACCGGGATGACCGAGGGCTCCTCCTCGTACACGCCGGGGTGCTCCGGGAACAGCGAGGCGACGTGGCCGTCCGGGCCCATGCCGAACAGCTCGACATCGAACTCGGGCACATCGCTGTCCGGGGCGGCGAACCGGGCCAGTTCCGCCGCGTACCGCTCGGCAGCGGCCTTCGCGTCGTTCCCGTCTGGCCCGTCCGTGGACGGCATCGCGTGCACGAACGCCGGGTCGAGGTCCAGCTTGTCCAGCAGGGCCTCGCGCGCCTGCGTGACGTTACGCTCCGGGTCGCGCTCCGGCAGGAAACGCTCGTCGCTCCACCACAGGTGCACCCGCCTCCAGTCCACCGCGACGCGCGCGGGCAGCTCGGCGACCGCGGCCAGCGAGCCGATGCCGACCGAACCGCCGGTCAGCGCCAGGTGCGCCTCGTCCCTGGCCGCCAGCACGTCCACCAGCTTCGTCACCAGCCGCGCCGCCACGGCCTGCGCCAGAACCTGCGCGTCCCGGTGGACGATGAGCTCGGGCGTCGCTCCGGCGCGGCCGTCTTCGGCAGTCAAGACGACTCCTCCACGGCGTCCACCTGCACCGGCTTGGGCTCGCCGAGCCTGGCCGCCTCCTTCGCCGCCTTCTCCACGGTCGGCCCGGCGACCTTCAGCGGCTCGGTGAACGGCACATCGATGTCCTGGAGCAGCTTCGCGTACACGTCGTCCGGGTCGAGGCGGCGCAGCTCCTCGGCGATCAGCTCGGCGGTCTCCCGGCGCTTGAGCGCGACCGGGCGGTCCGGCTGGCCGGGCACCGAGAGCGTGGCCAGTTCGCCGTCCGGGCGGGTCAGCGCGATCGGGCCGTCCGGGGTCATCAGCTCCACGCCGGTGATGCCGGGGCCCTCGTCCGCGGTCCGGCTCACCGGAACGCCGAGCCGCTGGCGCAGCCACACCGCGAGCACGCGCGCCGAGGGGTTGCCCTCCTCGCCGGAGACCGCCGCCCCGGTGATCTTGCGCGGGAACTGGTCGAGCGCGGCCGCGAGCATCGAGCGCCACGGGGTGATCCGGGTCCAGGCCAGGTCCGTGTCGCCGGGGGCGTAGCCGGCGGCGCGGGCGCGCAGCTTGGCCATCGGCTTGTGGTACTCGGCCGCGTCGGTGATGCGGCGCTGCGCGAAGCGGCCCAGCGGGTCGTTCTTGGGCACGTCCGGGCCCTCGTCCGGCCACCAGGTCACCACCGGCACGTCCGGCAGCAGCAGCGGCATCACGACCGCGTCCGCGTGCGCGGAAAGCTCGCCGTAGAGCCGCAGCACGATGACTTCGCCGGGTCCGGTGTCGTCGCCGACCCGCACTTCCGCGTCGAGCCGCGTGCGGGCCACCTCGGGACGGGCCACGGCGACGATGATCCGCGCCGGGTGCTCGCGCGAGGCGGCGCTGGCCGCCTTCATCGCGTCGTAGTGGTGCCGCTCCTCGGTGGAGATGATGAGCGTCAGCACCGCGCCGGTGGTCGGCGAGCCGGCCCGCCGCCGCGCCTGCACCAGCGTCGCGCCGATCTTGCTCGCGCTGGTGTCCGTAAGGTCGATGATCATCGTTGCGCCCCCGGCACGGGACCGACGTCGGTCAGGTCGATATTGCGCTTACCGAAAATCATGGCCTTCTCCAGGAGCGTCCGTCGCGGGCCAGCATCTCGTCGGCCTCGGCCGGGCCCCAGGTGCCGGCCTCGTACTGGGCCGGCTTGCCGTTCTTCGCCCAGAATTCCTCGATCGGGTCGAGGATCTCCCAGCCGAGCTCGACCTCCTCAAGCCGCGGGAACAGCGGCGGATCGCCGAGCAGCACGTCGAGGATCAGCCGCTCGTAGGCCTCGGGGGAGGACTCGGTAAACGCCTCGCCGTATTGGAAGTCCATCGACACGTCGCGCACCTCCATCGAGGTGCCCGGGACCTTCGAGCCGAACCGCACGGTCACGCCCTCGTCCGGCTGCACCCGGATGACCAGCGCGTTCTGCCCCAATTCCTCCGTCATCGTCGCCGTGAACGGAAGGTGCGGCGCCCGCTGGAAGACCACCGCGATCTCGGTGACCCGGCGGCCGAGCCGCTTGCCGGTGCGCAGGTAGAACGGCACGCCGGCCCAGCGCCTCGTGTCGATCTCCAGCTTGATCGCGGCGTAGGTGTCGGTGATCGAGTCCTTGGCGATGCCGTCCTCGTCGAGGAAGCCGATCACCTTCTCGCCGCCCTGCCAGCCGCGTGAGTACTGCCCCCGCACGGTGTGCAGGCTGAGATCCTCCGGCAGCTGCACGGCGGAGAGCACCTTGACCTTCTCGGCGAAGATCGCGTCCGCGTCGAAGGAGGTGGGCTCCTCCATCGCGGTCAGCGCCATCAGCTGCAGCAGGTGGTTCTGGATCACGTCACGCGCAGCGCCGATGCCGTCGTAGTAGCCCGCGCGCCCGCCGATGCCGATGTCCTCGGCCATGGTGATCTGCACGTGGTCGACGTAGTTGCGGTTCCAGATCGGCTCGAACATCTCGTTGGCGAAGCGCAGCGCCAGGATGTTCTGCACCGTCTCCTTGCCCAGGTAGTGGTCGATGCGGAAGACCGACTTGGGCGGGAAGACGTCGTTGACGACCTTGTTCAGCTCCTTGGCGCTGGCCAGGTCATGCCCGAACGGCTTCTCGATGATGACCCGGCGCCAGGTGTTCTCGCCGCCGTCGGCCAGGCCGGACTCCTTGAGCTGGCGCACCACGCCGGGGAAGAACTTCGGCGGGACCGAGAGGTAGAACGCGTGGTTGCCGTTCGTCCCCCGCAGCCGGTCGAGCTCCTCGATGGTCTCCTTCAGCTTCTCGAAGGCGGCCTGGTCGCCGAACTCGCCGGGCACGAAGCGGAAGCCCTCGGCCAGCTGCTTCCACACCTCGTCGCGAAACGGGGTGCGCGCGTGTTCCTTAACCGCGTCGTAGACCACCTGCGCGAAGTCCTGGTTCTCCCAGTCCCGGCGGGCGAAGCCGACCAGGGCGAAGCCCGGGGGCAGCAGGCCGCGGTTGGCCAGGTCGTAGATGGCCGGCATCAGCTTCTTGCGGGACAGGTCGCCGGTGACGCCGAAGATCACCAGGCCGCAGGGCCCGGCGATGCGCGGCAGCCGCCGGTCCTGGGCGTCGCGCAGCGGATTGGCCCAGTCGGTCCCGGCGTGCTCCTGCGCATTCATCTGCCGGTGCGCGATCGACTCGCCGAACCCGCCCTTGTGGGAGGTGGCGGCGGCGGCCGCCCCGGGGGCGGCCGCGCTGGGAGACTGCGTGCTCACGCGGCCTTCTCTCCCTGGTTCACCGCTGCGGACGCCTCCTTCTCGAGCTCGGCGCGCACGGCGTCGAGCAGCTCCTTCCAGGAGACCTCGAACTTGTCGACGCCCTCGTCCTCGAGCACCTGAACCACGTCGTCATACGAGACGCCCAGGGCTTCGAGGTCGGCGATCACCTTGCGCGCCTCCTCGTAGGTGCCGTGCACCGCGTCGCCGCTCGGCTCGCCGTGGTCGGCCTCTGCGTCGAGGGTGGCTTCCGGCATGGTGTTCACGACGCCGGAGACGATCAGGTCGTCGACGTACATCGTGTCCTTGTAGGCCGGGTCCTTCACGCCGGTGGAGGCCCACAGCGGCCGCTGCGGCTTGGCACCCTTAGCGGCCAGCGCCTTCCAGCGGTCGGAGGAGAAGACCTCCTCGTACGCCTCGTAGGCCAGGCGTGCGTTCGCGACGGCCGCCTTGCCCAGCAGCGCGGTGGCCTCCGGCGAGCCGATCTTCTTCAGCCGCTTGTCCACCTCGGTGTCCACCCGGGACACGAAGAACGAGGCGACCGAGGCGATCTTGGACAGGTCGTGGCCGTTGGCGTAGGCCTGCTCCATGCCGTCGAGGTAGGCCTCCATGACGGCCTTGTACCGCTGCAGCGAGAAGATCAGCGTCACGTTGACGCTGATGCCCTCCGCGAGGGTCGCCGTGATCGCGGGCAGGCCCGCCTTCGTCGCCGGGATCTTGATGAACACGTTGTCCCGGTCCACCAGCCACCACAGCTGCTTGGCCTCGGCGACGGTCGGCGCGGTCTTGTGCGCCAGCCGCGGGTCCACCTCGATCGAGACCCGGCCGTCCTGGCCCTCGGAGGCGTCGTAGGCCGGCCGCAGGATGTCGGCGGCGTTGCGCACGTCCCGGGTGGTGATCATCCGGATCGCTTCCTCGACGGTCACCTCGCGCACCGCCAGCTCGCGGATCTGCGGGTTGTACACCGCCGAACCGCTGATGGCCTTCTGGAAGATCGTGGGGTTCGTGGTGACGCCCACCACGTTCTTCTCGGTGATCAGGGACGCCAGGTTGCCGGACTCGATGCGTTCCCGGCTCAGGTCGTCGAGCCAGATCGCGACTCCGGCGCCGGACAGTTTCTCAAGACGCTCACTCATGAATTCTCATCTCCCCTAGGACTCAAGCACCAACCGCGGCGAGCGATTCCCTGGCGGCCGCCTCGACGGCCTCGGCGGTGAAGCCGAACTCGCGCATCAGCGTCGCGAAGTCGGCCGAGGCGCCGTAGTGCTCCAGCGAGACGATCCGGCCGGCGTCCCCGACGAACCGGTACCAGGGCTGCGCGACGCCGACTTCCACGGCGACGCGTGCCTTGACCGACTTCGGCAGTACCGACTCCTGGTAACCCGCATCCTGCGCGTCGAACCATTCCACGCACGGCATCGAGACCACGCGGGTCGGCACGCCGGACTGCTCCAGCTTCTCCCGCGCCGCCACCGCCAGCTGCACCTCGGAGCCGGTGGCGATCAGGATGAGCTGCGGCGCGCCGCCACTTGCCTCCGCCAACACGTACCCGCCGCGCTTGACGCCCTCGTGAACGGAGAGCGACGCGCCGAGGGCCTCGCGGTCGAACACCGGCAGGTTCTGCCGGCTCAGCGCCAGGCCGACCGGCCCGTCCTGCTCCAGGGTCGCCTTCCAGGCCGCGACCGTCTCGTTCGCGTCCGCGGGGCGCACGAAGTTGAAGCCGGGGATCGCCCGCAGCGCCGCGTAGTGCTCGACCGGCTGGTGCGTCGGGCCGTCCTCGCCGAGGCCGACTGAGTCGTGCGTCCACACGTAGGTCACCGGCAGGTGGATGAGCGAGGCGAGGCGCACGGCCGGGCGCATGTAGTCGGAGAACACCAGGAAGGTGCCGCCGAACACGCGGGTGTTGCCGTGCAGGGCGATGCCGTTGAGGATCGAGCCCATCGCGTGCTCGCGGATGCCGAAGTGCAGGATCCGCCCGTACGGCGAGGAGCCGCCGAACTCGTTGTCCTCCTCGTAGTAGGGGAGGAAGGACAGGCCGCCCTTGATGGTGGTGTTGTTCGACTCGGCCAGGTCCGCCGAACCGCCCCAGAACTCGGGCAGCTGCTCCGCGATCGCCTGGATGGCCGCCTCGGAGGCCTTGCGGGTCGCGATGTCCTTGCCGGCCGGGAACTCCGGCAGCTTGGCGTCCCAGCCCGAGGGCAGTTCCCGCCGGGCGATACGGTCGAACTCGGCCGCGCGCTGCGGGTTCGCCGAGCGCCAGGCCTCGTAACCCTCGCTCCACTTCTCCCGCGCCGCCTTGCCGCGCTCGCCGACCTTGCGCGCGTGCGCCAGGACCTCGTCGGCGACCTCGAAGTGCTGCTGCGGGTCGAGGCCCAGGATCTCCTTCGTCGCGGCGACCTCCGGCTCGCCGAGCGCCGAGCCGTGCGCCTTGCCGGTGTTCTGCAGCTTCGGCGCGGGCCAGGCGATGATCGTGCGCAGCCGGATGATCGAGGGCCGATCCGTCTCCGCCTCCGCCGCCAGGATCGCCTTGTGCAGCGCCTCGACGTCCTCGACGTACCCGTCCGGCGTGGTGAATTCGACCGATTGTGTGTGCCAGCCGTAGGCCTCGTAGCGCTTGAGCACGTCCTCGGTGAACGCGACCTTGGTGTCGCCCTCGATCGAGATGTGGTTGTCGTCGTAGATGACCACCAGGTTGCCGAGCTTCTGCGTGCCCGCGATCGACGACGCCTCGCCGGTCACGCCCTCTTCGAGGTCCCCGTCCGACGCGAACGCGTAAATGCGGTGGTCAAACGGCGACTCCCCCGGAGCGGCATCCGGGTCGAACAGCCCGCGCTCGTAACGCGCGGCCATCGCCATGCCGACCGCGTTGGCCAGGCCCTGGCCGAGCGGACCGGTGGTGGTCTCGACGCCGACGGTGTGCCCGTGCTCCGGGTGGCCCGGGGTCAGGGAGCCCCAGGTGCGGAAAGACTTCAGGTCGTCGAGGGTGAGCCCGTAGCCCGACAGGTACAGCTGGATGTACAGCGTCAGGCTGGAGTGGCCGGGGGAGAGGACGAACCGGTCGCGGCCGATCCACTGGGCGTCGGCCGGGTCGTGGCGCAGGTGCTTCTGGAAGAGCAGGGTGGCCGCCGGAGCCAGCGACATGGCGGTGCCGGGGTGGCCGTTGCCGACTTTCTGCACCGCGTCCATGGCCAGAACCCGGACCGTGTCCACGGTGCGCCGGTCCAGCTCGGTCCACTCGAAGGGGGTGGGCGTGCTCACAGTAACGCGCGCGTCCTTTCCTGGTGAAAGCGTCAGCGCGTCGGGGCGGACGGCGACGCTGCCAACCAGGGCTGTGCGTGGAGTGCGGATACAGCCTGGCCCCGCGCGGCGATGCATTGATTCTGTTGTCTCTATCTCGAGGGTCACCCTACCCCCCTGCGGACCACTGACCCGTTCTGCGAGGCCGACCGGGTCAGCGCGGAGGCGGTAGGCGCAACACTCTTCCAACTCGCCCGGTTCTGTGGTGTCCGCGGCGCGTCTTATTACCGACTTCGCATGGAACACGACACTCCCGGTCGCCTGGTTCGGCGAATCCCGGCGAATCCCGGCGACCCGCTGCCGGACGCCGGACGCCGGGGGTCTAGAGTTTCGTCGAATCCAGTTGTACGAGTCAGCAGCAATTGAGGCCCGCCTGTGACAGCCGTCGAGTCCCACCCGGTGTTGACCGCGGTGCCCGTCGCCGCGCCCGCTCCGGACGCCGACGTCGTCATTGAGCCCGCCGCTGACAGCTCGTCAGCCAAGGCGGCCTGGCGCGAAACGCTCAGCGCCTACGTCGCGCTCACCAAGCCGCGGATCATCGAGCTGCTGATCGTCACCACGATCCCGGTGATGTTCCTGGCCGCGCACGGGGTGCCGTCGCTGTGGCGGGTGCTCGCGGTGACCGTCGGCGGGTACCTGTCGGCGGGTAGCGCCAACGCGCTGAACTGCTGGGTCGACCGCGACATCGACGCCGAGATGCGCCGCACCCGTCGCCGTCCGCTGCCGCGCCACCGGGTGACCGCGCAGCAGACCGTCGTGTTCGGCCTGGCCCTCGGTGTGATCTCGACGCTCTGGTTCGGCTTCCTGGTCAACTGGCTCTCCAGCGGCCTCGCCCTCGCCGCGAACGTCTTCTACGTCGTCGGCTACTCGATGATCCTCAAGCGGCGCACCACGCAGAACATCGTGTGGGGCGGCGCGGCCGGCTGCTTCCCGACGCTGATCGGCTGGACCGCGGTGACCAACCACCTGGCCTGGCCGCCGGTCGTGCTGTTCCTGGTGGTCTTCCTGTGGACGCCGCCGCACTTCTGGGCGCTGGCGATGCGCTACCGGGAGGACTACGCGGCTGCCAACGTGCCGATGCTGCCGGTGGTCGCCACCGAGCGGCACGTCGCCTGGCAGATCGTGCTCTACACGTGGGCCACGGTGGGCTGCTCGCTCGCGCTCTGGCCGATCGCGCACACCGGACTGGTCTACGCGATCGGTGCGATCCTGCTCGGTGCGGTGTTCATCGCCGAAGCGCACCGGCTGCACTGGTCGGCCCGCAAGGGAGTCACGGGCACCGCGCTGCGCCCGATGCGCCTGTTCCACTTCTCGAACACCTACCTCGCGCTGTTGTTCGTCTGCGCCGCGATCGACCCGCTGATCCACCACTAGTCGGGACCGCCATGGACCTGCTGCGCAACACCGTCCAGCCGTACGCGTGGGGCTCGCCGACCGCGATTCCGCAGCTGCTCGGCGTCGACAATCCCGAGGGCACTCCGCAGGCGGAGCTGTGGATGGGCGCGCACCCGACCGCGCCCTCGCGACTGACCCGCAGTGGTCGCGAAGTGCCGCTCGATCAAGTCATCGCCGCCGCCCCTGAGCTCGAACTCGGCGAGGCCACCGCCGAACGCTTCAACGGACGGCTGCCGTTCCTGCTCAAGGTCCTTGCCGCGCGTAAAGCCCTCTCGATCCAGCTCCACCCTGACCGGCCGCAGGCCGAAGCGGGGTTCGCCGCCGAGGAGGCCCGGGGCGTGCCGCGCAATGCCCGTGAGCGGGTGTACGTGGACGATTGGCCCAAGCCTGAAGTCCTGTGCGCGTTGACTCCGTTCGAGGTCTTGGCTGGCCTGCGTCCGGCCGCCCAGGCCGCTGAGATTCTCGACCTGGTCGACGTCGCCGCGCTCGCCGCCGTCACCGACGACCTGCGGTCCGATCCCAAGCCCGCGACGGTGGCACGTGCCCTCGCTGCGTTGCTGTCCTGGCAGGAGGCAGAGCGCGCGGCCTTGGTGGCCGATGTCGTCAACGCGGCCGGACGCCTTGCTGCCGGGCCCTCCGAATTCCGTGCCGCATACGAAGCGGTCGGCCGGATGGCTCAGGACCACCCTGGTGACATCGGCCTGGTCTGCTCCCTGCTCATGAACCACGCCGTCGTGCAGCCTGGGCAGGCGCTGTTCATGGGCGCCGGCGGCATCCACGCTTACATCCGCGGCACCGGCGTAGAGCTGATGGCGAACTCCGACAACGTGATTCGCGCGGGCCTCACGCCCAAGCACATCGACGTTCCGGAGTTGGTGCGGGTGCTCGACCCGGAGGTCGCGGTGCCGATCCTGACCGCGCGTCAGGTCGGCGCCGGTATTGAGGAGTTCGAGACGCCGGTGCCCGAGTTCCGGCTGCGGCGCCTGACGGTCGACTCGGCCACATCGCCCCTCGCCGTGCCTGGAGACGGACTGCCGCGCATCCTTCTGTGCGTGGAGGGCGCGGCGATGGCCACGAGCGGCGACCAGACGCTCGAACTGCGGCGCGGTCAGTCGTGCTACCTGTCCGCAGCAGACGTGCACGTGACGCTCACCGGCGACGCGACGCTCTTCCTCGCCTCGCCAGGCGAGTAACACCCCGCCGCAGCGAGCCGCAGCCACGCTACGATCGCGCGGTGAGAGCTTCCGCAACCTTCACCGTCGCCAGCTTCGTCCCGACCCCGGTGACGCCCGACCCGGACTTCAAGACCGCGGTCGACGTCGGCGTCGCGACCATGTTGAAGCACTACGAGGGCGAGATCGAGGGCCGCTCCGCCACCGTCTTCGTCTCCGCGTACGACCAGAACGCGGGCATCGGGACGTACGTCGCGATGGAGTCGTTCGAGGGTTCGGTCGCCGGACGCTCCGGGTCGTTCAACTTCGCGCATTCGGCGACCACGCAGGGCGGCGGCCGCGACGCCGAGTACTTCGTGATCGTGCCCTCAAGCGGCACCGGGGAGCTGGAGGGCATCTCCGGCACGGGCGGACTGTCCATCGACGAGGACGGCACGCACCACTTCTGGCTGGATTACGAGCTGGGCTAACCCCGGCGGCTTGCTCTTGCTGCTCTGCTGCGCTCCGCGGACTCGACGCCTGCGGCCGGGCCAGCTCCGCCGGGTAACGCCTGCGGCTGGCGCGCTCCGCGCGGAAGATCACCCGCCCGCCCTGCTCCGCGTCCTCGCTGGCGCTCGGCCGCTACGCGAACCGGGGCGCTGCCGCGCACGCGCTTCGCGCTGAACGCTGTGCTGACCCTCCGGGCCGTTCCGCTCGTTCACCTTGCTGTGGCCTGCTGGTCGACAGCGGACTGAGGCCGTGGGAACAAGAACATCGGCCCGCCCAACGACCGCAGCGGCCAGCACATGCCGGTCCTTTAGAACATCGGCTGACCACAAAGGGCGATACGTGCCATCTTCCGCCAGCGAGAGCAGCGTGTCACACAGATAGGACTTCAGCAGCACGCAGGTATCGAGGAACACCGTCTCCACGGCGCGGCCTACCGCCCTTGGCCGTCGGCAAGAAGGCGCTCCACCGGGGCATCGTCCGGCAGGTCATAGAACCCTGTGTCCTCGGAATCGGCCACCATCTGATCCTAGCCTGCGGCCCGTCGCCGCTGCGCGCGCTGGTGATACGCCAGCACGTCAGCCAGCCGCACTCGCCGATGCTTGCCCGGCTGCTCGAACGGGATCTCCCCCGATTCCAGCAACCGCACCAACGTCGACCTCGACATCCCCAAAATCCCCGCGGCCTCGCTCGTCGACAGCACCGTCTCGTGCGGCGCCACCGTGATCGCCAACCCCCGCGACAGCGCCTCGACCACATCCCGCAGGACTTCGAACACCTCGGCAGGCAACTCTAGGCGCGCCCCGTCCGGGCCCACCAGCGCTGCACGGCCCGGCAACTGGCCACTGAGCGCGGCCAGCACGTCCCCCAGTCGCTCCGGTCGCTCCGGCGGCAGTACCGTTCGCTCACCTGGTTCGCGTAGCGGCCGAGCGCCAGCGAGGGTGCGGAGCAGGGTGGGCGGATGGGTGTGGTTCAGCGCGCAGAGTCGCCGAGCGAAGCGAGGCAGCGGAGCGCGCGTGTCAGGCGGTCGGCAGTTCCGGCCGGAACCGCATCGAGGTCAGGATGCGCCAGGCGGCAATCCAGGTGAGGCACGCCCCGGCCATGTGCAGCAGGACCAGCCAGGCCGGCAGGCCGGTGAAGTACTGCGTGTAGCCGATCACGGCCTGCGCGGCGAGGACGAGGAACAT
>NZ_DASRBQ010000045.1:0-12821 GCF_035653575.1 Actinocrinis sp.
GTGACCACGTCGCCCGGCTTCGCCGGGACCAGGCACGCGCGCTGATTCGGCCGGCCGTTCACCGTCGCCAGGCAGTCGAAGCAGACCCCGATGCCGCAGAACACGCCGCGCGGCTCACCTTCGGTGCGTGTCCGCCGCCACGCCACGATCCCGGCTTGCCACAGCGCCGCGGCGATCGTCTGGCCCGGCAGCGCCTCGATCTCCCGGCCGTCGACGCGCAGCGCGAACGCGGGTTCCGGCCGCGCCGCGACCAGCTGCTGCGGCGTGCGCGGCGTATCCGTCCCCGCACTTCGGCGCCGAATCAGCATGCTTGCGCCTCCACGCTCGCCGCCGCCCCCGCGAAGCGGTCGGGCCGGAACGGCGTCAGGTCCAGCGCCGGGGTCGAACCGGCCAGCACCTGCGCGACGAGCTGCCCGGTCGCCGGAGCCAAGCCGATCCCGGCTCCCTCGTGACCGCAGGCGTGTACGAGCCCTGGCGCACGCGGATCCGGGCCGATCGCCGGCAGATGGTCCGGCAGATACGGACGGAATCCGACGTACGCGCGCATCACGTTCGCCGACGCCAGGATCGGAAACAGCGCGATCGCCTGCGCCGCGAGCCGCCGCAGCACCGGCAGCGAGACCTCGCGGTCGAAACCCACGCGCTCGCGGCTCGCGCCGATCAGGACCGGCCCTGACGAGGTGCCCTCGACGACGGGCGAGGTTTGCAGCGCCGCCGAATCGCTGGCGACGTCTGCGACGTAGTCGGCCGCGTAGACCTTGTGCCGGACGATTCGCGGCAAGGGCTCGGTCACGAGGATGAACCCTCGGCGCGGCAGGACCGGCAAGGTGACCGGCGCGAGGGCTGCGACTTCTGCGCCCCACACTCCGGCCGCGTTAACGACCGCTGGCGCGTGGATCTCACCGCGGCTGGTCTTGACGCCGCGTACCGCACCGCCGGGCGTGTGAAGCAGATGCGTGACGGTCTCACGCGTGCGCAACCGTGCCCCCGCACCGCTCGCCGCCCGAATCAGATGCGCGGCCGCGAGCGCCGGCTGAACCTGTGCGTCCTGCGGGTAGAGCACGCCGCCGGCCAGCCCCGAGGCGAGATGCGGTTCCAGCTCACCGAGGCCGTCCGCCGCGATCGGCTCCGCCTCGACGCCGCACCGGCGCTGCGCATCGGCGAAGGAGGTCAGCGCGTCAAGGCTCTTCTCGTCCTGCGCGACGACGAGCCCGCCTTTCGGCTCGTACTCGATGGCCGGGGCGAAGGGTTCGGCCGCCAGTTCCCGCCACAGCCGTGCGGAGAGCAGGGCCAGGTCTAGTTCCGGGCCCGGAGGCTTGTCCGAGACCAGGATGTTGCCTTCACCGGCCCCCGTCGTGCCGCCGGCCACCGGGCCGCGGTCCACCACGATCACGTCCAGTCCGGCCCGCGCGGCGTAGTACGCGCAGGCCGCGCCGACCATGCCGGCGCCGATGATCACGGCGTCACAGATCGCGTTGCGGGCCACGCCAGTACAATGTCACATGTTATCGATTTCGCCAATGCCCCCGCCCGCCTGACCTATGGTCCGCATTTGGTCGGCGTTTGGTCCGGATCGGCCTCATACGCTGCGACGTCGGCGATGATCCTGCACAGGCTCGTCCGACGGGGGTGGCGCCGCCGGTGCAGCAGGGGGCATCGGCGACGCCTACCTGGGCCCGGTTTGGAAAGTCTGGCCTGGGGCCGCTTTCCAAACAGCGCCTAGTGCTGCGTCAGCCCGGCCAGCGCGGTGTTGAGCTCGGCGACCATCCAGTGTTCGCCGAGCGCTTCGAACAGCCGGCTCGCTTCGCGCAGCCTGGCCGCGGCCTCTTGCGGCTGCCCCAGGTCCAGGTAGACCTCGGCGAGGTCACGCAGCGCGTTGGCCTCTTCGTGCACGTCACCGGTCTCGGCGAAGCCCCGCACCGACTCGGCGACGTACCCCAGCGCCTCCTGCGGCCGGCCCAGCCTGGCCAGCGCCGTGCCGATCCCGTTGACCGCGCGCGAGATGCCGCGCTGGTCCTTCAGCTCGCGGAACACTTCGAGAGCGGTGGTCTGCGAGCGCAGCGCCTCGTCGAACTGGCCGAGCCGCGCGTAAGAGTTGCCCAGGTTCGACAGGCACAGCGCCTGCCCCCAGGCGTCGTCGAGCTCCTCGAACAGGGCGAGCGACTGGAGCCCGACCGTGATCGACTCCTGAATGCGGTCGGCGTCGGCGTGCGTCGCGGCGAGGTTGCCGAGCACCTTGGCCTCTCCGGTGCGCCAACCGGCCTCCCGCATGAGCACGATCGCCCGCTCGTAGAACTCGACCGCCTCGTCGAAGCGCCGCATCGGCCGGTACGCGCTGCCGAGGTTGCAGAGCACCTTGCCCTCGGCCTCGAGATCGCCCAGCCGGTGCGCGCACTCGGCGGCCGACTTGTGGGTCGCGATCCAGTCCCCGTAGTGGTTGCGCCGGTCGAAGAACGGGAACATCGCCGTCGGCAGCTTCCAGCCCTGCTCGAACAGGTCGAACTGCTGGGCCTGGAGGGAGACCGCGGTGAGGTTCTGCCGCTCCAGCTCGCACCAGGCCAGCGCGGCCTGCTCGTCGGCGAACCGCTGCGCGGGCATGACGAGGCGGGCCGGCGGCGGTTCGAGCGGCGGCAGGTGCGGGTCGAGCGTGACGCGCGCGATGCACGCGCTGTGCAGGTACCAGTCGACCAGCCCGGTGATCGCGGTCGCGCGTTCCTGCGCCGAGTCCTCGACCAGCGCGCGCTCGTGGGCGAACAGCCGCAGCAGATCGTGCAGGCGGAAGCGACCCGGCGTGTGCTCCTCGGCCAGATTCGAGTCGGTCAGCCTGGCGAGCGCGGCCGTGCACTCCTCCTCACCCAGGCCGCACAGCGACGCGCACGCCGCCAGCGGCAGATCCGGGCCGTCATGCAAGCCCAGCAGCCGGAACAACCGTTGCGCGGCTGAGGGAAGCGTCTGATACGACCAGCCGAACACGGTGCGGATCGCGGCCGTCTCGTCGTCCTCGACCGCCAGCTCGCTGAGCCGATTCGAAGCGACGCTCAGCGCTGCGACCGCGTCCGTGACGGTCATCGTCTCGTCGCCGGCGATCCGCTCGGCCGCGATACGCAGCGACAGCGGGTGACGCGCGCACAGTTCGGCCAAGGCTGCGGTAGCGCCCGGTTCGGCGACTGCACGCGCGCCGATGGTCCGACGCAGCAGCCGGATCGCATCACGCAGAGCCAGCGTCTCCAAAGAGATCCGCTGCACGCCCTCACGCACGGCCAGGCCGGAAAGACGGGAACGGCTGGTGATCAGCACTCGGCAATGCGGAGACGCCGGAAGCAGCGGCCTTATCTGCTCGGTGTCGCGCGCATTGTCCAGCAGCACCAGCATCCTGCGATCCGTCATCAGCGTGCGGTACAGCACCGTGCGCGCATCGAGCGAGGCCGGCATCCGGTCCTCCGGCACGCCGAGCGCGGTAAGGAAGCGACCGATGGCGTCCTCAGGGGAGACGGGATGGCCGGAGGGATGGAAGCCCTGCAGGTCTATGTAGAGCTCGCCGTCGGGAAAGCTGTCGCGCGCCTGGTGCGCCCAGTGCACGGCCAGGGTGGTCTTGCCGAT
This sequence comes from Actinocrinis sp., assembly GCF_035653575.1. Classification (GTDB taxonomy): domain Bacteria; phylum Actinomycetota; class Actinomycetes; order Streptomycetales; family Catenulisporaceae; genus Actinocrinis. Next base: position 3,601 of record NZ_DASRBQ010000045.1, read on the forward strand.
GCCGCCCATGCCGTTGACCGCGCTGATCACGACCGGGACGGCGATGTCGCTCTCGCGCAGCAGCCGGTCCAGCCGCACCAGTTCCCCCGAGCGGCCGGTGAAGTGCTCGATCGAGGCGGGCAGCTGACGCGGGGGCGGTGGGCTGAGGCTCGCGACGTCCGCCGGTCGGCCGACCAGCGCGGCCTGACCCGATGGCGTGGCTGTCGCAGCAGGCTGATCTGACGAGAGGCCCGCACTCAACCCGGGCTCCGCGGCGGCGTGTGGCATGCCCGTGGGCGCTGCCTTCGCCGCAGCCTGCTCCAGGAGCGCCTGACTTGCCTCCCAGGCGGCCCGCTCGGCCAGGGCCTGCTCCCGCATCCGTGCGAGCGTTCCCGGAGCGAGGTTGAAGAAACGCTCGTAGGCCTCGATGACCGCTTCGGGAGGGATCCGGCGTCCGGCTTCGTAGTCGACGATCGCGCTGTGCGAACCGAGGTGCAGCGGCTGGAGCAGATCGCGTTGAGCCAAGCCGCGGCCGCGCCGCAGCCGGCGCAGGACGGTGCCGAGCGCGGTAACAGCCGGCTCGGAGGGTGGTGTGGCCGCCGGAGTCATCGGGCGATCTCCCCAGTTCTGCTCGTGCTCGCCCGCCGCCCGGCAACGGGCTCTTGAGTAAGAAGCCGATATTACACGCCCCGCTGTCGCTCACTCCTGCCACATAAGTTTCGGACGCTCGGCGACGCGTGCCTGCTGGCATGATCGCCGATCTGGCGCGGCGGCAAAACCGCCGTCTCGGAGAGCGGACGCGGCACGCTGCCCGGCCGGCGCACGCGGCGAGTGGAAGTGGTTCGGGGCCGCGTTCGGGGCCGCGATGCTGTCGGTGCCCGGCGCGATGATGGAAACATGCGGATCGCGCTGACCATGGACGCCGCCGAGCCAGGAGATCCCGGACTGTCCGGGTGGATTCAGGTCTTGGCCGACGACGGCGTGCCCGCGCATCCGCCGCAGCGAGCCGAGGACTTGCCCGCGCTGGTCGCAGAGCGTGAGCGCGCAGACGCGCCGCGCTGGGTGTGGGCGGCGACGGAGACGGATTATCCGCGCCTGTTACGCGCCGGGGTTCGCGTCGAGCGCTGCCACGACATCGCATTGACCGAGGCGCTGTTGCTCGGCCTCGTGGGTCGTTTCGGCGAGCCGCGCTCCCTCGCTGCGGCGTGGGCGCGGCTGCACGGTTTGCCGGTCCCGGACGATCCGAAGCCGATCGGCCCCGAGGAGCAGACGGCGCTGTTCGGGCCGGGCCTGTTCGCCGCCGCGAGCGGAACGCAGCCCGATCCGTTGCGGGAGTTGGAGATGCTGGTCGAGGTGCACGCCGACCAGCTACGCCGCATCGCCGCGAGAACCACTGCGGGTCGGGATAGCGCGCACGGTCGAGCGCGAGGGCGTCGCGGTGGCGCTCCCGCCGTACCCGTTGTTCCAACCGACGGCGCGGTAGGCGCAGTGCACCCCGGTGGCTCGGCCTCAGCCGCCGTGTCGGCTTCGCCGTCCGCTCCTTCCGCGCCGTCTGGCCCTTCCGCGCCGTCTGGCCCTTCCGCGCTCTCCACTCTCGTCGCCGCCGAGTCCGCCGGTGGCTTGGTCGCCGCCGAGATCGCGGCCAGCGGAGTGCCCTGGCGCGTTGAGGCGCACGACGCCGTGCTCACCGAACTGCTCGGGCCGCGGCCGTTCGGCGATGCGCTCCCGGCCAAGCTGGCCGACCTTGGCACCCGGGTCGGCGCCGCCTTCGGGTACGCGCCCGGCCGGTTCAACCCTGATTCCCCTAACCAAGTGCTTCGAGCCCTGAGGCACGCCGGGTTCTCCGTGCAGTCCACACGCGCCTGGGAATTGCGCCGCATCGAGCATCCCGGCATCGAGCTGCTCCTGGAGTACAAGGAACTGTCCCGGCTGCACGCAGCCCACGGCTGGGCCTGGCAGGACGCCTGGGTCAAAGGCGGCAGGTATCGGCCCGAGTACGTCGTCGGGGGAGTGGTGTCCGGACGCTGGGCCACTCGCAACAGCGGCGCGTTGCAGATCCCGCGGATCATGCGCCGGGCGGTCGTCGCTGACGAGGGCTGGTCCCTGGTGGTCGCCGACGCGGGACAACTCGAGCCGCGGGTGCTCGCCGCCGTCTCCGGAGACGGGGGACTGGCCCGCGCCGCCGCAGCGGGCGACCTGTACGCCGCGCTCGCCGCGGAGGCCTTCGACGGCGACCGCGCGGCCGCGAAGCTCGCGCTGCTCGGCGCGATGTACGGGCAGACCAGCGGCGGCATCGGACCGCTGCTCGCCGTGCTGCGCAAGCGCTTCCCGCTCGCGATGGCCTACGTCGAGGAAGCGGCGAGGACGGGGGAGCGCGGTGGTGTCGTCTACTCGCGGCTCGGCCGGGCCTGCCCGCCGCCCTCCTCGCGCTGGCGAAGTCTGGTCACCGGCCTGCCGGGCAGCGCGGAAGGCGAAGGCGCGGCCGCAGCGAGCGGCATCGACGCCGGGCAGGATCCGAGCGGCGCGGCGGACCCGTTCGCCGACGGCGCGGAGGAGAGCGGCGAGGGCGGTGACCCGGCGCGCAGATCTGGGCAGGCCGCGCGCAGCCGCGGGCGGTTCACCAGGAACTTCGTGATCCAGGCCAGCGCCGCGGACTGGGCGCTGGTGTGGCTCGCGGTGCTGCGGCGCAGGCTTTCCGAACTCGCCGAGCAGTCCCTCCCGCGCGCGGACCGCCGCGCGGTGGCGGCCGATCGCGCGGCGGCCCTGTTCGCCGAGGCGCCGCATCTTGTCTTCTTCGTCCACGACGAGGTGGTCGTGCATACGCCGGCCGCGCTCGCCGAACAAGCGGCCCGCGCGGTGGCCGAGGCCGGTGACGAGGCCCGCCGCGTCGTGTTCGGCCCGACCCCGGTGCGCTTTCCGCTGGCCACCGCGATCGTCGACTGCTACGCGGACGCGAAGTGATGCCGGCCGGGGCGGCCGGGCAGCGGATCGATCGCGGCTACGCCTGCTGCTCGGGCGGCAGCGGCCGCAGAACGCAGAACTCGTTGCCCTCGGGGTCGGCCATCACGACCCAGCTGACCTTGTCGCCCTGTCCGACTGAGACCCGCTGCGCGCCCAACGAGATCAACCGGGCCACTTCGGCGTCCTGATCCTCCGGCCGCAGGTCGAGGTGAAGGCGGTTCTTGCCGGGCGTGGGGTCGGGCACCCGCAGGAAAAGCAGATCCGGCGCGACGCCGTCCTGCGGGCTGCCGGCCGGCGGCTCCAGCACGATCTCGTCGGGCTCCTCATGCGTACGACGCCAGCCGAGCGCTTCCTGCCAGAAGGCCGCGACGGCGAAGGGGTCCAGGCAGTCGATATCTATGCACTGAATGCGTAGGGTCACCGGGCCATCCTGTTGTCGGGCCCGGTACCGGTCAATCGAGATTTCGCGCCGCTCGCTCGAGACTGCGCACTACTGCGCACTGTCGGTGGTCGCGGGTAGTGTCTCGATCATGACTGACCTACGAGTGTTGCATCGGCGGGCGTTGCAGGTCAGCGTGGACGTCGTCAACGAGGTCACGCCGGACCGCCTGGGGCTGCCCACTCCGTGCGCCGAGTGGGACCTCGGCCAGCTGATCGCGCACATGATCGGCCAGAACCTCGGCTTCGCCGCGGCCGCGCGCGGGGAGCGCAACGGCGTGGAGGCCTTCGCGCCGGTTCCGATAACCGACGACCCGAGCGGGCGGCACGCCGAGAGCGCCACGCAACTCGCCGAGGCGTTCGCGGTGCCCGGCTTCGAGCAGCGCGAGCTGTGGTTGGCGGAGATACGCGGCGGCGGGTTCTACCCCGCGCAGACCGCGGTCGGCTTCCACCTGGTCGACAGCGTCGCGCACGGCTGGGATGTAGCCAGGGCGCTCGATCTGCCCGTGTCCTTTGACGACGAAGTGCTGGAAGCGGCGCTCGTCATCTCGCTGGCGATACCGGACGGCCCGGCGCGGGAGCAGCCCGGTGCGCCGTTCCGGCCCGCAGTGCGCGTCGGCGGCGGCACGGATCTGTTCGGCCGAGTCCTCGCGCTGCTCGGACGCTCGCCGGACTGGAAGCCGTAGCCCACACGCTGGTGAAGCCAGACCTACCGCGCCGTCGTCCCGCGAGCTGACAGATCGGCAGGTGGCGCGGCGAGCGCGGCAGGGCTTTGCGTGATCCACTGGACGTCAAGCCCATGAACGGACCGCCGCGACGGGTATCAGGGTTCTTTATCAGCCCTCGCATTCCGGCCGCGCGGATTATTGACACGCGTCGATTGACTGCGCCATGGTGTTCCCGTCCACCCGGTGTGCCAGTGCTCTCATGAGCGTGGTTCGCCGCGGCGCCGCGACCCCGGGGTCGCGGTCCGGCGGCCGCTCAGAATCAGCGCGGCGCTTCGGGCGGGTGGCGTACTACGGGGATCACGAATGCACCGCGGCCACCGGCCGAGGAAGAACGGGCCGCCGAACCGAGGCGGACCCGCGAGCACGGCCGACGCCCACACGAAGGGACCGACCCGCCCGTGATCACCCTGGTACCGCTTTCCGGCTTCCTGGGCTCCGGCAAGACCACGACGCTGATCTCGGCGGCGATCGCCATGCAGCGCACCGGTCGACGGGTCGCCGTCGTCACCAACGACCCGGGCGCCGGCCTGGTCGACACCAATCTCGCCCGCGGCGGCCTCGACGAGGTCGCGGAGCTGGCCGGCGGCTGTCTGTGCCGTCGCCTGCCCGACCTCGCCGCGCTGCTCGCCGACGCCGACGCGGCCAAGAAGGCCGACGTGGTGCTCGTCGAGGCGTCAGGCAGCTGCGCCGACCTGCGCAACACCGTGGTGCGCCCGCTGCGCGACCGGTATCGCGACCAGGTGACCGTCGCCCCGCTCACCGCGGTCGTCGATCCGCTGCGGCTGGCCGCCTTCACGAGGGCCGCGGAGCGCTGCGAACCGGAGCCGGACCTCGGCTACCTGTTCGGCCGCCAGCTCGTCGAGGCCGAACTGCTGGCGATCAACAAGACCGACTTGATCGGCGACGAGCGCACCGCGAAGCTCGAGGCCAGGCTCGCCGCCGACTATCCGACATCTGTCGTGCTGCCATACAGCGCCACCACCGGCGCAGGGCTCGAAGCGCTCGTGCGGTTCTGGACGCGGCCGAACCCCGCCGCGAACGAGCACCAGAGCAACGGGCCCGGCGTACCTGCCGGCCTGAGCGCGCACGCTGACGTGCGCGCGGCGCGCGGGGAGCCGAAGCTCGACTTCACCCGGTACGCCGACGCCGAGTCGCAGGTCGCCTGGCTCAACGAGGCCTTCCGGGTCACCGCGGCCGGACCGGCCTTCGACGCGCTGGCCTGGGGCCGGACGGTGCTGCGGAACCTGTCCGACTGGAGTGCGGCGGCGGGCTACTACATCGGTCACATCAAGCTCGCGGTGCGCACCCCGGCAGGCCTGGCCAAGCTCAGCGTGACGGACACCGGCGCGCCGCCGCTGGCCGACCGGGCACCCGCGCGGCCGGTCGAGTATGGATACGCCACGCTCAACGCCAGGGTCGTCTGCCCGCCGTCAACCCTCGACGACGCTGTGCGCGAGGCGATCGCGGCAGCCGACAAGGCGCACCGGGCGACGTCGCACGGCGCGCGTCCCTCCGCGTTCCGCAGCGCACACCGGCGGCAATCGCAACGGCTAGCGGCGACCGGCTGACCGGCGCGCGGCGCGTGAGCCACCCAGCCGGTCCCGGTCACAGCGCCCACGCCCCAACCAATCATCCACCGGGATCGTCAAGCGAAGTGGGCTATATGGACTGAAACAGGGCACCCTTGACGTGGCGCGCAGGTCTCGCCGGCGAATTCGTCAGACCTCTGAGTCGGATGGCCGATATGCGCACGCGCTGCGTCCCCAATCCACTACAGTCGGTTTGCAGCCGAGTGCGGTCGGCGGCAGTCACGGCGGTTCCGGCGCGTGCGGTGTCCGGATCCGTCGACGGTGCGACGAGCTCGTCCCTTCCGGAACCCTCCGTTTCGTGCGACGCCGAAAGCCACTATCCGATGCCTGTTTCCCTCAGCCGCAGCGCCTTGATCGACCGGAGCACCGCCGTGACCTACGCGGCGTGGTTCAAGGCCCTTTCCGACCCGACCCGCGTGCAGATCCTCAACCTGCTCGCCGCGGCGCACGGTCCGCTGAGCGTGGGCGAGATCGTCGAGCACGCGGAGGTGGGTCAGCCCACGGTCTCGCATCACCTCAAGATCCTCGCCGACATGCGGCTCGTGCTGCGCCGCCGGGACGGGACCAACGTGCTGTACTCGGTCGACCGGGCGGCGCTGGACTCCTGCCCGAGCGCCGCGGACGCGGTCTGCGGCCGGCTCAGCGCTCGTCCGGCCCGGCCAGGCCCTCCCCTTCATCCTTGAGCCAGGCCAGGTTCAACTCCTGCGCGCTGTGCGCCACCATGCGCCGCAGCAGCACCGATTCCGGTCCCACGCCCAGCGCCTCGGCCAGCGCCGCCTGAGCCGCGGCCACGTGCGGACGCGCGCCACAGGCGGCCCGCAGGTGCAGCGAACGGCGCAGCAGGTCGAGCCCGGCGTCGCGGTCCCGCTCCAGCAGGTAAAAGCCCTGATGCCGTACCACGTACGACTCCAGCAGCGGATCGCCCTCCTCCAGCGCGGTCGCCAGCGCGCGACGGTAGACCGCCTGCGCGCCGTCCCGGTCGTGGCGCAGGTTCTCCAGGGACACCCCGAGCCAGAACGCCGCCCAGCCCGGCGCGATCTGCCCGTCCAGCCGTTCGAACTCCGCGACCGGGTCCGGCCCGAAGAACGGGTCGCTCGACTTGGTCAGTTGCCGCCAGTATTCGAGCACGGCGATCAGGAACGCGGCGGTGGCCGGCGCCGGCCCGGCGATCCGCGCGATCGCGCCGCGCGCCTCGTCGGCCGCGTCGAGGCACCAGGTGTGCCGGTCCACCATGATCTCCGCGCGCAGCACCGCGCCGTCCTCGCTCTGCGGCGTCAGCCGCAGCGCGCCGTCCCAGTCCCCGGCGCGCTGCAGCCGCCGCGCCGCGGCCAGTTGCGGATCGGCGTAGTACATACTGTCGCTCTTCATGAAGCCCGATTCTGTCTGAAGCCCGCCGCCCGGGCGCCGAGTTTGCCTGGACATGACACACTCGCCAACGCGTCCGGTACCGGCGGTGGACAAATGTGGATCAGATCACTGTGACGCGCTGCCCGGCCGTCAAGTCCAGCAGCCGGGTTCGCGACTCACCCGCCTGGTTTCGCCAGCGCAGCTCGACCCGAGTGCCGGCCTGTGCCTCGAGCACGACAGCCGTCGGCGTTCCCTGAGACCAGGTCAGCTCGGCGATGGTCACCGCGCCGCGGGCGCGCAGGCCGGTTACGCGGCCGTCCGGCCACTGCGGTGGGAGGGCGGGCAGCAGCTCGATGATCGGGACGCCGCCCTCGACCGCGTGGCTTTGCACGAGCAGTTCCGCGATCGCGGCCGTCACGCCGAAGTTGCCGTCGATCTGGAACGGCGGATGGGCGCACAGCAGCGAGCGGTACACGCCACCGCCGGACCACGCGCCCCCGTCGTTCTCATTCTCCTTCGTGTTCTCGGCCCCGCTCTCGCCTTCGACACCTGAATCAGGCCTCTGGGGCAGGATCGGGTGCAGGTACCGGTCGAGCAGCCGGTGTGCCGCGTCACCGTCGCCGAGTCGCGCCCACAGCGCGACCTTCCACGCGAGCGACCAACCGGTGCCCGCGTCGCCGCGCTCCTCCAGCGAACGCCGGGCCGCCTCCCGCAGGACCGGATCCGCCGCGACGACGCTGCCGGGGAACAGGCCGACGAGGTGCGACACGTGCCGGTGATGCGGGTCCACCTCCGTGCGCTCGGCCGACCATTCCAGCAGCTGGCCGCGCGAACCGACCCGCAGCGGGGCCAGCCGTCCCAACGCCGACCGCACCTCGGCGATCGTCGCGGTGTCCTGCTCCGTCAGCGGCACCCCGACCGCCAGCACCTCCTCGGCGCCCTCCAGCACGAAGCCGAACAGCTCGCGGGCCAGGGTCAGGTCCATCGCGCACCCCTGATCCACGCTCGCCGGACCCTCCGGGGTGGCGAACTGGTTCTCCGGACTGGTGGAGGGGGACGTCACAAGGCGCCCCTCGCCGTCCTCGACGAGCAGGTCCAGCACGAAACGCGCGGCGTCCAGCGCGACCGGCAGCGCGACCGCGGCCAGGAAGGCCAGGTCGCGGCCGAAGCGCCAGCGCTCGGCCAGGTGCGTGCAGAGCCAGGCTCCCGCCATCGGCCACTGCGACCACATCGGGTCGCCCTGACCGCCGCCGACCGGCACGGCGAGCCGCCACAGGTCGGTGTTGTGGTGGCAGGTCCAGCCGCGCGCGCCGTAGATCTTCCGCGCGACCGGACGCCCGGCCTCCGACAAGTCCGCGACCAGGCGCAGCAGCGGCTCGTGGCATTCCGGCAGCGCGGCGGTCTCCGCGGGCCAGTAGTTCATCTGCGCGTTGATGTTGACCGTGTACTCGCAGTTCCACGGCGGCGTCAGTTCGGCGTTCCAGACGCCCTGCAAGGTCGCGGCCTGCGTGCCGGGACGCGAGGAGGCGAGCAGAAGGTACCGGCCGAGCGCGAATGCGAGTACTGAAAGGTGCTCGTCCCTCTCACCTGCCGCCCGCCGGGCGAGCCGCTCGTCGGTCGGCAGATCCGGTACATCGCCCGGAAGGTCAAGGACGACCCGGTCCATCAGGGCACGATGTTCGGCCACGTGCGCGGCCCGGATCTTCTCCCAACCATCCGCGCGGGCGCCCTGCACGTCCTGGGCCGCCTCCACCAAACACTGCTCACTGTCGCGCGTCGGCGCGGTCTCCCAGCCCGCGAAGCCCGTGCGGATCGCGACGTACGCCGTCACCGCACGCGCACCTCGCACCGCGATCCGCGGCTGTCCCTCCCCAATATCAATACTCGGGATCACGTGGCCCTCGGCCTCGACCCGCAAGAGCGCGGCAGCACGGATCGATTGCCGATCGTCGTCCTCATCGACGACCCCATCGGTGCGCGGCCAGGGCACGACGTGGCGCGGCGCGGCGAGCAGCAGCGCCAGCGACGCTCCGTCGCCGTCCTCGTCATCCGGCACGGCACGCACCTCGGCCCGGTGCTGCGGCGTCGCAAGGCTCAGATTCACCTGGAGTCCGTCCGGATCCTCGGTCTCCAGGTGCACCGCGACCACGTCATACTGCGTGCTCACCAGCACCTGCTG
>NZ_DASRBQ010000046.1:0-15289 GCF_035653575.1 Actinocrinis sp.
AGGCTCACACCGCAGGCTCAAGGAAACCTGCAGGGACAACGCTCCGGAGCGCGGGCTTCTTCCCCAACTCGGCCCGAGCCGCACGAGTGGGCGACACAGCCGCCAACCGGCCACGTATCGGCCGCAGCGCGCGACCCGCCGCGTGAACACCGCACCGGCCACCCGAACGCGACACCGGCCGTGACCCGGCAGCTAGCCGGCCGCGGCCCGCCGCCGCGCGAAATCCGCGCCGACCGAGCGCCGCGCCCTCAGCCCAGGGCGGCCGCCACCAGGTGCGCTGGATCGCGCTCCAGGCGGCGCGCGGCCCGCTGATAGCGGCGCGTCGTGCGTGGATCGGCATGCCCCATCGCGTCCTGCAGGTCATCGAGGTCCGCGCCGCGCTCGGTCGCGATAGTGGCGAAGGTGTGGCGCAGCGCGTGCGGGGTCACCGCGTCCGGCTGCGGCAGTCCCGCGCGTTGCGCCAAGCGCCGCACCAGCCGGAACACTTCGCCTCTGTCCACCGCGCGGCCCGAAGTGGTGGCGAACAGCGGCCCGCTCAGCGCCCCCGGCTCGACCCCGGCGCGCGCGGCCCGCCACGCCAGATAGGCGTCCAGGGCCTGCGCGGCAGCAGGCGGCAGCGCCCGCTCGATCCGCTTGCCGCCCTTGCCGCGCACCGTGACCGTGCGCTGCCCGCGCGCCGCGCCCAGGGCACCGACCTGCAGCGAGCACACCTCGCTCACGCGCACCCCGAGCTGCAGCATCAGGCGCACCATCGCCGCATCGCGCAGCCGCGTCACCCCAGTCCCGGCCTCGGCGGCCTCGATGATGCGGCGCGCCGCGGCCTCGTCCAACCACGCGGTCGCCGAATAGTCCCGATCCACCCGCGGGCGCTGTGCGGCGGCGAACGGATTGCGTTCATGCAGCCCGCAGGCCACCAGATACCGGTACCAGGAGGAGACCGCGGCCATCCGCCGCGCCGCACTGGCTGCCGACAACCCGGCCGCGCCTGCCCCGCCGGGCCAGCCGTCCTGCAGCGCGGCCCCGAACAGGTCGGCGTCGGGCTTTCGGGCTGTAAGCACGTGCACGCCGCGCTCGGCGCAGAACGCGCCCCACGAGCGCAGGTCCCGTGCGTACGCCTCGCGCGTCGTCGGCTTCTTCGCCGCCAACCACGCCGCCGTGGCCTGCCCCAGCTCGTCACCCAGCGGCCCGTACCAGTCCCCTGCCACCGCCGCATCGCCCGCGCCCGGCGGCAGCAGGCGCGCCGGAGCCGCATCGGAGGGCTGCGGCGGGATCTGAAACCGCGTCACGGAACCGGACACGCCGTGATCGTACCCGCGCACACCGACAACCGCGGCGCATCACACCCCCGGTACGCAGATGCACAAACCCCCACCACGGGACCGTCCCCCGCCGCGCCCGACCGCCGACCAGCCCGACACCCCAGGTGGCTACCCGTCGACTACAGCTCGATGACGACCTTCACGTCGTCCGGATGCCCCGGCTCGAACGCCTCCAGCGCCCGCTCCAACGGCACCCGCCGGGTCACCAGGCGCTCGAGCCACCCGGCGTCCGCGTGCTGCAAGGCGCGAGCCGCGTCCTGGTAGTGCCGCAGGTTCGCGTTCACCGACCCGAAGACCACGTCGTTCTGCAGCACGATCTCCCGGTTGATCGCGCCCGCGTCGATCGTCAGCGCCCGCCCCGAGGCCGAGACCCCGGTCAGGCACACGATCCCAGCCGCCGCGTTGTACCGCAGCGCGTCGAACACGACCGATGGCACGCCGGTCGCCTCGATCACCACGTCCGGCATCGCCGAGCGGGCCACGTCCTCGACGCCGCCGGTGTGGTAGTGCGCGCCCAGCTCCCGCACCAGGCGCGGCTTGAGGCCCGCCTCGACCTGGTCGAGCACGTGCGTCTCTAGACCGCGTTGCACCGAGAACAGCGCCGCCATCAGCCCGATCGGGCCGGCGCCGGTCACCAGCACCCGCTGCGGGTCCCACCAGGCGCGCGAGGCGATCCGCTCGATCTGCTCCCACGCCTTGGCCAGCACGCTGGCCGGCTCCAGCAGCATGCCGACCGCGCCAAGGCGCGGGTCGAGGCGCACGGTGTATTGCGGTTCGATCGTCCAGTACTGCGAGGCGAACCCGTCGAGCTGCTTGATGCCGCGCTCGGTGTAGCGGCCGTTGCGGCACATGTCGAACTCCCCGCGCGCACACGCCCCGCACGGCTCGGGGTCCGGACGCCGCACCACGCCCACCACAAGGTCCCCGGCGGCCAGCCCGGCGCCGGGCGGCGCGGAGACGACCCGGCCGAGCGACTCGTGGCCTAACACGAGCCGGTCCTGCCCGGGCGGGGCCTGCCCGTACTCGGCGGCGGCGATCTCCCGGTCGGTACCGCACACCCCGACCGCGAGACCCTGCACCAGGACCTGATCCGGGCCCGGCTGCGGATCGGGCACCTCGGCGACCTGCAGCGAATCGGCCTTGCCGGGCAACACCGTCAGCGCGCGCATCCTTCAACGACCTCCGCCACCACGAACCAACCGACCGGACCCGGCTGGCGAGACGACCCAACACACCGCGCCCGCCAGCCTGCGCCCAGACTCACGCCGCGTCAGACGCGCCGCCCGCCGGGCACGGCCATCCGGCTACCCGCAACGTGCGCTATCTACCGCACTGCCGGATGCACATCGCGCAGCGCGCAGACGACCGTGCGGCAGCGAAAGCGAAGCAACCGCCCCGCCGCACCACGCCGTCACATACCGCTGCATCCACAAGCTGCCCCTGCGTGAGCCGGCATCCATGCTCGGCCCGGCCACTGCGACCGCCGCCGCTCACGCACCTCGCCTCGTCCACGCCCGCGTCGGCCGCCCCTCAAACCGCCGCAGTACCGGCACCGCCCGATATCCGCGCACGGTCACTACAGTGACCTGTATGAAGATCGGATTCGGCGCACCGGTCTCCGGCGCCTGGGCCACCCCCGAGAACCTCGCCGCGTTCGCAACCCGCGCCGAGACCCTCGGCTACGCCAGCCTGTGGACCTTCCAGCGGCTACTCATCCCCGCCGACGGCCACGCCGACCCGCCCTACCGCAGCGTCCTGGACCCGCTGCTCGCCCTCACCTACGCCGCCGCCCACACCCGCCGCATCCGCCTGGGCGTCGCCCTAGTCAATATGCCGTTCGTCGAACCGGTCTACCTGGCCAAACAAGCCTCCACGCTCGACATGCTCAGCGGCGGACGCCTGGACCTGGGCCTGGGCATCGGTTGGTCCCCACTCGAATTCGCCGCCACCAATGCCGCCGCCGACCACCGCGGTGCACGTGCTGAGGAGTACCTGGCCGTACTACGCGCTCTGTGGGCCCCGGACACCGCGCAATACCAGGGTCGTTACTACACGCTGCCGCCCAGCCGCATGCAACCCGCCCCCGTGCAGCAACCCGGACCGCCGATCCTGCTCGGCGGCGTCGTGCCCGCAGCGTTACGGCGCGCCGGACGCCTCGCCGACGGCTGGATCAGCCGCAGTGCCACCGACCTGACACGCATCGGCGCGAGCATCGAGACCGTGCGCCAAGCCGCCGCCGAAGCCGGACGCGACCCGCAGCAGGTGCGCATCGTCGTGCGCGGCGTACTGCGCCCGACCCCCGACAGCGCTGGCATCCCCGGACCCGACGGAGAGCGCTTGCCGCTATCCGGCACCTACACCCAGATCCGCCAGGACACCCAGGCGCTCGCCGAGCAAGGCGTCACCGAGCTCTACTACGACCTGAACTGGGACCCGCACGTCGTCACCCCCGCCCCCGAAGCCGACCCCGCCGCCCCCACCACACGAGCCACAGAGATCCTCGAAGCCCTCGCCCCCGGAACCTGACCGCCTCATTACGTGGCTGCCTGGCCGCCTGCCCGGGTTGTCCCGCTGAGCTGGACATGCCGACCCGCTCAGCCTGGCCGGGTTGTCCCATTGAACTCGACAGCGTGTCCCGTCGAGCCGGAGGGTCCGCGGTCGGTGCGGCCGCCGCGCGGCGGCCGCACCCCGGGACGCAGGCGTCAGACGCGGAAGTCCACCTGGCCGATCACGTGGTAGCCGGTCGACCGGGTGCCCTCCCACGCCTTGATGGTGTAGCCGGTGCCGGCCGGGATCTTGAAGTTGCAGCCGGTGCCGCCCGCCACCCACGTGTAGTCCGCCGACGCGGGGCAGTTGGCCATGTGCCCGTCGGGTCCCAGCAGCTCGAAGTGCCCGGTGAAGGTGTAGCCGTCCGCCCACGCCTCCACCGTCGCCGAGTTGTTGATGATGGAGGTGATGCGCTGGATGCACAGGTCGCCCTCGCACACCGTCGAGCCGGCGGAGTCGGGGGAGACGCTCAGGGCGCGCACAGCGGAACCCGCCGCGGCGCCCGCGGCGCTGGTCTGGGGTGCGGTGCTCGCCGCGTTCGCGGGCACGGCGGCCGCAGCCGCGCCCAGCACGACGGCGCCGGCGGCGGCGAGACGCAGAAGGACGGATGTTTTACGCACGTGGACTCCCGGTGCTCGAGGGTTGTCCCGCGGTCCGGTGGACGCGGCGCCGCACCCCGCCCCGGAGCAGGGACGGCGCTCGGGCGCGCGGCGCTCGTGCTTCGAGCCGCCCGCGGTCGCGGCCAGCCTCCCGCCGGGCTGTGGCTTCTGCGTGGCGTCTCGATGGCGCGGCCCCGCGGCAGGGAGTGCCTGCGCGTGCGCAACCGCCGTACGGTGACGGCGCGTCACACCCGTTGGAGCACCTGGGCAGCGCCGCGACCGGCAGACCGCCGCGGCCCGGCGCCCAGCACACCCGGTGCTACACTCGCACGACTGTCACCGAACGTGATCTAGCGTTGCGCAGCGCAGCCCGCGCGCCCGCTAGCCGCAGCTCGCCCAAGGGAACGCTCATGGCCGTGGACGCCCCGAAGGTCGTCGTCGTCGTGCCGACGTACAACGAGCGGGAGAACCTGCCCGTGCTCGCCGGCCTTCTCGACGCCCTCCCGGTGCCCAACCTGCACCTGCTCGTCGTCGACGACTCCTCACCCGACGGCACGGGCGAAGTCGCCGACAAGCTCGCCGCCGAACACCCGGACAGCGTCGGCGTGCTGCACCGCACCGTCAAGGACGGGCTCGGGCGCGCCTACATCGCCGGGATGACCCGCGCGCTGGACGAGGGCGCCGACGTAGTGATCCAGATGGACGCCGACCTCTCGCACCCCGCCGCCGTGATCCCCGCGATGCTCGAGAAGCTCGCCACCACGGACGCCGCGGTCGTGCTCGGTTCCCGCTACACCCCCGGCGGCGAGGTCGCCGCCGAATGGCCGTGGCACCGCAAAGCCCTGTCCGCGTGGGCGAACTTCTACGTCAACACGATCCTGCGCCTGCACGTGAAGGACGCCACCGCCGGGTTCAAGGCCTGGCGCGCCGAGACGCTGCGCGCCATCGACCTGCCCTCGATCCACAGCAACGGATACTCCTTCCAGGTAGAGATGAACTACCGCACCGTGCGGCGCGGCATGAAGATCCTGGAAGTGCCCATTCGCTTCGAGGAGCGCGTCAAGGGCGCCTCGAAGATGAGCTTCTCCGTGCAGCTGGAATCGGCGCTCACTCCCTGGAAGCTGCTGTTCGGCCGCACCCCCCGCTGATCCAACCCGGCCGTCGACCCGCCAGTCCGCCTGTCCCGCTGGCCGACCGCCAAACCGCGCTCACTCACGACGTCGTGGCCCGCGCAGCCCCCCGGCCGCGCGGACCACGACGTGCGTGTTTACGCCCCTCCCTTTCCGGTCTCCATCCGCCAGCCTCCTGCGCCCACCCGCCGGCTCAGGCCTCGTCCAGTCTCAGCTCAGCGTCACGTGGAAGATCTGGTTGTTGCTGTTGTGCGGCGTGCTGTCCTTGTCGCCGCCGTTCGACGTCGCCAACCACAACCCGCCGTCCGGCGCCGGCTCCACGGTGCGCAGCCGACCATAGGTGCCCACGAAGAACGCCTGCACGTTCGTCAGGCTGCTGCCGCTGATCACCTCCCGGTACAGGCGCGTGCCACGCTCACAGGCCACGTACAGCACATCGCGCACGATCGTGATCCCGCTGCACGAACCCTGCGCCACCGGATAGGTGTGCTTCGGCGCGATGAACCCCGCCGTCCCACACGTGCCCGACGTACCCTCACATGACGGCCACCCGTAGTTGCCGCCCTTGACGATCAGGTTCGTCTCGTCCATCACGTTGTTACCGAACTCCTGCTCCCACAACCGGCCCTGCGAGTCGAACGCCAGGCCCTGCACGTTGCGGTGCCCGTAGCTCCACACCGCGTTGTGGAACGGGTTGTCCGCCGGGATCGAACCGTCCGGGTTGATGCGCAGCACCTTGCCGTTCAGACTCGCGGTGTTCTGCGCGTTCGCGCCGTTCTGCGCGTCACCGGTGCCCGCGAACAGGTATTTACCGTCCGGGCTGAAGCGCAGCCGCCCGCCGTTGTGGAACTTGTTGCGCGCGATCCCGGTCAGCAGCACCTGCTCGGTGCCCGTCTGCAGCGTGTTGGTGCTCTCGTCGTACTTGATGCGCACGATCCGGTTGTCGCTGGGCGAGGTGTGCATGATGTACAGCCAGTGATCCGTGCCGAAGCTGACCGGGTTGATCTCCAGGCCGGTCAGGCCGCCCTCGCCGTCGGTGGACTGCACGTTCGGTACCGTGCCGATCGACGTCTTCGCCCCGGTCTTCGGGTTCAGATGCACGATGTCGTGCGCGTCGCGCTCGTTGAACAGGATCGTGCCGTCCGGCAGCGTCACCAGGCCCCACACCACGTCGTCGTCCGTGCCGACCTGCGTGACCTGGCACACCTCCTGCGCCGCCGAGCAGCCCGAGCCGGCCGCCGTGGTCACATCCAGCACCGGTGTGCTGCCCGCGCTCTCGTTGCCGTTGGCGTCGTACGCGGTGACCTGCAGGTGGTACGTCGTGGACGGGGAAAGGCCGTCCAGTTGCGTGTGCAGCGTGCTCGCGTCGGAGGACCCGATGCGCATCGAGGTGCCGTTAACCACGTTGTAGACCCGGTACCCGGCCACCGCGACATTGTCGGTCGAAGCGTTCCACGCCAGTGTGATGCTGGTGTTGGTCACCGCGGTGCTGTGCACACCGGTGGGCACACTCGGCGGCGTGTGGTCGCTCGATCCCGGCGTGGTCACCTGCAGGGTGGCGCTGGGCTGCGAGACGTTGCCGGCCGCGTCGCGGGCGTTGACGTAGAACCCGTACGCGGTGTTCGGGCTCAGGTTCGAGCAGGTGCCCGTCAGGGTGCTGCCGCCAACGGACGCGCACAGTTGCCCGTCGTGGTAGATGTCGTACCCGGCCACGCCCACGTTGTCGCTGGACGCGCCCCACGCGATCGTGACGCTGCTGGAGGTGTCCGATACCAGGGTCGGTGTGCCTGGGGGAGTGGGCGGGCTGGTGTCGCCGCCCCCGCTGCCCAGAGTGCCGTAGACCCCGAACTCCTGCAGCGAGTAGCCGTGCGTCGCGTCGGCGCGGCAACGTTTGGTGCCATACATGCGTACGTAGCGGCCCGACCCGCTCACAGAAGTCAGATCCTCGACCCCGCCCTTGCCCGCCGCAGTGGAGTAGATGCGCGTCCAGGCGGCGTGGTCGGCGGAGGTGTCGATCTCGTAGGCGCTGGCGCAGGAGGTGTCCCACTGCAGGCGCACCCGGCTGACCTGCGCGGTAGCGCCGAGGTCGACGTAAATCCACTGCGGGTCTGTGCCGGCGGCGCTGGCCCAGCGGGTGGCCGAATTGCCGTCGACCGCGTTCGCTGCGGGGCAGCAGCCTCCGGAGGACGAGGCGGTGACCGGCTTACCCTGAGACAGCAGCGTGGCGGCTGCGGGCGCCGCGGTCCCGGGCGCCGCGGCCGCGAACAGGCCCGCGGCGGCCAGCGCCAGCGCGGCGGTCGCCGCGGGCAGCAGCCGCCTCAGGCGCCCGCGCGCGGGACGTCGACTTCGATTGCGTGCAACCATCCAGACCTCCGGCTTGACACCCTGATCCCGATTCAAGGCGCCGCGCCGGGCGCCGCCAGAGGGAGGTCTAGTCCACTGCGATCACACGGTCAACGATCGATCCGATGTTTCATCCGCATTTTCATTGCTACGCACGGGATTTGTTGATTCAGTCCCGCGCTCGCTGTTGATTCATCGGATCGCCGACCAACCGCTCGAGCGGCGACCACCCCGCGCCGCAACGCGCTCACGCATACCCCGCCGCCGCCGCACGTGCCCGCGCCTCCTGCAGGATCGGCGAACCGCGGCGCAGCGGCGTCGGCAACGTCATCGCCGCGGTACGCAGCAGCCTGGCCGTCACCGCTGGCGGAACGTCCCCGCCGGGCAGCCCCGGCAGCCGGTACAGGCGCCGTGCCCAGCCCGGCAGCAGCCCGAACGCGGTGCCCGTCACCGCGAGCCACCCGGCGCGCGCCCCGTAGAGCTGCGCCTTCGTGCTCATCGGCGGCCACAGCAGGAACCGCGCGGCGTGCGCGGCCTGATCGCTCAGTCGCAACTGCGGCCGCATCCGCGCGTAGTAATCCGCGACCTGTGCGGCCGTAGCAGGCACGAGCTGCGGGTCGATCTCCACCAGCTGCGCGGCCCGCACCTGCTCCCGGTAATACCGGTCCACCTCCGCCGCGCTAAGCCGCAGCCCCGCGCGCCGCGCCGTGGAGAGGAACGACTCGGCCTCCACCACGTGCACCCACAGCAGCGCCTGCACGTCGTCGAGCCGGAAACGCTCCCCACTGTCCGGATCCGCGGCCCACAGCGCCCGGTGTATCGCTCGCACCCGCGCCCCGGCCCGCTGCGCCTGCTCGCCCGTACCGAACGTGACGGTGTGCACGTACCGAGCGGTACGCAGCAACCGACCCCACGGCGGCGCGCTCAAATCCGAATTCTGCGCCACCCCGGCCATCGCCCGCGGATACAGCGCCTGAAGGAACAGCGCCCGCAGGCCCCCGATCGCGAACGCCGGATCCGCCATCACACGCCACGAGACACTGCCCGGTCCGAACAGGCCGAGATCCACCCCGTTGCCCTGCGCCGCGACCCGCGCGCGCCCCTGCGAGGATGCCGTCATCCCTCTAGCATGCGCCGCGCCCCCGGCAGTCCCGCACCCACCCCCCGAACGCCGAGCACGCACGACGCACACCGGAAGCGCCCCCACACGCAATCCTGCGGCATCCGCTCAGCCCATCCACGCCCCAATTACCGAAATATCGGTAACGATAACACGCTAAAGACCATGCAATGCTGCACGGAGGCGGCGGCAGCAAACCCACCATAATCACGGTTATGGTGGGTCAAGTTCTGTCAGAGGCATCGTGCTGCGACCCCGCACGAAACTTGCGAACCTGCATCTCGTTGTCCTAGATCAACCTGCATGAGATGTCACCTCGCAGGTCAGAGCGTTGCAGCCAGTTCAGCACCCCATCGCGCGCCCGAAAACCTGCACCAAGACGCCACACAAACCTGCATCGTGTGACAAACCGCAGGTCAGCGGACGGCTGACCTGCACCAACCTGTCACCAAGCCTGCACGCCGTCGCCGAACCTGCATTGGGTTGTCACCTTCGGCCTACACCAGGTGACAACCCGCAGGTCACGGCACGACAGAGCTGCACCGAGATGCCACCCACGTTCGACCGTGCCGGCACCGATACGGCCGCCGGCCTGCAGTTTTGTCCCAGAAGCCTCCAGAGCGGCGACCCCGTCCTGCGACCTCCACCAGCCCGTCGCCTATCCGAGCCTGCGGAGACGTGTCCGGGCCCGCCACCCCACCGGCAAGCCTGGCCAGCCGACCGAGGTGTGTTCGATATGATCCGCATATCAGACACACCACTGTTGGAAGAGGACCCCTCGTGGAGCGGCTGCGCGACCTGACCGCAGAGGCCGCCGCACGCGGCCAGACCCCGATCCTGCTCTCACCCGCCGCTCACGGTCCGGGGGCGCCGGGCGCCGGGAACCAGCGCCGGTCTGCGCGCGACCACCAGCTGCCCGAGGCGGTGGCCGCGCGGCTGGCCGCGGCCGTGCCGCCGAACACCCGCCGGGCCTGGGCCTCGCGCTACGCCCGCTACGAGGCCTGGTGCCGAGAGCAGGGACACAGCGCCGCGCTGCCGCCGACCGCGGCGATGCTGGCCGCGTACCTGGACCACCTCGGCCACCAGGAGCGCCTGAAGGTCTCCACCCTGGAGGCGCACCTGGGCTCGCTGATGGCGCTGACCCGCATGTGGGTCGCCGCGGAGTGCGAGCGGCGCGCCGCGCTGCGCGCCGAAAAGCAGGCCCGCGGCCTGCCGCTGCTGGAGGAGGAGCGGGCCGAACACGACCCGCACGGCCCGGACACCGCCCTGGCCCGCCAGACCATCGCCGCCTACTCGCGCCGGCTGGCCCTGGACCCGGCCGCCGCGCCGGGTGCGAAACGCGCCGCGCCGCTGCTGCCCCGCGATATCCGCGCGATGGTCGACGCGATCGACCCGGGGGAGCTGCGCGGGCTGCGCGATCGCGCGCTGATCCTCCTCGCGTTCGCGATGGGTCGGCGCGGCGCGGAGATCGCCGCGGTCAACTTCAACGACCTGACCGAGCCGGAGGACGGCGACGGTGACGCGGACGTGCTGCGGGTACGGGTGCGGCTGTCCAAGACGAATTCGTCCGGGCTGAAGGAGGACCACGTCGACGTGCCGTACGGCACGGATCCGCGCTACTGCCCGGTGCACGCAATCCGCCGATACCAGCTCGCCCTGATCGGCCGCGGGCACATCCACGGGCCGCTGTTCCTGCGCCTCGATCACCTCGGCCGCCTCGGTGCTGCCGCCGGCAGCCCCGCCCGCGCCCGCGCAAACGACGACGGGCGCATTACCCAGAAGACCGTCTACCGCATCCTGCGCCAGCGCGCCGCCGAAGCCCGGGTGGACGTACGCGTGCTGCGCGACGGCAGCACGGTGCCGCGGCAGATCAGCGCCCACTCCACCCGCCGTGGCTTCGTCACCGCCGCCTTCGCCGCCGGCGCCGACCCCTTGCACGTGGCCCGGCACGCCGGCTTCACCCCCGGCAGCAAGATCCTCTACCGCTACGTCGACGAATCCCTCAAGAACAACCCCGCCCGCGGACTACTCGACCCCGATGAGTAAGCGGTCGGTCCTTCAGCCCGTCGCGCAACGTATTCCCCTCGAGCTGTCGGACCCGGCGTGCATGATGAGAGCCGCGGATTCAGCGGAGGGGAGTACTTGGCAGCATGATCGAGGCCGACGCGCAACGATTGCTCGTACCAGGCGACCTCGTCGACGACCGGGAAGTCGCTAGCGCGGAGGGCGACCGCCTGTCGCACGAACAGATCGCAGTGCAGCTCGCCGAACTGGTGCGGACCGTCCCGGAACGGTCGAATATCGCTCTGTACGGGCCGTGGGGTTCGGGTAAGAGCGGAATCGGCAATCTGCTGCGCGAGGCGATCGAGGGCCGCGACGGCATCCGTTTCGCCCGTTTCGACGCATTCAAATACGCCGAGACACCCCTTCGTCGCAATTTCGTCTCCGCCGTCGCAAGCGAACTGGGCATCAACGACGACCTGTTCCACGACGCCTTGTACGCCGGGCACACGCGCACCGACGTCAAGGTTCCGGCCAGCAAGATCTTCAAGATCCTCGGGATCTTCGCCGGACTGACCCTTGCATTGTCGGCGATTCTCGTCGGAGTCGTGGCGCTTATCGCGCTCTTGGAGAGCGGCCGGTACGGTGCCGACTTCTCGAGCTTGTGTAAGTCGGCGGTAACTGCCGGGCTGCTCCCCGCAGCGCTGCTGTCCGCACTCATCACCCTCGCGAACAAGACACTGCAGGTCGATAGAACCACCGCGAAGCCCGACAGCGACGAACAGTTCGAGCAGATCTTCAAGCGGCTGGTCGCCCGGGCGAAGGCCACGCGGCTCGTCATCTTCGTGGACGAGTTGGACCGATGCGCTGCGGACGAAGTGGTCGCCACACTCGACGCCATCCGTACTTTCCTCGGTGTGGCCCGGTGCGTTTTCGTCATCGCCGCGGACCAGCGGGTTCTCGAGGAGAGTCTGACGCGCGCCGCCCGGCAGGAGACCCCCGCAGACGAGGTCAATCCGTACTACAGCACCGGCAGCGCATACCTCGACAAGGTCTTTCAATATCAGATCAGTCTTCCGCCTCTCATGTCGCAGCGGATCACGAGGTTCGCGGCCGACCTGGTCGGCAACCGGGGCGGCCTGTGGCAAGAAGTCAATGGCGATTACGTCGTCTCGGTCTTGGTCCCGACGCATGTGACCAGCCCGAGGCGGGTCAAGCATCTGCTCAACGCGTTCGCCTTGGTGTATCGGCTCGCCCAGGACCGGCACCGCCGCGGCCTATTGGCGCAGGACCCCCGTGCCCACGCGGCTTCCATGGCGAAACTGGTGTGCCTGCGCGTGGAGTTTCCGCTGTTTGCCAGGGACTTGGAGATCGACGCGCGACTGCCCGAGATGGTGCTGCGCATCATCGCCGACCGGACCGACACGTTCGACGACTCCTACCCCAAGCGCGCGATCGAGCGCGCGAGGGCATACGCAGAGAATCACGCCGCGCCTGCCAACATGATCGTGGATTCCGGCGAAGCAGACGCCGCGGCCAGTCAGCTCGAAGTTCAAAGCAGTCGGCAACTGCTGGACTACTTGAGTCGCACGAGGACTGTGCCCGGCCCGAACCGCGACCTCGTGTTCATGCACAGCACCGGGACGGCATTCGGCCTGGACGCGCAGACCGCGCTCGCCATCGAGACCGCGGTCGAGAACGCCGATGTCCCGGCGGTGGCGCGTCGGCTGCAGTCCGTCGATCCGCCAGCCCGCGAGGGAATTGTCCGGCTTCTGAACCATCTGATGCGCACGAGTGTCGGGGTCGGCGCTCCCAACGCCGCGCGGACGTTGCTGGGCCTGTACGGCGAGGATGAGTCCCTGCCGGTGGGCAGTGTCGCCGATGGCGCGAGCGAGATGGTCGCCATGCTGGCCGATACTGATCCGGGACTGCTCAACAGCGACACCGTCGACGCTGCGTGGCGGCTGGCGGCACGCGGCTCGCAAGCCGGCGCTCGACGCCTGCGCGAGGTCATCCTCACCATGATTGAGACGGACGGGCTCGACGCCTCGTTCGTGCTGCGCGCCCCTCGGCCGGCGCTGGAGGCAAAGGCGGAGATCTTCGCGCGGATCGTCGCTTACGAACTGGTCCGCGACGGCGGCGAGGAGTCAGTCGAACTGCTCAGCGAGATTGACGATCTGACCGCCACCGACGTGATGAGCACGTCAATGGAGGCGGTCAGCTCCGCTCTTCGCGATGCACTCGACGCGCATAAGGCGTCCATCGACCGCCAGAGCGCGGCCTCGGCCACCGCCGGGCGACCGGCTGGCGCGGCTTCGACGCCTGCGCCCGACATGTTCGATCCCGGACCGATCGTGGCCGCCCTGGCGCAGTACGCGCGTCAACGGGCCGCGCATAGTCCGCGCTTGGCCAGCCGGATTGTCCTGACCTTGTTGAAGACGAATCGGCAGTCGGGCCGAGATGCGGTCGAGAAGATCCTCAGCTGGCTCGAACCCGTCGACGAACCCGAGCTCGTTGAGGCCCTGCTCGCGGCGACAGTCAAACGGCGGCTGCACGCGTGGCCGCAGTGGTTGGCGGCGGTCGAACCCAGCGCGACCACTTCGGTCGAACCGGCGGCGATCAATCAGCTGACCGCGGGCCTCTGGAGTGCCTCCAAAGGTCCAGGGGCAGACTTGGCGACGGTCGAGGCGGCGGTGGCCGCAGTGGCTGGCGCCACCGATCACCTACCGGACGATAGGCGACCGAATCTGACCGAGGCCGTCATGCACGACGTCGGGCAGCCGGTCACCGACGACGCGTCGGCTGAGAACCGCTCACGCATGTTGCGCAACCTCCAGCCGCTCGGTACCGCCGGCCTACTGGAGACGCCTCGTGTGTACCGGGCGGCGCTGTCTACGCTCAGTGAGACGTTCGCCGAAGGCATGACCGAGAAGATCTCGGGCGACCAACCGCTGGGCCGCTACCTTTCCCGCGACGCCGTACTCATCGTGCGCGAGGGCACCCCCGGCAATGAGGACGCGCCCGAGCAGCTCAAAGACGCGCTGGCCGGCCTAGCCGCATGCGACTGGCTGCCCGAACCCCTCGCCACCGAACTGCTGCTGAACCTTATGGACGCATCAGGCCTGGCGCCAGGCGACCTAGGCACCTTGCCCAGCATCGAGGACGTCGTGGCCTTGGTCGAGGAGCACGGCTCCGGTGCTTCGACGGCCGCAGCGTCCTGGGTACGGTTGGCGGCGCCCGACGTGGCAGGCGTCTCACGAGTATTCGCGGCGTTGCGCGAGAGCCAAGCGGTATCGGACGCCGTCGCCGACGCCGTCGCCAAGATCCGCGCCACATGGAGCCGGCAAGAGCGTGTCGAATTGCTGCGCACGTATATCGCGGAGCCCGGCGCCAGCGTTCCCAGGCCGCTCGAAGCAAGATTGATCGGACTCACCGATCTCGACGCGAATGACTTGGCCACGGTCGTGATCGAACGATTCAGCCGAAGCACAAACAACACCCAACGCAGGTCCATCGTCGCACTGCTGGCCGCGGCCGCCCTCCGCGACACCTCCACCCGCAAGAGGCTGATCGAGTCGATCGTGATTCCGCTACTGCGGCCACCGAATGGCCAGCCGCAGGTCGGCACGAGCGAGATCGGCCTGGACCTGCTCGCGCAAATCGGCGCGCCGCTGCCGCACGGGGTAAAGGGGAGCCTAGGCAAGGCCGTCAAGGCGGCGGTGGCGGGCAACGACGCTCTGGAGCGCAGAGCCATGAAGGTGCTTCAGCCGCTCGGTTATCGGATCGAGCGCTCCGGGTTCCTCGGCCTCAAGAGGTCGGTCGACTATTCGGGCTAGTGCGGCGCGCCGCGGCCTGTCGCTCTGGACGACCATTTCGCGGGCAGGTCGCGCGGGGCGGAAGCCGATCATGCTCTGGCTGCGTGGTCGCTGTTCGGAAAGCTCGCGGTCGGTATCGCGCCTGGCGCGAAGGCAACACGGGGGCGCCTCGGACCCACCTGGCGCATAATGATTAAAGCATTGAGATACGGCATCTTACCGCACGTCTCCGGCTACCGAGCCTGGCATCAGATGTCAGATTCAGTCGCTTCACAAAAGACCCAGGGTAGGCCTCGTGCACGATCTCGCCCGCCGCGATCGTTAACAAGACTCGTGCGTCGGCGAGCGGAGCTCGACCTGCTCGCCGTCCAGGGACGCGCCACGACCTCCGGCACGTCCGATCCCATCGAGAGCA
>NZ_DASRBQ010000047.1:0-6640 GCF_035653575.1 Actinocrinis sp.
AGTAGCGTCGGATAAGGCCGCGGCGTCTGGCGCGTGCGATCGCAAGGCGGCGGAGCGCCCTCATACCGGGTCGTCTGTGGGCGTTTCGCCAACGCAGCGAGCGTGCGTGGCAGGCGTCGCGGCCCCGGCGATACTTCTTACCCACGGCCTAGTGGCGGCGCCGCGGGCGCTTGCGGCTGGAGGCGAGCTGCGGGTAACCGCGGGCTATCACCACGCCGCCGACCAGGAACACGGCCCCGGATGCGCCGACCACGAAGCCGAGTGGCGGCTGGACGTCCTGCGTCGCGCCGACCGCCTGGGTCCTGGTCGCCTTCGACTGGGTCGATGCGCTCAGGCTCGCGCTGTCCGCGGGCAGGTAGCCGGACTGCCACGGAGCCGGCGCCGGCTGGGTGGTGTCGTTGCCGTTCGGCGCCAGTTCGTTCTGGCCGTTCTGCAGGGCCGCGAAGTTGAGGCCGTTGGCGGGGTTCAGCGGCAGCGTGCCGCCGTCGAGCACGCCGTCGTAGCGGAACGGCGCGAAGCCGTTGCTGAGGAAGTCCTGCAGCGGGGCGTCGACCACGAAGCGCGCGTCAGTGCCCGGATGCGACTCTTCGTAGTAGTCGAACATGGTGTGCGCCGAGTCGGCCCAGCCGGCGAAGAGCACCGTGTGGCTCGAGGAGAGCAGTATGTCGCCCGGCAGCAGCGCGCTCGCGTCGATCACATGCGAGACGGTGTTCAGGTTGCCGGTCCAGAAGTCAATGTTCTGGTCTAGTGCCCAGGCCATCGAGACGTAGCCCGAGCAGTCCTGCCGGTAGGTGCCGTACTGGTCGGTCTTCCAAGAGGTCTGACTGTAGGGCACCCGCTCGCTCAGCCAGGCCTGTGCGCGCACGATGATCTGCGCCCGCGAGATGGATCCGTGCGGGTAGCGCACCGAGGAGTCGCCGGGAGGCACGTCAGTGTACGTAAAGCCCGAGCCGTCGCCATTGCCCCCGCCACCCCCACCGCCCCCGCCCCCGCCGGCCGGCGGCGTATACGGGGTCGTAGCCGGCGTCGTCACCGGGGCAGAGCTCTTCGTCGCGGTCGGCGTCGGGCTCTTCACGAGCGAAGCAGAGGCCGAATCCGACGGTAAGCCCGAACTCTTGCTCGGCGTCGAGGACGGGCTCTTACTCGGCGTGGAGGAAGGGCTTCCACTCGGAGACCCGCTCTGCGAGGTGCAGGGGGTCGGCGTCGGCGACGCCGGATCGGTCGGTGACGCGCCGGTCGACGCGCCGCCGCCGCTCTGACCGGCGCTCGGTGTGGCCGACGCGTCGGCCGACTTCGACGCGGACCCGGAGGGTGACGCAGATGCGCAGCTGGGAGCGGGTGACGAGCCCGCCTCCGCGACACCCGAGTTCGCGGGTATCACCAGCAGGGCGCCGATCGCGACCGTACCGGTCGCCACCGCCCCCACCACCGATGCCGCAGAACGTCCGCCCCTGCGCACTTGCCTTGGCACTTTCCAACCCCCAGCTTTCGCCGCTTGCCGTGCATTCGGATCATGCGCTCGTGCCGGAGCGCACCGTCCCACCGTAACGAATCTCTTCGCGGCCGGGCACCCCCGATCAAACTAAGAGTCGACGAAGAATCGGCACTAGCCAGCCCCCCGCGCCCGCACTACGTTGCGAAAAAGCTTCGTGCAGGAGGGGAGCGGGCCGGTGGCTGGCGGCACGGCGGACAGTGGCGCGGCGCGGGTCGATGAAACCGACAATCAGGACGAATCGGACTGGTCCGAGCAACCACGCGGACTGGATCTGCCCAGGTTGACGCGTTATCTCGCGGTACGGCTGCCAGGATCGGTGCGACCGCCGCTGCGCGCGACGCCCTTGCCGGGCGGGCGCTCCAACCTCACGTACGAACTCTGCGATGCTGATGGCAGGGTGTTTGTACTACGGCGGCCGGCGCTGCCCGTTGGGGCAGGAAATCAGGTTCCAATTCCCGCCACTCTCGCCCCTCCGGCACCCGGCGTCGGCCGCGGCGACGTCCGGCGCGAGTACCAGGTGATCAGGGCGCTGTTTCAGGCCCACGGACGCGGCGGCCGGGTGCCCGTTGCCGAACCGTACCTGCTGTGCCAGGACGTCTCGGTGATCGGCGCGCCGTTCTTCGTGACGGCCAAAGTGCCCGGAATCGTATTCTGCCGGGCCAAACAGGCGGCGACGCTCAGCCCCGCGCAGTCCAGATCGCTGGCCCACGGCCTGATCGACACGCTCGCGGCGCTGCACCTGCTCGACGTGCGGGCGACCGGCCTTGCCGACTTCGCGCGCACGGACCAGTTCCTGATCCGCCAGGTGGACCGCTGGGACCGCCTGCACGCGGCCTCCGCCAGCCGCGAGGTGCCCAAACTCTCCCGCCTGGCCGCCGGGCTGCGAGCCGGGGTGCCGGCCGGCGACAGGGTGGCGATCCTGCACGGCGACTACCGGCTCGAGAACGTCGTCGTCTCCACCACCACGCCCGGCCGGATCGCGGCGGTACTGGACTGGGAGGCGGCCACCCTCGGCGATCCGCTCGCCGACCTGGGCCTGCTGCTGACCTTCTGGGAGGGTGCGGGCGCCCCGGCCAAGCCGATCGCCTCGGCGCACACCTGCAACCGCGGATTCCCGAGCGTCCGCCAGATGGCAGAGCGGTACAACGTCAAGACCGGCTTGGATCTCTCACGCATCGGCTGGTACGTCGCACTGAACCACTACCGGGTCGCCGGACTGCTCGAAGCACTGCATTACCGCACGTTGCACGGCCTACCGGTCGCTCCCGGCTTGGAGCACGCGGGCTCATGGGTCGCGGACCTCGTCGATTCAGGCCTCGCCGCTCTGCGCGACGAGTTCTAAGTCGGCTACCGCGTCCAGTGGCTCTCAAATCCGGAGGCGGCCGATTTCGTGCCCCACTAGCCTCAGCACTGTCTATGCGTATTCCTTCGATGCCCACGCGCACGTTCCCCCGCCGATTCGCCGTCGCGGTCACGGGTAAGGGGTGAAGGTGCTCCAGCTCGCATACGCACGGCTGCGCGCCGAGGCTGCCGCCGTGTTCGGCCCGCCTTGGCGGGCTGCGCGCGCCGGGAAACTGACCGCGTTCCCGGTGGCGCTGACTTGCACGGCGCTGATCGGCGTCTTCGCGCTCATCCAGCACACGACCGCCGGATGGTGGGTCGTCGAGCACGTCGCGGGCGTCTACCAGGCGCTTCCGCTCCCGCTGATCCTGCTGCGCCTTCCGCTCTCGATGCTCGCGCCGGCGCCCGACCTTCCGGCCTGGGGAGCGATGCTTCAGGTGCTGGTGGTCTTCGCGCTGAGCGAAGTGCACCTCGGCCGCATGCGCACGATCATCACCGCGGTGTGCGTGAACGGGCTCACCACCGTGTCCGCCCGCATCATGGTCATCATCGGCCTGCAGTTAGCCATAGGGACGCCGCAGGTGGATCAGTACGAGCTGGACACCGGGCCGTCCACGGTCGTCGTCGCGCTGAGCATCTACGTGGCGCTGAAGTGCCGCGCGTACCTCATCTTGACGATCACCGCCGTCGCGATGGCGGGCGAGGCGATCGCGCTGCCCAACCTCGCCGGGCGGGAACACCTGGTGGCGCTCGGCCTCGGCGTGGCCGCCTACCTCATCGGCGAGCGCAGGCGGCTCTCGCTCGGCCGCCTGCCGCGCAGTGCTCCATCGCCTCCGCCGCCCGCCGGGGCCGACCTGGCCGGCCAGCCCGCCGCCACGCCGGCCGCTACTGCAGGTACCCCTCTACCTCTCGCGCCGGACGCAGTTCCTCCGCGTCCGACGCCCCGGCCCTGAACCGGCGGATCTGGTCCCAGAGCTGATCCAGCTCCACCTCCAGCGCCTTGAGCCTGGCCCGCTCCTCCGCGTCGAGACCGTGGACCTCCACCGACCGGATGCGCAGCCGGTGCTGCTCCGCTTCCACCTCGGCGATCCTCGCCTGGATCTCCTGCTCGGCTTCCATGGCGCTGTCCTCTCCGTTCGAAGGCCGACGAGTCGTCCGTCGTCGCCTTCCAGGAGACCACAACCGCCGCACAAGCGCACGAGCCTGTGCCCAAGCCGCGGCACCGAAGCGGCGTCAAACTGTGATACCGGTCACATCTGACGCTACATCACGCTCACTTGCCCCAACGCGCCCCTGTTGCGAGTCGACAGGGAGGCTGGTCTTTCTATATATACGAATGCTGATTGTTTGGCGCAGCTGCAAAACCGAGGAGCCGTGACGCCGTGACGCCCGAGCCAGCCGTTCCGAGACCGCGCACGGCAGGCGCCGCGCCGCGCCCAGTCTCCGCGCACCCGGGCGCGGTGCCCGGGACCTCCCTCGGGGCGGCCGCGGCGCACCCGGCGCCGCGGCTCGCGCAGAGCCGGGACCGTGGCACGGTGGCGGTGATCCTGTTCCAGAACGCGCCGCTGTTCGAAAGCTCGATCCCGCTGACCGTCTTCGGAGTCGACCGGCGCGGCCAGGGCCTGCCGTACTACCGGCTGCTGGCCTGCATGGGCGAGGCCGGGCCGCTGCCGACCACCGGCGGGATCCTGATGGCGACGCCGTACGGGCTCGCCGCGGCGGACGCGGCGGGCACGGTGATCGTCCCGGCCTGGCGCGCCCCGGCCGAGCGGCCGCCCGAGCCGGCGCTGGCCACGCTGCGCCGCGCCGCGAAGGAAGGCGCCCGGATCGTCGGGCTCGACCTGGGCGTGTTCGTGCTGGCGGCGGCGGGCCTGCTGGACGACCGCTCCGCGACGACGCACTGGATGTACGCGCCGGCGCTCTCCCGCCGCCATCCGCGCGTGCGCGTCCAGCCGCGTGAGCTGTGCGTGGACAGCGGCCAGTTCATCACGGGCGCGGGCGCCGCCGCGGGCTTCGACGCGTGCCTGCACGTGGTGCGCCGCGACCACGGTCCTCAGTCGGCGGCCAGCCTCGCTCGCCGGCTGGTCTTCCCGATCGGCCGGCGGGGAGGGCAGGCGCCGTACTTCGACGCGGAACTGCCCGAGGAACTGCTCGGCGACCCCATAGCCGAGGCGATGGCATGGGCGCTGGACCACCTGACCGAACCGTTCGACGTCGACGCGATGGCCGAGCGCGCATCCCTCTCCCGCCGCTCGTTCGACCGCCGCTTCCGCTCGGCCACCGGTTCCGCGCCGCTGCAGTGGCTCAACGCGCAGCGGGTGATGTACGCGCAGCGCATGCTGGAGTCCACCGACCTGCCGATGGACCAGGTGGCGCTGCGCAGCGGTTTCGGCTCGCTGGTGGCGATGCGCGGCCATTTCCGGCGGCACCTATCGACCTCCCCGACCGCGTACCGGCAGACGTTCCGCGGCACGCTCGCCGACTCCGGCGGGGACAGTGCGCACCCGGCCGCACGCGGTCAGCATCAGGCTCAGTCTCAGGAGCAGCCCGAAACGCAACCCCCTTCACGTCCACAAGCCCACGTCGGCTTCACCGTACGCGACGGTGCATAACCCCAACGGCCGATACCCTGACGGCATGAACGGCATCAACGACCGGCTGGTATGGATCGACTGCGAGATGACCGGCCTCGATCTCTCCCGCGACGCGCTCATCGAGGTCGCCGCACTCGTCACCGACTCAGAGCTGAACATCCTCGGCGAGGGCGTAGACGTAGTCATCAAACCCCCGGCCGAAGCCGTCGAGCAGATGCTCCCCGTGGTCCGCGAGATGCACACCGCCTCCGGCCTGCTGGACGAACTGGAGAACGGCCGGGACATGGCCGAGGCCCAGCAGCTGGTCCTGGACTACATCCAGCGGCACGTCCCCGAGGCGCGCAAGGCCCCGCTGGCGGGCAACACGGTGGGCACCGACCGCGGCTTCCTCTCCCGCGACATGCCCGAGCTTGAGGCCCACCTGCACTACCGAGTGGTCGACGTCTCCAGCATCAAGGAACTGGTGCGCCGCTGGTACCCAAGGGTGTACTTCCAGGCGCCGCCGAAGACAGGCAACCACCGCGCGCTCGGCGACATCAAGGACTCGATCGAGGAGCTGCGCTACTACCGCGCCACGGTCTTCGTCCCGCTGCCCGGCCCCGACTCGGAGACCGCGCGCGCCACGGCCGCCCAGTTCGGCACGGCAAGCAGCGCGGGCGGCGTGGGCACGACCGGCGTGGGCGCGGGAAGCACGGGTCCGTCCGGTGTGGATCCGACCGCGGGCTGACTCCAGAAGATCCCGCACCGCCCCACCGATCCCATCCCCGCCCCCGACCCCGACCGGGCGGCGATCGGGCCCCGTGCCGCGCCACCCGCTAATGGGTTTCAGAGCACCCCCGCGCGTCCGCTACACTCTTCCAAGCAACACAACAGCACGTCATGGTGGGTGTAGCTCAGCTGGCAGAGCGCCAGGTTGTGGTCCTGGATGTCGTGGGTTCAAGTCCCATCACTCACCCCACAAGACAGCGCCCCTGAACTGCGGCAACGTAGTTCAGGGGCGCTTTGTCGCGCCTACCCGCGCACGCCCCGCAGCGCACTCCACCAGACCCGCACTACCGGCGCCACCTGCGCGGATCCGTCTCCCAGAGAACCGATTTCAACTACGCGGCGATCTACGGTAATCTCTTCCACGCAACGCGCCGTTAGCTCAATAGGCAGAGCAGCTGACTCTTAATCAGCGGGTTCGGGGTTCAAGTCCCTGACGGCGCAC
>NZ_DASRBQ010000048.1:0-32260 GCF_035653575.1 Actinocrinis sp.
TCCGACGCTACTTCTTACACACGGCCCAGTAGTCCTGCGTGCCGTGGCTGGTGTGCGCGGGCACGGTGGCGGCGAGCTGGTAGCCGCTGCCGCGCTGCGCCAGGGTGGCTTCCGCCGTCGGTGCTGGTCGCCTTCACCGGCGGCACCGGGTCGCTGACCGCCACGCACACCGCCGCGAATCCGGTGGTGACATACGTGTCATGACGTGAGCCCGTGCGCCAGTCACCCCACTCGTGCGCCGGTCACCCCAACGGCGCACGGCATGGTGTGCGTATCCCAAGCGTGATCTCTTAGTGCCTACCCCGAAGCTCTGTCTCCGTTACCGTTACCGTTACCGCCTCGTTGGGGTTCGGGGTCGGTGACGGGGACGGGGCTTCGGGGTCGGGTTCGGGGTTGCACAGCGGGAGGGTGTCGTGAGCGGGTTGTGGCGGAGCGGGGTTACCCGCCGCATGCTGTTACGTCGGACCGGGGTGGCTGGCGCCGTCGCGGCCACGGCGGGAGTGAGCCTTTGGGAGGCGATCGGCGGTTCGGATCCGGCGCCCGCGGCCATCGGGAAACGGCGGGCTCCCTCGCCTTCCTCGATCGTGCAGATCGTCGCGCACCCGGACGACGACCTCTATTTCATCAACCCGCTCGCCTGGCAGGACATCACCGACTCGGCGTCGCTGGCCACGGTGTACCTCTCGGCCGGCGAGTCGGACGGCCGCAACATCTCGATCCGCACGAGTGGCCGTCATGCGGTCCCGGTGGACTTTCCCCGGTACGTCGAGGCCCGTCGTAACGGCATTCGCGCCGCGTACTCGCTGATGGCCACCGGACGCGACGACGCGCCGTGGCAGATCAGCGCGGTCCGGCTCGGGTCAGGGCTCGTGGTCGAGAAGTCCGTGCTGAAATCGGCGCCTGACATCGCGTTGTACTTCGTCGGCACGCGGCTCGGCGGCCAGCTGCGCGCCGACGAGGCCGGCGATCCGACCGTCAGGAGCCTGCGCACGCTGTGGTCCGGCCGCGCGGCCGCGCAGCAGACCCAGCCGGCCGCGACTTCTCCGGTGGCCCAGGCGCAGCGAGTCGGGCGCGAGGAACTGATCACGGCGCTCGTCGCGCTGCTGCAGCAGCGCAAGCCGACCATGGTGCGCCTCCTGGACCCGGACCCGGACCGGGTGGCGGGCTCCCCGGTCAAGTACAGCGACCATCCGGACCACACGGCGTCCGCCGAGTTCGGCATCGCGGCGCTCGGCAGATACGCGGCGGCCTGCGACACGGTCCCGGCCGTCGAGCATTTCCGCGGCTACTCGAACGCGTGGTGGCCGAAGAATCTGACCTCGGACAGCTACCACCACAAGTCCAGCGCGCTGCTCGTCTATGGCGGCGGCGGACGGCCCGACTGCTACGCGACGATGTGCGGCGACCTCGAACTCGGCGAGGACGATCAGATCCAGTACGGGTTCAGCACGTGGCAGCGCTACCCCCGCGCAACGGACTGGCTCAGCGTGCAAGCGGACGGAACTTTGGCCGCGGTCGGCACGCTCGGCGGTCAAGTCGTCTCCTGGCGCGGCGGGTTGGGCGGGGCCAACCCGTGGAGCATCGCGGAAACGATCGGCACACAGGGATATGTGGCGCCGGCGGTGAGCACGGTGCGTGGGCCGGACGGACAGCTGACGCTGCTCGCGCTGCGCCGCACCACCACTCTCGGCAGCGATCCGGTCGTCGAGGTCGTCTGGTCTGCCCAGCGCGGCGGATCGCTCGCATTCTCGGACTGGCGGTCGCTCGGTTCGCCGGCTTCGGACCCGATCCGGGCGCGGGAGACCGGAATCCCGGTCGGCGCCTTCGACAGCCGGGGCGTGCTTAGCGTCTTCGTGCGCGATCACCGCCGAGGCGTCAGCGTCATCCAGCGGTCAGCGGCCGGCGCCTGGGGCACGTGGCGGCCTGTCACCGTCCCGAGTCCGTGCCAGGACGGCTTGGCAGCGCTCGCGCGGAGCTCAGGCGCGGTCGAGGTATACGCGCCCAGCTCCCGCGGGGTCGTGCGCATCCGGCAGTCGAAGGCGGGCGCGAGTGACTTCACGGCGCGGAAAGTCATCGGCGCGGCGCTGCCCGCGAGCCCGCTGACCGCGGTCGAATCCATCGACGGCCGGGCCGTTCTGGTCTACCGTCCGCCGCGGTCCGCCGACATCGCGGTGTGCACGGAAGCGCGGGGCTCGTCGCGATGGACTACGGCAACCGTGACCGGCGCCGGCGGAATCGGACCGGTCGGCATCGCGCCGTGGCGCGTCGGCCCCAGCTCGGGTTCGCTGTTGTACCTCATGGGTGACGACGGAGGTCTCGTGACCGCGCCGACGGTCGAGCCCGGAGCGCTCGGCGCCGGCCGCGCCGCCGCGCCCGCCTGGCGCAAGGTGGACGGGCCGCCGCTGGCAGGCACGGCGAGCGCGATCCAGACCGCGCAGGGAACCATCGTGGCGGCCTGCCTGGGCAACGACGGCCGGCTGTGGACCGCGATTCAGCGAATCGACCGGCTCGCCGACGGTTTCACCGCGTGGACCAGTACAAAGTGAAAGTCAGGGGCCCTCGGACCGCAGGGCGGCTTCGATGAAGGCGCGTACGGCTTCCTCAATGCGCTGACGGGTGGCCTCGGGTGCGTCGCGC
This sequence comes from Actinocrinis sp., assembly GCF_035653575.1. Lineage (GTDB taxonomy): Bacteria > Actinomycetota > Actinomycetes > Streptomycetales > Catenulisporaceae > Actinocrinis. Next base: position 2,638 of record NZ_DASRBQ010000048.1, read on the forward strand.
AGGGGGCCTTGGCCGGTGAGTACGGCCAGTCCGTGGACCGTGGACCACACGGCGTATTCGATTCCGGCGCGGCGGGATTTGCTCACGATGCCGGCGTCGACGAGTTCGTCGAGCACTGCGCGCAGCTGGTCGAGCGGGGCTGGGTGGGGCTGCGCCGTAGTGTCGGCAATGCGGTAGGAATGCTGGTGTGGTAGGGCGAACGCGGTCGCGAAGAGCCCTGGTTGCTCGCGGGCGAAGCGCAGGTACGCCTGACCGATGGCGCGTAGGCGGCGGCGGGCTGCTGCGGGGTCACCGTATTTGCCACGCACGCGGCTGACGCCGGCGGCTATGCGCGCGGCGAACTCGCCCATGGCCGCCGAGCACACCGCGGCCAGCAGCTCGTCGCGATCGGCGAAGTGCCGGTAGGCGGCGTTGGGGACCACGCCCACCGTCCGCGCCACCTCGCGCAGCACGACCGCGTCCGGGCCGCCGGTGCGGGCCAGCTCGAGTCCCGCGGCGACCAGCCCGTCGCGGACGGCGCCGCGTGGGCGTCGGGTGGTGCCGGCGCCGTCGCCCGCGGATTCGTCGCCCGCCGATTCGTTGCTCGTCACGGACGCCAAGTTAGTGGACAGCATCCACTGACTCAATTACGGTGGACAGCGTCCACTAAGTGGTGGACGCTGTCCACTAACTCGGACTAAGGGGAAGGGGACTCACCATGACCAGCAGGATGACCCCGCTGCTTGAGCGCAACGAGACGTTCGCCCGCACCTACACGCCGGTGCCGCTCGGCCTGCCCAGTGCGCAGGTCATCGTCATCGCCTGTCTCGACCACCGGGTCGATCCGGCGATCACGCTCGGGCTCAAGCTCGGCGATTCACCCGTCCTGCGCAACGCGGGCGGGCGCGTCACCCAGCCCGTCCTCGAGGAGATCGCCTACCTGGCCTTCCTCGGGCGAAAGCTGGCCGGCGGGCGCATCACCGATGACCGGCGCGTCGAAGTCGCGGTCATCCATCACACGCAGTGCGGGACCGGCTTCCTCGCCGACCCCGACTTCCGGCGCGAGGCCTGCGAAGCGACTGGCGTGGACGAGGCAGCGCTCGAAGCATCCGCCGTGAGCGACCCGTACGCGACCGTCGTCGCCGACGTCGACCGTCTCCTGGCCTCGCCTCTGCTCCCGCCGGGGTTGTACGTTTCCGGCCACGTGTACGAGGTCGAAACCGGACGGGTCACCACCGTGGTCGACGCCCGGTGCCCTTGAGGGGCTCGGCGAGTCTCAGCATTCAGATAGCGGTGCGGCCACCGTCCGCGGCGATCGTGGCGCCGGTGAGGTAGGCGGCGCGATCGGTGGTCAGGAACAGGATGACCTCGGCGATCTCGCGCGGTGTGGCGAGGCGGCCGAGCAGGGTGGTCGCGCCGATCTGGGCCGCGGCCTGCTCCCCCATGGTGGCGAGGGCCATCTCGGTGCGCGTCGGGCCGGGGGCGACCGTGTTGACCCGGACGCCGTGCGGGCTCAACTCGGCCGCCCAGGTGCGGGTGAGCGATTCGAGCGCCGCCTTGGTCGCGCTGTAGACGGGCAGGCCGGGCATGCCGATGCGCGCGGCCATGGTGCTGACGTTGACGATGCTGCCGAAGCCCTTGGCCACCATGGCGGGCGCGAAGGCGGCGGTCAGCTGGTACGGGGCCCGCACGTTAGCCGCGAATGCCGCGTCGAACGAGGCCGCGTCGAAGAGCTCTGTCGCGTCGGGTGCGGCGCCGGCGCCGGTGAACGCGGTGTCCTGGGCGATGGTCGGGCCCATCGGCAACTGTGCCGCGTTGTTGATCAGGATGTCGACGGCACCGGCCGCCTCGGCCAGGGCCCACAGCGATCGCGGGTCGGTCAGGTCGGCCGCCACGAAGCGCGCGGAGCCGCCGTTCTCGGAGATTGCCTTGACCACGGCCGCGCCGCGTTCGGTGTCCCGGCCGGTGACGACCACCTGTGCGCCGGCGGCCGCCAGCAGTTTCGCCGTTTCGCTGCCGATGCCGCCGGTCCCGCCGGTGACCAGGGCCGTCTTGCCGCTCAGTTCCATGAGCCTTGCCTTCCCTCGGGGCGATCGGCCGCCGCCCGCGGCCGGATTGGGTTGCGCAGTCCACAATGCTCGGCTAAAAATGGGTTGTCCAATCCAAAAATCGGTGAGGCTCAGGGCATGACTACGAGCACGCAGAGCTCTTCCGGTCGGCTGACGCGCAAAGGCGAGGCGACCCGGCAGCGGATCGTGGCGGCCGCCGCCCAGCTGATATACGAGCGCGGCGTCACCGAGGCGACGCTGGAGGACGTGCGCGCCGCCGCCGGGGTCAGCGGCTCGCAGATCTACCACTACTTCGCGGACAAGCAGGCGCTGCTGCTCGCCGTGATCGAGTATCAGACCGAGGCGGTGCTTGGCTTGCAGGAACCGCTGTTCGGCCGCATGGACTCGATGGAGGGTCTGCGGCGGTGGCGCGACGCGCTCGTGGAGTATCAGCGGCGCATGCAGTGCCGCGGAGGCTGCCCGATCGGCTCGATCGGCGGCGAGGTGGCCGAGAACAATCCCGAGGCGCGCCTGGCCGTTGCTTCCGGGTTCCTGCGGTGGGAAGCGGCCATCCGCGCGGGGCTGAGCGCGATGCACGCGCGCGGGGAGCTCGACGGCGATCCGGAGGATCTCGCGCTGGCGGTCCTCGCCGCGCTCCAGGGCGGCCTGCTGCTCACGCAGATCCAGCGGGAAACCCGGCCGCTGGAGATCGCCCTCGACGCGATCCTCGATCACGTCGAATCGCGAACGAGGCGGGCCGGCACGACCGAGGATTGAAGGCGGTTCGCGGCTCAAAGGCGGTGACGGCCGCCTGTGTAACGAACTGAGGGTTGCCGGGACTAATGGTGCAAGTCCCTGAAGGAGGCCCTCATGTCCAGCAATCCCGAAGCCGTCGAAGCCGACGCGGCCGCGCCGCAACCGCGCTACGACGATCTGCGCGCGCTGTTCATCAACTGCACCCTCAAGCGCTCCCCGGAGCTGTCGCACACCCAAGGCCTGATCGATCTCAGCGCCGCCATCATGCAGAAGCACGGCGTGCAAGTCGATGTCGTTCGCGCCATCGACCTCGACATCGCCACCGGCGTATGGCCGGACATGACCGAGCACGGTTGGGCCTCGGACGCATGGCCCGCCCTGTACCGCGACCGCGTCGTGCCGGCCGACATCCTGGTGATCGCCGGTCCCATTTGGCTCGGCGACAACTCGTCGGTCACCAAGAAGGTCATCGAGCGCTTATACGCCTGCTCGCACTTGCTCAACGACGCCGGGCAGTACGCCTACTACGGCCGGGTCGGCGGTTGCCTGATCACCGGCAACGAGGACGGCGTGAAGCACTGCGCGATGAACGTGCTCTACAGCCTCCAACACTTGGGTTACACCATTCCACCGCAGGCAGACGCCGGATGGATCGGCGAGGCCGGGCCCGGGCCCTCCTACCTCGATCCGGGCTCCGGCGGCCCCCAGAACGACTTCACCAACCGCAATACCACGTTCATGACCTGGAATCTGCTGCACCTGGCCCGCATGCTCAAGGACGCCGGCGGCATTCCCGCGCACGGCAACCAGCGCGCCGCCTGGGACGCGGGAGCCCGCTTCGACTTCCCCAATCCCGAATACCGCTGACTGCGGCCCTCTCCGGGTCCGGCGCCGTGACTTACCGCGTGCGGCGCCGAGACCGGTTAGAGTGCCGGACGTGGAGCTGCCCGCCGACGCGGTGATCGTGGCGCGGCTGCGTGCGCGCGACGAGGCGATGTTCGCCGCATTGTTGGACGCGTGGTCGCCGGGCATGCTGCGCGTCGCACGCGCGTATGTCGGCGACGAGCACGCCGCGCAGGACGTGGTGCAAGAGGCCTGGCTCGGGGTACTGCGCGGCATCGACGACTTCGAATCCCGCGCGTCGCTGCGCACCTGGACGTACCGGATCCTGGTCAACCGAGCGATGAGCCGCGGCAGCCGCGACGCGCGGGTGATTCCGGCCTCCGCGCTGACCCTGACGGCCGAAGACTACGCACCGACGGTCGATCCGGCGCGTTTCCGAGGCAGCGACGATCCGTATCCGGGGCACTGGCGCAGCCATCCCGAACGGTGGCCCACCCCGGAAAGCGAGCTGCTCGCGCGCGAGACCCGCCGGTACTTGGCCGCCGCGCTGGAGCAGCTGCCGGCGCGGCAACGGATCGTGGTGACCTTGCGAGACGTCGAGGGCTACAGCAGCGAACAGGTATGCGAGATCCTCGCGGTCAGCGCGGCCAACCAGCGAGTCCTGCTGCACCGCGGCCGTGCGGCGCTGCGGGCGGCGCTGGAGGAACACTTCACTCAGGAGGTGCCGGCATGAACTGCGACGAATTCGTCGAACTGGTCACCGCCTACCTCGACGGCGCCCTGGACGCGCACACCGCGGCCAGGTTCATCGAGCACCTGGCCGCGTGTGATGGCTGCGAGCGCTACCTGGAGCAGATCCGCCACACGGTCGGCGAGCTGCATCATCTTCCCGGCGACAGCCTCGCCGGGCACGCCCGTGACCGGCTGCTGGCCGCATTCCGCGACTGGCCCGGCGCAGCCGCGCCCTGACGGGCCGTACTCAAGGAAGCGACCCAGGCCACGGAACCCCGCGGTTTTATGTACGAACGCCTCCGCACGGGAACGGACGCAGGCACCGGCGTTAGGCCTGCGCCGCGGCGGGTAGCCGGAACGAGTCCGCAATCTCGGCCGAGCGAAGTGGCGGCATGTGATGGCGAATGCGCCCGTGCGGTTGGTGCTCTTCGACGTCAACGAGACACTCACCGACCTGTCCGCGCTGGGGCCGCGGCTGGAACAGGTGGGCGCGTCCGCCGACGTGCTGCCCGCCTGGTTCGCCGGCGTGTTGCGCGACGGCTTCGCGCTGACCGCCGCCGGGGCCTACGCGGACTTCCGCGAGATCGCGGACGCCGGGTTGCGCGCGGTGCTCTCCGGTCGCAAGGACTGGTCTGGCGACCCGGCCGCGGCAGCGGCCCACGTGCTGGACGGTTTCGCGCAGCTTCCGCTGCATCCCGACATCGATCCAGGCATTCGCGCGCTACACGCCGCCGGTCTGCGCCTCGCCACCTTGACCAACGGATCAATCGCGGTCAGCGACGCGGTCCTGCGCCGGGCGGGCTTGCGGGACTACTTCGAGGCGCTGTTGGATGTCGCCGCGCCACGCGCCTGGAAGCCCTCCCCGCGTAGTTATCACTACGCAGCCAGGCAGTTGGACGTCAATCCGGCTGAGGCGCTGCTGGTCGCGGTGCATCCGTGGGACGTCGACGGAGCACGCCGGGCGGGACTGCAAGCGGCATGGCTACAGCGGGAGGCGGCGAGCTACCCGCCATATCTGGCGGCGCCCACGTACGGCGCGAAGGATCTGCGCCAGTTGGCCGACCTTCTGGCCGCCGCCACGAGCAGTTCTCGTTGACACCCACATCTCGCGCACGCCCTGAGCTCCGCAGCCAGCCTCGATTGCACCTGCGATGAACCGGGGGCGTTGAATCGGCGTACACCTCCTGAATTCAGCGCGACCTGCGAGAACGCGGAAACATAGCGCGCACGCCGCCCTTATCGTTTCGTCTAGTCGCGCAGCGGGAGGGGCGCACAGCCATGAACGGCGGGTCTCGGCCGATCCTGCGGCGCGGCAGGCAACTCAAAGTCGCCGCGCTGCTCGGTGCACTCCTGGTCGCGCTTGTCGGCAGTTGCTCGGCGCGCGTCGTGCCGCATCCAGCATCATCACCGCGATCGACCACCAGACCCGCCGCATCGTTCGACGTCGCGGCCGAAAATGCCAAACCGGGGACGACAGCGTGGGCCATCGCGCCGTCGGCGATCGGGTCTGCGCACGCCATCGAGGGGTACGCCGACCAGGTTTCGGTCACAAGCGGCCAGTCTTTCCACCTCTTCGTGTCCACCACCGCGCCGCGCTTCACGGCTATCGCGTATCGCTTCGGCTACTACGGCGGCGCCGGCGCGCGGCAGGTTTGGCAGTCCGCTGAGACCGCGGGCCACGTGCAGACCGCCGTGTCGTTCGACCACTCGACCGCCACCGTCGAATGCCGTTGGCGGCCCTCGCTCATCGTCAGCACGGCCGGCTGGCCGCAGGGCGACTACCTGATCAAGCTCGTCGCCTCCGATGGCGCAGGACAGCGCTACGTCCCGATCACCGTGCGCTCGACGCAGACCGCCGGGCGGATCGTGCTCGTCGCCGGGGTCACCACCTGGCAGGCCTACAACGGCTGGGGCGGGTACTCCCTCTACGACGGGCCGCACGGCCATTCCAACCGCTCCCGCGCGGTCTCCTTCGACCGGCCGTACACCGACTACAACGAGCCCGCGGGCTCGGGCCTGTTCTTCCAGTTCGACCGGGGCCTGGTGTACTTCGCCGAACAGCACGGCCTGCCGGTGGCTTACGAAACCGACCTCGAGCTCGAGGCCCACCCCGAACTGTTTCGCGGCGCCGCGGCCGTGGTCTCGGACGGGCACGACGAGTACTACTCGCAGCAGATGCGCGACACGCTCACGGCCGCGCGCGACACCGGCACCAACCTCGCCTTCCTGGGCGCCAACGCCGTCTACCGCCACATCCGCTGGGCCGCGACCGCGCTCGGCCGGGACCGCCTGATCATCTGCTACAAGGAGGCCGCAACCGATCCGCTGCTCGCCACCGACCCGGCCGAGACAACGCAGAACTGGCGCGACAGCCCGGACCCACGCCCCGAGAACGCGCTGACCGGCTCGTACTATCAGTGCAATCCGGCCAACGCGGCCTACGTGGTCTACGACCCGAGCAGCTGGATCTTCGCCGGGACCGGCGCGGCCCGCGGCTCCTCCTTCCCAGGGCTCGTATACCCGGAGTACGACCGCGTGGTGGACATCCCGACCACTCCGCACCCTCTCGAGGTGCTCAGCCACTCCCCGCTGATCTGCCAGGGCCGCCCGAGCTACCAGGAGTCCGCCTACTACACCGTTTCGAGCGGAGCCGCGGTGTTCGACGCCGGGACAATGCAATGGGTATGCGCGCTGGGTCCCGCGTGCTTCCCGGTCCCGGTGACCGCCGCGGGCCGGCAATTCGTGCAGGCAGCGACACTTAACCTGTTGACCGCATTTGCTGCCGGACCGGCCGGGAAGCGGCATCCGGCCGCCGACAACACGGCCGCGGACGGGGTCCCGAGCTCGGCGGGCCTCGGGCTGGACTAGGCGGGGCCCTTCCGAGGTTGGGGCTAGAGTGCGCCGTCGCGCCAGGCCGCTCTGGCGCTCGGGTAGATCGGGCGGAAGCCCAATTCGCGATACGCGCGCGTCGTGTCGGGCACGCAATACCACGGATCCGCGACGGTCCTTCCCTCGGCCGCGTCCAGGTCCATGCGCTGCCCGACTAGCTCGTGCAGCTCGTATACCGTCGAGACCCCGTCACCGCAAATGTTGTAGGCCCGGTAGCCGCTCTCTGTCGACGGCAGCGCCCTGAGAGCGCGGTGCACGCCCTGGGCCACGTCCGCGTGGTGCACCATCGCCATCGGCTCGTGCGCCGCCGCGGTGGCGAAGCGCGGAAGGATGTTCTCGATGTGCGGGTCTCCGTCGCCGTAGACGAAGGCGAGGCGCAGTGCGACGATATCGAGCCCTGATTCCGTGCTCAGCTCGCGCAGCCGCTCCTCGGCCTCCCGCTTGCTCGCCGGGTATGCACGCTGCTGCGGCGTCACGACCGCGCGCAGTTCGTCGTCCTCCCGCACCGGCCGGCCGATGCCCGGGCCGTACACGAGATTCGTGCTGATCTGCACGAAGCGGCGCACCCGCGCTTGAGCGCTTTCCGTCGCCAGCGCCACGGCCGCGTCCCGGTTCAGCGCATACATGTCATCGTCGGTCACGGCCGGGCCGCGGAAGGTCGCGGCGACGTTGACGACCACGGTCGCCCCGTCCAGCGCCCGCTTGCGGTCCGCGGCCTCCAGCAGGTCGCCGAGCACGCACTGCGCGCCCAGGCCCGTGAAGTGCTCGGCGGCCTGCCGCGTGCGCACCAGTACCCTGATCTGGTCGCCCGGCTCGCGCCAGGACAGCAGCCTCGGCACCAGCCGCCTGCCGACCTGCCCGGTCGCTCCGGTGACCAGGATCGTCTCGTTCGTCATCGTCGTGCTCCGTTCCGCGCTGCGTTCGGCTTGCACGACCCACCCTGGCGGTCTTCTGCCTCGGGTTGCAGAGACCGGTTTAGCCACGGACCGGCAGTCCCTGGCTACCGCCGGGTTCGCGCGCGAGGATGATCGGGTGAATTCGATCGACCTCGCGGCACTGGCGGACTTCCTGCGGCGCAGCAGACAGCGCATCGACCCGTCCTCGGTGGGCCTCTCCCCGCGCGCCCGGATGCGCACCCCGGGCCTGCGCAGGGAGGATGTCGCGCAGATGGCCGGGATCTCCGTGGACTATTACGCGCGTCTGGAGCAGCGGCGCGGGGCCCGGCCCTCCGAACAGGTGATCGGCGCGCTGGCCCGCGCGCTGCGGCTGACCGAGGACGAGTGCGATTACCTGCACCGCCTGGCCGGTTATCCGACGCGGACGCGCGGCGCGGCACGACGGCACGTGTCGCCAGGCCTCCTGCTCATCCTGGACCGCCTCGTGGACGCGCCCGCGCAGGTGATCAGCGACACCGGCCAGGTGCTCGCGCGCAACGCCATGGCTGAGGCGCTCCTGGGCGCCCCCGTCCTGCCCGGCCGCGCCGGCAACGCCATCTGGCGGATGTTCACCGAGACCCAGCCGCGGCTGATCATCAAGGAGCAACTGCCCAGACTGATGGCCAACCACGTCGCCGATCTGCGCGCCACCCACGCCCGCCGCCCGGACGACGCCGAGGTCAACGAGCTCATCAGCGACTTGCTGAAGGCCAGCGCCGCATTCCGCGAGCTGTGGGAGCGGCACGACGTCGCGGTGATGCGCGGCACGACGAAGACCTTCGTACACCCGCATATCGGCGAAATCACGCTGCAGTGCGAGACCTTGCTTTCCGCCTCGACCTCGGGCGAGCAGTCCTTGGTGCTCTACACCGCAGAACCGGGCACCGACAACGTCGGAAAGCTTGAGTTGCTGCGCGTGCTGGGCCAGGAATCCTTCGCCGAGGGCAACGTCCGCTAAGCCTGGGCGGGATCGTCTCGCTGAATCGCTAGGGCCGGAAGTCCCTGAAGAAGGAGCCGTCCGGCCGGTATCCTGACCCTGACATGATGACGCCCGGGATACGCCGCGACGTGCGGAAAAAGGCCGCTAGGATCACGCACATGGACACCACCCATGGCTGCTGAGGCCGACCTGCTCGTCCTGGGCGCCGGGCCCGCCGGGCTGGCAGCCGCATGGCGGGCAGCACGCCGCGGCCAGAGCGTGCTCGTACTCGAGCGCGCCGAGAACACCGGCGGCATGGCCGCCTCCTTCGAGATCGCCGGCATGAGCGTGGACTACGGCAGCCACCGCCTCAGCCCGGCCACGCCCCCGCACATCCTCGCCGACCTGCGCGCGCTGCTCGGCGCGGACCTGCAAACCCGCTACCGCACTGGGCGCATCCTGCTCAGCGACCGATGGGTGACCTACCCCTTCAAACCGCGAGAACTAGCCAAAGCCCTCCCCCGCGCACCACGAACCAGGGTTGCACTCGACGCGCTGTCCATGCTGCGCCCCAAGGCTCCCGACGCGGCAGAAGCCAGCTACGCGGATCTGATGCGCGCAGGCTTCGGCCCCACGCTCTACCAGCTGGTGTACGAGCCCTACGCCCGCAAGCTCTGGGGCGTCTCAGGAGACGAACTCGACGCGGACCAAGCCCGGCGCAAGGCCGGCGCGCCCACCGCCTTCGCCGCCCTCACCCGCGCGGTGCGCGCCGGCCTGGCCGGTGAGTCCCTGGCCTACCTCTACCCCCGGCGCGGGTTCGGCCAGCTGACCGAAACGCTCGCCGACGCCGCGATCACCGCAGGCGCCCGCATCGCCTTGGGCACCACTGTGGAACGCATCGAACTGCACGAGCAGGGCGCCACCGTCACCGCCGCCCGCTCGGAATCCCACAGCGCGGCCGCGGAGCGTGCCGGCCGCCGCAGCGCCGAGCCGTGGACGAACGGCGGCACGGTGCGCGCCAAGCACGTCTTCTCCACGCTGCCGCTGCCGCAACTCGCCCGTCTGCTCGTGCCGTCGGCCCCCTACGAAGCGCTGGCCGCCGCGAGCGAGTTGCGTTTCCGCGCCCTGCTGCTGGTCTACGCCGTGCACGAGGGCGGACGCTGGAGCGGGCACGACGTGCACTACCTGCCCTCCCCCGCCGCCCCGGTCACGCGCATCTCCGAACCGGCCAACCACCGCATCAATCCGGACGACCCGAGCGACCGCTCGGTGATCTGCTTCGAGATCCCCTGCCAGGTCGGCGACGAGCTGTGGTCCGCCGACGAGCGGCAACTGGCCGACCTGGTGCAGCGGACGGTCAGCGCATGCGCGCTGCCCCCGCTGCGGCTGGCCTGGGTTCAGGTCAAGCGCCTGCGTCACGGCTACCCGGTCCACAACGCCGGCTACCGCGACCACCTCGCGGCGCTCGAATCCTGGATCGACACCCTGCCGCGGCTGACCACCCTCGGCCGCCAAGGCCTGTTCACTCCCGACAACGTCCACCATGCCCTGGACATGGGCTACCAAGCCGCCGACGCCCTCGGCAGCGACGCCTTCGACCATGAGCGCTGGCAGGCCTCCCGCCGCGAATTCACCGCGCACCTCATCGAAACCTGAGTCCGGCGTTTTGGCCGCGCGCGCTGGCAGGGGCGCTTGGCCGCTAACGCTCGAAGAGCTTCCAATGTCCCTCGGAGACGACCTCGATAGCGCCGTCCACCACCTTGACGGCCGTCTCGTCATCGATCGCGTATCCGGGCACCGGCATCCGCGCGGCCCACTTCTCGGCGTCGGCCATGGTGTTCTCCGGGCACGAAGGGTTGTCCAGGTGCGGGAAGATCGAGAATCCGACCATGCCCAGCGCGCGGTCACCGCCGCCGGCCGGCTTCCAGCCGACGAACTCCTGCCCGACGTGCGGGGCCATGACCATGCTGCCGGCGCTCAGCCCCACGTAGACCGTGTCGTTCAGCGACGCGAAGAGATCCGCCAGGCCGCACTCGTGCATCCAGTGGTGCAGGTAGAGCACGTCGCCGCCGCACACCAGCAGCGCGTCGGTCTCCCGGACCAAGGGAACCCAGTTCTCCTCGGCGATGCTGGGCAGCGCGGTCAGCTCCAGCATACCGACGGACTTCCACCCCAGCTCGACCATGGGGGTGGGAGTCTGTCCGGCGATCTGCCGCCAGGTCATGACGGCGGTCCCGGGCAGCATGCCGTACATCGCGGTGGGGATGCACAGGGCAGTGGACTCGGCGATTGGCTTGCCCAGCATGTCGACCAGGGCGTCGCGGATGCTCTGGTTGCTGACGCCGCCGGAGGTCAGGAGAAGCTTCATCGCGCCTTCCTCGTACATCGAGAGCCGTGACAGCTACGTTAGTCGAGGTTCGAGGCGCTGCTGCGCGAGAGCGCGGGTTTTGCGCTGTGCCCTGCGCTCGCGTGCCAGTACCGGGTCGGGGACCGGGACCGCATCGAGCAAGGTTCGTGTATACGGGTGCCGCGGATTGGTGTAAAGCGTCTCTGCATCGGCGGACTCGACCACTTGCCCGTGGCGCATGACGACCACCCGGTCGCTGACCTGGCGCACCACCGCGAGGTCGTGAGAGACGAAGACCAGCGTCAAGCCGAGCTGTTCGCGCAGGTCCGCGAGCAGTCGTATCACCTGGGCCTGCGTGGTGACGTCGAGCGCTGACACGGGCTCGTCGCAGACCACGAGTTTGGGCCGGAGCACCAGGGCCCGGGCGATCCCGATGCGCTGGCGCTGCCCGCCGGAGAACTCGTGCGGGAAGCGGTCGTAGTGCGCTGTTTCCAAACCGACCTTTTCCAGCAGCTGCCGCACCGTGCGGCGGATGCTCTGCTCGTCGCGTTCGCCGTGCGCGCGCAGCGGTTCGGCGACGCTCTCGCCGACGGTCCGGCGGGGGTTGAGCGAGGCGACCGGATCCTGGAAGACCATCTGGCGGTCCCGGCGGCTCGGGCGCAGCCGCCGCTCGGGCAGCGCGGTGAGATCTTCGCCGTCGAACACGATCCGGCCGGACGTCGGTTCCAGCAGGCTGACCATCATGCGGGCGAGGGTCGTCTTGCCGCTGCCGCTCTCCCCCACGATGCCCAGCGCCTCGCCCCGGCGCACCTCAAGGCTCGCCCCATCCACGGCCCGCAGCGCAGGCAGGCGTCGAAGGGCGAAGCCACCGGGGGCGGGGAAGTGCTTGTGCAGCTGCTCGACTCGAAGCAAGACGTCGGTTGACGGTGCGCCGCGAGCCGGGCGTGGGGTGTCAATGCGCGGAACCGCCGATATCAGGGTTTTGGTGTAGGGGGCCTCGGGCCGGCTCAGGATCCGGGTCGCGGGGCCGTGTTCGACCGCGCGGCCCTCCTTCATCACCAACACGTCGTCCGCTACCGCGGCGACCACTCCGAAGTCGTGGGTGACCAGGACGAGCGCCATGCCCGTGTCCGCGCGCAAATCGCTCAGCAGGTCGAGGATCTGGGCTTGCACGGTCACGTCCAGCGCGGTGGTCGGTTCGTCGGCGACCAGCACCCGCGGCTCACAGGCCAGCGCCATCGCGATCAGGGCCCGCTGACGCATGCCGCCGGAGAACTCATGCGGTCGCGCGTCCACGCGGCGTGCGGCCTCCGCGATCCCCACCCGATCCAGTACTTCGATCGCGCGGTCGCGGGCGGCGCGGCGGCCCGCGCCGGTGTGGGCCCGATACACCTCGGCGATCTGGTCCCCCACGCTGTAGTAGGGGTCGAGCGAGGAGAGCGGGTCTTGGAAGACCATGGCGATGCGGCTGCCGCGCAGGCGCCGGATTTCCTGGTCGGTCGCGGTGTGTATGGCCGTGCCGTCGACGGTGATCTCGCCGGTGACGCGCGCCGGGGTGCCGCGGTGCAGGCCCAGCAGGGCCAGCGCGGTCGCACTCTTGCCCGAGCCGGACTCGCCGACGATGCCGAGGGCACCGCCCGGGGCCAGTTCGAAGCTCAGCTCGTCGACCGCGCGCACCGTCGCGGTTTCAGCGCCGCGCCCGCGGCCGGGGAACTCGATGGTCAGCCCGTTGACGGAAAGGATCGGCTCCGGCGGGGCGGGCTTCGCGGGACCCGGTGCCAGGTCGACCGGTGGCGTGTTCGTCATCTGATGCTCGCTCTGGGGTCGATGGCCACGTAAAGCAGATCCGCCGCCACGTTGGCCAGGATCACGAAGGCTCCGGCCAGCAGCGCCACCGCGCCCACGACCGGCAGGTCGACGGTGGCGACCGAGCCGACGAGCAGCTTGCCGAGGCCGGGCAGCCCGAACACGCTCTCGGTGAACACCGCGCCGCCGAGGACCGGCCCGACATCGACGGCGAGGAGCGAGACCAGCGGCGTCAGCGCTCCGCGCAGGGCGTGCCGGGCGACGATGCGCCGCTCGCTCAGTCCATAGGCGCGGGCGGTGCGGATGTGGTCCTCGTTCAGCGTCTCAAGCACCGAGGTGCGGGTGAGCCGCGCGTAGTTCGCGGCCTGGAGCAGGGCGAGGGTGGCCCACGGCAGGATCAGGCTCTGCGCCCACTGCACCGGGTCGTCGCCGATCGAGACGTAGTTCGGGAAGGGCAGCCACTGTAGATAGGCGCAGAACAGCAGGATGAGGAACAGCGCGAGCACGAACGGCGGCAGTGCCGTACTCGCCAGCACCAGTCCGGTCAGCGTCTTGTCGGCCAGTCGGCCGCGACGCAGCGCCGAGGCGATCCCCGCGCCGACGCCGAAGGTCGTCCACAGCACCGCGCCGCCGAGGGTGAGCGACGCGGTCACCGGGAGGGCGGACAGCAGCAGAGAGTCCACCGACTGCCCGGTCTCGAAGGAGTAGCCGAAGCACGGCGCGCCACAGTGCACGGTGCTCGGGCCGGTGCTGTAGTCGCGTCCGGCGACGATCGCCGCGAGGAAGTGCCAGTACTGCACATAGATCGGCTGGTCGAGTCCGTAGGCGCGGCTGACCGCGGCGACGTCCTGCGGGCTGCATCGCGGCCCGCAGATCATCCGCGCCGGATCGGTGGGCAGCAGGTAGAAGAGCCCGTAGACGATGACGGACAGCACCAGCAGGGTGACGATCGCGCCGAGCAGGCGGCGCAGCAGGAAGGTGGCCATGGGCAGTGAGCGCATCGGTCAGCCCGATCCGTTCGCGGCGCGCGGATCGAGTGCCTTGCGCACGCCCTCGCCGAGCAGCACGAATCCGAACACTGAGGCGAACAGCACGATGCAGGGCACGATGACGTACGTGGGATCGGCGTAGTACCAGGTGGTCGCGGTCGAAAGGATCTGGCCCCACGACGAGGTCGGCGGCCGCACGCCGATGCCGAGGAAGGAGAATCCGGCCTCGAGCACCATGTTCGCCGGCAGCAGCAGCGCCGCGTAGGTGATGACGGGCGCGGCGAGCCCCGGCAGGATCTCGCGCCGCGCGATACGCGCGGTACTCGATCCGCCCAGCCGCGCCGCGGCCACGTAGTCGCGAGTGCGCAGGCTGAGGGTCTGGGCTCGGGAGATGCGCGCCGTGCCACCCCATCCGAGCACGGCCATCACGACGACGAGCAGGACCGGCCGGGGGAAGGAGGCCGGCACGACGGCGAGCAGTGCGATGCCGAAGATGAGGTACGGGAAGGCGATCGCCAAATCGATGGCGCGGCCGAGCAGCGCGTCGGCGAACCGCCCGCCGAGCCCGGCCGCCAGTCCGACACCGACGCCGAGCAACACCTGCAGCAGCGTCGCGCCGATCGACACGGCGAGCGAGACCTGCGCGCCGTAGGCGATCCTGGCGAAAAGGTCGCGCCCGGTCTGCGGCTCGACGCCGAGCCAGTGCGCGCCGCCGATCCCGCCGAACGAGCCGAGGGGCGCGCCGCCGAGGGCGGAGTTGAGCAGGTTGTCGTGATACGCGTACGGGTTCTGGCCCTCGATCGCGGTCCACAAGGGCGCGCCGAGGGCGAGCAGGACGAGCGCGGCCACGACGACGAGCCCTGCCATCGCCGCGCGGTCGCGCCGCAGCGTGCGCCACAGGGCCCGCGGCCCGGTCGGCGCCGCGGAGGCAGGCTCTTGCGATGCCTCCGCGGCCGCCGTCAGTGCGGTGGTGCTCACCCGTTCCGCCTACTTCACCGAGACGACGGCGATGTCGTACGTGCCGCGCCATTCGCTCAGGTACACGTTCTTCACGCCCGGTCCGAAAAGTGTCAGGTTCTTCGGGAAGTACAACGGCACGGTGAGCGCGAGCTTGCCGAGCTGCGCGTCCAGGTCACCCCACTGCTGCTGCGCGGCGGTGTTGTCGGTGATCTGGTTGATCTGGTCGATCCGCGCGTTGACCGCGGCGTCGTTGTACTGGGCGAGGTTGAAGTTGCCACCGCCCTGCACGATCTCCCGGCCGTCGAAGATCGGGGTCAGGAACGGGGCCCCCGAGGGCCAGTCCGCGCCCCAGGTGTTGAGCGAGAGGCCCGGCTCGTTCGCGGTGTCGCCGACGACCGCGCGGAACGCGTCCGAGTCGGTGCCGGTCGGGGCGAGCTTCACGTGGATCCCGGCCTGCGCGTACGCGGCCTGCAGCGCGGTGGCCACGGCCGGGCCGTCGCCGTCGTCATCGGTGTTCTCATAGTTGAGGGTGACGCTGATGCCGTTCGGGTAGCCGGCCTGGGCGAGGATCTGCTTGGCCTTGGCCGCATCTCCCGACGCGCCGGCCGGGAAGTAGTCGTAGGGGTGGTAGCCGAGCGCGGACTGGTTCGGCAGGAAGGTGGTCGCCGCGGTGGCCAGCGAACTGCCGCCGACCGCGTTGACCACGGCCTGCCGGTCCACCGCGTAAGACAGCGCCTCGCGCACCAGCTGGTTGTCGAACGGCGCCTTCTTCGTGTTGAACGCGAGGTACACCGTCTCGGCGAAGGCACCGGTGATCACGCGCGAGGCCAGCGCCTTGTTCCCGGTCAGCTGCGCGAGCTGGGTCGGGCCGATGCTGGTGTCGGTGGTGATGGCGTACTTGTCCGCGCCCACCCCGGCGGCCAGGCGCTGATTGATCACGGTGGCGTCCAGGCCCGACTGGATGTCGATCTTGTCCGGGCAGGCCAGGCGCTGGCTGTCGGTGCTCGCGGACCAGTACTTGTTGCGCACCAGCTCGAGCTGCTTCTTCGGGGTGTAGCCGGCGAACTGGTACGGGCCGCTGGAGACCGGGTTGTCAGCGTACTGGGTGCCGGTGTCCTTGGCCTTGGGCACCGGGGCGAACTGGGTCATGGCGGCCAGGTACGGGAAGCCGCCCTCGCTCTTGCGCAGGTGGAACACGATCGTGTCCGCGTCCGGGGTCTCGATCGAGGAAAGGCCCTTCGGATCCTTGTACGGACCCTGGTACGTGTCGCCGCCGACCAGCCAGTCGCGCAGGTAGGGCGGCCCTCCGGCGAGCTGGGCGTCGAAGGTGCGCTCGACCGCGTACTTGATGTCCGCGGAGGTGATCGCGGTGCCGTCCTGGTACTTGAGCCCCGGCTTGAGGTGGTAGGTCCACACCGTCGCGTTCTGGCTCGGCTCGCCGGTGTCGGTGGCCAGGTCGGGCACGACTGTGTCGCCGGCCGCGCCAGGCACCCGGTCACGGGTGGTCAGCGCGCGGAAGAACAAGGCCGGGATCTGCCCGCCCCCGGAGGTGTAGAGCCGGGCCGGGTCGAACTCCGAGAGGCTGCCCTGCTCCAGCACGGTCAGCGTGCCGCCCTTGCAGTTCGCGGCGCTGAACGCGGACGAGGCCGAGGATCGGCTCGACGTGGACGAGCAGCCGGCGAGGACGGCGCCCACAGACACTGCGGCAATGCTCAAAGCGGTCACGCGCAGCGGGTGCGACGTGCGCGGATGGGAAGTGGATATGCGCGTGCGCATCGAATGGTCTTTCTGACGTGGCGAGACAAGCGCCTGAGCGATCGCAGGACACTGTGATATCGCAGGACGCTGTGACATCGGAAACGGTGACATCGAAAACTGTGACAATGCAGCCGCGCGCCATCCACCCCGGCGGGGATGTCGCGGTCAGTGCTGCGTGGAGGAGATCAGAACCAGGCCCGGGTCGAAGCCGGGCGGTTCAGTGGCGGAAGCGTCCGCGAGAACATGGCCGTACTGCACTCGGCCTGACGCGGATCGCGGTCGGCGGCCTCAGCGACAGAGGACGTCAGCGACAGCGTGCGTGTGAACGCCGAGCAGTACCAGCTCGTAAGTGGCCCGAAGCCGAGCACCGTAATACCGCACGAGTTCGACCCTAACCACGAGCTGCGGAATGGTCAAACCGTGATCCAATCTGCCGCGCTCCAGTTCGCGCTGGCCCCCGAGCTGAGCCTTGCCGGGCGCGGGGCGTCGGTGATTGCTTATCTCACTCCGCGCGTCGCGCCATGTGAGCAAGAACCTCCCCGCGCTTTGCAACCTCGGAAAACGCAGGCAACACGAGCTTCCTAGTGTCGTGCCGGTCCCTTCCCGACCCACCGACCGCGCAACGCCACCCGAGGAGCTGCCCCATGAGCATCTACGAGTCCATCGGCGGCGCCGGGGCCGTCCAAGCCGCCGTTGACGACTTCTACGCGCGCCTGCTGGCCGATCCGCAGCTCGCGCCGTTCTTCGCCGAGGTCGACCTGAAGCGGCTCAAGTCGCACCAGCGGGCCTTCATCACCGCGGCGCTCGGAGGCGCGCAGATCTATCAGGGACGCGACATGGCCGCCGCGCACGCGGGGCTCGAAATCGGCGAGGCGGATTTCGACGCCGTCGTCGCGCACCTGGTCGCGACGCTGACCGGGCTCGGCGTTCCGCAGGAGACGATCGGTGAGATCGGCGGCCTGCTGGCGCCGCTGCGCAGCGACATCGTGACCGCTTCGGTCACCACCTGACGACCACATCTTGAGATAGGGCTTCGCCGGATTGACAGAGATCCGGTCCAACGGTGATGCTCCCCGCATGTCCCCGTCCGTCGTCCTCGTGCGTCGCCGCCACGTCGATCACGAGCGCTGCGCCGCAGACCTGTGTCGATAGCGAGTCCCGCTACGCCGCCACGTCTGTCACCATCGAACCCATCGCAGCCTTCGGATTGGACCGCCGCCATGCCCCGCGTCGCCCGTGCCCGCCTTCCCCGCGTCCGCGTCTTCCTGAGTCTTGGGACGGCCGCGCTGCTGACCGTCGCCGCGAGCTCGTGCGCGCAGAAGACCACCGCCGGCACGGCCTCCGCCGCGTCCGGCTCGGCGAGTGCGTCGTGCGGTACCAACGCGCCTAGCTTGTACAAGCCGGGCCAGCTGACGGTGGCCACGGACAGTCCCGCCTACGCGCCCTGGTTCGACAACAACGACCCGAGCGACGGCAAGGGCTTCGAAAGCGCCGTCGCCTACGCGGTAGCCGCGCAGCTCGGGTTCGCCAAGGACCAGGTCAAGTGGGTGGTCGAACCCTTCAACAGCTCCTACGCCCCTGGCGCGAAGAACTTCGACTTCGACATCAACGAGATCTCGATCACCGCGGACCGGGCCAAGGCGGTGGACTTCTCCACCGGCTACTACACCGCGAACCAGGGCATCGTCGTGCTCGACTCCTCGAAGTACGCGAACGCCACCTCGCTGGCCGACCTGAAGTCCGCGAAGATCGGCGTGCAGGTGGCCACCACGAGCTACGAGGCCGTCGGCAACGTGATCAAGCCCACGCAGCAGCCCGCGGTGTTCAACGGCACCGACGACGCGGCCCACGCCCTGAAGAACAAGCAGGTCGACGCCATCATCACCGACCTGCCCACGGCCTTCTACATCTCGGGGGCGCAGATCGACGGCTCGAAGGTGCTCGGCCAGTTCGACTACACCGGCAAGGCGGGCGACCAGGAGCAGTTCGGGCTGCTGCTCAAGAAGGGCAGCGCCCTGACGCCGTGCGTCGACGGGGCCATCGCCGCGCTCAAGTCCAGCGGCGAGCTGCAGAAGATCACCGACCAGTGGCTGTCGCAGTCGGTGAACGCGCCCAAGCTCAGCTAGCGTCGTCGAACCATGAGTGAGACCTTCGCGCGGGACGCGACCGCGCCTCGGCAGTCCGACCCGGCCGAGAACTACCGCCCGAGCGCCCGGCAACTGGAGCGCGAGAGGTATCGCGCGCGCAAGCGCAGACGCGACGGCTGGATCGCGGTCACGTGCACGACAGTGTTCGCGGTCGTGGCCGGCGCCCTCGTCGTGCTCTCGCCGGGATGGCAGCCGGTCAAGGACACCTTCCTGTCAGGCTCCGAATTCACTTCGTCGTTCCCGAAGATCCTCGACGGCTTCTGGCTCAACGTGCAGATGTTCCTGATCGCCGAGCCGGCGATTCTCGTGCTCGGACTGGTAGTGGCCCTGGTGCGCTCGACGCGCGCTCCGGGGCTGCTGCCCGTGCGGCTGCTCGCGGTCGGCTACGTGGACATCTTCCGCGGCACACCGACGCTGCTGGTGGTGCTGGCCGTCGGATTCGGCATCCCGGCGCTTCAACTGCAGGGCACGCCGTCGCAGCCGTGGATTCTCGGCACGATCGCGCTCGTACTCTCGTACGGGGCATATGTCGCCGAGGTGTTCCGCGCGGGACTCAACTCGGTGCACCCCTCGCAGCGCAACGCGGCGCGCGCGCTCGGCCTGACCGAGGCCCAGGCGATGCGCTACGTCGTGCTGCCGCAGGCGGTGCGCAATGTGGTACCGCCGCTGCTCAACGATTTCGTCTCACTGCAGAAGGACACCGCACTGGTCGCGACGCTCGGACCGCTCGAAGCGTTGCGTCAAGCCCAGATCGCCGCGGACAGCCACTTCAACTACACGCCCTACCTCGGCTCGGCGCTGCTGTTCGTCGCGGTTACCGTGCCGCTGGCCCGATACACCGATCGGCTGGCCACGCGCGCGGCCGAGCGCCAGTTCGCTGGAGCCGCGCGATGAGCGAGACGACAGTGGACAGCGCTCCTCCCCCGTCGCGCGACGCGACCCGCGACCCGCTGTTGCGCATCAGGGGGCTGCGTAAGCGCTACGGCTCGAAAACGGTGCTCAACCACATCGACCTGGACGTCGCGGCGCACCAGGTGGTCTGCCTCATCGGCGCGTCAGGGTCCGGAAAGTCCACCCTGCTGCGCTGCATCGACCTGCTGGAAGAGATCGACGACGGCACGATCCACCTCGGCGAGACCGAGCTGTCCGATCCGGCGCTCGACGCGGACGCCGCCCGCCGCCGCATCGGCGTCGTCTTCCAGGCCTACAACCTCTTCCCGCACCTGACCGTGCTGGACAACATCACCCTCGCCCCGCGCCGGGTGCACCGCAAGCCCCGCCGCGAGGCTGAGGCCGAGGCCCGCGAACTGCTGGAGCGATTCGGCCTGGCGGACAAGGCCGCGGAGTACCCCGACCGGCTCTCCGGCGGGCAACAGCAGCGCGCGGCGATCGTGCGGGCGCTGGCCACCGAGCCGGAGCTGCTGCTGCTCGACGAGATCACCTCCGCGCTCGACCCGGAACTGGTGGGGGAAGTCCTCGAGGTCGTCGGGCAGCTCAAGCGGCGTGGATTCACCATCGTGATGGCGACGCACGAGATGGGTTTCGCCCGGCACGCCGCGGACCAGGTCTGTTTCCTGGAGGACGGAGTGGTGCGGGAACACGGCACCGCCGAGCAGATCTTCACCGACCCGCAGGAACCCGCTACGCGACGCTTCCTCGCCCGAGTCCTCGACCACTGACACGCTGACCGGTGGCACTCTGACAAGCGGCACGATGGCCACTGCACTTCGACCACTGACGCGATGGCCACTGACGCGATGGCCACTGACACCATGCCACTCACACGCACGAGACGGATCAGTGGCCCGTGCACCGGCGGCCGCCGCTGGCAAGCCCCTTCGGCCGTCCCCGGCACCACAGCGGTGGCCGGGGACTGCCGAGTCCGGCTTCAGCGGCCGTCGGGCGCAGCGAGCAGGAGCGCGAAGCGCCGCGCGGAGTCCGTCCACCATTCGCGCACCCGGAACCCGGCGCGGGCGAGCTCCGCGACCAGGTCCTCGCGACGGAACTTGGTCGAGATCTCGGTGAGCATCTCCTCGCCGTCGCCGAACTCCAGGGTCAGGTCGAGCGCCCGGACCTTGATCGTCTGGGTGAGCCGCGAGCGCAGCCACATCTCGATGCGGTCCTGCCCGGCGTTCCAGACCGCGTTGTGGTCGAACGCGTCGACGTCGAAGTCGGCGTCCAGTTCGCGGTTGAGAACATGCAGCACGTTCTTGTTGAACGCGGCGGTCACTCCCCTGCTGTCGTTGTAGGCGCGCCAGAGCACATCAGCGTCCTTCACCAGGTCCGCGCCGAGCAGGAACGTGTCCTGATCCGTCATGGCGGCGCGCAGCGCGGTGAAGAAGTCCCGGCGGCGCACCGGGGTGAAGTTGCCGATCGTGCTGCCCAGGAAGGCGATCAGGCGCGGTCCGTCGCTGTGCGGCAGGACCAGTTCGGTCTCGAAATCGGTGACGGTGGCGGTGACGTGAAGCGCCGGGTAGTCGCGGCACAACGCCTCGCCGGCCTCCACGAGTGCGGAGGTGCTGACATCGAGCGGCGCGTAGCGCTCGAGCGTGCCGGCCTGCGTGAGCGCGTCCAGCAGCGTGCGTGTCTTGCGCGAGGAGCCCGCGCCGATCTCCACGAGCGTGCCGGCTGCGGTGTCCAGCGCGATCTGCGGGGCGCGCGCGTCGAGGATTTCCTGCTCGGCCCGGGTGAGGTAGTACTCGGGCAGCCGGGTGATCTCCTCGAACAGTTCGCTGCCGCGCGCGTCGTAGAACCATTTCGGCGGCAGCGATCGCGGCGGATCGGCCAGCCCTTCGAGCACGTCCTCGCGTAGCCGCGTGACGAAGTAGTCCGGCGTCAGGCGGTGTTCGAGGGTAAAGCGCTGCCCGGATGCGTACTGCTCCCCCGCCACGGGGTCACTCGCGCTCTGACGCGCCGCCGCGTCCGTGCTGAGCCGGCGGATGGAGATCTCTGAGACGCTGCCGTACACGAGGCTGTCTTCCGGCACTTCTCGCCACTGCGCGCTCTCGTCATAGGGTTCGGAAGCCAGCACCAGACCGTCCGGTGCCTCGCGATACCAGAGCGTGTCACCGTGGCGGGTCGCCACGACGATGCGTCCGTCGGTGAGTAGCAGATTCAGCCGCGCTTCGGGACGCGCCGCGGCGACCTGTCGTACCACCGAGACGAGCGCTTCTTGCGGCGGCTCACCCGCCCGCAGCCGAGTGCGCACCGCCGCCCAGAGCAGCGCAGAATCGCAGGAGGATTCGAGCCCCAGCAGGTCGGCCGCGGAAAGGCCGAGGTCGACCTCGTCCGGCAGCAGCCGCCAGTCGCGGATCGCGCCGTTGTGGCTGAACAGCCAGGGCCCGTCCCGGAACGGGGCGGCCGCGCACTCGTCCTGGCTGGTGCCCTCGGTCGCGGACCGGACCGCCGCGAGCACGGCCCCGGTGCAGATGACGCGCGAGAGCTCGGCGAGGTTCGCGTCGGTCCAGATCGGCACCGAGCGCCGGTATCTGGCCGGGCGCGCCGCGGCTTCGGAGACGTCCGCGAAGTCGCCGATCCGCGCGGTGGCCGCGCCTGATGCCGCACCTGATGCCGCACCGACCGGATACCAGCCGACGCCGAAGCCGTCGGCGTTCACCGTGCCGTAGCGCTGCAGCTTCGGCGCCCAGGACTGCCGGTAAAGGCTCTGCGGCGGATCGATCAGCACCTCGGCCAGCGTCACCGGCGCGCCGAGGTAGACCACGTGTCGGCACATCACCGGACTCCTTCGGCGTCGCGCGCGGTGCGGAATCCGCTGAAGATCTGCCGGCGGATGGGATAGTCCCAGTTGCGGAACGTGCCGCGGCAGGCGACCGGGGCGACGCCGAACGCCCCGCCGCGCAGCACCTTGTATCCGGGCCCGAAGAAGACCTCCGAGTACTCCTTGTACGGGTACGCGGTGAATCCCGGATGCGGGAGGAAGTCGCTGGCGGTCCACTCCCACACATCGCCGATCAACTGGTGCACGCCATGCGGCGAGGCTCCGTCCGGATAGGCGCCGATCGGTGCGGGGCGCAGATGGCGCTGCCCGAGGTTCGCGTGCCGCGGCTGTGGATCGTCGTCTCCCCACGGGTAGCGGCGCGAGCGGTCACCGGCCGGATCGTGCCGGGCCGCCTTCTCCCACTCCGCTTCTGTCGGCAGTCGACGACCGGCCCAGCGCGCGTATGCGTCGGCCTCATACCAGCACACGTGCATTACCGGCTCCTGCGGCGGTACCGGCTCGAGTACGCCGAAGCGTCGTCGCAGCCAGTCACCGCCGTCGCGCTCCCAGAACAGCGGGGCTTCAAGCCCGGCCTGCTCGCGGTGCTCCCAGCCGTCGTCGGTCCACCAGCGCGGATCGCGGTATCCGCCGTCGTCGATGAACTGCTGGTAGGCGGCGTTGGTGACGGGGAAGGTGTCCAGGAAGAACGCCGGCACGTCGACCTGGTGCGCGGGACGTTCGTTGTCCAGCGCCCACGGTTCGGTGGACGTGCCCATGACGAATGGGCCGCCGGGGATCAGCACTTCACTCGGCAGGCTCGCGGGGTCGACCGCGGCCGGCGGCGGCTCCGCCGCGGCGAGCACTGCGGGTCCGCGGCGCAGCTGGTGCGTGGCCAGCATGGTCTCGTCGTGCTGCTGCTCGTGTTGCGCGATCATGCCGAACACGAACCCGTCGCCCAACAGCGTGTCGCCGCGACCGCCGGTCGGCTCCAGCGGGGTCCGCTCCAGCACGTCGAGCGCATGCTCCCGGACGTCGGCGATGTACGCGCGGGCCTGCCGCGGCGAGAGCAGCGGCAGGGCGGGTCGGTCGGCTCGGGGATGTTGGAAGGCGTCGTACATCGAGTCCAGGTCCGAGCGCAGCGCGGGGCGCCCGCCCGCCTCGCGGACCAGCCAGATCTCCTCCTGGTTGCCGACGTGGGCCAGGTCCCAGACCAGCGGTGACATCAGCGGGGAGTGCTGGGCCTTCAGGTCGTCGTCATCCACGCAGCCGGTGAGGGCGAGGGTGCGGTTTCGGGCGGTCAGCAGCGCGGCGGCGGCTTGTTCCCTGAACGCGTCGGGGGTGGTGGCGGGCAGGTGGTCGGGGCCGGAAGGCGGGGCGAAGGTGCCTGCGTCGGGGGCGGTTTCGTCACGCGCTGAGGTGATCTTGTCGGTCACGGTCTGCCTTCCTTCGGTCGGGCGCCGCGCACGCCGCGGCGTAGTGCGTCGAGCTGGTCGTCAGCCGGGCAGCGGCCCTGTTCGGCGTATTGCTCGATGAACTCGGCGAGTCTGCGGCGCAGCGCCTCGGTGCCCGCGGACCGGCCCAGGGCGCTCTCGGCGGCGGCAAGGCAGGTGCGCACCGCCTTGCCGATCTCCGGGTCGGCCGGTCCGAGCCGGGCGGCGCGCAGCCAGACGCTGTGATCCGGCAGGGTGCGGCCGCGGCAGTAGGGCTCGGTGGCCTCGTAGGCGCAGTCGGCGGCGGCCGGGTCGTCAAGCAGGGCGGCGGCCGCGGCGGCGGCGACCTGCCAGCCGTCGCCGGGTTGCGCGTCGATCATGCGCAGCTCCAGCCAGCCGCGCGGGCGCACCGGCGGGAAGAGGGTGGTCAGGTGATAGTCGAGGTCGTCTCGGTTGGGCCGCGGCAGGCCGGGCACCCCGCGCAGCCACGCGCGGAACGTCAGGCCTTGCGGCGCCGCCCAGTCGGCCTGCTCGGATCGCCGTATGCACAGCACCGGAGCGTCAAGGGCATACCGTGCCCACGCGAGGCCGGGATCGCTGTGATGCTCCGGGGGACGGGTACGGCCGGGATCGGTCCAATACCAGACGGCCTGCCTGGTGGAACGCCAGCCGGTCACCGCGCCGCGGTGGATCGGGGAGTTGGCGAACGCCGCGACCAGCACCGGCCCGAGCCGGTGTGCGAGCTGCCATCGGTGGTGATAGCCGCCGACGCCGGCTCCGCGCTCTCCCGCGTCGAGGTTGACCTGCGCGGAGGCGGTGCTGCGCATCATGACCCGGCCCCACGGGCCGGCGCGGTCGAAGTGCGCCTCCATGGCGCGATATCGCGGGTGGTCGAGCACCCGCGCGGGGCTGTGCAGCGGTTCGAGGCCGCTGCCGACGAGTACGAGCCCGTGCTCAGCGCTGATGCGGCGCAGCGCCTCGAGATCCACGGCGGTCTGCGCGACGCACTCGGCGACCCCGATACCGGGCGGAGCGCTGAGCTCGATCTGCCCGCCGGGCTCGCGCGTGATCGCGCCGCCGTGGGTGAACGTATGTGTGTCAATGCTTGAAAGCAGCGCGTCAAGCCGATCGACCGGGACCGGCGAACGCGGATCGGCGCTGTCGTGAACCAGCCACTCCAGCTCCACGCCTACGCGCTCGGGTGGTCCGGTCTTGAAGCACACGCCGTGCACGTGCGCCTCGGCATCCTCCTCACGCAGATCAACGTCCACGACGCCCTCCCGGGTCGGATCGTGCCTCTCCGGATGGAGATCGCACTGAGGATGACGGTACGGGAAGCTAGGTCTCTACGAAACGCTCAAAGAGCGCATTACGGTGAACGCGTCGCGCGCGGCCCTGGTTCGATCGCCGGATATGCCCGCGGCCCGCCGTGCTCTTTCGAGCAACGGCGGGCCGCGCGGGACGCGAGGTTCGCGCCTACGGCTACGCCTCGCTGTGGACCAGCAGGACCGACGCCCCGGCGCTCTTCGCGACGCCGCGGCTCACGCTCGAGTGCAGCAGGGCCGAGATGCCGCTGTAGTGGCCCGGTCCGACGGCGATCAGGTCGCTGCCCAGCGCCCGCGCCCGCTGCACGAGGATGTCGGCCAGGTCCTCGCGCAGGCCGTCGTCGACCTCGCCCTCGGCGGTGACGCCGTCCTCGCGCAGCCGCGCCAGCGCTTCGTCCACCACCCGCCGGCCGTCCGCCTCCTCTTCCGGGGAGACCACGGCGGAGGGCGCGAACGTGCCGCCGAGCACCTGCAGGGGCCGGATGTGGATGACGTGGACCGTCGCCCCGCTCAGCTTCGCGAGAGAGGACACGGCGTCCAGCACGGCCGCGCCGTGCTCCGTGCCGTCGACTGCGGCGAGAATGTTCTTGTACATAGGATCAGCTTCCAATCCGAACGGGGTCTCACGGATCTGCGGCCCTCTGTGCTGGATCAGCGAGCAGACGACGGAGCCAATTCCCTGATGCGAAGTGATCCGCGCCACGCGCGAGCGGCGGTGCCGGTGCCGGTGCCGAGGTTAGCGTCGCGGGGTCGGGATGTGCCCTTCGAACGTCAGCTTGAGGACATACGCGGGTGCGCTGAACGGCGGCGCCGGCGGCAGCGTGACGTGCAGGCCGGTCTCATCCTGACGATGTTCGGTGACAAGAACGTACTCGTCCGTGCCCGGACCGATCAGCTCAAGTGCGCGCAGCCCCGTGAGGTCGACGCGGCCGGCCGCGAGTGTGGTGATCGCGAGTGTCGAGGCCGGCCAGCCCAGGATCGTCGCGTACAACACGGTGTTGCGCTTGTCGCGGGTGAAGCGGATGTCCCGTGCGGTACCGGCGACCGGCGGCGTGAATGAGCCACCGCCCATCGCGGTCGGCCCCTCGCCGTAGACGTCCCAGGCTCGCGTCTCGTAGATGGATTCGCCGTACCGGCGCAGGTAATCGCCGATGCCGAGCAGGAGGCTGCGCTGCTCGTCGGGGATGACGCCCTCCGCGGTCGGGCCGATGTTGAGCAGTACGCCGCCGTTCTTGCTGACCCGGTCGATCAGCGAGTGCACGATCACCTCGAGCGGGTGGTAGCTGATGCCTTCGGTGTAGCACCAGCTGGAGGTGCTCAGGATGTCGTCGGTGAGCCAGTAGGGGTAAGTCAGATCGGCCGGACCGCCGCGCTCGTAGTCGAAGACCTCGCCCTTGCCGTTGAACCCGTCCTTGTAGGTGGTCACGACGTCGGCGCCCCACTCGCGGGCCCGGTTGTAGTAGTAGGCGAGGAACTCCAGGCCGGCCGACTTGTCGATCTTGTCGAGGTTCACGTCCTGATAGATGATGTCCGGCCGGGCGAGGTCGATGACCTCCTTGAGCTTGGCGAGCCACAGCTGGTTTTCGGCACTCGGGTCCAGTTGGCCGTAGAGCTTGCGCAGCGTCTGGCTGGGCTGGGGCGGCACGTGATCGAAGTACCCGGTGAAATGAAAGGCGTGGTGCATGGCCACCAGCAGCTTCAACCCCTGCTCCCGGTAGGCCTCGGCGAACAGGCTCAGCAGGTCCAGCCGCGGCCCTCGCGCGGCTGAGTTCCACTCGTTGACGCGGCTGTCCCACATCGAGAAGCCGTCGTGGTGCTCCGCCACCGGACCGGCGAAGCGCGCTCCCGCGTCGGCGATCACCTGGGCCCATGCGCGCGGGTCGAAGTCCCCGCCGGCCGACGCGAGCTTCGGCGCGAACTGCACGTGGCGTCCGGCTTTGTCGCGGCCGCCGTCGATGAAGTAGTGGTAAGGCCACTGCGCGGGGTCACCGTACGTCGCGATGTGGTGCTCGCGGTCGATGCTGCCGGGCCGGTACATCTCGCGTGGATACCACTCGCTGTTGAATGCCGGAACGCTGAACGCACCCCAGTGGTGATAGATCCCGAACTTGGCGTCCTGGAACCATTCCGGGGCCGCGACATGCTGGTCGAGCGACGCCCAGGTCGGAGTGAAGGGGGCGGTGGCGGGCAGCGGCACGGATTACCTCCGTCGCGGAGTCAGGGGGAAGGACGGGAGTGTAAGACGCGAAACTATCGCGCGACCGTACTATCGAACGCCACATGCGGGAAGGGCCCTCCAGGAGGCCCTCGGCCCGAAATTTTCGAAGGTCCGAAAGCTTTCAAGAAAGTTACATGGCGGCGTGCTGGCGCAATACGAGTATTCGGCCGCCCCGCAACGGCCCGAGTGTTCGGCCTGTTCGCGATATTCGAGCGAGATCGACAATCGTTCGACTCGGATCGATGAATTCGCCGGCCAATTGAACGGGGCCCGTCGCCACGCGCGGGATTGCAACTTTCATGACATTCTCCAGCTGCCAAGCTGGTGAGAGTGGTATCGCCGTCGCGAAACGTTGACGCTTCGTTCACAGCTCGTACTTTGGCGCTGCGTAGCGATCCCATCACTGCGCTCCACCCACCCGGCCGGTCTAGCTCCTGACCGCTCCGGCCTATTGATGCCAAAGGACAGACACCCAGTGGCTAATCACCACCGGCCGACTCGAGCCGCGTGCCTTGCGCTCGCCGTCGGCGCCTCCCTGCTGATACCCCTCGTGGGCATCCAATCCGCTCAGGCGGCCGCGCATGTCGCGAATCCGTTCGTGGGTTCGAGTCCGTATCTGAACCCGAACTACGTCTCCGAGGTGCAGGCGCAGGCCTCCGCCGACGGCAGCTCCGCCGAGGCCAAGGTCGCCGGCTATCAGACCGCGATCTGGATGGACCACATCGGCGCCATCGCCGGCGACAGCACCCACCTGGGCCTGCAGGCGCAGCTGGACAACGCGGTGACGCAGGCGCAGAGCAGTTCGAGTCCGGTTCTGGTGGAGGTCGTCGTCTACGACCTGCCCGGACGCGACTGCGCGGCGCTCGCGTCCAACGGTGAGATTCCGGCCACCGACGCGGGATTGACGCAGTACGAGTCGCAGTACATCGACCCGATCGTCGCGCTCGAGGGCAACTCGAAGTACAGCAACCTGCGGATCGTGAACTTCATCGAGCCCGACTCGCTGCCCAACGCCGTGACCAACCAGAGCAAGTCCGCCTGCGCCACCGCGATCCCCTACTACGAGAAAGGCATCGCCTACGCGCTGGGCAAGCTGCACGCCATCGGCCCGCAGATCTACAACTACCTCGACATCGGCCACTCCGGCTGGCTCGGCTGGCCCAACAACATGAGCGGCGCGGGCCCCGAATACGCCAAGGTCGTGCAGTCCGCCACCGGCGGCTACGCGACGGTGGACGGCTTCGTCTCCGACACCGCGAACACCACCCCGTCCGACGAGCCGTTCCTGCCCAATTCGAGTCTGACGGTGGGCGGGCAGCCATTGAAGTCCGCGACCTTCTACCAGTGGAACCCGTACTTCGACGAGCACAGCTACGACGAGGCGATGTACAACGAGTTCGTCTCCAGCGGCTTCCCCAGCACCGTTGGGATGCTCATCGACACCTCGCGCAACGGCTGGGGCGGATCGGCCCGCCCGACCTCGCTCAACTCCAGCCCGACCACCGTGGACACCTACGTGGCCGCCAACAAGGTCGACCAGCGGCCCTTCCGCGGCGACTGGTGCAACGTCAACGGCGCCGGCATCGGGGCACGCCCCCAGGCCAACCCCTACGGCTCCGGCGACCACATCATCGCCGACGTATGGATCAAGCCCCCGGGCGAATCCGACGGCGACTACCCCACCGCCACCCACACCCACGGCGACCCCCACTGCGACCCCAACGGCACCCAGACCGACGGCAACGGCGGCACCTACCCCACCGACGCCATCCCCGGCTACGACATCCCCGCCGGAAACTGGTTCGCCGCACAATTCCAGCAGCT
>NZ_DASRBQ010000049.1:0-44835 GCF_035653575.1 Actinocrinis sp.
GAGGTCACGCGATCGGCTGAATCGGTGCGCGGGGAGGCACACCGCACCTTGCCGGGCACCGTCCGCGCACTAGGGTCTGCGCCATGGAGAGCGATCAGGAGCGTCGGGATCTGCTGGCGATGGCCGCAGACCAGCGGACGAATTTCCGGTACACGGTCGAGAACCTCGACGACGAGCAGGCCAGGAGCCGCACCACGGTCAGCGAGCTGACGCTCGGCGGCCTGGTCAAGCACCTCGCAGCGGTACAACGCGGCTGGCTCGCGGTGATCGACGGCTCCGCGCCGGCCGAGTTCGGCTGGTCGGACATCGACCGCGACGCCTACCGGATGACCGAGTCGGAAACCCTCGACGGCGTACTCGGCTCGTTTGACGAGGCGGCAGCCGAGTTCGACCGGACCGTTCGCGACGAGCCCGACCTCGACCGCCGGATCACGCTGCCGCGCTATCCGTGGTCGCCTGCTGAGCCGGTCGTCTGGACGGTGCGCCAGATTCTGCTGCACGTCTTCCGGGAGATCGCGCATCACAGCGGCCACGCCGACATCATCCGGGAGGCGCTGGACGGGTCCAGCACCACGGCGCGGATGGCCGCGGCCGCGGCAGGAAACTAGCGCAACCGGAAGCCGACTCAGCCGGGAACCGACACCGCGGGGCCGCTCAGCGGACCGGCTGCTCCTGGTTCACCTGTTTGAGGTACCACAGGACGGCGGTCGCCAGGATCTCGGACTCGTTGCGCCCGGTCCTACGGGCGAGGTCTGCCAAACGCTGCTGAAGGCGGGGAGGCAACGAATATTCGAGTTCCACACTTCCACCATGGCAAAGGCATGGCGGGATAGGAAGTCAGAACTCCGATATTCACACGATCGTGGGACTTGACGGACCGCGCTGACGTGCTGCGCTCGCGCCGCGCGGTCCGGCGATCAGGCTAATGCCGCCTGACCAGGTCTGAGTCAACGTTCCGTCGCCGCCGGACCGTGCCGGCCGGACGGGAAACGTCAGGGCTGCGAGACGCCGGAGTTGTGCGGGACGGAGTCGTTGACCGTCGGGGTGACGACCTTGCCCTCGACCGCCTGCTGCGGCGCTGCGTCCTTCTTGGCGTCGGCCTGGCCGTCGGCGCCGTCCTTGGCCGCGGCCTTCATCTCCGACTTGAAGATGCGCAGCGACTGGCCGACCGAGCGCGCGGCGTCCGGCAGCTTGCGCGAGCCGAACAGCAGCACGACGAGCGCGACGATGATGACGATGTGCCAGCCTTCAAGCCCACGGAGCATGGTTCGTTCTCCTACAGCGCAGTCGCAGTCCGACCGGAGCGTTTCGTCCGGTACCGCCAACCAGACTAACCTGCCACCCGGGCATCCCGGGAGGTCTCGGCCGCCACGATCTGATCGCGCAGGCCACGGGCCGCTGCGCGCAGCGCTTCCTCCGGGTCCACGCCGAGCGAACGTGCGTGCGCCACGACGGCAAGCAGCAGCTGCCCGACCGCCTCGGCGTCCTTGGCCTGAGCTGCCGATTCCTCCGGGATCGCGGGCACTTGCACCGGGATCTGGCTGTTGCGGGCGCGCTTGAGCAGCTTGTCGGCGAGCGAGAGTGCGGGCTGCGCGAGCGGTACGCCTTCGACGGCGGAGGTCCGACCTTTCTCCGCCGCCTTGATCTTGTCCCAGTTCGCCTCGACGTCGGCGGCCGTGTCGGCGCAGGCCCCGGCGAAGACGTGCGGGTGCCTGCCGATCAGCTTCTTCGCGATGCCTTCGGCGACCTCGTCGATGCTGAACGGGTCGGTCGGGTGCTCTTGCGCGATGCGGGAGTGGAAGGCGACCTGGAGCAGCACGTCGCCGAGCTCTTCGCGCAGCGCGTCGCGGCCGGGGCCCGGCTCGTCGTAGCTGCCGTCCTCGATCGTCTCGACGGTCTCGTAGGCCTCTTCCAACAGGTATTTCACCAGCGACTGGTGCGTCTGCTCGCCGTCCCACGGACAGCCGCCGGGTGAGCGCAGCCGGTCCATGACCGCGATCAGGTCGAGCACCTTCGCGCCGGGCAGGTCGTAGCTGCCGGGCAGCAGCTCAAGCTCGATCTCCGAGCCGTGCGCGAGCTGCCCGCCGAGCGCCTGGGCCAGCGCCTCGTCGCCGTCCGGCGCGGCGATCCAGACCACGGTGGCGCCCGCCTCGGCCTGCGCGATCAGATCGACGGCGATCTCGTACGCGCCGGCCTCGGCATCGAAGACGACGATCTGCACGTCGGCGTCGTCAAGGTAAGGCAGCACGGGGTGGTCCGGCGAGCCGGTGTGGACAACCGCGTCCGGACTGGTCATGAGGCGCCAAGCCGCGGCTGACACCAACCCGGGGGCCACGCGCGGAGAGAACGGGACGAGGACGATGCGGCCAGCCATGCCTTAACCCTACGGCGTTCGCACCCGTAGTCTGACGCAACAAGATCCGCCGCACGGAGGGGATGGCAGGCGTGACTGAAATCAGGGATCTGTACTTGGACGTGGCTCAGGCTGCCGCGGAGTTGCTCGCGGCTCCTGAGGTCGCGGCGGCCTGGGACGAGCCGTCGGCGCTCGCCCAGCTCAGCGTTCGCGGCCTGGCCGGGCATCTGGCCGCGCAGGTGTTCTTCATTCCGTCGATGCTGGCCGACCCGGTGCCCGTCGAGCCGGTGGTCGGGCTGGACGAGTACTACGCGCGGGCGGCCTGGATCGGCACGGATCTCGACACCGAGTTCAACCAGAGCATTCGCGCGGGCGGCGAGAAGGTGGCCGGGGAGGGCCCGGAGCAGCTGGCCGCGCGCACCGCGGCGTGCATCGCGGACCTGCGCAAGACCCTGTCCTTCGAGCCGGATCGGCCGGTGCGCCGCCCGAACTGGAGCGGGTATTCGGTGAGCCTGGACACGTTCGTCGCCAGCCGGATGCTGGAGCTCATCGTGCATAGCGACGACTTGGCGCACAGCGTCGGCGTGCCGACGCCGCAGTTCCCGGCGGAAGCGGTCCAGACCGTGGTCGACGTACTGACGCGCATCGCGCTGCGGCGGCATGGGCAGACGGCGGTGCTGCGCGCGCTCAGTCGTTCCGAGCGCGCGCCCGCGTCGATCTCTGCTCTCTGACGAGGAACACGAGCGCGCGGATCGGCCCGACACCTACGACCTGAGTAGGGCCGGGCCGATCTCACATCAAGATCACGGCGTCGATCAACGCGCGGCACCAGGCGAGCAGTTCCAGGCCGGTGACCGGCTGTCCGCCGATCCGCTGCGTCATCGGCTTGGGCACCAGGATCGTCTGCGTCGGGGCCTTGTTCAGCGACTTCGGGTAGACCCGCTGGAGCCGCATGAGCTGCGACTCGCGCAATTCGACCGGCGCGAACTTGATGTAGTTGCCCTGCATCGCGATCTCGGTGAGCCCGGCCGAGCGCGCGTGCGCGCGGAAGAGCGCGACCGCGAGCAGGTTGCCCACAGGCACCGGTAGCTGCCCGTAGCGGTCGACCAGTTCGTCGTGCACCTCGGTGACGCCGGACGGGTCGGTAATCGACGCGATGCGCCGATACGCCTCCAGACGCAGCCGCTCGTCCGGAACCCAGTCGTGCGGGATGTGGGCATCGATCGGCAGGTCGACGCGCACGTCGGCGGGCTCGGGCTCGGTGCGTCCCTCAGCCTGCGCGCGGTACTCGTTCACCGCTTCGCCGACCATGCGCACGTAGAGGTCGAACCCGACGCCTTCGATGTGCCCGGACTGCTCGCCGCCGAGCAGGTTGCCCGCGCCGCGGATTTCAAGGTCCTTCATCGCGACGTACATGCCGGCGCCGAGGTCGGTGTGCTGCGCGATGGTGGCCAGGCGCTCGTGCGCGGTCTCGGTCAGCGGCTTCTCCGGCGGATAGAGGAAGTACGCGTACGCCCGCTCTCGGCCTCGTCCGACCCGGCCGCGCAGCTGGTGCAGCTGGGAGAGCCCGAAGACGTCCGCGCGCTCCACGATCAGCGTGTTGGCGTTCGAGATGTCGATGCCGGACTCGACGATCGTGGTGCACACGAGCACGTCGAACTCACGGTTCCAGAAGTCGACGATGAGCCGTTCCAGGGTGTGCTCGTTCATCTGGCCGTGCGCGATGGCGATGCGCGCCTCGGGGACCAGTTCCTGGAGCCGGGCGGCGGCGCGGTTGATCGACTCGACCCGGTTGTGGATGTAGAAGACCTGGCCCTCGCGCAGCAGTTCGCGGCGGATCGCGGCGGCGATCTGCTTCTCCTCGTACGCGCCGACGAAGGTGAGCACCGGGTGCCGCTCCTCGGGCGGGGTCTGGATGGTGGACATCTCCCGGATGCCGGTCACCGCCATCTCCAGCGTGCGCGGGATGGGGGTCGCGGACATGGTCAGCACGTCCACGTTCGCGCGCATCTGCTTGAGGTGTTCCTTGTGCTCGACGCCGAAGCGCTGCTCCTCGTCCACGATCACCAGGCCGAGGTCCTTGAACTTGGCCTCCTTGGAGAAGAGCCGGTGGGTGCCGATGACGATGTCCACGGTGCCCTCGGACAGGCCGCGCAGCACCTCGGCGGCCTCCTTGTCGGTCTGGAACCGGGAGAGCGCCTTGATGTTGACCGGGAACTGCGCGTAGCGCTCGGCGAAGGTGGAGAAGTGCTGCTGGACGAGGAGGGTGGTGGGCACGAGCACGGCGACCTGCTTGCCGTCCTGAACGGCCTTGAAGGCGGCGCGCACCGCGATCTCGGTCTTGCCGTAGCCCACGTCGCCGCAGATCAGCCGGTCCATGGGCACCGACTTCTCCATGTCGGCCTTGACCTCGTCGATGCAGGCGAGCTGGTCCGGGGTCTCCACGTAGGGGAACGCGTCCTCGAGCTCGCGCTGCCAGGGCGAGTCGGGGCCGAAGGCGTGGCCGGGGGCGGCCATGCGCGCCGAGTAGAGCTTGATCAGGTCGGCGGCGATCTCCTTGACCGCCTTGCGGGCCCGGCTCTTGGCCTTGTGCCAGTCGGAGCCGCCGAGCCGGTGCAGCGACGGGGACTCGCCGCCGACGTACTTGGTGACCTGCTCCAGCTGGTCGGTGGGGACGAACAGGCGGTCGCCGGGTTGGCCGCGCTTGCTGGCCGCGTACTCGATGACGAGGTACTCGCGGGTCGCTCCGGCGACCGTGCGCTGCACCATCTCGACGTACCGGCCGACGCCGTGCTGCTCGTGCACGACGTAATCGCCCGCGTGCAACTGGAGCGGGTCGACCATGTTGCGGCGGCGTGAGGGCATCCGGCGCATGTCCTTGGTGGACGAACGCTGCCCTGCCATGTCCGACTCGGTAAGCACGACGGTGCGTGCGCGTTCGAGGACGAATCCGTGGTCGATCGAACCGGTCGCGACGTGCACGATGCCGGGCTCGGGGGCGTCGGGCAGGTCGATGTCCAGGCGCGCGCCGAGGTCTGCGCCCTTGGCGACCTCGACAAGGCGCTCGGCCGGGCCGTGGCCTTCGGTGACCAGCACGACGCGCCAGCCTTCGCGCAGCCAGTTGCGTACGTCGGCGAGCGCGGCCGTGGTATCGCCTCGGTATTCGGGGGCTGCGACGGCGTCGGCAGTGACCGTGTCGTCGGTGTCTAGGGCCTCGTCGCCGGACTCGGCCAGCGCCTCGTCCGCGACACGGTGCCCACTGTCGGCGAAGCCGAACGGACTGATGGACCACCAGGGCAGGCCGCGCTCCTGTGCGTGCTCGCGCACGTCGGCCAGGGACCACAGCGAGGCGGCGTTCAGGTCGAGCGGCGCGGCGGCGCCCATCGCGGCCGCAGCCCAGGAAGCGTCGAGGAATTCCTGCGAGGTACGCACCAGGTCGGCGGCGCGCGCCCTTATCCGCTCCGGGTCGATGGACACGATGTGGGTGTCCTGCGGCAGCAGGTCGATCAGCAGTTCCATGCGGTCGACCAGGACCGGGGCCAGCGATTCCATGCCCTCGACCGCGATGCCCTCGGCGATCTTGCTGAACACGTCGGCGAGCGCCGGGAACTCGGAGGCGTAGCCGTGCGCGCGCTTGCGAACCGTGTCGGTGAGCAGCAGTTCGCGGCAGGGCGGCGCCCACAGGCCGTGCTGGGCGATTTCGAGGGAGCGCTGGTCGGCGACCTTGAAGTAGCGGATCTCCTCGATCTGGTCGCCCCAGAACTCGAGCCGCAGCGGGTGCTCCTCGGTGGGCGGGAAGACGTCGAGGATGCCGCCGCGCACCGCGAAGTCGCCGCGCTTCTCGACCAGGTCGGTGCGCAGATAGGCGGCGTCGCCGAGGCGGCGGACCACCTCGTCGAGCTCGATCTCCTGTCCCGCGGTCACCCGCACAGGCTCCAGGTCGCCCAGCCCGGCCACCTGCGGTTGCAGCACGGCGCGGACCGGTGCGACGACGACCTTCGGCAGCACCTCGTCGCCCTCGGCGCCCGGGTGGGTCAGCCGGCGCAGCACGGCGAGGCGGCGGCCGACCGTGTCCGAACGCGGCGAGAGGCGCTCGTGCGGCAGGGTCTCCCAGGCCGGGAACTCGGCGACGGCGGAGGCACCGAGGAGGCTGCGCAGCCCGGCGGCCAGGTCGTCGCTCTCCCGGCCGGTGGCGGTGACCGCGAGCAGGGGCCGGCCGGCTCGCTCGGCGATCGCGGCGAGGGCGAAGGGGCGCAGCCCCGGTGGCGCGGTCAGGTCGAGGCGGGGCCGGTCGCCGGCGCGGGCGGCCTGCACCGCGGCGACGATCGCCGAGTCCTGCGCGACAGGGCCGAGCAGTCCGGGCAGTGGCATGGGGGAACTCCTCGGTCCATGGCGGGCACGCGGACTACCCCCAGTCTCTAAGAGACGGGGGGTGAGGGCTTACCTGTCCAGGGTACGCGGACCGGCCGACAGGCGGCGCTCCCCCGCGAAGGCACGGTCGAACGGACATCCGATCACCGAGCCACAACCGCTCCGGGGGCGCAAGTAGTGCAAGTAGCCGCGCACAATTACGCCAAATACATACTCCCGCCATCGGTCGGGGCGGCGGCGCAGGGTCGGCCGACGCGCCGACGCCGAGACACGTACAGCCAGGGCGAACACCCGTCGCAGCGCGGCGGCCGAGCCTACAGCCGCCCACTAGCCCCGGCCGATGTCGGGAGCCAAACGGACACTGAAAGGCGCTCCTGCCTACCGCAGCCGGGACTCTGACGGGTACCGTTCCACTGACGTTAATGCCGACTTCGGTGACCGCAGCGGGACTCTTGCGGTGGTTCGGCCGGGTGGACGTGACCGTTCGGGACAAGGGCTGGAGATCATGACGCAAGGATCGGGCATGGGTTCGCCGACGCGCGCCGCGATACCGAACGGGCAGTTCGCCGGCCGGCTGATCGAGTTCAGCGACCCGGAACTGGACCGCAAGTACCCGCGCGGCGTCTACGTGGACTTGCACGGCTACCCCAACTTCTCGGTGTACGCGCGGCTGGCGGTCGAGATCGCTGACCCGCCGTCAGGTCTGTCCGTCGACGAGGTTCGGGTGACCGACGTCATCGCGGCCAACCTGATCGGCTCGGGCAGCGGCGACCCGCTCTGGCAGCAGGGCCGCCCGCCGACGGTGACGCCGGAGGGCTGGACCTGGGTGCACGAGGCGCGCAGCCGCAAGCTGTACCTCGTGCCGGCCGAACTGAACGCGTCGTTCCGGCATCACGGTGGCATCGCCACGCTCCAGGCTGACCCGTCGAAGTCGGGGCTCTGGCACGAGGGCATGCTCGAGCCGGTCGCCTTTGAGCGCTCCGGCTCGGTGCCGGAGGAGGCCCTGGTGCAGTTGGAGTCGCAGCTCGGCTTCCAGCTACCGGTCTCCTACCGCCGCTTCCTCGGCGGGACGGACGGCGGCCGGCCGCTGGTGCCCGCGGTGAACCTCAACTGCGGCTTCATCGCGGACGGCTGGCTGTTCGGGCTGCGCCGCTCGGATCCGCACCAGGACCTGGTCTACGCGAACCAGTCGCTGTACGACCGGTTCACCGAGGAGTACCTCGGCATCGGGTTCGTTCAGGGCGGGATGCTGGCGCTGAAGATCCGCGGCGGCGACCTCGGCTCGGTCTGGTACTTCGACGACGACGATCCGCGCGACCACGACGGCCGTGACGCCGCCTCGGTGTGCGCCGAGCTGCTGCACCGGGTCGGCAACGACTTCGACGACTTCGCCAGGCACCTGGTCGCGCTGCCCGCGCAGATCGTGGAGATCTCGGAGGCGGCGGTGCGGGGCGGACACGCCCGTCCGGTCGAGGAGCAGCCGCACCTCGGCTCCGCGCTGCCGGCTCACCTGCGCCGCCGCTGAGCGCACTCCCGTTCTGACCAGCGTGGTCCGTGGCGGCGTAGCTTTAGGTGGACCTCAGTCTCACCGAGTGAACTGATAACGAAGATGTGACGAACGCCGCATAGGATGAGCCCAGGTGTGGACAGCGTGGTCCGCCAAGCAGTGTTGCCGACCTGCCGAGGATGAGCCATGCCCGAGCCCGAGACGCGCGACGTAGCAGACCGACCTTCCTCCCCCCACCCGGACCAAGGCGCTTCCCCGGACGCCGCCCTGCGCACGGACATCAAGTCCCTCGGCGAGCTGCTGGGCCGCACCCTGGTGCGGCAGGAGGGCCAGGAGCTGTTCGACCTGGTCGAGGAGGTGCGCGCGCTCACCAGGTCGGACGACCCGGCGGACGGTGAGCGGGCGGTGCGCCGGCTGGCCGAGATCGACCTGGCCACCGCGATCCGCCTGGTGCGCGCCTTCTCCACGTACTTCTATCTGGCGAACGTCACCGAGCAGGTGCACCGCGGCCGGGAGCTGCACACCCAGCGCGCGACCGTCGGCTCCTGGCTGACCCAGGCGATCGACCGGATAGCGGCGGCGATCGAGGACCCGGAGTCGAAGGTCACCCGGGACTGGGTGGAGCAGGTCGTCTCGTACCTGTCCATCCGGCCGGTCTTCACCGCGCACCCCACCGAGGCGGCCCGGCGCACCATCCTGACCAAGCTGCGGCAGATCGCGCTGCTGCTGGACGCCAACCCGTTCGTGGAGTCCAGCGACCCGGTGGCGCGGCGGCGGGCCGAGCGGCGGCTGGCCGAGCTGGTGGAGTCGCTGTGGCAGACCGACGAGCTGCGGGTGGCGCGCCCCGAGCCGACCGACGAGGCCCGCAACGCGCTGTACTACCTCGACGAGCTGCACGCCAGCGCCGTGCCCGACGTGCTGGACGAACTGGCCGCGGAGCTGGATCGGATCGACGTCACGCTGCCGGTGGACGCGCGTCCGCTGTCCTTCGGCTCCTGGATCGGCGGGGACCGCGACGGAAACCCGAACGTCACCCCGCAGCTGACGCTGGAGATCCTGAGCCTGCAGCACGAGCGGGCCATCGAGGACGCGCTCAAGGTGGTCGGCCAGCTGCAGAGCTCGCTGTCCACCTCGAAGCGGATCGCCCGGGTCAGCCCGCAGCTGGAGGCCTCGGTCGAGGCGGACCTGGCCGTGCTGCCCGACATCGCCCCGCGCTACAAGCGGCTCAACCAGGAGGAGCCCTACCGGCTCAAGGCGATCTGCATCCGGCAGAAGCTGATCAACACCCGGCGCCGGATCGCCGAGCGGCGGCCGCACGCTCCGGGGCAGGACTACCTCAACGGCGAAGAGCTGGTCGCGGACCTGCTGCTGATGCGCGAGTCGCTGCTGGCCGACCGCGGCGAGCTGATCGCGCGCGGCTCGCTGGACCAGGTGATCCGCACCGTCTCCGCCTTCGGCCTGCACTTGGCGACCCTGGACGTGCGCGAGCACGCTGACGCGCACCACCACGCGATCGGCCAGCTGATCGACCGGCTCGGCGGCGAGTCGTGGCGCTACGAGGACATGCCGCGCGACTACCGGGCCGGGCTGCTGGCCAAGGAGCTGCGCTCGCGCCGGCCGCTGGCGCTGCTCCCGGTGGCCATCCACCGCGCCCCCGACCTGGCCACCGCGACCCCGCTGCTCGACGAGGCCGGGTCGCGTACCTTCGGGATCTTCACCGCGATCCGGGAGGCGATCGACCGCTTCGGCCCGAACGTGATCGAGAGCTACATCATCTCGATGTGCCGGGGCGTGGACGACGTGTACGCGGCCGTGCTGCTGGCGCGCGAGGCGGGCCTGATCGACCTGCGCGGCGAGCGGGCGGCGATCGGCTTCGTGCCGCTGCTGGAGACGGTGGGCGAGCTGCGCCAGGCCGACTCGATCCTC
This sequence comes from Actinocrinis sp., assembly GCF_035653575.1. Lineage (GTDB taxonomy): Bacteria > Actinomycetota > Actinomycetes > Streptomycetales > Catenulisporaceae > Actinocrinis. The sequence continues at coordinate 10,158 of NZ_DASRBQ010000049.1, forward strand.
AACGACCTGCTCAGCGACCCGTCGTATCGCAAGCTGGTACGGCTGCGCGGAGACGTGCAGGAGGTGATGCTCGGCTACAGCGACTCGTGCAAGGAGGCCGGGATCGCCACCAGCCAGTGGGAGATCCACCTGGCTCAGCGCAAGCTGCGCGATGTCGCGCACCGGCACGGCGTGCGGCTGCGGCTCTTCCACGGCCGCGGCGGCACGGTCGGCCGCGGCGGTGGCCCGACCCACGACGCGATCCTGGCCCAGCCCTGGGGCACGCTCGAGGGCGAGATCAAGGTCACCGAGCAGGGCGAGGTGATCTCGGACAAGTACGCGCTGCCGTCGCTGGCGCGGGAGAACCTGGAGCTGACCGTCGCCGCCACGCTGGAGGCCTCGGTGCTGCACCTCGGGCCGCGGCAGAGCGCCGACGCGCTGGCCCGCTGGACGGCGACCATGTCAGGGATCTCCGACGCGGCCTTCGCGCGGTACCGCGGCCTGGTGGAGGATCCGGACCTGCCGAAGTACTTCCTCGCCTCCACCCCGGTGGACCAGCTCGGCGACCTGCACCTGGGCTCGCGCCCCTCGCGCCGTCCCGACTCGGGGGCGGGGCTGGAGGGACTGCGGGCGATCCCGTGGGTGTTCGGCTGGACGCAGTCGCGGCAGATCGTGCCCGGCTGGTTCGGCGTGGGCACCGGCCTGGCGGCGGCGTACGAGGCCGGGCACGCCGAGGTGCTTGCCGAGATGTACGAGCAGTGGCACTTCTTCCGCAACTTCCTGTCCAACGTCTCGATGACGCTGGCGAAGACCGACCTGCGGATCGCGGCGCGGTACGTGAACCAGCTGGTGCCTGAGGAGCTTCAGCACATCTTCGACGTGATCAAGGAAGAGCACGAGCTGACGGTCCAGCAGGTGCTGCGGGTCTCCGGTCAGCAGCAGCTGCTCGGGCACGACCCGGTGCTCGCCCGCACGCTGCGCATCCGGGACCGGTACCTCGATCCGATCTCGTACCTCCAGGTGGCGCTGCTCAAGCGGCACCGTGAGGCGGTCGCGGCGGGTCAGGAGATCGAGCCGCAGCTGACCCGGGCGCTGCTGCTGACGGTCAACGGCGTCGCGGCCGGGCTGCGTAACACCGGCTGACGGCTCCGGGGCAACACCGGCTGAGCTCGTAAAGTAAGACAGCGGACGGCCGTTGGCCGTCCGCTGTGCTTTTCGCCGCCGTTCGGGGTTCACCTTGAGCGGATCTTAATCATTCCCCCGCCGACCTGTGGATAAACAAGATCGGGTTGTCCACGACCTGTGGATACATTCTGTGGATAACTCTGCGCGTAATCCACAGCCACCTAACGTAATGAACGGCCGGTGACCTACGGGGCAATGACTGATGGGAACGCTGACTTAGGGAAACACCGACTTAGGGGAACACCACCGTGCGGCGGCCGTTGACGAGCACCCGGTGCTCCGAATGCCAGGCCACCGCACGGGAGAGCACCCGGCACTCCACGTCGCGGCCCACGGCGACGAGCTGATCGGGCGTCAGGCCGTGGCCGACGCGCGCGACGTCCTGCTCGATGATCGGGCCTTCGTCCAGGTCGGCGGTCACATAGTGCGCGGTCGCGCCGATGAGCTTCACGCCGCGGGCATGCGCCTGGTGATACGGCTTGGCGCCCTTGAACGACGGCAGGAAGGAGTGGTGGATGTTGATGATCCGGCCTTCCAGCGCCTTGCACACATCGTCCGAGAGCACCTGCATGTAACGCGCCAGCACGACTAGCTCGACCCCGTTCTCCTCGGCCAGGTGCAGCAGCCGGGCCTCCTGCTCCGCCTTGTTCTCCTTCGTCACCGGCAGATGGACGAACGGGATGCCGTACGACTCGACCAGGCCCTGGAAGTCGGTGTGGTTGGAGACCACCGCCGGGACCTCGATCGGCAGCGCGCCGATGCTGTGCCGGAACAGCAGATCGTTGAGGCAGTGCCCGAACTTGGACACCATGATCAGCGTCGGCATGCGGGTGGCCGCGTCGTGGATCTGCCAGGCCATGTGAAAGGCCGCCGCGGTCGCCGTGAAGCCCCCGTTGAGCGACATGAGGTCGACGCCCGGCTCCTGCGCCACGAAGTGCACGCGCATGAAGAACAGCTTGGTGTCCGGGTCGCCGTACTGCTGGCTGTCCACGATGGTGCAGCCGGTGACCAGCAGGAAGCTGGACACCGCGTGCACGATTCCGCGCTGGTCGGGGCAGGAGAGCGTCAGCACGTACTCGCGGGGCTCGGCGGGCGTCGTGGTCATGCCCTCCATCTTCGCCCATAGCGATTTCCGTCGCCCAGAGCGCCGGTGCCCGGATATCGTCAGGCCGTGGCCTCTTCTTCATATCTTCGGTACCCGCATCTGTCCGGGGACCTGGTGACCTTCGTCGCCGAGGACGATATCTGGCTCGCATCCCTGACCGAGGCCACAGGCGGCGGGGCTGCCGGGAGCCGGGCCTGGCGGCTGACCGCGGACCAGGTACCCGTACTGAATCCGCGGCTGAACCCCTCGGGCACGCGCGTCGCGTGGACCTCCACCCGTGAAGCCTCGGCCTCGCTCGCCCGGGGCTCGGCGCGCGAGGTGTACTCGGTGCCGGTGGATGGCGGACCGGTGCAGCGGCTTACGCACTGGGGCGATGGACGCATCGCGGTGCGCGGTTGGCTGTCAGACGACGAAGTCCTCGTGATCAGCAACACCGGCCAGCACGACACGATGCGCACGCGGGCGTTCGGGGTTCCCCTTGAGGGCGTGGCCCGGTTGCTGCCCTATGGGCCCGCGAGTGATGTGTCGGTCGCGCCGAATGGTGCGGTTCTGGTCGGCTCGCCGACTTACGCGGAGCCCGCGCGCTGGAAGCGCTATGGCGGCGGGACCGGCGGCAAGATCTGGTACTCGCCGGACGGCGTGGAGTACCGGCGGATTCTGGGCGAGGTCGGCAACCATCTGGTCAACCCGATGTGGATCGGCGATCGGGTGGTCTTCCTCTCGGACCACGAGGGAGTCGGCGCGCTGTACTCGGCGCTGCCCGACGGCTCGCAGCTGCGCCGGCACACCGATCTCGGCACGTATTACGCGAGGCACGCGACGACGGACGGCGCCAGGGTCGTGTACCAGTGCGCCGGCGATCTGTGGCTGCTCGATTCGCTTGACGGCGAACCGGTCCGGCTCGACGTCCGGCTCGGCGGGGTGCGCTCCGGTCGTGCCAAGTTTCCGGTGTCGACGCGGTATGCGCTCGGCGGCTTCTCGCTGTGCAAGACCGGTCGTGTTCTCGCGACCGAGGTGCGCGGGACCGTGCACTGGCTGCCCGCGAAGGATGGTCCGGCACGCACGCTGCTCGGTACGCCGGGAGTGCGTGGAAAGCTGCCGAAGATCGTGCCGGGGACCTCAACTGTCGTCTGCGTATCGGACGCCGGCGGCGAAGACGGTCTGGACGTTATCGCGGCAGACGGTTCGGTAACGCGGAGACTGGCGCACGGTCAGCTCGGCCACGTACTCGAACTCGCGCTCTCGCCGAACGGCAAGCGCGCCGCGGTCGCGACGCACGACGGCCGGCTGCTGCTCGTCGAACTGGGTGCAGGGGAAGCCCCCGCTGCCGCCGCCGAGGGCTCAGAGAGCGGCAGCAGCGCGGAGGACGTCGAATCGAACGAGACGGCGACGGAACGCGCGCCGGAGGCCGGAACGGTCACCGAACTCGTGCGCAGCACGAACGACGAAGTGCACGGGCTCGCGTTCTCCCCGGACTCCGCGTATTTGGCCTGGGCTCAGCCCTGGAGCGCCTGGGGCAGCTCGCACATCCGGCTGGCCAGGCTGTCGGACCAGACCATCGTGGACGTTACAACCGCGCGCTTCGACGACACCTGCCCGGTCTTCACGCACGACGGCAAGCACTTGGCGTTCCTCTCCAACCGGGTCTTCGACACGGTCTACGACGATCACGTTTTCGACCTCGGGTTCCTGCCGGGCGTGCGGCCGTACCTCGTTCCGCTCGCCGAGACGACCCCGTCCCCGTTCGCGCCTGAACTCAACGGCCGGCCCGTGTCGCCGGAGAAGGACAGGGACAGGGCGGGCGCTGCCGGTGCGTCGCGCGCCGAGTCGGGCGCGCAGGATGACGACGAGTCAGATTCCGACTCTGGGGCATCCTCGATCGTCGTCGACTTCGAGGGCATCGAGGACCGCGTTGTGCCGTTCCCGGTCGAGGCCGGCCGCTACCGGGCGCTGCACGCGGTCAAGGGCGGCGTGGTGTGGATGGACTATCCGCGCACGGGTGAGCTGCACGAGGCGGCGATAGGTGCGTCCGACGAGCATCCCAAGCCCAGCCTGATCCGCTACGACCTGGAGAAGCGCAAGCGCTCGACGATCCTCGAGGAGCTTGACGACTTCGCCGTCTCCGGCGACGGCGCGCGGCTGGCCTATTCGGACGGCGGGGAGCTGAAGGTGAAGGCCTCCGACGCGAAGGACGACGAAGACGCGGTCGCCGTGGACCTGGACCGGGTCCGGGTCACCGTGGATCCGGCGGCCGAGTGGACGCAGATGTTCCACGAGGCCTGGCGGCTGATGCGGGACAACTTCTGGCGCGCCGACATGGCCGGGGTCGACTGGCCGGCCATGGCCGAGCGCTACCGGCCGCTGCTGGACCGGATCGGCTCGCAGGACGACCTGCACGACCTGCTCTGGGAGATGCAAGGCGAGCTCGGCGCCTCGCACGCCTACGTGCGGCCTCCGGCGGCGGGCACGTACGAGGCGCTGGCCCAAGGCCTGCTCGGCGCGGATCTCGCCCCGGACCAGGACGGGACCTGGCGGATCGGCAGGGTGCTGCGGGGAGAGTCCTCGGTCATCGCGGCGCGCTCCCCACTCGCCGCTCCCGGTGTCGCGGCCAAGCCCGGCGACGCCATCGTGGCCGTGGACGGGCAGCCGGTCGATCCGATGCACGGCCCGAACGCGCTGCTGGGCGGTAAGGCAGGCAAGCCGGTCGAGCTGACGCTGCGCAGAAACGGCGCGGCGGACCGGCGTGTGGTTGTCACGCCGCTGTCGAGCGAGGGCGTGCTGCGGTACCACGACCTGGTTCAGCAGCGCCGCGCTGCGGTACGAGAGGCCTCCGATGGAAGGCTTGGCTACCTTCACGTGCCGGACATGATGTCGTTCGGCTGGGCGGAGTTCCACCGGGACCTGCGTACCGCGTTCGACGCCGAGGGCCTGGTGCTCGACTTGCGGGAGAACGGCGGCGGTCACACCTCGCAGCTGGTGGTGGAGAAGCTGGCGCGCAAGGTGATCGGCTGGGCGCGCTCCCGGCATTCCGAGCCGGTCAGCTACCCGGGCGAGGCGCCGCTCGGCCCGATCGTGGCCGTCACCGACGAGTACGCGGGTTCCGACGGCGACATCGTGACCCAGGCGATCAAGCTGTACGGCATCGCGCCGGTCGTCGGGATGCGGACCTGGGGCGGCGTGATCGGTATCGATTCCAAGTACACGCTGGTGGACGGCACGGGCGTCACGCAGCCGAAGTTCGCGTTCTGGTTCGAGGGCGGCAGCGGCTGGGGCGTGGAGAATTACGGGGTCGATCCGGACATCGAGGTGCCGTTCCCGCCGCACGACGCGGTGGCCGGGCGGGACCCGCAGTTGGAGACGGCGATCCGGATGGCCTTGGAGGCGCTGGAGAGCAGGCCGCGGGCCAGGCCCCCGCAGATCTAAGGCCGGCGCAGATCCAGGTCCCCGCAGACTTAAGGCCGGCGCGGAATGAGGCGCAGTGAGCGCCTCGCCGTGCGAGTCACCAGGGGTTGGAGCGGCCCTGACGCCGCCTCGCTCTCAGTCCTCCGGGGTCGGGCCGCCGAGATCGGCCGGCGGCCCGGCCAGCGCGGCGTCGTACCTGCGCAGGATGAGGCGCGCCACCTGGTCGTGGGCGCCGAGTGGCGCGCTGACCGTCATTCGGCGCGGGTTGTCCGTGTCGAGCGCCGCAAGGGTCGCGCTCTCGTTGATCCGCCGGCTGAACTCGCCGGAGGAGAGCAGGTAGGTGGCCACCGCGACCGGCCGGCCACGGCGGGCCAGCCGCGCCAGCAGGGTGCTGATGTTCGGCTCGGCGGTCGTCACATAACCGGTGCGCACGGGCATGCCCAGGCGCTCGGCGAGCAGCCCGGCCATGGCGACCGCGTCGGCATTGGCGCGCCGGTCTGCCGAGCCCGCGGCGGCGAGGACCACCTGCGTGCCGAAGACGGTGCCGCGGGCCGCGGACAGCCGGTCCTGCATCGCCGCGGCGAGCAGCGGATCGGGACCGAGCGCGGCCGCTTGGTAGATCATGGCGGTGCGGCCGGCCGGCTGCGCCGCGACCTGTCGCAGGGCGCGCGGAATGTCGTGCCGCACGTGATAGCCGGAGCCGAGCAGTAGCGGCATGATCACGAGCTCGGTCACGCCTTCGGCCAGCAGCCGGGCGAGTTCGTCGGCTACCCGAGGCCGGGCGACCGAGACGAACGCCAGCGACGTCTCCACCCCGGGACGCAGGAACCTCACTCGCTCCAGGAGCGCGTCCAGGGTTTCCAGGCCGGCTGGATCGTTGGTGCCGTGTGCCACGGCGAGCAGCGGCACGTCCGCGCGCGGCGGCGGCAGCACTCCGGGAGGCGCGGGCAACCAAGCGGGCCGCGGCTCACGGAACGAGGTCAGCCCAAGCACCGGCACGGACATCTCAGGGTTCCTCCTTGCTTAGCCGGTGCGGTGCGGGATGCCGTGCTGCGGACGTTCGGTGTTCGGCCCCGGGTTCGGGCACGGGTCCTGGTCCGGGTCTGGCCTTCAGCGGTCAGGCCGGGTCGATGGCCAGGCGATAGCCGCGCTTCGTCACCGTCTTGATCAACGACGCGTCAGGCCCGAGCGCGGTACGCAGCCGCGCGACGGTCGCTTCGACCGCGTGCTCGTCCCGTCCGCCCGATCCGGCGCCGCGCGGTCCCCACACCCGCCGCAGCAGGTCGGCGCGGGAGACCACCCAGCCGGGACGGCGGCCGAGCTCCGCGAGCACGGCGGCCGGCAGCGGGGCGAGCAGGACCGGCTCGGCTCCGGTGACGACCGCGGCGAGGCCTTGCAGCGTCAGGGTCCGATGCTCGTCGATCGGGAACTCGTTGCGGATCTTCGGCGGCAGGACCGAGCAGAGCGTGGCCACCATCGCGCCGAGCCGGGCCCGGTCCGGCCACACTGCGCGCACGTCGAGCGCTTCCAGCGGTCGAGCACAGACCGGTCCGACGCACACGGCCGTGACGTCCGTGCGCAGCGCGACCAGGAGTTGATCGAGCGCGCCGGTGACCGCGGCCGCTTCCAGCAGCGCGGTCACGCCGGGCGCGGAGGTGAAGCTGACCGCGTGCACTTCGCGGCGCACGATCGCGTCAACGAGGCGGCGCACGGCCGCGCGGTCGGAGGGCGGTCCCCAGCGGTAGACCGGAATGTCCACGACGACCGCACCGGCTTCGCGCAGTGCGGTAACAAAGCGGGTGTCCTCCGCCGGGTTCTCGACGCCGTACTGCTGTACCGCTATCCGTTTGCCCTTAACGCCAAGGTCGAGCAGGTAAGCCAGCAGCTCATCGCACGACTCCGAGGGTGCGCTGTAGCTTTCACGCAGGCCGGAGGCACGTACGGCGCCCGTAGCCTTAGGTCCGCGCGAGACGAGGACCGCGTTGCTGAGTACCCGGTTGAGTTCGTCGCCCAGGCCCCAGCTCTCGGCCGCCGACATCCATCCGCGCCATCCGCTGCCCGTGGTCGCCACCGCGTAGTCGAGCTGCGAGATTAGACACTCGTTGGTGGCCTTACGCAGCGCGGCGTCGTCGTCGAGCGGGACGAGCCGGAGGGTCGGGGTCTCGATGACCTTCGCGCCGCGCCGCCGCAGCAGCGAGGCGAGATCATCGCGCCTCCGGTCGGCCGTGACGGCCACGACGCAGCCGGTGAGCGGGAACTCCTCGAATACCGTGCTGGTCGGGTTCGGGCCGTCCGTAGCCGAGGGGGTGGATTCGATCGCCTCTGCCAGTGCCATGTCCGAAACAGTGGCCGCACACCGTTACGGATATGTTGCCGAGCCGCTACGCACCGGTAAGGGTCGCCGACCCCACGTTACGTGTCACTTGACAGAGTGAGCGAGCTCAGGGGCCAGGAGCGGCGGCAGCCGCCCTCCCATGACGCGCACAAGCCCTTTCGAGCGGAGTGAAAAACACGTGCGCGCGCCGAAATCGGCTGGACCCAGACGCGTCATAGCGACGCCGCACCGTCGTAGGCATGACGGGAAAGCCTGAAGCCGCGGACGGCGGTCGTAGCCACTGTCCGTACTGCGCGCTTCAGTGCGGTATCGAGCTCCGCCCGGCGGTGGCCGGACATGGTTCGGTGCCGGTGCGTCGCACCGGGCGGGGGGACACGGGGGACGGCACGCACGGCGATGGTCCGGCTCTGGAGGTCGTCGGGCGTGCCGCGTTCCCGGTGAACGAGGGCGCGCTGTGCGGCAAGGGCGCAAGCGCCGCAGAACTGCTCAGTCCGCGGCTGCGGCTGACCACACCGCTGATCCGCGATGAACGCGGTGCCGAGCTGCGGCCCGCCTCCTGGGAAGAGGCGCTCGACCGGGTCGCACGGGAACTCGGCGCGCGTGACCCGGAGGCGGTCGCGATCTTCGGCGGCGGCTCGCTGACCAACGAGAAGGCCTACCAGCTCGGCCGCTTCGCGCGAACCGTGCTCAAGACCCCGAACATCGACTACAACGGCCGGTTCTGTATGTCGTCGGTCGCGGCGGCGCAGAACCGGGCTTTCGGCGTGGACCGAGGGCTGCCGTTCCCGGTGCGCGACATCCGCAGGGCCCGGGCGATTCTGCTGGTCGGCGCGAATCCGGCGGAGACGATGCCGCCGATCATGCGGCACTTCACGGCGGCGCGCGAGGCCGGCGGCACGGTGATCACCGTGGATCCGCGGCGCACCCGGACCGCCGAGCTGGCCGATCGGCACCTGCAGCCGGTGCCGGGATCGGATCTGGCGCTCGCGCTCGGGATGCTGCATATAGCGGTCGCGGAAGGCCTGGTTGACGAGCAGTACGTCGCGGAGCGCACCAACGGCTTCGATGACGCGCGGCGCATCGCCACCGCGTACTGGCCGGAGCGGGTCGAGCGGTTGACCGGAGTGCCGGTCGCCGCGATGTACCAGACGGTCACGACGCTGGCCGAGGCCGCTCGGGCCGCGCGCGCGGCGGCGACCCAGAACACTGAGACCCAGAACACTGAGGCCGAGTTCGGCGGCGCGATGATCCTCACCGCGCGCGGGACCGAACAGCACAGCAAGGGCACGGACACGGTCAACGCCTGGATCAACCTTTCGCTGGCCCTCGGCCTCCCGGGACGCCCCGGCTCGGGTTACGGCGCGTTGACCGGCCAGGGCAACGGACAAGGCGGCCGCGAGCATGGTCAGAAGTCTGATCAGCTGCCGGGCTACCGCAAGCTGGACGATCCCGCGGCGCGCGAGCACGTGGCGGCGGTCTGGGGCGTCGACCCGGACGAGCTGCCCGGCCCCGGTCCGAGCGCGACCGAGCTGCTGGCGCGCTGCGGTCGCGACATCGACGGCACCGGCAGCACCGATCCCAAGGATGGCGCCGACGGTGCCGCGACGCCGGGCCGCATCGACGCGCTCCTGATCATGGGTTCGAACCTGCTGGTGAGCGCCCCGGGCGCGGCGCAGACCGAGGCCCGGCTGCGCTCGCTCGGCTTCCTCGCGGTCTGCGATCTGGTGCTCTCCGAGACCGCGGCGATCGCAGACGTCGTACTCCCCAGCGCGCAGTGGGCCGAGGAGACCGGCACCATGACGAACCTGGAGGGCCGGATCCTGCTGCGTCCGGCCGCGATCGCGCCGCATCCCGGCGTGCGCACCGACCTGGAGATCCTGGCGGAGCTGGCCGCGCGGCTGGGTGGCAAGCTCTCCGCCGACCCGGCCGAGGTGTTCGCCGAGCTGGGCCGCGCGAGCGCGGGCGGCATCGCCGACTACAGCGCGGTCACCCACGAGCGGCTTGAGCGCGGCGAGGAACTGTATTGGCCGTGCGGCGAGCAGAGCCCGGACGGTACGCCCCGCCTCTTCGAGCGCACCTTCCCGACCCCGGACGGCCGCGCGCGCTTCGTGCCGGTCGACTACCGCCCCTCGGCCGAGGAGCCGGACGATCAGTACCCTTACCGGCTGACCACCGGCCGGGTGCTCGCGCAATACCAGTCCGGGGCGCAGACTCGCCGCGTCGGCGCGCTCAACCAGGCCGCGCCGGAACCGTTCGTCGAGCTGCACCCGGACCTCGCCCGCGCGCTGGGCGTGGCCGAGGGCGCGGCGGTCAGCGTGGTCAGCAGGCGCGGGACGGCCACCGCCCCGGCGCGGATCAGCCGCGCCATACGGCCGGACACGGTGTTCATGCCGTTTCACTGGCCTGGCCCCGGCCGGGCGAACTCGGTGACCAACCCAGCCCTGGATCCGACCTCGAAGATGCCGGAGTTCAAGACCTGCGCGGTGCGGCTGGAACTGCCGTCGCACGTCGCGGTCGCCGAGGCGGGAGCTGAGCCGTGATGCGCCGGATCGTCGTGATCGGATACGGCATGGCCGGTCATCACCTGGTGGCGCGGCTGCTGCGGGCCGGGCGGCACACGCCGGCCGGAGACTTCGAAGTGACCGTGCTCGGCGCGGAGAGCGGGGCGCCGTACAACAGGGTTCTGCTTCCAGAGGTGCTGGCCGGCCGGATCGACCAGCGTCGCATCGACCTGTCAGAGCCCGATGACTCGCGCGTGACCGTGCGCGCCGGGGTCCGCGCCACCGAGATCGACCGCGAGCGGCGCCTGGTTCACGGCGACGACGGCTCGGTGCTGCCGTACGACGAACTGGTGCTGGCCACCGGGGCCAACCCGGTGCTGCCGCCGCTCGGCGGCATCCGCGACGAGCACGGGCTCAAGCCCGGCGTGCACACGCTGCGGACGCTGGTCGACCTGGACCGCATCCAGGACCAGCTCACCGCGGTGGAACGCGGCGGCGCCGCGCTCAACGGCTCTGCGCTGAACGGCTCTGCACTCAACGGTCACGCGCGCAAGCTGCGGGCCGTCGTGGTCGGCGGCGGCCTGCTCGGCGTGCAGTGCGCCAGGGGTCTGACGCTGCGCGGACTGGAAGTCGTGCTCATCCATCAGGGCTCGCATCTGCTCGACCACCGGCTCGACGCCGACGCGGCCGCGATCCTCGCCCGCACCGCGCGCGGCCTCGGAATTGAAGTGCATCTTGAATGCCGGGTCCGCTCGGTGCTGCGCGACCGCGAGGGCCGGCTGACCGGTGTGCAACTGGCCGACGGCTTCCGCCTGGACGCCGATCTCGTCCTGCTGGCCTGCGGAAGCGCCCCGGCCACCGGCCTGGCCGCGCGCGCCGGGCTGGCCGTGGACAACGGAATCCTCGTCGACGAGCGGCTGACCAGCGTCACCGACCCGCACGTGCACGCGATCGGGGACTGCACCCGCGTCCACCGCAGCCTGCGCGCCGCGCACGGCCTGGCCGCGCCCGCCCTAGAGCAGGCCGAGGTGCTGGCCGAACGACTGCTGGGCGGCCCGGCGCTCTATCAGGGCTCATCGACGATAGCCAGGCTCACCGCGACCGGCGTGGACGTGGCCATCCTCGCCGCCGCGCCGTCGCTGGTGGCCGAATCGCGGCCCGATCACGTCGCGCGCACGGTGCGTCTGACCGACCCCGTCGGCGGTACGCATCGCGCGGTGACCGTGCACGGCGGCCGTGTGGTCAGCTCCGTGCTCATCGGCGATGTCTCCGCCGCGGCCCGCCTAACCCGGCTGGTCGATCAGCCGGGCCCGCTGCCAGAGAACCCGCTCGACCTGCTGTTCGATACCGCGGTTTGACCTACCGCAGAAAGGAACCGATTCACGATGCGGCAAATCGTCATCGTCGGCTATGGCATGGTGGGGCACCGCTGCGCTGAGCTGTTGGCCGAGCGTGCGGCAAACAGCACGACGCCCGTTCAGATCACGGTGCTCGGCGAGGAGCCGCGTGAGGCCTATGACCGAGTCCATCTCAGTGCCCTGTTCGACGGTAAGGACCCCGCGGATCTGACCTACCCCGCGCCGCCGGGCGTCGAGTTGAAGCTTGGGGATCCGGCGACCGCGATAGACCGGGAGCGCAAGGTCGTCATGACCGCCTCCGGCGCCGAATTCCGTTACGACGACCTGGTTCTGGCGACCGGCTCGTACCCGTTCGTGCCGCCCGTTCCGGGCCACGACGCGACCGGCGCGTTCGTGTACCGCACGATCGACGACGTCGAAGCGATCAAGGACTTCGCGGCCGGCCGCAAGGTCGGCGCGGTGGTCGGCGGCGGCCTGCTCGGCTTGGAGGCCGCCGGAGCGCTTAAGGCCATGGGCCTGGAGACGCACGTGATCGAGTTCGGCCCGCGGCTGATGGGCGTGCAGGTCGACGAGGGCGGCGGCCAGGCGCTGCTGTCGCGGATCAACGACCTCGGCGTCACAGTGCACTGCTCGACGCGCACCGAGGCCGTGGAGATCGGTGAGGGCGGCGCGGTATACGCGCTCGTACTCGCGAAGGGCGACGACCTCAGCGCACTGCCAGTCGATCTGGTGGTGTTCGCCGCCGGGGTGCGGGCCCGCGACCAACTCGGCCGCGAGTGCGGCCTCGCTGTCGGCGAACGCGGCGGCATTCGGGTCGATGAGCTGTGCCGCACCGAGGATCCCTCGATCTACGCGATCGGCGAATGCGCACAGGCTGTGGACGGACGCGTGTACGGTCTCGTCGCGCCGGGATATGCGATGGCTGAGACGGTCGCCGATCACCTGCTCGGCGCGGACCCCGCGCCGTTCCGCAGCGCCGACCTGTCCACCAAGCTCAAACTGCTCGGCGTCGAGGTCGCCTCCTTCGGCGACGCCTTCGGCAACACGCCCGGCGCGCTCTCGGCCCTCTACAGCGACTCGACCGCCGGGCTCTACAAGAAGCTGGTCATCGGCGAGGACGGCCGGCTGCTCGGCGGCATCCTGGTCGGCGACGCCTCGGCTTACGCGACGCTGCGCCCGCTCGCCGGGACCGACGCCCCGCTTCCCGCGACGCCGGAACAACTGCTGCTGCCTGCCGGCTCGGGCGCGGGACCGGCCCTCGGACCGGACGCGCTACCCGACTCGGCCACCGTGTGCAGCTGCCACAACGTGACCAAGGGCTCGATCAACGCGGCGATCCACGAACAGGGCTGCGCCGACGTGGCCGCGATCAAGGGCTGCACCAAGGCGGGCACCGGCTGCGGCTCCTGCGTGCCGCTGCTCGGCCAACTGCTCTCCGCCGCCGGCGTGCAGACCTCGAAGGCGCTGTGCCGGCACTTCGAGCAAAGCCGCGCCGAGCTGTACGAGATCGTGCTGGTCACCGGGATCGACTCGTTCGCGCGACTGCTGGCCGAGCACGGCAACGGCGAGTCGGACGGCTGCGAGATCTGCAAGCCGGCGGTGGCCTCGATCCTGGCCTCGCTCGGCGGCACTCTCGGCGCGGCGAAGCGCAACGGCGCGCCGAAGCACATCCTGGACGGCGAGCAGGCCGCGCTGCAGGACACCAACGACCACTTCCTGGCCAACATCCAGCGCAACGGCAGCTACTCGGTGGTGCCGCGCATCCCCGGCGGGGAGATCACCCCGGAGAAGCTGATCGTGATCGGCGAGGTGGCCAGGGACTTCGGGCTCTACACGAAGATCACCGGCGGCCAGCGCATCGACTTGTTCGGCGCGCGGGTCGAGCAGCTGCCGCAGATCTGGCGCCGCCTCGTCGACGCCGGATTCGAATCAGGGCACGCCTATGGCAAGGCGCTGCGCACGGTCAAGAGCTGCGTCGGCTCCGAGTGGTGCCGGTACGGCGTGCAGGAGTCGGTGAAGATGGCCATCGAGCTGGAGCTGCGTTATCGAGGGCTGCGATCCCCGCACAAGGTCAAGGCCGCGGTCTCCGGCTGCGCGCGCGAGTGCGCCGAGGCGCAGAGCAAGGACTTCGGCGTCATCGCGACCGAGCAGGGCTGGAACCTTTACGTCGGCGGCAACGGCGGCTTCCGCCCCCGGCACGCCGACCTGTTCGCCAAGGACCTGTCCACCGAGGAGCTGATCCGCACCATCGACAGGTTCCTGATGTTCTACATCCGCACCGCGGACCGGCTCGAGCGCACCGCCTCCTGGATCGAGCGGATGGAGGGCGGGCTCGACCACCTCAAGGCCGTCATCCTGGAGGACTCGCTGGGCCTGTGCGCCGAGCTGGACCGGCTGATGGCGCAGCACGTCGAGAGCTACAGCGACGAGTGGCGCGCGGCCATCGAGGACCCCGAGACGCTGCGCCGCTTCGTCTCCTTCGTCAACGCCCCGCAGACCCCGGACCCGGAGATCAAATTCGAGGTCGAACGAGGCCAGATCAAGCCGCTGCTGACCATCGGGCCGCCGCCCGGCCGCGACCTTGATCAAGACTCTGGGTCCGACCGCGACTCCGCCGACGAGCTAGCCGAGGCGGCCGCCGGGCCCGACGGCGCCGACAGCCTGGTCCCGGCGGAGGTGGGAGCATGACCGTGACCGCCGGCAAGCAGCGGACCTGGACCGCGGTGTGTCGATACGCCGAGCTGACCCCGGGGCGCGGCGTCGCGGCGCTGATCGACGGCGTCCAGATCGCGGTCTTCCGCACGACGCCCGGCGAGCTGTACGCGATCGGCAACCGGGACCCGTACTCGGGCGCCTACGTCATCTCGCGCGGCGTCACCGGCTCGCGCGACGGCATCCCGACCGTCGCCTCACCGATGTACAAGCACGTCTTCGACCTGCGCAGCGGGACCTGCCTGGACGATCCTACGGTCGCCTTGCCGACTTACCCGATCCGGCGGTACCGCGGCCTGGTCTGGGTGCAGCGCTGAGCTCGCGGCAATCCGGGCGTGACGTGACTCGGCGCCGGGATGTCACAAGCCGATCCGCGGCGCGTGCGGGGTAGTTGACCGCACGCGTCGCCGCCCGCTAGCTCGCTGAAACGCCCGCTTTCTACCTTCAGTGCCATCAGGTGCCCTTCACCCGTTGACGCCGCACCTCACCCCCGCACCCACCACTGCCGTAGGAGGCGACGATGAGCGCCGAGACATCGACAGGCGCAGGCAACACCGCTGTGATCAGCCCGCCCCGACCCGGGGCCGCTATCACCGACTGGCATCCGGAGGACGAGGCGTTCTGGGAGCGTGAGGGCTCCCGCACCGCCCGGCGCAACCTGATCCTGTCCATCTTCGCCGAGCACCTAGGGTTCTCGGTGTGGAGCCTGTGGTCCGTGTTCGTGCTCTTCCTCGGGCCGGCCTACCACGTGGACCCGGCCGGCAAGTTCTTCCTGACCACCGTGCCGACCGTGGTCGGATCGGTGCTGCGGCTGCCGTACACCTTCGCGGTGGCCAAGTTCGGCGGCCGCAACTGGACCGTGTTCAGCGCCAGCCTGCTGCTGGTGCCGTGCATCCTGGCCGCCCTCGTGCTCAAGCCCGGCGTGTCCTACACCACCCTGATGATCGTCGCTGCCGTCGCCGGAGTGGGCGGGGGCAACTTCGCCTCCTCCATGGCCAACATCAACGCCTTCTACCCTGACCGGCTCAAGGGCGCCGCGCTGGGCCTCAACGCCGGCGGCGGCAACATCGGCGTCGCGGTCGTGCAACTGCTCGGGCTGCTCGTGCTGGCCACCGCCGGCATCGCGCACCCGCGCCTGCTGCTGGGCATCTACATTCCGCTGGTCGTGATCGCGGCACTCGGCGCCGCGCTGTTCATGAACAACCTGACCCAGATGCGCAACGACAAGCGGGCCATGCGGGACGCGACCAAGGATCCGCACACCTGGATCATGTCGCTGCTCTACATCGGCACCTTCGGCAGCTTCATCGGCTTCAGCTTCGCCTTCGGGCAGGTGCTGCAGGTGCAGTTCAAGTGGACCCCGCGGCAGGCCGCCGACATCGTGTGGCTCGGCCCGCTGCTCGGCTCGCTGATCCGCCCGGTCGGCGGCGCGCTGGCGGACCGGATCGGCGGCGCGAAGGTCACCTTCACGAACTTCGTGCTGATGACGCTGGCCGCGGTGCTGGTGTTCGTCGCCTCGCAGCAGAAGTCGCTGCCGCTTTTCGTCACCGGATTCATCCTGCTGTTCGTGTTCAGCGGGATCGGCAACGGCTCGGCGTACAAGATGATCCCGGCGATCTTCCGGGCCAAGGCGAACAAGGCGATCGAAGGCGGTGCGGACACGGCGTTGGCTCAGCGTGAGGCGCGCCGCATGTCCGGCGCTCTGATCGGCATCGCGGCGGCCACCGGGGCGTTCGGCGGGGCGCTGGTGAACTTCGCCTTCCGCGAATCGTTCCTGACCTACAAGTCGGGCAACGCCGCGTACATCGGCTTCATCGCCTTCTACGGGCTCTGCTTCCTGGTCACCTGGACCGTGTACCTGCGGCCGGGCACGCGCAAGCTGACCGGGGTCTGAGCAAGCACCACCCGGCGCGGCGGCGCTGGTCCTCGGACCGGCGCCGCTACAGCCTGCCCTCAGTGATCTGCGACTCGCCGAGCGGCGTGGCGACATTGGCGTTCCACAGCTGCGCCGCCTGGGCCTTCGCGTTGTCCGCGGCCACGGCCTGCTCGTTGCTCGTCTTGTAGTTCGGGTCCTTCTTCACCGCGCTGGTCTTGCAGTTGCCCTGCAAGTCCCCGGCGATCTGCGCGTACGCCGAGTCGTACTGCGCGGAAGCGGTCCACGCCGCCTTGAGCTGGTTGACCAGCTCGGTACCGTTCGCGATGCCGGAAACGTCGATCTTCGCGACGCTGTCGGCCTGCGCCTGGCGCTTCTGCGCGGTGTCCGAAAGCAGGGTCTGCGCGTCGGCGAGGTTCTTGCACGCATTCACTTCGACGACGCCGGTGTTGGCGTCCGAGCGCAGCTGTCCGGACTGCTGGATCAGCTGGTAGATCTGATCGGCCTGCTGCTTCGGGCTGGCCTTGCTCGCCACCGCGGTGGGGGTTCCGGAACCGGCCTGCGGCTTGCCGGACGAGCTGTTGGAGGTCACCGCGACGATGATGCCGATCACCGCCACGACCGCCACCGCGCCCCCGATGATCAGGCCCTTGCGGTTGCGCAGGCCGCCGCCGCCCCCGGGGCCGCCGTACCCGCTGCCGTCGTCGTACCCGCCGGGACCGCCATAGCCCATCTGGTCCTGCGGGTAACCGGCCGGCTGGCCGTACTGGCCGCCCTGGAACTGCGCGGCCTGGTACTGCGGATCCTGATACTGGCCGTTCGGGTATCCAGCGCCCTGATACTGCGCGTTCTCGTACTGCTCGGCCTGCGGAAAGCCCTGCTGCTGCGGATACTGCTGGTAGGGGGCACCCTGCGGCGCGGCCAGCTGCTCGGCGCCAGGGTTCTCCGCCACGGGTGCCGCCTCGGCCGGCTGCTGTTGCTGCTGCTGCGCGCCCTGCAGGTACCCGGGCGCGGCGCCGCCGATCATCGGCTTCTGGCGATCTATAGCGCGACGGCTGTCCGGGGTGGAGTCACGGAATAGGTGGTCGAACTCGGTCGGCAGCCCGGAACCGCTGTCCTGCATCATCATCGCCTGCTCGGCCGGGCCCGCCCCGTAACCGGGCTGGGCCGCGTAGCCCGCCTGCCCCTGTCCCGCGTAGCCGCTCTGCGCTCCGTAGTCGGACGGGCCCGGGTAGCCCTGCTGTGAGGCTCCCCAATCCGGCTCGGTGTCCTGCTGCCATCCGGTCTGCGCCTGTCCGTACTGTGGTGCGGCAGGCTGCTCAGGCGCAGCCTGCTGCGGTACCGCACCCTGGGCGGGCGGCACCTCCTCCGGCCTGCCGTAGGCCGAGGGGTCGTAATCCTGCTCGGACCATCCGGCGGCGGGCGTTTCCGGCAACTGGGACACGGCGCACAATCCTCACAAAGCAACGGCACTGGCTCGCTGGTCGCGGCGGGCGCGCGGGGCGCACTACGCGTGCCGGAGTCAGCCAATACCGCCTCAGCCAACCAAACCGACCGCGCACGGGCAAGGTCGAGTCGCCCGGCACGCACCCTTTGGCATGGAATCGAGACCGGGACGCCCCAGAATACGCCCGCCAGGAGGTCCCGCGAACCGCGTTCCGCCAGATGCGACGGCGCACGGTCACGATCCGCGACCGTGCGCGCGTCCACCGTCACCTGACGCGCCGTCGACCCACTGCGGTCACTCGGATTGGCGTGTCCGTTTTACCCTATTCGCGCCATCGCCCTTGCTCGGACGCCCTCAAGCCGCAGCGGCCGCCGTCTGCCGGACCGCGAGCCGGCCGAGCCGCTCGCGGAAGCCGCGTACCGCCGTCGACTCCTGGTACGGGTCAAGCCGCCGGTCCAAATCGTGCAGGTACTCGACGCCGCGGTGCGAGCGCAGTTGCGCGAGCATGTCGATCGCCGCGGTACCCGCCGCGCAGGCCGCCTCGACCTCCCGCTCCTGCGCGTACGCCGTGGCGATGATCACGGTGTCGACGGCACGGCGACGGACATGCCGCTCGGCGTGCGCGGCCAGCGCCCGCTCGGCGTGCTCCTTGGCCTGCCGCGGCCGGTCCAGGTCCCGGTAGCAGTGCGCGAACTCGTCGGCCAGGTACGCTGGGGTGAAGTGCGCGATCCACTCCGGATCCTTCTCCGGCTCGGCCTTCTCCATCTCCGCCGCCGCCTTCTGCAGAGCCGACTCGCAGGAGCGCACGTCGCCGAGCACCGCGTGCCCGCGCGCCTCGGCCGCGTAGAACATCGAGCGCGCGGTCGCGGTGGCCTGTTCCCGGGCACCTTCCTGCGCCGCGCGGGCCAGCTGCGTGATCTCGCGCGGGGAGCCGAGCTGCCCGGCCAGGTGGCTCATGCCGGCCGCGAGCACGTAGCCGCCGTAGGCGCGGTCGCCGGCCGCCTGGGAGAGCCGCAGCGCCTGGATGTAGTAGCGCTGGGCCAGTCCGTGCCGCCCGGTGTCCACGGCCATGTATCCGGCCAGCTCGGTCAGCTGAGCGGCGGCGGCGAACAGGGCGCGCCCGGTGCGCTCCGGGTAGGCGCCGTTCAGCATCTCGCCGACCACCTCGTCGAGGTAGTGCACGACGATCGAGCGCACGTATCCGGACCCGAATTGGTGGTCGAGCTCGCGGAACGCCTTCGTGGCGGCCCGTACCGCGTACACGTCGCCGGGGCCGACCCGCGGCCCGCGTCCGGCCAGCGTCAGCGGCCTGGCGACCTCGATGTCCGGCGGGGTGATCAGCCAGTCGCGGCTCGGCGCGATCAGCGCGGCCACCGCGAATGAGGACCCGAGCAGGAACTCACGGTGACTCACATCGGCCCGCCACAGCTCCGTGGCCTCCTCGATGGCGGCCTGGACCGTGGGGGCGAAGTGCAGCCCGACGCTGGACGAGCCGTTGCGGCCGTCCGCCATGCCGATCTCCTCGACGGTGACCGGCCGGCCGAGCTTGCGGCCGAGCGCCTCGGCGATCAGCGTCGGGGCCATCCCGCGCGGCTGCTGGCCACGCAGCCAACGCGCCACTGACGTTTTGTCATATCGCAGGTCGAGACCGTGCTCCGCGCCTACCATGTTGACTCGGCGGGCCAGCCCGGCATTGGAGCAGGCGGCCTCGTGAATCAACGCGGCGAGCCGCTGATTCGGTTGCCGCGCGGCGGCGGTGCGAACAGCCATCGGGGTCTCCCCTTCCCTCGACCACACAGGCAGTGTCTTATCGCAGCCAACTGCGCATATGTCGCGAAGAGTAGCGTCGATTCGAAGAGAGCGGTAGCCCTGGGTAACGGTGCAGTCCTGATTCGCTACGCCACGACATGGTAAAGCGTGCGTCGGCGTCCACAAGTCCAGTGATTACAACCGTAACCGTGACAGCTCGTCAGGAGTTGGACGGCGGTGTGGAGCCGATCAACGGGACGGCCACCGAGACGATTGTGAGCCGAGGATGACGACCGCGCGCACCGCCGCCCCCAGGACCGCCGCCGCGGTGCCGGCCCAGCCGGGCCCCGCCCGCAGCGGGGACTCGCTGAGCCTGCTGACCGCCGCCCTCGAGTACATCGAGGACCGGCACTGGGAGATCGCGCTGGGCACTTCGGTACACCGCTCCGAGGCAGGCTGGTTCTGTTCCTGCGGCATCGAGCGGTGCCCGACCCCTGGAACGCATCCGGCGCAGCGCGACTGGCAGAAGCGGATCAGCGGGCAGCCGAGCAAGGCGCACGAGTGGTGGGCGGCCAACCCCGAGGCCGCGGTGCTGCTGCCCACCGGCCGGACCTTCGACGTGCTCGAGGTCTCCGAGGCCGCCGGCTGCCTTGGCCTGGCCCGGTTGGAGCGCGCGGGGACGAACGTCGGCCCGGTCGCCGCGACCCCGAATCGGCGGATGTACTTCTTCGTGCTGCCGAATGCGCGTACGAAGATGGTCAAGGTGCTCGCGACGCTGGGCTGGGGCCGCAGCCCGCTGGACCTGACCTGCCGGGGCGCCGGGGACTATATCGTCGCGCCGCCCTCGCGGATGGGCGCGATCGGCCACGCGCAGTGGGTGCGGCGGCCCTCCGAGACGAACCGCTGGCTGCCTGATGTAGAAGAGGTGCTGGCACCGCTCGCGTACGCCTGCGGCCTGCACCGGTAACCGCTAGCTGAGCAGAAGAGCACCAGCGCCACTCGCCCACGCCTGCGGCCTGCACCGGTAAGGTGCCCTGCACGCCACGCGCCACTACCCCCACCGGCCAGCCCGATAATCCGATCATAAGCAATCTGATGATCGGGTTATCAGTCCGGACCCGGGACCGGGACCGGTTCGGCCGCAACGACGCCGAGTCAGCCCTTAGCCGCTAGGCGTTCTCCGCGCGCCCCTCCACGAACACGTGCGCGGCAAGGTCCAGCTCGATCTCCGCCGCCTCACCGGCCGACGAGATCAGCACTCCGCCGGCCGCCGGGGTGACCTCCAGCGCCGCTCCCGGCCGCAGCCCGACCCGCCGCAGCCGGTGCATGACCTCGTTGTCGGTCTGCACCGGCTCGCCGATCCGGCGCACCACGACCACCGCGCGCTCGCCGTCGGCCAGCTTGTCCGTCACCTCGCGCAGCGAGACCAGCCCGCCGGCCCGGAAGTCGGGGGCGCTGAGCGAGGCGTCCAGCTCCTCGAGGCCCGGAATCGGATTTCCGTACGGTGAGACCGTCGGGTTGTCCAGCAGCGCGAGTACCCGCCGTTCCACGGTCTCGCTCATGACGTGCTCCCAGCGGCACGCCTCTTCGTGCACCTCGTCCCACTCCAGGCCGATCACGTCCACCAGCAGCCGCTCGGCGAGCCGGTGCTTTCGCATGACCCGGGTGGCGTGGGCGCGGCCCGCCTCGGACAGCTGCAGGTGCCGGTCGCCCTCCACGGTCAGCAGCCCGTCACGCGCCATCCGGGCCACGGTCTGACTGACCGTGGGGCCGCTCTGCCCAAGGCGCTCGGCGATCCGGGCGCGCAGCGGCACGATGCCTTCCTCTTCCAGTTCGAAGATGGTCCGCAGATACATCTCCGTGGTGTCGATCAGGTCGCTCACGCTCGTCGGCTCCGGCCCTTGAGAATGATGGGGTGCACTCAATTGTGACTCACCCGACGGACAAACCAATCGCTCGTATCAGCCAGTGAGCCGGGCCGGGCAAGTCAGGGGCTGAGCCGCTCGATCCGCCACTTGTCGCCTTCGCGCACGTAGCGCAGGCGGTCGTGCAGCCGGCTCGCCCTGCCCTGCCAGAACTCGACGGTCTCCGGCACCAGCAGCAGGCCGCCCCAGTGCGGCGGCCTCGGCACGACGTCAGGGAACTCCCGATCGAACCGCTCGTAGCGCGCGTCGAGCCAGTCGCGGTCCGGGATCGCCCGCGACTGCTCGCTCGCCCACGCCCCGAGCTGCGCCCCACGCGGCCTCGTCGCGAAATACGCGTCGCTCTCGGCCTCCGGCGACCGCGTCATCGTGCCGGTGACGATCACCTGCCGGGCCAGCGGGGCCCAGGGGAACAGCAGGCACGCCGCCGGATTGGCCGCCACATCCCGGGCCTTGCGCGACTGGTAGTTGGTGAAAACCGTGAAGCCGTCCGGCCCGTACCGCTTCAACAGCACCGTGCGGGCGGACGGCCGGCCCTCGGCGTCGGCGGTGGAAAGCACGGTCGCGTTCGGTTCGAACCATGGCGTGTCCGATTTTGGGACGGCCTTGTCGAGCTCAGCGAACCAGCGGGCGAATTGCTCGATCGGATCCGCTGTGAAGTCGGTCACCTCGATGCCGCGGTCGGAGTATTCGCGGCGCAGATTGGCTAGGTCCACGGTGTCCATTGTCCCCGGTCATCGCGCGGAAAAGGTCACGGCGCCGACGGCGGTAAGGGGCGCCGGGCCGCCGCGCCCTGGAGCGGGCACGCAATGGTCTATACCTTATGCGGGAACGCTGGGCTTGCGCCGATTTCCGTTCCGAAGTTGTAGCGGTCCAATATAGGTAGGCGGCCCCGCTTGGCGGGAACCTCCAAGGGAGGAACACCCGTTCAACGCGTGAAAGTCACAGAGTGCAAGGGAGCGCTCACCGCCGTCCCTTGTACGGCCCGCGCAGCCGACCGGCAGCGCGGACTACCCCCACGAAGGACGTTTGCCACAGCAAGGGAGCAACAGGATGCCCGACTTCGTACCCGGTCTCGAGGGCGTCGTCGCCTTCGAGACGGAGATCGCCGAACCCGACAAGGACGGCGGCGCCCTCCGGTACCGCGGCGTCGACATCGAGGACCTGGTCGGGCACGTGACCTTCGGTAACGTCTGGGGCCTGCTGGTCGACGGGAAGTTCAACCCCGGCCTGCCGCCGGCCGAGCCGTTCCCGATCCCGATCCACTCCGGTGACATCCGGGTGGACGTGCAGTCCGCACTCGCGATGCTCGCCCCGGTCTGGGGCCTCAAGCCGCTGCACGACATCACCGACACGCAGGCTCGCGACGACCTGGCCAGGGCCGCCGTCATGGCGCTGTCCTTCGTGGCCCAGTCGGCCCGCGGAATAGACAAGCCGATGGTCCCGCAGCGGGAGATCGACAAGGCGCAGACCATCGTCGAGCGCTTCATGATCCGCTGGCGCGGCGAGCCGGACCCCAAGCACGTCGAGGCGATCGACGCGTACTGGACCTCGGCGGCCGAGCACGGCATGAACGCCTCCACCTTCACCGCCCGCGTCATCGCCTCCACCGGCGCCGACGTGGCCGCGGCGCTGTCCGGAGCGGTCGGCGCGATGTCCGGTCCGCTGCACGGCGGCGCGCCCTCCCGTGTACTGCACATGATCGAGGCGATCGAGCGCGACGGCGACGCCAAGGCGTACGTCAAGAGCGTGCTGGACCGCGGCGAGCGGCTGATGGGCTTCGGCCACCGGGTCTACCGGGCCGAGGACCCGCGCGCCCGGGTGCTGCGGCGCACCGCCCGCGAGCTCGGCGCGCCGCGCTACGAGATCGCGCTGGCGCTGGAGGAGGCGGCGCTCGAGGAGCTGCGCAACCGCCGCCCGGACCGGGTGCTGGAGACGAACGTCGAGTTCTGGGCGGCGATCGTGCTGGACTTCGCCGAGGTGCCGGCCAACATGTTCACCTCGATGTTCACCTGTGCCCGTACCGCCGGCTGGTCGGCGCACATCCTGGAGCAGAAGCGCACCGGCCGCCTGGTGCGCCCGGCGGCCCGCTACATCGGCCCGCCGCAGCGCAAGGTCCAGGATATCGAGGGCTTCGACACCATGATCGTCCACTAAGCGGACAGTCAGGTAAAAAGCGCAGGTAAACCGGTGCTCGGTTAACCCCTTCAGGGTCTAACCGAGCACCGTGTGTTTCCGGTAACGTCTTCTTCACGTTCTCGGACGACGACGCCCGGGTCGGGATGCTGTGTTTGATTTGCTTCTTCGGTTCCAGCCAGGGAGCTCAGCTATCCCCGCCGGCGCGGCCGTGTCGGCGGTACGGAATCAGATCGCCGGAGGCACGCACCGTGTCGGAAATCCAGATCCCCGCCGAACTCAAGCCCGTTGACGGCCGCTTCGGCTGCGGTCCGTCCAAGGTCCGTCCCGAAGCCCTTTCCGCGCTGGCCGCGCAGGGTCCCGCGCTGCTCGGCACCTCGCACCGGCAGGCCCCGGTCAAGAACCTGGTGCGCCGGGTGCGTGAAGGCGTCGCCGAGCTGTTCAGCGCGCCGGAGGGCTACCAGGTCGTCCTGGGCAACGGCGGCTCGACCGCCTTCTGGGACATCGCCGCCTTCGGGCTGATCCGGCAGAAGTCCCAGCACTTGAGCTTCGGCGAGTTCTCCTCGAAGTTCGCCGCCGCCGCCAAGGCCGCGCCCTGGCTGGCCGAGCCGCAGGTGATCAAGTCCGAGCCGGGTACGCACCCGCTGCCGGTCGCGGCGGCCGACGTCGACGTGTACGCGCTGACCCACAACGAGACCTCCACCGGCGTGGCCATGCCGATCAAGCGGGTGGCGGGCGCCAACGAGGACGCGCTGGTGCTCGTGGACGCGACCTCGGCGGCCGGCGGCCTGCCGGTGGACGTGAGCGAGACCGACGTCTACTACTTCGCCCCGCAGAAGAACCTCGGCTCGGACGGCGGCCTGTGGGTCGGGCTGTTCTCCCCGGGCGCGCTCGCCCGCGTCGAGGAGATCTCCGGCTCCGGGCGTTACGTGCCGGCGTTCTTCGACCTGCCGACCGCGATCGACAACTCCGCGAAGGACCAGACCTACAACACCCCGGCGATCGCCACCCTCTTCCTGCTGGCCGAGCAGCTGGACTGGCTGAACGGCAACGGCGGCCTGGACTGGGCCGCCGCGCGCACCGCGGATTCGGCCTCCCGGCTGTACGCCTGGGCGGAGAAGTCCGAGTACGCCACGCCGTACGTCGCGGACCCGGCGCAGCGCTCGCAGGTGGTCGGCACGATCGACCTGGCCGACTCGATCGACGCGGTCGCGGTCTCCAAGGCGCTGCGGGCGAACGGGATCGTGGACACGGACTCGTACCGCAAGCTGGGCCGCAACCAGCTGCGCATCGCGATGTTCGCCGCGATCGAGCCGGCCGACGTCGAGGCGCTGACCGCGTGCATCGACTACGTGGTGGAGCGGCTGTAAGACCGCTGCTAAACGGCTTAGCGCGCCCGCGGACCGGTCATCTGGCCGGTCCGCGGTGCGTCGGTCGGAGATTCCCTAATGCCGGAGCACGGAGCCGACGATGACCAGGATGATCAGGGCGACGAAGGCGGCCGTGACGATTCTGGTTCTGATGCGCGGGTCCACCCCGCCAGTCTAGGTACCGCCGCTCCCGAAGCTGGCGCCTACCGCCCCGTCAGCGCCCAGCGCCCGATGCGCTCGTACCGCTTGAGCGGATCGTCGACGACGTTGAACAGGTCGATCTCGCCCACCAGCCAACGCGGCGTGCGGAACGCGGCCATGCGGTCCACATAAGGCTGCAGGTCCGGCAGTCCGTCCCCGCCGTGACCGTGCCCGTGGCCGCCGCTTCCGCTGCCGTTGCCCTGGCCGTGCCCGTGCGTGTTGTGGTTGCCATTTCCGGAATCGCGCACGCGGGCCAGGGTCAGGTGTGGCCGGAACGGCCGCTCATCCACCTTGATGTGGCAGCGCCGGGCGACGCTGTTGACCGACTCGGCGAGCCGGCCGAGCCGGTCGCGGTCGCCCTGCACCCCGGTCCACAGGGTGCGTCCGCCGAAGTGGCCGCCGCCGGCCAGCGCCAGCTCCATCGGGGTGTTGCGCGCGGCCGCCCGGCCGAGCCGTTCCTTGAGGTCGTCCAGCGCGTCCTCGGGCACATCGCCGAGAAACGCGAGCGTGACGTGCCAGGTCTCCGGCCGGCACCAGCGCAACGCCGGGTCGCCGTGCGGAAGCGTGGTCAATGCGGCGCGCAGTTCGAGCACGACGGGGCGCGGCGGGATCACCGCGACGAACAGCCGCATCAAGACCTCCGGTCCGGGGCTCTGTCACCTTCGACAGGGCCACTCGACCCATCATGCCTCTTCGAGCATGATCGCGGCGGCGGGGCGGCATTCCCTGCGGGCCGCGCCCCGCGCCGGCGGCGGTAGCCTACCGGCGCCTAAGCCCCGACCGGATCGAAGAACCTGATTATGCGGTACGCGGCACGACTGCGAGGTGCGGACGGCTGGTCACGCTGGCCATGATTCTCCGGTCGGTGCGCCAGGCGAGCGCGTAAGCCGCGGTGACCGCGGAAAGCGCAGTGGCCACGCCGCACAGGGCCAGCGTCCAGCGTACTCCGAGCGATCCGGCCATCCAGCCGACCAGCGGGGATCCGATCGGCGTACCGCCCATGAATACGAGCAGGTACACGCCCATCACCCGGCCGCGCAGCTGGGGCGTCACCGAGGTCTGCATTACCGCGTTGGCCGTAGTCGCCACGGTGAGCCCGGCCGTCCCGGTGAGCAGGAGCAGCAGCGCGAAGGCCGCGAAGTCCGGCATGGCCGCGGAGATCGCCTCCAGCACGCCGAACGCGATCGCACCGCCGAGCACCAGCCGGATCCGCACGGTACCGCGCCGGGCCGCGAGCAGCGCGCCGGTCAGCGAACCGACCGCCATGATCGCGGACAGCAGCCCGTAGGCCGAGGCGCCGGAGTGGAAGACCCGCGTGGTGAACAGCGGCAGCAGCACCGGGAAGTTGAGCCCGAAGGTGCCGAAGATCAGCACGGTGCCCAGCACGGCGAGCAGGTCGGGCCGGGTGCGCAGATACCGGAAGCCCTCGATCTGCTGGCCGCGGCGCCGCTCGACCCGCTTGGCCGGCAGCAGTTCGCGCACCCGGATCGCGGCCAGGCTGGAGACGACCGCGGCGTAGGACGCGGCGTTGATCAGGAACACCCAGCCGCTGCCGGTGACCTCGGAGCGGAACAGCCCGATCATCACACCGGCCACCGCCGGGCCGACGATCCGGGCCAGGTTGAAGTTCGCCGAGTTCAGCGAGACCGCGTTCTGCAGCTGGTCCGGGCCGACCATCTCGACCACGAAGGACTGGCGGGCCGGGGTGTCCAGCGCGGTGACCATGCCGAGCGTGAGGGCGAAGACGTATATCTGCCAGACGGTGACCGCGCCGGAGAGCGTCAGCACGGCGAGCCCGGCGGAGAGCAGACCCATGCTGCTCTGCGTGATCATCAGCATCACGCGCTTGCGGTAGCGGTCGGCCAGGGCCCCGCCCCAGACCGAGAACAACAGGATCGGCAGGAACTGGAGCGCTGAGACCACGCCGAGCGCGATGCCGCTGTGGGTCAGCGCCAACACCAGCCAGTCCTGGGCGATGCGCTGCATCCAGGTACCGGTGTTCGATACGAGTTGTCCGGCGGCGAAAAGCCGGTAGTTGCGGATACGGAGAGAGCGGAAAGTGGTGGAAACGGCGCTGCGCGCGCTCAAGGGCGACCCCCTGGGGTAGTGCGGTGTTGCGATGGTGCGGCGGTGCGGTGGCGGGCAGGCGAACGGCCCGTCAACCTCGAGCCTACATCATTAGCTACGCTAAGGAGCAAGGAGTTATTCCACCCACCACCCCTTACCGGCCAGTGGCGGCGAGCCGACCGTGAAATCGTCGGGCGATCCGGGCCGCGCCGTTGTCGATTCCGCGGGATGCTGTTCGTCGTAGTTGGTGTCGGAGCCGAAATCCAAAGGTGAAAGGACACCGTCATGGCCGAGTACATGATCCTGCTGTTCGACGACGAGGCCGCGTGGGCCGCCGCGTCCCCGGAGGAGTACGACCGGATGCTCAAGGCGCACGGCCGCTTCCAGGAACAGTGCGTCGAGCTGGGCGGCAAGATCGTCAACAGCAACGCGCTGCAGCCGACCAGCACCGCCACCTCCGTGCGCGGCGACGTGGTGACCGACGGCCCGTTCGCCGAAACCAAGGAGGCGCTGGGCGGCTACTACCTGATCGAGGCGGCCGACCTGGACCAGGCGCTGGCGATCGCGAAGCTGGTCCCGGTGCTCAAGGGCGGCGTCGAGGTCCGACCGGTCATGGTCTTCTAGCGGATGACTCCGGACCGGCGCGCGCAGCGGGACGCGCATCCGGACCCGGGCCTCGCGCGGCACGACCCGGAACCTTCCGAGGCCGCCGCCGAGGCCCGGGACGCGGTCGCCGACGCGCACCGCCGCGAGTGGGCCTACGTGCTCGCCGCGACGGCGCGCGTCGCCGGGGACCTCGATCTGGCCGAGGAGTGCGTGCAGGACGCTTACCTCGCGGCGCTCGACGCGTGGACGAAGCAGGGCGTGCCGAACAGCCCCGGGGCATGGCTCACCACTACCGCACGCCGCCGCGCACTCGACATCTGCCGTCGCCAACGCACCCTGCGCGACAAGCTGCCTCTGCTCATCGACCCCGAGCCGGCGGATGAAGAGTTCGACGCCTCGTTCGCCCCGCCCGACCCGTTCACGGCGCTCGGCGCGCGTCTCGCACCGGCGGACTCGTCTTCCCCGGTCCCCGACGACCGCCTGCGCCTGATCTTCACCTGCTGTCACCCCGCCCTCGCCCCCGAAGCGCAGATCGCCCTTACTCTGCGCCTGGTCTGCGGCTTGACGACGCCTCAGATCGCGCAGGCGTTCCTGGTCTCGGAAGCGACCATGGCCGCGCGGGTGACCAGGGCGAAGAAGAAGATCGCAGCGGCCCGCATCCCGTACCGCGTGCCCGAGGCGACCGAACTGCCCGACCGGCTGCGCGCGGTGCTGTCCGTCATCCATCTCGTATATACGACGGGCCACACCGACCCGACCGGCACGGACCTGATACAGCGCGACCTCACGGCAAGGGCGATCGATCTGGCCCGGATGCTACGAGTGCTGATGCCAGACGAGCGTGAAGTAAGTGGCCTGCTGGCCCTGATGCTGCTCACTGATTCCCGCACGAGGGCCAGGACCGACCAGCAGGGACGGCTCGTCCTGCTCGAACACCAGGATCGCAGCCTGTGGAATCGGGAGCAGATCGAGGAAGGCATGAGCCTGATCCCGCAGGCGTTGCGCGGTGGACGCCCCGGCAGATACGCGCTCCAAGCGGCGATCGCGGCGCTGCACGCCGAGGCGAAGACGTATCAGGAAACGGACTGGCCCCAGATCGTCGAGCTCTACGACGTACTCATGCGCGTCTGGCCTTCCCCGGTGGTGGCGCTCAACCGCGCTGCCGCCCGTTCGATGGTCTACGGCGCCGAGGCCGCGCTCGCCGAGATCGCTGAGCTCGAACAACACGGCGTCGGCGGCGCGGGCAGGTCCGCCGACCTCGCCGGTTACCGCTACCTCCCAGCGGCGAAGGCCGATCTGCTGCGGCGGCTCGGTCGCACCGACGAGGCCGTCGCCGAGTACCGGGCGGCCCTGTCCCTCACCGAGGGCGGCGCAGAGCGCGAATTCCTGCTGCGGAGACTGCGCGAACTCGGCGCCGACGAGCCGCCCGCGGATTCGGCCGACAGCTACGAAGAGTGACGGCCGGTCACCTGGATGGACCCTTGTGACCCACCGGCCGCGGTGCTGGCATATAGCAGGTCAGGACGGGGAGCCGAAGCGAAATTCGATCTCGAGGGGGGCCGGTCAATGGCCTTCGTGATCCGCGTCAACCCGACGCCGGCGATGAACGCCGCGACCTACGAGCAGGCGGGCATTCGGCTCGAGCAGGCCGGCGCAGGCGACCCGTCCGGGCTGATCTACCACGTCTGCTATGGCGACCCGGACGATCTACGCGTGTTCGACGTGTGGGAGAGCCGGGAGGACCTCGACCGGTTCGCCGCGACCGTCGGACCGATCATGCAGGAGCTCGGCCTGAGCCCCGGCGTTCCCGAGATCGCGCAGGTGCATGACTCGGCCGCAGGCACCGCGATGTCCGGCAGCCGATCAGATCTGGCCGACATCCACCGCTCCGCGCACACCGCGTTCAACAGCCGAGACCTGCACGAGGCGGTCCGCCACTTCCGCCCCGACACCGAGTACACCGACCACGCCCGCGGCCTGACGACCAAGGGCCCGGCGGAGTTCATCGACTGGCTGCAAGACTGGATCAACGCCTTCCCGGACGCCGCAGTCGAGGACGCCAGGTACATCGACGGAGGCGACCACTGCGTCGCCACCTTCCAGGGCCGCGGCACGAACAACGGCCCGATGGCCAATCTGCCGGCCACGGGCCACCGCATGGACCTCGGCATGTGCGAGGTGCTGCGCTTCGACGCGAGCGGCCGCATCGCGAGCGGCGACGTGTACTACGACTCGATGAGCATGATGATCCAGCTCGGCCACATGCAGCCGCCGATGGCCGGCTCCGGCTGAGCGGCCGGACCGAAGACAAAAGAAGACCACATAAATACGTCGGCCGGGGTGGGCACTGCGACGCCAGTGGAGGCCGACGAGAGGCCGGGACCGGTCCGGGTGGACAGACTGCATTCACCCGGGCCGATCCCGGCCGTTTCGCGCTCCAGCTGACGCCTACTTGATGTTGAGAGCCTGCTGGATCGGGTTCAGCGCGAAGTAGGCCACGAACAACGCGCCGACGATCCACAGCAGCGGGCTGACCTCGCGGATCTTGCCGGCCGCCGTCTTCACCAGAACGAAGGCGATGACCGATGCCCCAATCCCTACCGTGATGCTGTAGGTGAACGCCATGAGCGTGATCGCGAGGAAGGCTGGGACGGCGATCGTCCAGTCGTCCCAGGGGACGTCCTTGATCTGGGTCAATACTTGTTCCTGCTCTACTTCTGAGCTGCGGTTTCGGCTGGATTCCTACTGATCGCGGGTTGTGAAGTTCATCCCGGGGCCGTGGCCGGGGCATTGTGGGCTGCGCCTGCTGCGGGCCGCGCCCATGGCTGGGGCTGAGGTCGTGGCATCTCCGTACGCGGCAGACTCCGTCTTGCCGGGCGGCTGTCCCGTCGTCAAGGCGCTCTTTCCTTGACGACGGGGCGGACGGCTGGCAACCCTTCGGGTGGCGCGTGCGGAGATGCCACGACCGACCCAACCGACCATCCAACTACCGGCGGCCACCGACAAGAACGGCTGCGCCGCTACATCTTCGGTGCGGCAGCTGCTCTAGTCTGCGGGTCGTACTAGTCAACGAGACGGAAGAGGAGAGATCCCTATGTCGAAGCGTGGGCGCAAGAAGAGGGACCGCAAGAAGGGCAGCGCGAACCACGGTAAACGCCCCAACAGTTGAGCAGCGGTGACGGCCCGGTTCCTTCCTGAAGGGTGCCGGGTCGCTTGCCTGCTGCTTGTAGATCATCGTGCAGGGCTCGCGTCGTTTTGTGGCCCGGAGAGAGCCAGACTCGGCGGTATCCTGGAGCGATCCCCACGACGAGACGAGCGGCATGGACCTCCAACAGATCGGCTTGCGGCATCCGGCCGCTGAGCTGGTGCGCGACATTCAAAACAACCGCACGGGCATCCCCCGCCGGACCTTCGTCGCTGAGGGCCTGTTTGAGAACAACATCGTTCTAGAGACCGGTGTTGTCGTTGAGACGTTCCTGTGGTGTCCGGAAGCGGCGTACTCGGATGAGGCCAAGAAGCGCGCTGCTCAGCTCGTGGCGCGCGCTAGGCGCTCCTATCAGATTTCGACCAAGACCCTTGAGCGGCTTGCGGAACGACCTAACCCGGATGGATTGATCTCGATTGCCCAGCTTCCTGACTGGGGACCGGACACGATCGGCTTCGGGGATGATGCGTTGGTCCTGGTGACTGATGCGCTGGAGATCCCCGGAAACCTGGGCACGCTCATCCGAACGCTCGATGCGTGCGGGGCTGACTGTCTGGTGATGACCAACCGGCGCACGCGCATGACTCACCCGAAGGTGCTGCGCAGTAGCCAAGGGATGAGCATCAAAGTTCCGTCCTTTGAGTTCGAGAAGGCGGAAGAGGCGATTGCGTGGCTAAACGCTGAGCGCTTCACGGTCTACATCGCGGATACGGATAAGAGCACGAATTACCGTCGATGTGACTACCGGGGGCGAACAGCGCTCGTCGTCGGCAGCGAGCGATACGGCGTGTCGCAGCCCTGGTACGACGCGAATTTTAAGCGCATCGGTATCCCAATGCTCGGATCAGCCGACTCGCTGAACGTGTCGGTTTCGGCCTCGGTCTTGCTGTACGAGGCGCGGGCGCAAAAAGACCGCTGGTAAGCCGTTCCGGCTGGTAGGTGAGTTGACAGCGGAGGCGGCCGGCGGCGCTGCCCCGCTTCTGGGCTGCGCTGCCGGTGGCCGGTGATTGCTCCGCATGGCGACGTTGCCGGGGGTGGTTCGCGGCGAACCACCTTGGACCGGGCTTGTGGCGGCCGGTAGTCGCTGTTCGCGCGTTCGGGTACTCCTTTCGCGTCAGCGCCGATTTGGTGGTGTGCGATAGCGTTGCTCTCAGCCTCCTTGAACCGGGTCCGCGCCTGTCCGTCCGATCGGCGGACAGATCCGCCGGTGAAGGGAGGTGAAGCGGCGTTGACGCAGAAGCCTAAACGCCGTAACCGCGAGGTACGCAGCTATCCGAACCTGGATTTGGTTGTACGCCTGGCGGTCGCAGTGATCAGCTTGTTGAAGCTGATCATCAAGTAGTGCGAGGTGACCCCCCCGACGCGGATTCGGGGGGGTCACCTCGTACTTGCGAGTTATAGTTATTACAACAAGCAGGCCCTACCTTACGCTACCGATGCCGTAACGTGCTCTACCTCGCAGACAGGGCTAGTCGAGGGCGACGCTGGCTAGGTCGAACCGTTCGGGCATGGTGGGGTACGCCTCGGCGAAGAATCTCAAGAACTCGTCCATGTCGAACGGCAGGAAGTCGCACGGGTTGTTGTCGGCGGCGTGCGGGTTGGACTTGCAGAACAGCTTGCCGCCGCAGATCCCGATGTTCGTGCAGGTGCCGCACTGCTCGTCGTCGAACGGGTTGTGTGCCGCGATCTCTGGGAAGATCCGTTTGGCCGCGTCGATGTCGTCGGCCACGTCGTCGAGCGAACCGGCGGGAGTGTGCATCGCGTCGCACAGAGCCAGCTCACCGGCGGCGGTGACTTTGAGGTTATAGGGCGTGTAGGCGCTGCACGGGGTGAACGTCGGCCGGGGGAAGTCGGTGATCATCTCGCCGTGCTCCGCCTTGAGCCGCACGAGATCCAAGTAGAGCCGCTTGAACTGGTCGCGGGTGAGCGTCGGAACGAGAAGGTTGTAGTCGTAGTTCACCGTGTTGTAGAGCTCGAACTCACTGCGCCGGATGCCAAGGGCCTTGATCATGCGGTAGACCTCGGGCACGTAGCGCGAGTTCAGCGCGTTCGCGTTGTAGCGGATGCTCAAGACGGTGCCGTACCGGTTGAAGTGCTCGGCGTGCCGCTTGAGCTTGCGCAGGATGGCGTCATAGCTGCCGGAACCGTTGTGCCGGACTCGTACCGTGTCGTGGTCGGCTTTGTTGGTCAGCGTGATGGACAGCGCGTCAAGTGTCTTGACCACGGCTTCGTCAATCAACAGGCCGTTGGTGTCGATCTGGGTGTGGAGCACCACGCCGAGACGGTTCGCCAGCTCGCGCAGGTCTGAGGCGGCCTGGAGTACCTTCGCCTTCTGCATCAGCGGCTCACCGCCGATGAACCGGAACGCAATGTCGGTGATCGGCCGTTTGCCGGAGGTGACTACGGCTTCGATGTACCGCGCGAGCCGGGCTATCGCCTCCTCAGTGATCACCACCTTGTCGCGATAGTCGTTCTGGTAGCAGTAGGTGCAGGCCAGATTGCAGGCTTGTCCGAGTTCCATGGTGATTGCGAGAGCACTGTTTTGCTGTTTGCTGCGGAGATAGCGCTCTCGGGCGGTGGCGATTTCGTCGGTGTCGGCGGGCACGAGGAACCCCGCATCGGTCAACTCCGTGATGGTGTCCGATTGGAGCGTGTTGAGCGCACCGTTCCTGAGCGCGTCGGCGACTGCGGGTTCGACGAGTGCGACGCTGCCGCACGACTTGTTGAACAGCAGCACGTGACCGCCGTCACCGGTCACGGTGAAGTGGTTGTAGTACGACGACTTGAGCAGCATCGTGCCTCAATCCTCTGACATTGGCTCGCACCGTAACCGGTGACGGGTTGGCGGTCGTTACGCGGCGATCAGAGCCGACGTCTCGTTGACGGTCTGGCCGGTGCGCGCCTGCTCTTCGAGCGCGGTGCGGACTTCGGTGCGGACGGTGTTGTCAGATGACGATCCCTGGCACGAGCCGCACGCGGTCGGCTTGAGTGCCACGTCCTTGAGATTGACGACGACGGTCATTTCCACCTCTCGGTTTCGGAATTGGACAGCAACATATGACCGCTTTTTCACGGTTTGTTACTGTCTGCCCCGAGTCTAGCCAGAACTCTGATGACCGCAAGGTGTCTCAGCGTTCTTTCTTCGAGAGCTGGAACCCGGGCGGCGCACGTGGGGGAGCCTGTGCGGCGACTCGGATGCGCCGCCCGGGGGCTTGCGGTGCTGCGGGGAAGGCCGCCCCGCCTACGGTGCGCCACGGGGGCTAACGCACCGGCGGGGAGGGCAGGGCGGCCGGTTCAGGGGGCCGGTGGAGGGTCCCCAGATCGGGACCGGTTCCGGCTCAGTTGTGGAATTGGAGTCGGTTGAGGCCGTCTATCACGCGGCGCAATAGCGCCTCGTCGGGCGGCGGGGGCGGCGGAATCCAGATCGATCGGACCGGCGGCCAAACCAGATAGCCGAGATAGGGCAGACGGCTAGCCATTTGGTGAACTGCCGACCGGTGCGGGGTCCTCGATCCTGGCCGGGTA
>NZ_DASRBQ010000050.1:0-4318 GCF_035653575.1 Actinocrinis sp.
ATCGCGCTCCACATCGCTCGCATGCACGCCGCGGCAAGGTTGTCGGCGAGCCCCACCGCGGCGGCTGTCGAGTGCGGGCCCCTGCCATCATGGCTGGACCACAATGCCGCCACTGTCGCTGCCATCAGCACCTCACTCGCAGCACGCCGCGTCGGTCGCAAATAGCGGCCACCGTGCGGCGGCTCAGCCGCTGCATCGGGTCAGCGTAGGGTCAGGATACGAATCGGGTGCAGCGGACCGCCGACATCGCAGCCGCCGGGTCCCCGATGCGCGTACATCAGCTCGATACGCCTCTACGTGCCGGAGTTCACCTCGAAGACTCTCAGTTTCGCTGCACTCCGGGCAAAGCGTCGCTCTCGGGCAGATATGCGAAAGCGCCGTGGCGTATCCGTGCGACGCAGTCGCGGAACGCTTCGTAGGGTCCGCCGAACGGGTCGGGCACGTCAGCGTCGGGCAGGTAGGTGCGTAGTTTCCCCGCGTAGCGCGCGCCGGCGAACTGCCGCAGTTCGGCAAGCACCGCCCGGTCCATCGCCAGGACCAGATCGGCCCAGCCGATCAGCTCTTGCGTGATCTGAGTGCCGCGGTGGGCGCGAAGGTCGATGCCGCGCTCGGCGGCGGCGGCGCACATCCATGGGTGGGCCGGCCGCCCGACCCACTTGCCGCGCAGTCCCGCGGAGCGGGTCTCCAACTCGGGGCCGGCGAGCTGAGTGAGGCTCGCGGCGGCGAGCGGCGAGCGGCAGTAGTTGCCCAGGCATACGGTCAATATCCGCCGTGGGCCGGGCGGCTGCTGGGAGTTCACCCGCGGCCCCGGGCCGAGGGCAGCGCCTGTGCGAGGGCAGCGGCCACGATCTGTGCATCGTCCGCGTCCATGGCCGGGTGGAACGGCAGGCTCATGATCTGCTCACTGACTTTCTCGGTGACCGGCAGGCCCCGAGCCCAGGCGTCGAAGGCCGGCTGCCGGTGGTTGGGCGGGTAGTGCACGCCCACCCCGAGCCCGGCGCCGCGCATCGCGGTGAACACCGCATCGCGTTCGGGGACACGTACGACGCAGTTGAACGGGACGCTGCGCTCGATGTCCACGTCGACTAGGGCGACCTGCTCGAGCGGGGCGAGCACGTCGCGGTAGGCGCGCCACAGGCTTGTGCGCCGCTCGCGCAGTGCCGCGAATCCGTCGAGCTGGACCAGGCCGATCGCCGCGTTGATCGCCGACATGAACCCGTGCAGGCCCGTGCCCTGGACCTGGTAGCCGGTGGTGCGCTTGCGCTCGGCCTGAGAGGTGGCGACCCCCCACAGGCGCAGCGTCCTGGCACGCTCAGCCTCGTGTGCGCTGCGCGGGACGATCGCGCCGCCCTGACCGCAGGTCAGATTCTTGATCGGGCCGAAGCTGAAGCAGGTGACGTCACCGGTCGCGCCTACGGGCACTTCACCGTCGGGCGTGGTCGACCCGAAGGCGTGGGCCGCATCCTCGATGATCACGATGTCGCGCTCGTGCAGGATCGCCCGGATTGACGAGCAGTCGATCGCGCGCCCGCCGTAGAGCACCGGCATGACGGCGCGGGTGGCGCTGGTGACCGCGTCGAGCAGCGTCTGCGCGCACGTGCACAGCGTCGCGGGATCGACCTCGACGAACACCGGCCGAGCCCCGGTCGCGACGATCGCCTGCACCGAGGCGCAGAAGGTGAGCGACGGCACGATCACCTCGCAGCCCGGGCTGATCCCGGCCGCGCGCAGCGCGATGTACAGCGCCTCCGTGCCGGAGGCTACCGCCACCACGTCATCGACACCCAGGAACGCGGCCACCGCGCGCTCGAACTGCTCGACGATCTTGGCGTGGCCGAACTCTCCGTCTTCGAATACCGCCGCCACGGCGTCGAGCTCGCCGCCGAGCAGATACGGTTTGGCGTTGCGGGCGTAAGCCGGGCTAATCGCGCCGGTCTGCATCGGTGACCTCCAGATCCGCTCCCGCGCCAGTGGCGGCGGCGAACGTCTCGACGTATTTGGTGGTGCGCACTCCCGGCCGGTAGCGCAGCCGCTCGTGGTCGATGTCGAACCCGAACACCCCGCGCAGCGCCTGGCTGACCAGGTCGGCGCCGGCGGCGACGGAGGCGAGGAACGCCCCGGCGAATCGCGCGTTCGCTTCGGTGATCACCGCGGTGTCGTCGGCGCGGATCAGGCCCTGCACGCAGCACACGCCGGTCATGCCCAGTGCGCTCAGGGTTCGGCGCACGGCGTCCTCGGCGCCGCCGTGGCGGAAGGTCTCAGACACCATGGCCAGGCCGCCTTTGATCAGCAGTCGGCGGCGCAGGATGACCGAGGAGCGGGCGTCCGGGCCGGTCAGGCAGTCGGCGGTGAACTCCTCGCCCTCGACGTATTCCTGAACGATCGGGTCCGGGACGAGTTGGCAGAGGACTTTCGCCTGGGCGCGGGTCGCGCACACGTGCACGTTTTTAGAGCCCTGCCCGTGCCGCGGTTTGACGATCAGGGCGCCGCCGCTGGTGCGGGCCTCGTGCAGCCGGTGCGGCAGCCAGGTGCCAGGTGCCGGGATCGCGTGCTCGCGCAGCACCCGCGCGAAGCGGGCCTTGTCCACGCAGGCCGCGACCGCGTCGGCGGGCGGTAGCCACGTGCGCACCTTGAGCCCCTGCAGGTGCGGGCGCATCCGCAGCAGCAGCGGCAGTTCCTGCTCGACGCCGGAGAATATCGCGTCAGGGTGCAGCTGCTCGCACAACTCCAGCAGGTCCCGCTCGTAGCGGGCGTCCGTACATTGGGCGGTCAGGCGCGCTACGGCCCCGGGGATCAGCAGGCCCGGGGCGAGATGGTCGCAGTCGGCGGCGATGACCTCGTGGCCGGCGCGCAGCAGCAACCGGGCCAGGTCGAAGGCGGGGGCGCCGCCGACGCCGGTGACCAGGATGCGGCGCTGGCCGAGTACCCCGTCGGCGCTCATCAGATCGCCTCGCGCTGCTCTGGGCCACCAGGAAGGATCCGGGGCAGCGGGGCGGCCGGGTCGCGCAGCGCCGGCGCCCACCGGTCCGGACGGCTGCGGTACCACTCCACGGTCTCGGCGAGGGCGGTTTCCAGGTCGTGCGTCGGCCGGTAGCCGAGTTCCTCCCGCGCCTTCGCGCAGTCCATCGCGTAGCGCAGGTCGTTGGCCGTGCGATCGGGAACGTAGCGGACCCGGTCCCAGCCGGCGCCGCACAGCTGCAGCAGGATCCGGGTCAGCTCGTTGTTGGTCAGGTCGATCCCGTCGCTGAGGTTGTAGATCTCACCCGGTCGCCCGGCGCGCAGCACCAGCTCGATTCCGGCGCAGTTGTCCTGCACGTGCAGCCAGTTGCGCACGTGCTTCCCGTCGCCGTGCAAGGCGACGTCCTGGCCCTTGAGCAGGCTGGTGATGAACAGTGGGATGATCTTCTCGGGGTGCTGGGCGGGCCCGTAGTTGTTCGACGAGCGAGTCACGCACACCGGCGCCCCATAGGTACGCGCGTACGAGAGGGCCACCAGGTCGCTGGCGGCCTTGGAGGCGGCATACGGAACGGTCGGGGCCAGCCGGTCGCGCTCGCTCGCGGCGCCGGTGAGCCAGGGCCCGTAGACCTCGTCGGTCGAGACGTGCACGAACCTGCGCACCCGATGGCGCAGCGCGGCGTCCAACAGCACCTGGGTGCCGAGCACGTTCGTGGACAGGAACGCGGCGTCGTGGAAGAAGGAGCGGTCCACGTGCGACTCCGCGGCGAAGTGCACCACCGCGGTGTGCCGGCCCATGACGGCGTCCACGACCGGCTGGTCGAGGATCGAGGCGTGCACGAATTCCAGCTTCGGGTCATCCAGCGCCCCGCCCAGGTTCTTCAAGCTTCCGGCGTAGGTCAGCGCGTCCAGAACGGTCACCTCGGCCACGTCCGGGCAGCGCAGCAACCGTTTGACGAAGTGTGAGCCGATGAACCCGGCGCCGCCCGTGACCAGCACGGCTTGCAGCGGTGCCGCGTCAGCGCCCGTCACCGTTGCCATCCGACATATGACGCCCGCCCAATGCGCGAGCACGCCCTGACAGACGGTGGGAACTGCGCACTCGTCGGCGTGCCAGGTCGCCTCGGACCAGCCGGTGGGCTGCTGCGCGGCGGTTCAGCTGTTTGTTCGGCGTGTAACGCTCGGCCGAGGTCGAGGGTCATGAGCATCCTTCCTTCCGCGTGGGGCCACCGCAGGCGGCCGCCGAGCGGTGTGAACCATCAGTGATGATGCGATCACGCTGGGATGCTCGATAGAGTTCGAAGTCTGATCCGCAAGGCTTGTGCGGATTCGGCACACACTGTGCGTGGCGCCCGAATCCGGT
>NZ_DASRBQ010000051.1:0-2177 GCF_035653575.1 Actinocrinis sp.
CCCTCTTTGCCCCGCCCCTCCCGCTTCCCCCTCCCGCCTTACCTGTCCCGCCTCACCTATCTCAACCCGGAGGTCCCCACCCACATGTCCGTGCACGAAGACGCCGTCGAACTGGCCGGCGAACTGACCGAGCTGCGCCGCGCCTTGCACCGCGAGCCTGAACTCGGCCTCGAGCTGCCTCGCACCCAGGAGAAAGTGCTCGCCGCGATCGATGGACTCGGTCTGGAGATATCGACTGGCAAGGGGCTCAACTCGGTAACCGCGGTCCTACGCGGTAATGCACCCGGCCCGACCGTCCTGGTGCGCGGAGACATGGACGCGCTACCGCTCCAAGAGCAGGGAACGCACGACTACCTATCGCGCAGCAACGGCGTCATGCACGCCTGCGGACACGACCTGCACACGGCGATCCTCGCGGGCGCCGCGAAGCTCCTCTCGGCTCGGCGCGGCGACCTGCACGGCGACGTGGTCTTCATGTTCCAGCCGGGGGAAGAGGGCGACGACGGCGCGGCCCACATGATCGCCGAGGGCGTGCTCGACGCGACCGGCACGCCGCCGAGCGCGGCGTACGCGATCCACGTGACCTCCGGGCTCCTCCCGCGCGGCGTGTTCGCGACAAGGGCCGGCACGCTGATGGCGGCGTGCGCGGACTTCAAGGTCACCGTGCGCGGGCGTGGCGGGCACGGCTCAGCCCCCTACCGCGCCAACGACCCGATCCCCGCCGCGTGCGAGATGGTGACCGCGCTGCAGACGGTCGTGACGCGCAAGTTCGACATTTTCGATCCGATCGTGGTGACCGTCGGCTACTTCCAAGCCGGCACGAAGAACAACATCATTCCCGACACGGCGGTGTTCGACGCGACCATCCGGGCCTTCTCCGCCGCCGCGCTCGACCGCGTCCTGCCCACGGTCAAGGCCACCGTCGAGGGCATCGCGAAGGCCCACGGCCTCGAGGTCGACGCGGAGTTCCACAGCCTCTACCCGGTGACGGTCAACGACCCGGCGGCGGCGCAGACCGTCGGCGCGACGGTCCGCGAGCACTTCGGCGAGCAGCGCTTCGTCACGATGC
Source organism: Actinocrinis sp. (assembly GCF_035653575.1). Classification (GTDB taxonomy): domain Bacteria; phylum Actinomycetota; class Actinomycetes; order Streptomycetales; family Catenulisporaceae; genus Actinocrinis. The sequence continues at coordinate 1,070 of NZ_DASRBQ010000051.1, forward strand.
CGCAGCCGCTGGCCGGCGCCGAGGACTTCTCGCGCGTCCTCGAACGGGTCCCCGGCGCGATGGTCTTCCTCGGCGCGACGATCGAGGGCCGCGACCCGTCCACCGCCCCGTTCAACCACGCCCCCGAGGCGGCCTTCGACGACCGCGTCCTGCCGGACGGCGCAGCGCTGCTGGCCCAACTCGCGGTCGACCGGCTCGCCGCGCCGACCGTCTCGACCCCCGCCAGCTAGCGACACGCCCCCGATAACGACCGGCCGCCGCCAGCCCCGAACCCGCCGCTGAACGAAACCTGCTCGCCCGGGCCCTAGAATGACCATGCGGCGAGCCGGTCGGGCGACCGCGTGCGCAGGTGCGAACCTGCGCCCGAGGAAAGTCCGGGCTCCACAGGGCAGGGTGGTTGGCAACACCAACCCGGGGTGACCCGCGGGATAGTGCCACAGAAAACAGACCGCCGCGGCCAAGCGGCTGCGGTAAGGGTGAAACGGCGGGGTAAGAGCCCACCAGCGCCCGGGGTGACCCGGGCGGCTCGGTAAACCCCACCCGGAGCAAGGTCAAAAAGGGACGGCGCCGCGGCGACAGCCGCGAAAACCGCCCCGCGCGAGTGTCTGAGGGCGGCCCGCCCAAGCTCGCGGGTAGACCGCTTGAGGCGTGCGGCGACGCACGCCCTAGATGGATGGTCGCCTCGCACGCTGTCCGCAGCGCGCGAACAGAACCCGGCTTACAGACCGGCTCGCCGCACGAGAACGCCTCTGACCTGCGCTTTCATCCTCGAGTCGTGCCCGAAATGTCCCTACGGGTCAGCACCAGGTCAGCACCATGCAGAGTCGTCCGCATTTGCGCAGGTCAGCGCGTCTCAGGGTTCGGATGGCGATTTCGCCAACTACCGCCAGGTGCATTTCGTGACATTTCGCAGCCGGTCGAGCAGTCTTTAGGCGGTCTGTTTTCGCCACCATCGCTGGATCCGAGTACGAACTCGCTTCCGCTGAGGCTCTTTCAGACGTGGCTCAACGGATGCTGAAAGGTATCGGCGTGTGCCGTTGGGGCGCGCGCGGTGCCGTCGGCGATCCGTTGGGGCCAGAACGGCCCTGTGCGCCACCCTGGCGCCAGA
>NZ_DASRBQ010000052.1:0-6614 GCF_035653575.1 Actinocrinis sp.
GCCGGTGAAGGCGACCAGCACCGACGGCGGAAGCCACCCTGGCGCAGCGCGGCAGCGGCTACCAGCTCGCCGCCACCGTGCCCGCGCACACCAGCCACGGCACGCAGGACTACTGGGCCGTGTGTAAGAAGTAGCGTCGGAAAAGGCCGCGGCGTCTGGCGCGTGCGATCGCAAGGCGGCGGAGCGCCGTCATACCGGGTCGTCTGTGGGCGTTTCGCCGACGCAGCGAGCGTGCGTGGCAGGCGTCGCGGCCCCGGCGATACTTCTTACCCACGGCCTAGGCGGTCCGGTCCCGAGCCAGCGCTCCCCGGACCGCCTCGCCGCCTGCCCTCTCATCGCCCTGAGTCCGCCCGCCGCCTCCTCATCTCCCCTCGACCCGCCCTCCAGCATGAATTGGAACAGTCCCGGCAATGCGCTCGTCGGCCGCGCACTCACCGCGTACGCCTCATTGCCGCACCGCACCACGGCACAGACACCAGGAGCCACAAGTGAATCTGGGTACTGTCTCTTCACCCCCGGCCGCGCCGCCGCTCGGGGCGCAGGCCCGCGCGGACGATCTGGAGCGCCGCTTCGGCCCGATGGCCGACCCGGCCAATCCGCTGGGACTTGAGGCGGTGCTCACCGCGGACGACCACTGGGAGGTGCTGGGAGAGGCCGAAGCGCTGCTCGACGACTTCGGCATGGGCGCGGAGTTCGTGCCCGCCCGGCTCGGCGGCAGGTTCGAACGGCTCGACCTGCTCGGCAGGACCCTGCGACCGGTGTTCCGCCGCGATCCCTCGCTCGGCTTCGGCTACGGGCTGTCGAGCTTCATCGCGGCGGCGCCGGTCTGGTTCGCCGGCACCGACGCGCAGCAGCGCTGGGTCGCGGATCTGCTGCTGTCCGGCGGGCGGATCGCGGTCGCGCGACGCGGTGAGCCGCACGCCAACGACTTCGTGCGCGACGAGATCGCGGCGGACGTGATGCCCGACGGTTTCCTGCTCAACGGAACCAAGACGGTCATCGCCAATGCCGACCGCGCTCGCGGCCTCGTGGTCTTCGCACGCGTCGATGACCGCCCCACCGCCCGCAGCCACAGTCTCCTACTGCTCGACCGCGAGCGGCTTCCCGCCGAATGCGTCGAGGACCTGCCCAGGTACCCGACCGTCGGAATGCGCGGCTGCCACTTCGGCGGCCTGGAGATCGTCGAGTGTCCGGTGCCGGCCGACTGCGTCATAGGCGAACCCTACGGCGCGCTCGAACTCTCCCTGCGCTCCTCGCTCCTCATCAGGGGCCTGGTTCCGGCCACCCTTATCGCCTGCGGTGACACGGCGCTGCGGACCGCCGTGCGCTACGCCGTCGACAACCGGCGCGGCGGCGCCCCGCTGCGTACCCCGCACGCCCGAGCGGTCGTCGTCGGCGCGTTCCTCGACCTTCTGCTGAGCGACTGCCTCACGCTCGTCGCCGCCCGCGCGGCGCACCTGTTGCCGGACCGCATGTCCGCCAGCGCCGCCGCTGCCGCCTACCTCGCCCCGAAAGTGCTCACCGAAAGCTGCGACGACCTCACCGTCATCCTCGGCGACGCGCAGTACCACCGCTTCGGCGCGTACGGGATGTTCCAGAAGCAGCTGCGGGACATTCCCGTGATGGGGCTCGGCCACGCGGGCAGCGCCGCCCGGCAGGCGACGATCATCCCGCAGCTGCCGCTGTTCGCCCGCGCGGATCCGGCCGGATCGAAACAGCCCCCCGTGAACCTCTTCCGCGCCAGCGACCCGCTGCCGCCGCTCGAGCTCGGCGAACTCGAGGTCCTCGGCGAGGCCGATCCGCTCGCCGCCTCCCTCCCCGGCGCCATCCGCGAGCTGCTCGGCGGCGACGTGCCCGGCGTCGACGAGGCGGAACGCGCGGCGCTGCGCGAGGTCGCGGGCCACTTCGACCGCGAGCTGTCCGACCTGCGCAAGGCCTGCGCGGCGCTCGCGGGCAGGGGCCACGAGACGCTGTCCACCCCGTTCAGCTATGCGCTGGCCGACCGCTACGCCCTGCTCTGCGCGGCCGCCGCGTGCCTCGGCGTATGGCGCGCGCAGACCGACCACTGCGACGGTGCCGGAAACAGCACCGGTGACCCGTTCCTCGCCGACCCCGCGTGGCTGCTGTGCGCCCTGGGCCGCATCGGCGGACGCCTCGGTCTGCCGGCCACCAAGCTGCCCGCCGCCAGCTCCCAGCGACTCCTCGACGAGGTCTTCGCCCGGTTCACCGGCGAGCGCAGCTACGACCTTTACAACAGCCCCCTCGCCTCTGCTTCTGCCCCCCGCTCCTGACTCCCCGCCAAGCACACCTTCGGCAGCGGGAACCAGCGCAACGCCTCGACCTGCTCCGGCAATCCGGTCGGGCCTTGATCCGGACAGTCCGGCAACCCGTCCAGAATCCGGCGTGCCCGCTCCAGCTGCTGCGCGAGCACGTCCTCACCCGCCGTCCTTCGCCGGTCCGGATACTCGACGCCCTCCGCGCTATCCCCGAACTGGACGTCTGTCAGCCGCAGCGGTGCCTCTCCCACCTCGCCACGATGCCGCCACAGTCCCGTCGCCGCGTCGAAGGAGTAGTCCGGCAGCATCCGATGCCCGAACCGCGCCAGCAAATCCACGGCCTCGATCAAGTAGTCGCGGACCGTGTCGCTGATGAAGTAGTTGAAGTTGACCCGCACCCAGCCCGGCTTGATGCCCTCGCAGCCAAGGCCGATCTCGTGCTCGAACGCCCGCGAGCGCTCATCGTCGATGGCCAACAGCCGGTGCCCGTAGGGTCCGGCGCATGAGCAGCCGCCCCGTGCCTGGATACCGAATAGATCGCTGAGCACCGCGACAACGAAGTTGTGGTGCAGGAACAAGCCTGGCTGCGGCGCGCCGATTCGGAAGGAGACGATGGACAGGCGCCGCGCGTCCCGGTTGCCGAGGATGTCGATCGCCGGGTTAGCCGACCAGCGTTCCAAGGCCGCACGCCACAGCCGCTCCTCACGTGCCTGGATCAGGTCGGTCCCCACGGCCTGCTTCAGCGCGAACACCAGACCGGCGCGGATCGACTCGACGATCGCCGGCGTGCCGCCCTCCTCTCGCGCGATCGGGTCGTCAAGGTAGCGGTGCCCGAGCGGGTCCACGAACAGGACAGTCCCGCCGCCGGGCGCGGTCGGCACCTCGTTGCGCACCAGCTCCCGCCGCACGACGAGCACACCGGGTGTCTGCGGCCCGCCCGGGAACTTGTGCGGCGAGAGGAAGATGGCGTCCTTGTGGTCCCCGAGCCCCGGAGCGCTCTCCCGCATCCGGATCGGCACGTAGGGCCCGGCAGCGGCGTAGTCCCAGAACGACAGCGCGCCGTGCGAGTGCAGCAGCGCGGCGATGGCGTCGGTATCGGAAAGCAGGCCGGTCACGTTCGAGGCGGCGGAGAAGCTGCCGATCAGCAGCGGCCGATCCGCGTATTTGCGCAGCTGATCGGCCAAATACCGCTGATCGATATGGCCATCGCGGTCCTCGGGCACGACCACCACATCAGCGATCGACTCACGCCACGGCAGCTCGTTCGAGTGGTGCTCGAACGGCCCGACGAACACCACCGGCCGCTCCCGCTCGGGTCCCCGCCCCGCGCCGCGCCTCCCGCTGTCCCGTCCCCCGCCCTCCTCGCCCCACCTACCGCCTGACTCGCCTCCGCCCCCCGACTTGCCTCCGCGCAGCTCAAGAATCCCCACGAGCTTGTTGATCGCCGCAGTCGCCCCCGACCCCGTGAAGATCACCAGATCATCCTCAGTGCCCCCCACCGCATCCCGGATGATCCGCCGAGCGTCCTCCCGCAGCCGCGTGGTAGCCCGCCCCGTGCTGGAGCTCTCGGTATGCGTATTGGCGTACCGGGGGAGCACCTGACCTCGAATGAAGTCCTCAATGAGGTCAAGCGCACGGCCCGACGCGGTGTAGTCGGCGTACACCACACGACAAGCCCCATATGGCCCGTCGAGCACCTCATCGTCGCCGATCAATGCGCGCCGCACCCGCTCCAGCAGGGGCGAACTCGGCAACTCAGCGGGCGAGAGCCGGGAAGACATGGACATGGTCACGCTGCTCACGATAGGTCCTCCAGGCCGAACGCGAGAGCCCCAGCCCCAACCCGGCCGCCATCATCCGCCCCGTGACCCGCTGTGCCTGCCCGCCTCCGTGCACCCGCTGCGCCTTCCGAGCGACGCACCTGTTGTTCCACCTTGCCGACCCGCACCGCGCCCCTGCAGACGCCCACCTGCCGTGCTGCCCGTCTCCGGCGCCGTCCACGGACGTGCCGCCGACACAACACCCCAACGCAGGTGAAACACGCCTCCCCGATACGGTAAGGTTCTTCCTGGCTCGCCAACGAGCCACCATCAGCGGGCTGTAGCGCAGCTTGGTAGCGCACTTGACTGGGGGTCAAGGGGTCGCAGGTTCAAATCCTGTCAGCCCGACGCTGGTATGGGCCGGTAACCCGCTTATGGTTGCCGGCCCTTTTGCTGCCTCGGACACCAGATGTGACACCAACGGCCCGGATCGGTCTGCGGTCTGAGCTGGCCTGACACCCTTCGCGCCCATGACACCATCCATGATGCTGACCGCTTCACGGACTTCCGGCGTTAGTACGTGCGCGCAGATATCGGCGGTGATGCTGAGCTGGGAATGGCCGAGGATATCCCTGATCACCATGACGTCGACCTTCTTGGCCTTCAGGAAGGTCGCGCACGAGTGCCGGAGCGCGCGAGGGTGCAGCGGACGCAGGCCGCAACGTCGCGCAAGGACGAGCAGCGCTCGGTTCACCGAGCCCGGCTCGGGGGAGTTGCAGTAGCCCGTGGTGAAGACCAGGCCGAGGGTGTTGCCACCCACCCCAACGCGGTCCGGCCGCGCTACGGTCCATCGGTGTCGCGTGCCGCGAACTTCATGCCGGGTCGAAGATCACGAGTGGCAGGACAAGTCGGGGTGGGTCAGAGATTTCTCTACTAACATCCAGGCACGCCGCGATGCGGCGTGCAGGCCGTCGCCGCCTGAGCCGTCTTCGCCGAGTCGGCGTCTCGGCCCGCTCCGAGCACACCCGCAATCAGGACGCACGCGAGGCCCCGAGCGAGAAGCCGAGCAGCCATGCTCAACGCGCCAGAAGGACGCGCGCAGCTTCTCGTCTCCTACGCGGCGACGATCTTCCTGACGATCGCAATCAATCGTGACCTTTCGCGGTTCGCCCGATCCCGCCGGCGAGTGAGTCTCGCTGTGGGCATCGCCGTCGGAGTGTACGTTGCGACCGCCAATATGTTTCTCAGTGAACGGTGGCTTTCGTCCGCTGCACCGTTCGCCATCCTTCCGCTCACCGCCGCCCAGTTGCTCGTCTTCGTGGCGGGACTCCGGTCACATCGTGTCGCGAAAGCCGAGACGAACGACGCGGGAGCCTAGACAGAGCGGACCTGAGTACAGCAGCGCAGTACAGCAACCGAGACGACGATCAGAACCCTACGATGACTCTGCCCGACCTGTCTCGGGCAAGAATGTCCGGATCCGCCCTATCGGTGCCGCAAGTTTGCAACTAGGCAACTAGAAGGTCGCTTGCGCTGATGCAAACACGAACGAAGCTTGCTCGAGAGAGGAGCGTTCTAGACTCCGTGCATGCTCTTGGCTTACGACGGTGTTTGCGCCTTGGATGCGTCCACAATGCGCACCGGAGGCGTCCCCCTCGCTCCCGAGGGCTTCGAGTGGCCGACCTGCCGCACCTGCAACGGGGCGATGCAGTTCCTTGCACACCTGCCGCTCGATGAAGGCGTCATTAGTGTGTTCTTCTGCCAGAACGACCCGGGCCTGTGTGCTGACTGGGACGCGACCGGTGGGGGCAACCGCGCCTACATCTTCGCCGGTCAGCTTCAGCCGGCGAGTGTGCCTGCCGAAGGAGTCACGCTCCTGGGTACCGCCACCAGGCTCCGCCTCCACCCGGAGGAGACCGCCTCGCAAGTGCCGATCCTCGGCCGTGTCGGTGGTGAACCCGATTGGCTCCAGCACGACGAGACGCCACTCTGCTCCGGCTGTAGCGTGGCGATGACCTTCGTGGCGGAGCTTGAGGAAGGCTACGACTTCGCGACGGCAGCGAACTTCGGCGGAGGCGGACGCGGGTACGTCTTCCGCTGCGGTCGCTGCATGACCGCCGCATTCCTCTGGCAGCGGTGACCGCTCGGATCACAGGCGACTTTCAGCAGCGTGCCCGATACGTGCCCGTTCGCAGAGGTAACCAAGGTCAATCACGGGTACCCACGGACAACTGTCCGCTAGGGTGCAGGCCAGCTGCTCACGCTCAATCACCGGCACTGGACGAGGCTTTGGCGTGCAGCCCGTCGCCGCCCGAGCCGTCTCCTCCTGTCTTCGCCCCGTCGACGTCTCGGTCCGCTCCGGCCAACCCTGGAAGCAGGAGGCGCGCCCGATCCTGAACGAGAAGCCGGAACCTCAGCCCGAAGCGTGAGCGCGGTCGGCCGGGCTAGCTGCGTAGCCGGGTACCGACGGCCATCGAACGGTCAGCACCACCGACTCTTCCTCCGCGAACCAGGAGTGACTGATGCCGCGCCCCCACACGACATAATCACCTTGCTCCGCCAGCAGAACGCTGCGGCC
>NZ_DASRBQ010000053.1:0-16515 GCF_035653575.1 Actinocrinis sp.
TGGAGCTGATGCAGCGCGCGGTCGGCGGCGGGATACGCGTCGACGCCCCGGGCACGTCGTCCCCGGCGGCGCAGGAGCCGGCCCGCGATTCTTCCCCTTACGAGGCGCCCGCCCAGGCAGCGCCCACTCAGGACGCGGCGGCCCGCGATGCGCTGCGCGCCGACGAGTCGCCCTTCGCCGAGCCCTCGGCTCCGCCGCAGCCGCACGCGCCCCACGACGCGACCGGCACCTCCTCCCCCGCCTCGGCCATACCCGCTCCCCCGCCGCAGCGCTCGAGCGAGCCGGACTTCGACTCCTTCGACTGGGACGCGGCCGCCCGCGACCTCGGCGAGATCCTGCCGCCGATGTTCCTCGACGCGGACGACGAGGAGCTGACCGAGCCCGCGTACGACGTGGAGGAGATCAGCACCGTGCGTCTGGCCGACGTCGGCGGCATGGCGCAGGTCAAGAAGCGGCTCGAGGCGGCGTTCCTGGCGCCGATGCGCAATCCGGAGCTCAGCCGGCTCTACGGCAAGTCGCTCAAGGGCGGCCTGCTGCTCTACGGCCCGCCCGGCTGCGGCAAGACCTTCCTGGCCCGCGCGATCGCCGGCGAGCTCGGCGCGGCGTTCTTCTCGGTGACGCTGGCCGACGTGCTGGACATGTACATAGGGCAGAGCGAGCGGAACCTGAGCGAGATCTTCGCCACCGCCCGGCGGCACGCGCCCTGCGTGCTCTTCCTCGACGAGGTGGACGCGATCGGGCAGCGGCGCAGCCAGCTGCGGTCGAACTCGATGCGCGGCACCGTCAACCAGCTGCTCTCAGAGCTCGACGGCGTCGGCGCGCAGAACGACGGCGTCTTCGTACTGGCGGCCACCAACGCGCCCTGGGACGTGGACGTGGCGCTGCGGCGGCCCGGGCGGCTGGACCGTACGGTGCTCGTGCTGCCGCCGGACCAGTCCGCCCGCGAGGCGATCCTGCGCCACCACCTCAAGGGCCGGCCGGTCGCCAAGATCGACCTGGCCGCCACGGCGAAGCGCACCGAGGGTTACTCGGGCGCCGACCTCGCGCACGTCTGCGAGACCGCCGCCGAGCGGGCGCTGCTGGACTCGGCGGTCTCCGGCGCGGTACGGATGATTGAGATGCGGGACATCGAGGCGGCGCTGGCCGAGGTGCGCCCGTCGATCGGGCCGTGGCTCGAGTCGGCGCGCAATGTGGCGATGTTCGCGAACGAGGCCGGCGCCTATGACGATCTGCTGGACTATCTGAAGAAGCGCAAGCTGCTGTAGGCCCGGCGCGCTGTCCGACGCGCGGCGGCGACCGATCCGCAGCGGCAACCGATCCGAAGCAATGACCGAGGTGGAGCGGTGACCGAGCTCGACGCCCGCAACGAACTGCTGCGTGCTTCGACGCTGCTCGACCTCGGCCGCGCCGCCGAGGCCCGCGCCCGGCTCAGCACGCTGCTGGCCGCCGATCCCGCCAACGCGTTCGCGCTGCGGCTGCTGGCCCGCTGCCACCACGCGGCCGGGGACATGGACCTGGCCATAGACACCGCGAAGGCGGCGGTCGCGGCCGACCCGGCCTCCGAGCACGGGCACCGCATCCTGGCCAACGCGTACAACTCGCTGGGCGACCGGTGGGCGGCCACCAACTCGGCGCGCGAGGCACTGCGGCTCGCGCCGGACGAGTGGCGGTGCCACTGGCTGCTGGCGGAGTGCCTGCGGCACAGCGACCCGCACTTGGCCCTCCCGGCCGCGCACCGGGCGCGCGAGCTGGCCCCGAACGAGGCCGACGTGCACGTGCTCTACGGGGTCGTGGTCAAGCAGCTCGGCCGGACCGAAGAGGCGCGCGCGGCGTACCTGCACGCGTTGAGCATCAACCCGAACCTCGCCACCGCGCACAACAACATCGCCGTGCTCGACCGGGCCAACGGGCGCTGGGCCCGCGCGCTGGCCGGATTCCGCACCTCGCTGCGCCACAACCCGCAGCAGAAGCTGGCCCGGGAGAACCTCGCGAACACGATCGTGCTGCTGCTGCGCCGCCTGTGCGCGATCGCCTACGCCTGCGTGCTCGTGGTCGTGTTCACCGCGGGGGTGGCCAGCCCGCTGGTGCTGCGCGGGCTCGGCATCACGCTCACCGCCGGACTGCTGGCCGGCCTGGGCTGGATCCTGGCGATCGCGCGGCGCAGCGTCGGCGCGTTCGCCACGATGATCCTGCGCACCGATCGCAGGGCGCTGACGGCGATGGCGGTGTTCGCGATCGCGCTGGCGATCGTGGTGGTCGGCGCGATAGTGCAGCTCGTGCCGCAGCGCGAGGTCCGCGCGGCGCTCGGCGGGTTCGGGCACGAGGGCCACCTGCTGCCGTTCATCGGCCTCGGCCTGCTCATCGCGGCCCGCAACGCCCGCAATGTTAAGAAGTGACCATACGCACGGCTCTCACCCAGGACCGATCAGGGGTCAGATACGCATCGACGCGCAGGCCGGCTTCCGCGAGCGTCTGCTCGAACTCTGCTTCGGTCATCGGGTGCGCGAGGTAGGTCTGGGTCCAATGCGCGTCCGGAAAGAAGTACTCGGCGCGCACCGACCGCACGTCCGCGCCGACCGGGACCGAGGAGACGACGCGCACCAACCCGTCGCCCAGCACGGCCTCGCGGGGAATGCGGTCCTCCCAGCCTTCGGGCCGGCGTTGAATCAGAACGCATCCATCGTCCGCGACGTGACGCTGGCAGGTGCTCAGGATCCCTCGGCGCACTTTGGCGTCGCCGGCGTGGACGAGGAAAGAGGCGAGCAGCACCACGTCGAAGCGCTCGCCGAGGTCGAGCAGCTCGATCGGGCTGCGCACGGTGCGCACTCCGGTGACCCGTTCGAGCATTTCGGCCGACTCGTCGACCGCGGTCACGGCGAACCCGCGCTGGACGAGCGGCCTGGTCATCCGGCCGACGCCGCAGCCGAGTTCGAGGAGGGAAGCGCCGGCAGGCACCGCAGCTTGCACGATGTCGACTTCGTCGCCCAGCGGAATGCGCTCGTACAGCTCGACCGCGCAGCCGTCCGGCGTGATCGGCCCGGGACCGGTGCCGCTGTACCCTTCGCGTGCCATGTGATCCATGCTCTCCATCGAAACAGGTCACCTCGTTCCACGTCGGGTGTCGGCGGCCGCTGCTAGCGTTTCCCCATGATCGACAGTTCGCAGCAGGGTGGCGACTCGCACGGTGATCTACAACACGGCGATGCACGCCGCCGCCGCCTCGGGGTCATGTTCGACCGCTCGCTGCCGCCGGAATCGCTGGTCGCCTTCGCCCGGGAGGTGGAGGCGGCGGGAGCGGACGACCTGTGGGTGGTCGAGGATCTGCGCTGGGCCGGCTCGATCGCGTCCGCGGCCACCGTGCTCGCCGCGACCGAGCGGCTGCGGGTCGGCATCGGCATCGCGCCGGCGCCGCTGCGAAACCCGGCGCTGCTGGCCATGGAGTTCGGCACGCTGGCGCGCCTTTATCCCGGCCGTCTCGCGGCGGGCATCGGGCATGGCGCGCCGCAGTGGATGGCGCAGGTCGGCGCGAGCGTGCCGCACAAGCTCGCGCTGCTGGAGGAGACCATCGGCGCGGTGCGGGCGATCCTGCGCGGCGAGGAGGTCTCGGTCGACGGGCGCGCGATCCACCTGGAGGAGATCCAGCTGGTGCACCCGCCGCGGCAGCCGCCGCCGGTGATCGCCGGAGTCATCGGCCCGCGCTCGCTGGAACTGGCGGGCCGCGTCGCGGACGGCACGCTCGTGGTGGAGGGCCGCGGCCCGAACGACCTGCCGGGCATCCGAGCCCTGATCGAGAAGGGACGCGCCGGCGCCGCGAACCCCGGGCCGCACGAGCTGGTCATCTTCACGCACCTGTGCATCCGCGCGGATCAGGCCGAGGTCCGAGCCGCACTCGCGCCGGTGCTCGCGGAGTACTCGCAGATGCTCGGCGTGCCTGAGCAGGAGGTCTTCACCGTCTCGGGGGACGCGGCGCAGGTCGCGCAGCGCGTACGCGAACTGTGGGACGCAGGTGTCGACAGCGTCGTGCTGCGGCCGGTCGGGGACGAGCCCACGCGCCAGTTCGCCGAGGCGGCCGCGGCGGTGCGGCCGGCCGGATCCGGGGACTGATACCGCGCAACGGTGCGGCGGTCGGCGCCGCGGGTGCGGATCCGACCGCCGACGGCTGAGGGGCCGTCAGGCCGCGCGCGTCGCGGCCAGCACCTCGGCCAGGTGGATCGTGCGGATCGGCGCTCCGGAGCGCTGTGCGAGCCCGCCGATGTGCATCAGGCACGAGTTGTCCGCGGCGACGAGGTACTGCGCGCCGGTGCTGACCGCATTGGCTACCTTGTCGGCGCCCATCGCGGTGGAGACGTCCGGGTTCTTGAGCGAGAAGGTGCCGCCGAAACCGCAGCACTCCTGCGCCCCGGGCAGTTCCTCCAGTTCGAGACCGGCGACGGCTCGCAGCAGCCGCAACGGCCGGTCGCCGACGTTCAGCAGCCGCAGCGAGTGACACGTCGGGTGATAGGTGACCTTGTGCGGGAAGTACGCGCCGACGTCCTCGACGCCGAGCACGTCGATGAGGAACTCCGACAGCTCGAACACGCGCGGCACGGAAGCGTCCGGCACGATCCTCGGATGAATGTCGCGCACCATCGCGGCGCACGAGCCCGAGGGCGCTACCACGTATTCGTACCCTGCGAAGGCCGCCGCGAAGGAGGCCGCGAGCGCGGCCGCGTCGGCCGGGTATCCCGTGTTGTAGTGCATCTGCCCACAGCAGGTCTGGGCCATCGGGAAGTCGACCTCGACGCCGAGCCGTTCGAGCAGCGCGACGGTCGCCTTCCCCGCATCGGGGAACAGCGCGTCGTTCAAGCAGGTGATGAACAGCGCGATCCGCACCAGCCCGGCCTCTCCTCGGTCAAAGATCCGATGACATCATCGTCCGCCGGAGCGCACCACGGCAACATGTCTGTGCTGTCGGCCGATGGGTACCCGGCGGTGAACAGGCCACGGATGGGTGTTGCGCCGCGAGGCCGGTCGACGGGTGGTGGTGGCGGTGACGCAGGAGCTGGACAGCGCGCTGGCGGAGCTGTTGGCACGCTCGCACACCGCGGCGCCGTCCCAGCTGGCGGGTCTCGTCGAGCACACCGCGCACCGGCTGGGCATGGCCGAAGCGGCGCTGTACCTGGCTGACGTCCAGCAGGACATGCTGGTACCGCTGCCGGACGCACGCGCGTGCGGCGAAGAAGCCGAGCCGATCCCGATCGACGGCACCCTCGCCGGATGGGCCTACCGGACCGTCTCTCCCCGCCTGACCAAGCACGGCTCGCTCACGGTATGGCTGCCGCTGGTCGACGGGGTGGAACGGGTCGGGGTGGTGCGCATCACCGCGGCGCAGTTGACCGCGAGAATGCTGGAAGCCGCCGAAGCCCTCGCCTCGCTCGCCACCTTGATCATCGTGTCCATGACCGGATACAGCGACCTGTACGCCCGCGTCGCGCGCCGAGAGCCGATGAACACCGCCGCCGAGATGGTCTGGGCGTTCCTGCCGCCGCTGACCCTCGGCACCGACCGGGTCACCTCCACCGCGGTGCTGGAGCCGGCCTACGAGATCGGCGGCGACGCGTTCGACCACGGCCTCGACGACGGCCGGCTGCATCTGACCATCCTGGACGCGATGGGCCACGACCTGGGCTCCGGGCTGGCCTCCGCGATCGCGCTGGCCAGCTGCCGCAGCGTACGCCGCGCCTGCGGGCCGCTGCTGCAGATCGCCGAGCACGTCGACGCCGAGCTTGAGCGCTGGCTGCCCGGGATCTCGCTCACCGGCGTGTTCGCCGACCTCGACCTGGACAGCGGGCTGCTGACCTGGGTCAACTGCGGGCATCCCCCGCCGCTGCTGATCCGCGGACGGCGGGTGGTGCCCCGCGCCCTTGAGGCACGCGGCGAACTGCCGCTGGGCCTGCGCCCGCAATACCAAGCCACCCGCACCGTGCACCAGGCGCAGCTCGAGCCCGGCGACCGGCTGCTGCTGCATACCGACGGGGTCACCGAGGCCCGCTCCGCCGCCGGAGAGCTGTTCGGCGAGCAGCGCCTGGTCGACTTCGTGCTGCGTTCCCTGGCCGCGGAGGAACCACCGCCCGAGGCGCTGCGCCGGCTCATCCACGCCATCCTGGAGCACCACGACGACCGGCTGCGCGACGACGCCACCATCGTGCTGGCCGCCTGGCACCCCGACCGCGGCACGTCCGAGGCGCTGGCACCCACGCGGGAGTGAACCGGCGGGTCGATCAGTCCTCGGCGGGTCGATCAATCCTCGAAGCGGAACACCACGCGGTCGCCGAGCGGCCGGAAGCCCAGGCGCTGATACAAGGCGTTGCTGGTCGGGTTGGCCAAATCAGTGAACAGCGACACCTCGCGCGCTCCGCGTTCGAAGGCTGTCTCGCAGACCGCCGCGGTGGCCGCGGCCGCGTAACCGCGCCCGCGCAGCGCCTTCGGCGTGTACACCGGACCGACCCGGATGCCGCCGCCTTCCAGCAGCCGTGTGATCCCGGCCATCGAAACCGGCGCCCCGTCCACCTCCCACAGCGTCAGGCCGCCGTAGTCGAGCCGGTCCACCACCGCCCGCTCGGCATTGATCACCGGGTCGCCGACCTCCTCGGCGAAATCCACGAACCAGGCCAGCAGCAGATCGAGGTCGTCTTCGGTCGCGACGCGTGCGGTTCCGGCGGGGAGCGGCGCCGGCCAGGTCAGTTCGCCGAGCAGGTAGAGCCGGTGCTTCGCCCCCTCCCGCGCCACCGCCCCGGTCTCGGCGCACCAGGCGCTCGCCACCGCCTCGGCGACCGGCTGCGGACCGTTGATCCCGGGCAGCGGGCGCCCGGAGGCCCGCAGCACCTCGACGAGGGACCGCGCCGCCGCCTCATCAGGCAGGTCGGAAACGAGCAGCGGATGCGGCGGGGTCTGCACGAACGCGGCGCTCACCGCGCCGTTCGCGTCCTCGTACCAGCCGAAGCGCGGGCCGCCGTCGCCGTACGCGTCCAAGCCGCGTTCCCTCAGCACCGAAGGAATAGACAGCAGGATGGTGTTCTGGGTGGGCTGCGCGCGCAGGAAATCGAGCGCGGCCGCGTCGAAGGCCGCCAAGTCGTCAGTAGTCTGCCAAGCCATACGCCAGTCTGGCATCCGGCCGATTCGTTCGCATCCGAGTTTCGACCGGTTGACCGTCGCCCCGGCAGATGCGCCGGCGGCCGGAGACGCGGCACGTCGCGTCTCCGGCCGCCGGTGATGCTGTCGGCCTCGGGTTCAGCCCGCGCTGTTGCCCTCGGGCCGCAGTTCGAAGCCTGCGCTGCGCGCCTGGAGTTCGAGCAGCGCCGCGAAGTCCAGGTCCCGGAAGCCGGAGGTCACCGCCTCCTGGATGCGCTGGTACGCCGCGCCGGCCACGGGCATCGGGCTCTCCACCACGCGCGCGGCGGCGAGTCCGAGGTCGAAGTCCTTGCGCAGCAGCTCCGTGGTGAAGGTCGGCGTGAAGTCGAGGTTCAGCATCGCCGGGGTCTTGTACCGGGTGAAGTCCGAACCCAGCACCGAGCCGTTGAGGAACTGCATCAGGGCCGTGCGGGTGACGCCGTAGCGCTGGGCGAGCGTCGAGACCTCGGCGAGGGTCTGCGCCATCACGCCGAGCAGCATGTTGTGGCACAGCTTGACCACGCGCGCCGCGTCACCGTCGCCCACGTAGCTGACGGAGCGTCCGAGGATCTCCAGCAGCGGCAGCACCTGCTGGTAGGCCTCGAGCGGACCTGAAACGCAGAACGAGGCGGTGCCGCCGGCGACCGCTCCCGCGTTTCCGCTGACCGGGGCGGCCAGTACCGCGGTGTCGGTCTTCGCGGCCAGTTCGCGCAGCGTGCGCGCGGCCGGGGCGTCCACCGTCGAGCAGTCCACCACGATGCGCGGGCCGCGGTCGCCGCCGAACAGCGTGGTGGCCACCGCGACCAGGCTGGCCGGGGTGTCCACCGTGACGAAGACGATGCGGCAGTCGACCAGGTCCGCCGGGGTGTCCACCACCTTCGCCCCGAGCGGCGCCAGCTCCTCCGCCTTGACGCGGGTGCGGTTGCACACCGCCACCTGCTGGCCGGCGCCGAGCAGCCGCGTCACCAAGGCGCTGCCCATGCGTCCGGTGCCGATCCAGCCGATGCTGTTAGTGATCGCGCCCGCCTGGGGCGCGCCGTTGCCGGCCACTGCACCGCTCACCGCCGTGCTGTTGCCGGCGGCGGTACTTCCAGAACTGTCGTTGTCGGCAGCCATATCCTCTTTCCCCCTCTTCTCCACTGCTCCTGCGCGCACCGTCGCGATGCGAACCGGTGCGCTCAATCCCACGATACGGGGTGTTGAAACGTGCTCAGGCGGCACCTCGTTCGGCGCGGGTCCGCATGGTGACCGAAGCCGTCCGTTATACGGAACCGCACTTCGTTGGCGATATGATGATCGATCATGGACCTCGGGCATCGCACCGCACGTGAAGCCACCGGCAGGCGCCACGCGGCGCGGCGCCGCGTCGCCGTGACCCTGGCCTTCGCGGCAGCTCTCGGCTCCGTGGCGGCCTGCTCGTCTTCGTCCTCCTCGGCCTCGTCCGGCTCCGGGGGCGGTTCCGCCGGGCCGGCGAGCACGGTCACGCTGGCGCTGGACTGGACGCCGAACACCAACCACACCGGCATCTTCGTCGCCCAGCAGCTCGGCTACTACAAGAGCGCCGGGATCGACCTGAAGCTGGTGCCCTACGGCTCCACCGCGCCGGAAACGCTGGTCGCCACGCACAAGGCCGACTTCGGCATCTCCTATCAGGACGGCCTCACCGAGGCGGCGGCCACCGGCGGCGACCTCACTTCGGTCTTCGCGATCACGCAGAAGACCGACGTGGTGATCGGGGTGCGGGCAGACAGCGGGATCACCTCGCCCAAGCAGCTGGACGGCAAGACGTACGCGGGTTACGGCTCGCCGCTGGAGCAGCCGATGCTCAAGTACGTGATCAAGCAGGCGGGCGGTGCCGGCACGTTCAAGGATGTGACCCTCAACACAGACGCCTACCAGGCGCTCTACGCGGGCCAGGCGGACTTCGCGCTGCCCGAGCCGACCTGGGAGGTCATCCAGGCCAAGCTGGTGGGCAAGCCGCTGCGCACCTTCGACGTGTCCGACTACGGCTTCCCGCCGATCTACTCCGCGCTGATCGCCTCTTCGCACCAATATCTCAGCGCGCACGCCGACCTCGCCCGCAGGTTCCTCGCGGCGACGCTGAAGGGCTACCAGTACGCCGCCGCGCAGCCGCAGCAGGCGGCGAATCTGCTGATCCAGGCGAATCGGTCGGTGCTCGGCGGGCAGCGCGAGCTGGTGGATCAGAGCGCTGCGCTGGAGGCCTCGCAGTACTACAAGGACCCTGACGGCAAGATAGGGGTGCAGAGCGAGGCGCGTTGGAAGGCGCTGACCGACTTCTTGTACAACAACGGGATCCTGGCCGACGCCTCGGGCAAGTCGCTGTCCGCGGAGCCGCAGCTCTCGTCGCTGTATACGAACGCGTACCTGCCGGCTTCCGACCAGAGCCCGTGACGCTGCGGTGACCGGTCGCCGGGTGGGGCGCACGCTGTGGCCGCCGCTGCTGCTCGCTGTCGTGCTGATCGCCGGCTGGCAGCTGGTCGCGCAGTTCGCGATCCGCGACGCGCAGGTGCTGCCCACGCCGTGGCAGGTGGTCTCGGCGGGCTGGCAGGTGCGCGGCGACCTTTGGCACAACGCGGTTCCAACGCTCACCGAGACCGCGACCGGCTTCGGAGTGTCGTTCGTGCTTTCGTGGCTGATCGCGACGGCGATGGACTTCTCCGACGCGGCGCGGCGCGCGGTCTATCCGCTGCTGGTGGCCTCGCAGACGATCCCGGTGGTCGCGATCGCCCCGCTGTTCGTCGTCATCTTCGGCTTCCAGCTGCTGCCGAAGGTGCTGCTGGTCGCGCTGGCCACCTTCTTCCCGCTCACCGCCGCGCTGGCGGAGGGCTTCGCCACCGCGGACGGCGACGCGATGCGGCTGCTGCGCTCGATGGGCGCGAGCCGGTGGCAGTCCTTTGCGAAGGTGCGGGTGCCCGGGGCGTTGCCGTTCTTCTTCACCGGCCTGCGGGTCTCGATCACGTACGCGATCGGCGGCGCGGTGTTCGCCGAGTACGCCGGGGCGGAGAACGGCCTGGGCATCTACATGCAGCAGATGCAGCAGAACTTCCGCATCGACCTGGTCTTCGCCACGATCCTGGTGATCGCGCTACTGAGTGTGCTGCTGTTCGCCTCGACCTATCTGCTCGAGCGGCTGGTCACACCCTGGCGCCGGTTCGAGGCGCCGCGGGCCGCGGGCCGGGACCGGCCGTGAACGCCGGCGGCGGATACCGGCTGGAAGTGCGCGGGCTCGCCCACGAGTTCCCCCGGCCGGGCCAGGATCCGCTGCGCGTGCTCGACGGCCTGGATCTCGCGGTGCGGCCGGGTGAGTTCACCGCCGTCATCGGCCCGAGCGGTAGCGGCAAGTCAACCCTCTTCAACATCGTCGCCGGGCTCGACCGGCCATCGCGGGGGACCGTCTTCATCGACGGCCGCGCGGCCACCGGGCACAGCGATCAGGTCGCGTACATGCCGCAGAAGGACCTGCTGTTCCCGTGGCGCACGGTCGAGGACAACGCCGCGCTCGGACTGGAAGTACAGGGCGCCGCGAAGAAGGCGGCGCGCGCCGCGGTCCGGCCGCTGTTCGGGGAGTTCGGGCTCGACGGCTTCGAGCGCGCCTACCCCGCGCAGCTGTCCGGCGGCATGCGGCAGCGGGCGGCGCTGCTTCGGACCGTCGCGATGCGGCGTTCGGTGCTGCTGCTCGACGAGCCGTTCGGCGCGCTCGACTCGCTCACCCGCACTCAGATGCAGCTTTGGCTGGCGCAGATGTGGCAGCGGCACGCGTGGACGGTCCTGCTTGTGACGCACGACATCCGGGAAGCGGTCTTCCTCGCTGACTCAGTGCACGTACTCACCTCGCGTCCGGCCACGCTGGCCGCGCGCATTCTCGTGGACCTGCCGCGTCCGCGCACCGCGCAGACGTTCCTGCTGCCCGAGTTCGCCCGGCTGGAGCAGCAGGTCCTCGGCGCGCTCGGCCCGACTTCGGACGTGCCCTGATGTCGCACCTCGTGCATGGGATGGGCACCGAGAGCGTCGCGCCCGACTGGCCACCGCTCACTTTCGCCGAAGTCGACGCCGTGCTGCGCCGGTATCCGCAGGCGGCTGGCGCCCGCGCCCTGACCTGGCGCTCGCCGCGTCCGCTGTCGGCCGCGGGGTTGGTCGAGACGGCACGCGGCGGATCGGTGTTCGTCAAGCGGCACCATCGGCGGGTGCGTTCCCTCGACGGACTGCACGAGGAGCACGCCTTTCTCGCGCACCTTCGGCGCGGCGGCGCCGCGGTGGTGGACGTGCTGACCGACGACGACGGCGGCACCGCGCTCGCGGTCGGCGAGTGGACGTACGAGGTTCACTCGGTCGGCGACGGAGAAGACCTGTACCGGGAGGCGATCTCCTGGTCGCCGTTCATGCAGCTCAGCCACGCGCACGCCGCCGGGCGCGCTTTGGCCGAGCTGCATGAGGCAGCGCGCGGATACGCCGCGCCGGCCCGCGCTCCGCGTCAGCTGACCGCCGGCTTCGCGATCTTCGCCGGCGACGATCCGATCGCCGCCGTCGATCAGTATGCTGCGGCGCGTCCGGCGCTGGCCGAGGACCTTTCGGCGCGGCCTTGGCGCGAGGACGTCGAGCGCTGGCATCTGTCGTATCACGAGCGGCTGCGGCCGCAGCTCGCCGCGCTGGATCCGCTTTGGACGCACAACGACTTCCACGCCTCCAACCTGCTGTGGCGCTGGACGCCGGCGTCCACAGTGTCCGGCTCTACAGTGCAGGTCTCTACAGTGCTCGATTTCGGCCTCTGCGATAAGGCCTTCGCCGTGCACGACCTGGCCACGGCCATCGAGCGCAACGCGGTCGAGTGGATCGCGCTGGACGCGAAGGGCGACGACGCGGTGCATCCGGACGCGGCGCTCGCCCTCATCGACGGCTACCAGGAAATCAGGAAACTGACGGACTCGGAACGCGCCGCGCTGCCCGACCTGCTCGCGCTGTGCCATGCCGACTACGCCCTCAGCGAGATCGACTACTTCCGCGACGTGACCGGCTCCGCGCAGAACGCCGAACTGGCGTACCGCTACTTCGTCGATCACACCGCCTGGTTCACCAGTCCGGCCGGCGCCCGCTTCCTGGACCGGTTGCGCACGGCCCTCGGGGACTGACCGGCGACCGCGCTCGTCCGGCCGCGTTGCCCGCGAGAACGACTCCGCCTGGAGTAACGTTCCGCGTGCCAGGACAGGACAAAGCACCCATTCGGCATATTTTGATCATGTGGGAAGACGACGCAGGCACCGGGCCCTGAACCGCGCAACCGCCCTCCCCGCCGCCGGTGGCCGCCGGTCCCGGGCGCGTACCGCGCCGACCGCGCGACGGCGGCGCCGATGGGTGCGCGTCACGTTGTGGCTGACGTTCGGCCTGGTCGCGGGCATCGGCGGCGGCGTCGGAGCGGTGTTCGCGGCCCCGGTGCTCACGCCCAAGGTCGTGCAGGAGATCTCCGCGTCGTACACCTTCCCGGGCAAGCCGCCGGCGATCGCCTGGCCCGCGTCCGGACAGGCCGCCCTCGCCTTCGACGGGCTCGGCCGGCTCGGCACGTCCGGACCGGCGACCACTGCCGTGCCGATCGCGAGCGTCGCCAAGGTGCTGACCGCGTATCAGATCCTCACCGATCACCCGCTCGCCCCCGGCGCCTCCGGTCCGACGCTGACCGTCGAGCACGCGGAGGCCGCGGCGTATGGCTGGCAGTACGCGCAGGGCCAGTCGCTCGTGCCGGTCAAATCCGGCGAGCGGCTCACCGAGCGGCAGGCGCTCCAGGCGTTGCTGCTCGCCTCGGCCGACAACGTCGCGCAGATCCTCGCGCGCTGGGACTCCGGAAGCGTGCCGGCCTTCCTGGCCCGGATCAACCGGACGGCCGTGCGGCTGGGGATGGCCCATTCGAGGTACACCGACCCCTCCGGTCTCGACCGGGGCACGGTCTCCACCGCGCTGGACCAACTGCTGCTCGCGCAGAAGGCGATGCGGATCCCGGCCTTCGCCGAACTGGTCGCGGAGAAGGGCGCGGTGATTCCGGTCGCCGGGTCGATTCACAACTTCAACACCCTGCTCGGCCGGGACGGGGTCGTCGGGATCAAGACCGGTTCGACGATGGCGGCCGGCGGCTGCCTGATGTTCGCGGCCGACGTGCCGGCCGGGCCGAACGGTGCGACGCGGCGGCTTTTCGGCGTGGTGCTCGGGCAGCCGGGTTCGAGTTCGACGATCCTTCCGCATGCCCTGGCCGCGGCGCAGCGTCTCGTCGAGTCGGCGCGCTCGGTGGTCATGACGGCGACCGTCGTGCCGGCCGCCCGGGAGGTCGCCATCGTCAGTGAGGCCATGCGCGCTGACAGAGCCCTGGCTCCGCCGGCGGCGGTGACGGTGATCGGCTGGCCTGGCCTGCGTTACGTGCTGCGCGTGTCAGGCTCGCCCTCAGAGGCGGTGCTCACCGTGCGAGAGCAGGGCGAGCCGGGCAATCAGGTAGTCAGTAGCCTGCGATAATCCCTGCTTCAGAGCACGACGCGGAAGTGCGTGATGAGCCGGCGGTCGTCGTCCAGGACGTGGTAGGCGAGCGCGGCCGGCGCCTCTTCGTCGATCAGGCCCTCGCCGTCCCAGGGCAGGGTGGTGGTCGAGATCACCGAGGGCGCGATCAGCAGCGGCAGCCCGGCGAAGGTCGTGGCGGCCGGCGTGTGCGCGTGCCCGGTGAGGATCGCGACGACGTTGCGGTGCCGGCCGAGGAGCGCCGCGAGCCGCTCGCCGCCGGTTTGCCGCATGCCGTCGAGGTACGGCGCGTGGACCAGCACCGGAGGGTGGTGGAAGCACACGAACACCGGAGCGCCGTCCGGGGCGTCGGTAAGTACCCGGTCCAGCCACTGCAGCGTCTCGTCCGCGAGGTAGCCGCCGGGCTTTCCGGGGATAACGGAGTCGCAGAGGGCGAAGATGGCGCCGCCCGCCGTGTGCACCCGGTTGACCGGCCCTTGCCCTGCGTCCTCCCGCTCCTCGCCGAGCAGCACCTTGACATAGGCGCCGCGCTCGTCGTGGTTGCCGGGGCAGGTGAACACCGGGTAGGGCAGCGTCGCGATCAGGGCCCGGATCTTCTCGTACTCCTCCGGCGCGCCGTGGTCCGCGATGTCGCCGGTGATGAGGACCGCGTCGACCGGGCGCGGGAGCTCGGCCAGGTGCGCGAAAAGCCGCTGCGCGCGAGCCTCATTGCGCTCGGAGGTACCGATGTGAATATCGCTGACCTGCGCGACCGTGATCACCCGCGCGCTCCGTTCACTTTCCGCGCCAGCTGTTCGACCTGCTCGACGAGGGACGCAGGCGGCCAGTGCCCAAGCCGATCACTCGTATTGTAGATCGCGAAGTGCGGGACAGGAGGTGGTTCGTCAGGTCGCATGCGCTCGATGAACTGCGTGTATGCCGCGAGTTTGGCGCCGTCGCGTTCGCTGCCCCGGGTCATCAGGCGTTGGCGCAGGACCTCGGGATCGCAGGACACCCACACCAGGTGCACCTCTCCCCCGCCGAGCTGAACGGACCACTCGGTCCACCGGGCCGGGTCGCGGATCTGGCCCGTGAATGGCGCGACGAGCAGCACCGGGCAGCCGAACGCGCGGATCTCGCGAGCCGTGGCCGTAAGACTCTGATACTCGTACGCCTTGATGTTGCGGTCGTACCAGTCGCCTTCACGTTCCCCGGGTTCCCGGCCGGCCGCCGCCAGCATCGCGGCGACGAAGGGCCCGTAGACGGTGTCCTTGTCGAGCAGCGCCGGATGCGGGTCGAGCCGGTCGGCGAGCAGGGCGGCGACCGTCGACTTGCCGGCGCCGGGCGCTCCGGCCACGACCCACACGGGCGCGCGCGTCTCGCCGATCTCCCGTTCGGAGACGTGCCCGCGCCCTACGTGATCACCCACGTGAGAAATCCTCGCATACGCCACGCCACGGACATGTGACCGGCGACGAGCCGCGCTAGGGTGGGCCGATGCATCGCGCACTGGTGTACACCCGCACGGCCCAGTTCCGGCACGATTCGATCCCGGCGGGCGTGGCGGCACTGGAGGAACTGGGCCGGGACGTGGGCCTCGGGGTCGATGCCACCGAGGCGCCCGAGGCGTTCACGCCGCAAGCGCTGGCCGATTACCGCGTGGTGGTTTTCCTGTCGACCAGCGGTGATGTTCTTACCGACGCGGGACGCTCGGCGTTCGGCGCCTGGGTGCGCGAGGGCGGCGGCTTCGTCGGGGTGCACCTGGCCGCGGGTACCGAGCCGGACTGGGACTTCTTCGGCGACCTGGTCGGCGCCAGGTTCACCCGGCACCCGGACTTCCAGCCCGCGACGGTGATGGTCGAGGACCAGCGCCACCCGGCCACGGAGCACCTGCCGGCGCAGTGGTCGTTCAGTGACGAGTGGTACGAGTTCGCGTCGAATCCCCGCGGGACGGTGCGCGTGCTCGCCTCGGTCGACGAGCGCGGCTACGAGGGCGGAACGATGGGTCCGGACCACCCGTTGGCCTGGTGCCACGAGAACTGCGGCGGCAGGTCGTTCTACACCTCGCTCGGCCACGCCGAGGCCGCGTACGCCGATCCGGCCTTTCGCGCGCACCTGGCAGGCGGGCTGAGGTGGGCGGCCCGGCTGGACTGACGAGCCGGCCGAGTCCGGGGGTCCACGATCGAGTGGCCGGCACGGCCGGCGCGATTGAGCGGCGTGATCTCGGTTAGTGCGGGATCTGTAGTTGCACCGACAAGCTCGAACCCTGAATGGTGAACACACGTGACTTCGAACCCGGATGTCCCGCTCGAACTGCGCTATACCCGGCCGGCCGAGATCTGGGCCGAGGCGCTGCCCGTCGGCAACGGCAGGCTGGGAGCGATGATCCACGGGACGCGACCGATCGAGCGGATCAACCTCAACGAGGACACGTTCTGGTCCGGTCCGGCGGACACCTCGATCCCCGAGGTCGCGCCGCAGCTGATCGCCGAAGTCCGCGAGCACGTGCGCGCGGGGCGACACGTCGCGGCCGGAGAGGCATTGCGCGCGACGCAGGGTGCTGACGCCGAGGCGTTGCAGCCGATCGGCGACCTGCTCATCGAGTTCGCCGGCGCTTCGGGCGATGGATCCGCGCAGGGCGCCGGCGGTGACGCGGGTACGTATCGGCGGTCGCTGAACTTGCGCGAGGGCGTGAGTTCAGTCGAGTGGGGCGGGGATGGGCGCAGCATTCGCCAGCAGGTGCTGGTGAGCACGCAGTATGACGTGGTCGCGGTGCACCTGGAGACCGAGGATCCGGACGGACTCCAGGTGAATCTGAGCCTTGCGACGCCGCAGCACCGGGCCGAGGTGCGTGCCGTGCCGGATGACGAGGAC
>NZ_DASRBQ010000054.1:0-11558 GCF_035653575.1 Actinocrinis sp.
GAAGCCGAACGCTCCGGGAAATGCGGCCGCGAGCGCGAGCGTGGGCAGCAGCGCGGCGATCCCCGCCCAGAGCAGCGCCCTGCGGCCGTCCACGCGCTTGGGCAGACCCATCGCCAGCGCGGCGGGCCAAAGCTTCATGACCGCCCCGAGGCCGATCGCCATGCCGCGCAGCCGCCATGTCGACATCGCGCTGCTGGCAGTCACCACCAGGGCGAATGCCGCAGTCATCGCCACGATGATGTCGTAGCGGCCGTACACGATCGGCCCGAGCAGGAAGATCGCGAACACATACGCCCAGGCTCCGGTGTAGTTGATCGGGCGCTTAGCCACGGCCGTACCCGTGTTCCGTTCAGCCGTGTACCAGCATCGGTACACCACCAAAAGAAATGTGATCAGATCAGCGAGCAGCGCCATCGCGTAGAACGTCGAGTAGTAGCTCAACCCGGTAACGCCTCGCACGATGCGCGGCAGCGCGATGACGACGGAGGCGCCGGGCGGATACTGCCATACCGGGTCGTGTAGCGGGAAGTGCCCTGACGTGAACGCCTGCGACCAGCGGTTGTACGTCTTCACGTCGCCGACGATGTCCCCGTGCGAGATGTACGGGATCACGTTGTAGGTGAAGAGCAGCAACACGGCCCGGGTGCACGCCCAGCAAGCCGCGGGCAGTATGGCGGTCCGCGCGCGCTGCCTGGTGATCACCCTTCCTGTCGTCGCCTGTGTCACCGGCAGTGGCCTTGTCGCGGTCTGGCGCCCCGTCATGTGCTTCGGTGGTTCCGATCTGAGATCGTTGCGGCATGCCCCGCACCCTCGTCGTCACGAACGACTATCCCCCGCGGCCCGGCGGTATCCAGGAGTTCGTTCAAGCCATGGTCGACGGGTTCACCCCATCGGACGTAGTGGTGTACGCCTCCACGTGGCGTGGCAAGGCTGCCGAGTGCCGCGCCTATGACGCGGCGCGGCCGTATCTGACGGTGCGCGAGGACACCTCCGTGCTCCTGCCTGAGCCGCGGCGCACTCGGCGGGCTTGCGAGATCGCGCGGGCCGAGAGTTGCGAGACGGTCTGGTTCGGGGCGGCGGCCCCGCTCGGGTTGATGGCGCCGGCACTGCGCCGCGCGGGCGTCAATCGGCTCGTCGCGACGACGCACGGCCACGAAACAGGCTGGGCGCAGCTACCGGGGGCTCGCTCGTTGCTGCGCCGAATTGGTGATGGCGTGGATGTCGTCACGTACCTGAGTGAGTATCAGCGCACCCGGATCGGTGCGGTACTCAGTCCGCAGGCTGCGCAGCGGATGGCGCAACTGTCGCCGGGCGTCGACACGGAGCGATTCAGGCCCGAGCTACGTACCGCACCCGAGGTCGCGGAGCTGCGCAAGCGTTACGGTCTGACGGACCGTCCGGTCGCCGTGTGCGTATCCCGGCTGGTGCCGCGTAAGGGTCAGGACACGCTCATCCGCGCCTGGCCACAGGTCAAGAAGGCGGTACCCGACGCGGCATTGCTGATCGGCAGTGGCGGTCCCTACCGCAAGGACCTGGAACGTATCGCGCGTGAGGCAGACGTCGAGCGGGACGTGATCTTCACCGGCCGGCTGGCCTGGGCAGACCTGCCGCTCTATTTCGCGCTGGGCGATGTGTTCGCGATGCCGTGCCGCACCCGCCGCGCGGGCCTCGACGTCGAGGGCCTCGGCATCGTGTACCTGGAGGCCTCGGCCACCGGCCTGCCGGTCGTGGCCGGCGACTCCGGCGGAGCGCCGGACGCGGTGATCGAAGGCGAGACCGGCTATGTCGTCCCCGGCCGCGCCGTAGACCTGACCGCCCGGCGGGTCGCGGAACTGCTCGCCGACCCCGGTCTTTCCGCGAAACTCGGCGCCGCGGGACGGGCCTGGGTCGAGCGCCGCTGGCAGTGGTCCACCATCCGCGAGCGGTTCAACGCGCTGCTTAACCCACCGGCCTCCGCCTGAGCCCGCCCTTCAACCGGGGCGGGTCCAAGCAGAGGCCGGTGGGTTAAGCAGCTGCTCCTGCTGCTCCTACTTCGTGTAAAGCTTCTCGATCTCGTCCGCGTACTGCTGCGCGATCACGTTGCGCTTGATCTTCATCGACGGGGTGATCTGGCCGCCCTCGATCGTCCACTCGATCGGCAGCACCGCGAACTTGCGGATGCTCTCCGCCTTGGAGACCGCCTGGTTCGCGCCGGCCACCGCCTCCTCGATCTCGTGCAGCACCGCCGGGTCGCCGGCCAGCTGCTCCAGCGGCGTGGACTTGTCCCTGCCGTGCAGCTCGAGCCAGCCGGGCAGCGCCTCGGAGTCCAGGGTGACCAGCGCCGCGATGAACGGCTGCTTGTCGCCGACCACCATGGTCTGGCTGATCAGCGGGTGCGCGTTGAGCCGGTCCTCGAGCACCGCCGGGGCCACGTTCTTGCCGCCCGCGGTGACCAGGATCTCCTTCTTGCGCCCGGTGATCGACAGATAACCCTCGTCGTCGAGCTTGCCCAGGTCGCCGGTGCGGAAGTAGCCGTCCTCGGTGAAGACCTCCCGGGTGGCCGCCTCGTTGTTCCAGTAGCCGCGGAAGACCTGCCGGCCCTTGATCTCGATCTCGCCGTCCTCGGCGATGCGGATCGTGGTGCCCGGCAGCGGCGGGCCGACCGTTCCGGCCTTCGCGTTCGGGTACGGGTTGACCGCCACCGCTGGCGCCGTCTCGGTCAGGCCGTAGCCCTCGCACACGAACAGCCCGACGCCGCGGAAGAAGTGCGTCAGCCGGGCGCCGAGCGGCGCGCCGCCGGAGATCGCGGCCTTGGTGCGGCCGCCGAGCGCCGCGCGCAGCTTGCCGTAGACCAGCCGGTCGAACAGCGCGTGCTTGAGGTTCAGCCCGACTGGGATCTTTCCGGCCTCCTGCGCCTCCGACCAGGCGATCGCGGTCTGCGCGGCGGCGTCGAAGATCTTGCCCTTGCCCTCGGAGTGCGCCTTGAGGCTGGCCGAGTTGTAGACCTTCTCGAACACCCGCGGCACCGAGAGGATGAAGGTCGGCTTGAACGACCCCAGCTCCTCGACCACGTTCTTCACGTCCGAGCAGTGCCCGAGCTTGGCGCGGGCGTAAATCGCGCCCACGTGGATGATCCGCGCGAACACGTGCGCCATCGGGAGGAACAGCAGCGTCGAGGCTTCGGCGTTCTCGCCCTCGCCGCGGAAGACCTTCTCCAGGAAGTTCACCGCGTTGCACGCCTCGAACAGCATGTTGCCGTGCGTCAGGACGCAGCCCTTGGGCCGGCCCGTCGTGCCCGAGGTGTAGATGATCGTCGCGACCGATTCCGGGTTCAGCGTCGCGCGGCGTTCCGCCAGCACCGACGCGGGCACCTCGGTGCCCGCGGCCGCGAGCAGCGCGAGAGCGCCGGACGGCGCGTCGGTGGAGGACTCGATCTGCCAGACGTGCTTGAGGCCCTCGGCCTGGTCGCGCACCGACTCGATGACCGCGGTGTTCTCGGCGTTCTCGGCGAACGCGGCCACCGCGCCGGAGTCGGACAGGATCCACGCGACCTGCTCCGCCGAGGAGGTCTCGTAGATCGGCACCGGCACGCCACCCGCCTCGAAGATCGCGAAGTCGAGCAGCGACCACTCGTACCGGGTGCGGGACATGATCGCGACGCGGTCGCCCGCGCCGACGCCCAGCGCCACGAGGCCCCGGGCCACCGCGGTGATCTCGTCCAGGAACTCCTGCGCCGTCACATCCCGCCACACGCCGTCGACCTTGCGGCCGAGCACCGCCTGGCCGGGCGCCTCTTCGGCGTTGCGATGCACGAGATCGGTGAGATTGGCACCGGCGGGTACCTCGTACAACGGTTCAACACTGAACTCGCGCACGCGCGCTCCTCGAAAATACGACTGTCCGGTCTGCCGATCGCCGGGGGCAGTGAAACCGCGTCCCCGGGGTCGGGCCCTCGGCGCGCCGTCCTGTCCCCGTGGCTGCTGCCACGGCTTCAGCACCGAAGGTACATCTCATTACCGGTGAGTAGCTAGTGTTTGGGCCTATCCACAGGCGGATCGGCATTCCCTCCTTAGCGCCTCTTTGGCGCGGTACCCTGAACCGAGCGGAGCCGGGGGCATGGCCGGCCGGGGTAGAAAGGCAGGGCGATGGCGGACCGGACCAGAGCCTCGATCCAGATCGGCGCGCCGGCGGCCGACATCATGGCGGTGATCGCCGACCTGCCCGCCTACCCGGAGTGGACCGGCGAGGTCAAGCAGGCCGAGGTGCTGCAGCAGGACCCCGCCTCCGGCCGCGCCGCGCGGGTGCGCCTGTCCATCGACGCGGGGGCGCTGCGGGACCGGCAGGTGCTGGACTACACCTTCGACGGCGACCGGGCCGTGCACTGGACCCTGGTCGAGGGGGACATGCTGCGCTCGCTGGAGGGCTCGTACGTGCTCACGCCCGCCGACGGCGGCGCCGCCACCAACGTCGAGTACACCCTCGCCGTGGACGCGAAGATCCCGCTGTTCGGCATGATGAAGACGAAGATCGAGAAGGTCATCATCGACCGCGCGCTGGCCGGGTTGAAGAAGCGCGTCGAAGCCACGGCCCGCTAGGCCGCGGCCCGAAGAGACGACACGACGCGGATTTCTGACGCCCATGGAGACCACACCCGCCCACCCCGGGTCGAGCCCGGACGCTTTGGCGCCGCCCGGACCGCTCGCCGAGCCGGCGCCCCCGGTGGAACCGCTGGCCCGCGCGACCCGGCTGGTGTTCTGCACCGGCAAGGGCGGCAGCGGCGTGACGACGGTAGCCGCCGCGACCGCCGCGCACGGAGCGCAGCGCGGCCTGCGCACGCTGATCCTCTCGCTCGGCGCGCTCGGCCCGGACAACGACGGGGACGATCTTCCCGCGATCCTCGACCATCAAGTCGGCACCGTGCCCACCCAGATCGACGATCTGCTCTACGCGCAGCGCTTCGCCGCGCAGCCCGCGTTCGAGGAGTGGTACGGCAAGGCGGCCGCGCGGTTCCGCACCGCACTTGAAACTTTCGGCGTCTCGGTGCCCGATGCGGCGGAGTTGGCCGCCCCGCCCGGAGTGGCCGAACCGCTCGCCCTGCTCGAGATCACCACGGCGGTCAGCGGCGGCGCCTGGGACCTCGTCGTGGTCGACGGGCCCCCGCTGGGCCCGGCCCTGCGGCTGCTGTCCCTGCCCTCGAACTCGCAGACCTGGCTGCGCCGGGCCAAGCCGGTAGAGGGCCAGGCCGCCCGCGCGCTGCGTCCGGTGCTGGCCACCCTCGCCGGCCTGCCGCTGCCACAAACCGGCCTGGTCGACCTGGCCCAGGACGCCGCGGCCAGGGCCGCTGCCGCGCACGCGATCCTGGCCGACCCGCTCTCCTCGGTGCGCCTCATCGCGACCCCCGACACCGTCGCGATCTCCCGGCTGCGCGCCGCCCGCACCGCGCTGTCGCTTTACGGCCTGCGCCTCGACGGCGTGGTGATCAACCGTCAGATCCTCGAAGCGCCCAGGGACAGCTGGTCACGCGGCTGGGCGGCGGCGCAGCGGATCGCCACCGAGACGCTCACCGAGACCTTCGCCGGCGTGCCGATCCACGAGATCCCCTACCGGCCCTGCGAACCGCTCGGCCTTGAGGAGCTCGCCGTGGTCGCGGCCGCCGCCTACGGCGCGGGAGACGGGCTCGGCCCGGCCGCCGCGCCGCCCGCGCCGTCCCTGGCCGAGAGCGAGGGCGGATACACGCTGGTGGTGCCGCTGCCCGCGGCCGACCGGCGCGGCCTCGGCCTGGTGCGCCGCGGCGACGACCTGATCCTGACCGCGGGCGCCTATCGCAGGACCCTGCCGCTCGAGCCGGTGCTGCGCCGCTGCCGGGTGGCCGGAGCGGTGCTGCGCGACCAGGCCCTCAACATCCGTTTCGTCCCAGACCCCGAGCTGTGGCCCCAGTCGGCCGAGCCGGCCGCGACTCCGCCGTCGGCCCAGCCGCCGCAAGACCCGTCCCCCGCAGGAGGCCAGCCGTGACCGAGCAGAGCGACGCCGCCGAACGTCCCGAGGACGACGGCGAGGAGATTCCGGTGGTCGAGCTGACCCCCGCGCAGCGCCAACCCGCGCCGACCTCCGCCGAGGCCGACTGGACGCGGACTGAGCCGGTACGGGATGATCCGGGGACGCTCGGTGAGGAAGCACGGCGCCTGTGGGACTCGGTCCGGGAGCAGTTCGTCGACCCTCTCGTGCGTAACTACCCGGAGGCGGCCGGGCATCTCACCACGGCGGGCACGGAGCTCGCGGCGGCGCTGCGCGCGCTCGTCCGCGGCGCCGAGCAGCGGTGGACCAACGGCGGCGAGGAGCGCCCGGATGACGGCCGCGACGGCCCGCAGGACAGATAGCCGGGACGTCCGGCGCGCCGGGCAGGGTGAAAGGGCTGAGTGAGGGGACCATGGGACTGACGATCGGCGTCGACATCGGCGGCACCAAGATCCTGGCCGGCGTGGTCGACGAGACCGGCGCGATCCTGGACCGGGTCAAGATCCCGACGCCGCGGGACTCGGCGCAGACCGCCGCGGCGATCGCGCAGGCCGCCCAGACCGTGCGCAAGGACTACCCGGTGGAGGCGGTCGGGCTTGGCGCGGCCGGGTTCATCAGCGCCGACCGGGCCACCGTGCTGGTCGCCCCGAACATGTCCTGGCACGACGAGCCGCTCAAGGCGCGCATAGAGGCCCTGATCGACCTGCCCGTGGTGGTGGAGAACGACGCGAACGCGGCCGCCTGGGGCGAGGTCCGCTTCGGCGCCGGGGCCGCCCGCCCCAACGTCGTGCTGTACACCATCGGCACCGGCGTCGGCGGCGGCATCGTGCTCAACGGGGAGCTGTTCCGCGGCCACTTCGGCATCGGCGCCGAGTTCGGCCACTACCGCGTGGTCCCGGACGGACGCCCGTGCGGCTGCGGCCAGAAGGGCTGCCTCGAGCAGTACGCCTCCGGCAGCGCCCTGACCCGCTTCGTCAAGGACCGCGCGAAGGAGGACCCGGAGCGGGCCCAGATCGTGCTCGGTCTCGGCGACGGCACGCCCGACGGCATCCAGGGCGCGCACATCACCGAAGCCGCCCGCAAGGGCGACGCGATCGCGCTCGAGGCGTTCGCCGAGATCGGCCGCTGGCTCGGCCAGTCGATGGCCGACCTGGCCTCGATCCTCGACCCCGAGGTGTTCGTGGTGGCCGGCGGGGTGTCGGACGCGGGCGAGATCCTGACCGCGCCGACCCGGGAGAGCTACCACAAGGCGCTGGCCGGCACCGGCGACCGTCCGTTCGCCGAAGTGGTGACCGCCACGCTCGGCCCGGACGCCGGCCTGATCGGCGCGGCCGACCTCGCCCGGCACCGCTGAGCGCACGCACGCTCGAAGCTGGCGCCGCGTCAGGTCCGGGTTCGTCCAGCTGAGGCGGCGGATCGGGTCCGCCGGATCAGGCCCAGGCCTGCGCTCGGGCCGATTCCAAGCCGATCTGAGGGAGCGTCAGACCACCGCGCCGTAGGTCGGATCGTCCGGATCGTCGTCCCCGTCCTCCGGGCGATCCTTCAAACGGCTGACCAGATAGCCGAACCCGACCACGCCCGCCAGCACGCACAGCAGCGCGGCCCACTGCGGCGTCTGCCAGTGCAGCAAGGTCGCCAGGGCGAGGTAGGCCGGGCCGCCGAGGCCCGCGATCCACGCCGCCTTGGTCGCCATGCCGAGTTCCGGCAGCGGCGGCGGGGGAGGGGGCACGTAGCCCTCTTCGACGGGCTCTGAAGGCGTATCCCAGTCCCGCGGGCCGGGCGCCGTCCACGTCACCGCGGGAGGAGCCGACGGAGGCTGCTCCTGCCCTGGACGCGCCGCCGGGCGTACCACCCGGGATGGCGTCGCAGGGGTCGTGCCGACGCCGTGGCCCGCGCCGGTTCCCGTCCCGGTGCCGGCGCTCGAGTGAGGGCCCTGCGTACCGGTGCCGCTCTGCGCGCCGCCGCCGTAGGCGCCGTCTCCCGGGTTCGGCTGCGTTTCCGGGACAGGCAGATTCTCCGCGTCGGGCCACCGGCCGGGCTGGTCCGCCGTGCTGGCGTGAAACGCCGCGACCAGTTCCGTCCAAACCGCGTCGTCCACCGCTCCCGGCCGGTCGCCCTCGCTCGGGCGGTCCATGTCGCCTGTGGTCATCGCGGAGCTCCCGCCTCGAGATTGCCTCGCCTCACGTGTGCGCCTCCACCGGGGCATCGTCCCACGCCGCCCGCGTTCACGTACAGCCAAACCGGCGACTAGAAGCCGCCATCGCACGGCTCGCGGCGCGGCGACCGCGACGCAGGTACACTCCGAGTCCCGCAGTCAGGCACGTTGCCGGGAGGTGCAGCGGTTCGATGTTGTACGGCCTGCTGAAATCGGCGCTGCTCGGCCCGCCGCTGCGGTTGAGCTTCCGTCCGCGCGCCCGCGGCGTCGAGCACTTCCCGATCGAGGGGCCGGTGCTGCTGGTGGCCAACCACCAGTCCTTCTCCGACTCGCTGTTCATGCCGATCGCCGCGCCGCGCCCGGTGAAGTTCCTGGCGAAGGCGGAGTACTTCACCGGACGCGGCGTCAAAGGCCGCCTGTTCGCAGGCTTCTTCCGCGGCGTCGGCTCGATTCCGATCGACCGCTCCAACGCCGCCACGGCCGATCCCGCGCTGAGCACCGCGCTGCGGCTGCTTTCGGAGGGCGAGGTCGTCGGCATGTACCCCGAGGGCACCCGTTCGCCGGACGGCAGGCTGTACAAGGGCCGCACCGGCGTCGCACGCATCGCGCTCTCGGCGCGCTGTCCCGTAGTGCCGTGCGCGATCTTCGGTACCGACCGGGTCCAGCCGACCGGCCGCCCGCTGCCCGTGCCCAGCTTCGACCCGCGAGGCCGCGTGCGCGTCGTCTTCGGCAAACCGCTCGACTTCTCGCGCTACACCGGCCCGGACGGCGCCGCGTGGGAGGCGCTCGCGGGCACCGACGCGGAGCGCGCGGTACTGCGCGCCGTGACCGATGAGATCATGCTCACGATCGCGCGGATGACCGGGAACGAGTACGTCGATGTCTACGCCTCCACAGTCAAGAAGTGACGGCCGGGACCGGACATCCGCCGCCGCGCGCAGCGGACGGCGTGCCGGTCCCGTGAGTCAGCGTCTTGTTAAGCGGCTCGGGCCGGGTCGGCCGCGCTCAGCGCGATCCGGTGCCCGGTGACGGTGACCTTGGTCTGCAGGTAGCGCAGGTTCGAGGCGGTGACGAAGACGCCGGTCGGCACTTTGTCCCGCACCGTGATCCCACGCCGCGTCAGCTGCCAGGCCTTGTCCGGGTTGTTCGACAGCAGCCGGATCCGCGACGCGTTCAGCGCGTGCAGGATCTGCGCCGCCGCGGTGTAGTCGCGGCCGTCCGAGGGAAGGCCGAGCGCCTCGTTGGCCTCGTAGGTGTTCAAGCCCTGATCCTGCAGCGCGTAGGCGTCGAGCTTGTTGTACAGGCCGATGCCCCGGCCTTCCTGCCGTAGGTAGATCAGATAACCGCCGGCCTTCGAGATCTGCTCGGCGGCGTCACGCAGCTGCGGACCGCAGTCGCAGCGGGCCGAACCGAACACGTCGCCGGTGAGGCACTCTGAGTGCAGCCGCACCAGCGGCACCTCCGCCTCGGTATATCGCCCGAGACCGAGCGCCACGTGCTCCTGTCCGTCGACCAGCCCGTCGAAGGTGAAGACCTGCGCGTCGGTGCGGAACCCGTCGCCGAACTGCAACGGTATGCGCACGCTGGTGCGCACGGTCGCGGCCGCAAGCGGCGATCCGGCGGACCCCAACGTCGACTGCTGCTCGCTCATCCGTCTCTCCCGTGCCCGGAGGGTGCGCTGTCATCATCCAGCGCCGTCGTCGATCGCGCCCTGCGTTGATCGTTCATACGAGACTCAAGAACGGGTGGGCAGCCCGGGGAAATTCCCGGCGCGGCGATCAGTTCCCCGTTGTTCACGCCGTCGCCACCGCGTTCACACATCTGTCACCCGTCCGCGATACGAACCGGGGTAAACCGACTGACGAGTAACCGGTAGGTTTGGTTCCGAGGTCGAACGCCGCACAGCCCTGCCCTAAGCGGCCGGGGCGCGGCGGGGCAACGGCGCCCGGCAACCCCACCGAACCCGCGGTCAACAGCGCGGGCGGGCGCGGCACATTAGCGCCCGCAAAGCGGGGCCACATACCCTCGAATCATGAGCCGGTGCGGCGGCTCTCACCTCCACAAACGTTGCTGAAGGGATCGAAATGCGCGTCGGAGTCCTGACCGGCGGTGGCGACTGCCCGGGTCTGAACGCCGTCATCCGGGCCGTCGTCCGCAAGGGCGTGCAGAAGTACGGCTACGAGTTCGTCGGGTTCCGCGACGGCTGGCGCGGCCCGCTGGAGGGGCTGACCCGCGAGCTGAACGTGAAGGCGGTGCGCGGGATCCTGCCGCGCGGCGGCACCATCCTCGGCTCCTCCCGCACCAACCCGATCAAGGTGGAGGGCGGGGTCGAGCGGATCAAGGCGAACCTGGCCGAGCTCGGCGTCGACGCCCTGGTGGCCATCGGCGGCGAGGACACCCTCGGTGTGGCCACCAAGCTCACCGAGGAGGGCGTGCACGTCGTCGGCGTCCCGAAGACCATCGACAACGACCTGAACGCCACCGACTACACCTTCGGCTTCGACACCGCGGTGACCATCGCCACAGAGGCGATCGACCGGCTGCACACCACCGCCGAGTCGCACCACCGGGTGCTGATCGTCGAGGTCATGGGCCGGCACGCGGGCTGGATCGCGATGCACTCCGGCATGGCCGGCGGCGCCAACGTGATCCTCATCCCCGAGGAGAAGTTCGACCTGGACCAGGTCTGCGCCTGGATCGAGTCTCGGTTCAAGAGCGAGTACGCCCCGATCGTGGTGGTCTCCGAGGGCGCGACCCCGCTGGACGGCAACGAGGCGCTGATCTCGCACGAGCTCGACGCGTTCGGGCACGTGCGGCTCGGCGGCATCGGCGAGTCCCTGGCCAAGGAGATCGAGAAGCGCACCGGAAAGGAGGCGCGCACCACGGTCCTCGGCCACGTGCAGCGCGGCGGCACCCCGACCCCGCGCGACCGCTGGCTGGCGACCCGCTTCGGCCTGCACGCGATCGACGCGGTGCACGACGGCGACTGGGGCAAGATGGTCGCGCTGCAGGGCGTGGACATCGTGCGCGTCCCGCTATCCGCGGCGACCACCGAGCTGAAGACCGTGCCGAAGTCCCTCTACGAGGAGGCCAAGGTCCTCTTCGGCTGAGTCCTGTTCGGCTGAGCCCGGTTCGGCCGGGCCCGGTTCGGTCGGTTTTCTTCGGGCGTCCCGTTCGGCTGGGTCCGGTTCCGTCGGGTCCAGCTCGGCCGGGTTCCCTTCGGCTATGCCCGCTTCGGCTGGGTCCGGTTCGGGCGGGTTCCCTTCCGCTGAGCCCGGCCAGCTGCAGGGCTGAACCTCGCAGGCCAAGCCGCGGCCGACTCCGTCCCCGCGCCGTCATCCTGCGCGCTGGACCGAGTCGGCCGTCGCGTTGTGCGATTGCTGCGATACCTTCAGCCGAAGGGCGCTGG
>NZ_DASRBQ010000055.1:0-29507 GCF_035653575.1 Actinocrinis sp.
AGCGCGATCGCCTCGGCCATCGCGTAGCCGATGCCCGAGCTTCCGCCGGTGATCAGCGCGGCGCGGTCGCGCAGGGAGAACAGCTCTTCGAGCACTCGCATGCCGATGATCTTATTCAGCGTGGAGTGCGGAGGGAGCGGATTATTTTCGGTGGCCTGCTTAGCTGCGGTGCGCGTCATTCCAGGGCGCGTTACCGGCGGCCCGCTCTGCCAGCGCCCTGAGCTCGCGCACTGCCTTATCGCGGTCGTCCGCTGCGTAAACCGCGGAGCCTGCGACGAATACGTCGGCACCGGCCTCGGCGCATCGCTCGATCGTCTCGGCCGAGACGCCGCCGTCCATCTGCAGCCAGATCTCGCCGCCATGCCGTTCGATCGCCTGGCGGGCGCGGCGGACCTTAGGCAGCACGGATTCGAGGAACCGCTGCCCGCCGAAGCCCGGCTCGACCGACATGATCAGCACCATGTCGAGTTCCGGAAGCAGGTCCTCATAGGGCTCGATCGGGGTAGCCGGGCGCAGCGCCATCCCGGCCCGCGCCCCGGCGGCGCGCAGCGTGCGGGCCAGTCGGATCGGCGCGGCGGCCGCCTCGACGTGGAAGGTCACCGAGCCGGCCCCGGCCTCGGCGTAGGCGGGGGCCCAGCGGTCCGGGTCCTCGATCATCAGGTGGCAGTCCAACGGCAGGTCCGACGCCTTAAGCAGCGCCTCGACCACCGGCAGCCCGAGGGTCAGGTTCGGCACGAAGTGGTTGTCCATCACGTCCACGTGCACCCAGTCGGCGGCCCGTGAGATCGAGGAGACCTCGTCTGCGAGCCGGGCGAAGTCGCTGTTGAGAATCGAGGGCGAGATCTGGACCGTCATGACGCCATTGTCGCCTACCGCGTCATCCGGCCGCACCGGCCGTCGTCCACCGGCCCCGTTCCGGCCAACCGCCGTGGACCGCGATGATGGGGCGGTGGACGTACGGGCGATCTCTCCGGAGCTTCTGGTCGAACAGCTCGCTGACCGGATCGCGGCGTACCCGCGCGAGTCGTGGGTCCGGGTGGCGCTCGACGGGGCGCCGGCCGCGGAGCCGAGCCATTTGGCGCAGGCGTTGATCGATCCGCTGCGGCTTCGTGGCCGGGCCGCGTTGCACGTCTCCGCGCGCGACTATCTGCGCCCGGCATCGCTTCGGCTGGAGTTCGGCCGCACCGATCCGGACGTGTACTACGACGAATGGCTCGACACCAAAGGGCTGGTCCGGGAGGTGCTGGGCCAGCTCGAGCCCGGCGGCAGCGGCAAAGTACTGCCCGCGCTGTGGGACGCCGAGCGCGACCGCGCCAGCCGCTCCGAATACACGACCCTGGCGCCGGGCGGCGTGTTGCTGCTCGACGGCGCGCTTCTGCTCGGCCGCGGCCTGCCGTTCGAGTTCGCCGTACACCTGTGGCTCTCCCCCGCCGCGCTGGCCAGACGGACAGAGCCGGACGCCGCGTGGACGCTACCCGCCTTCGAGCGTTACGAGAGCGAGGCTGACCCGCTGAACACCGCTGATGTCGTCGTGCGCATGGACGATCCCAAGCATCCGGCGCTGGTCAACCGGCTTTGAGCACGTTCGAATCGCAGTGCGCCCGGCCCGGCGCGGTACGGTGAAGCAGACCTTCGCAGCAGGAACCGCAGGAGGCTGAGCCGAATGTCCGAAGCACCGGACCGCGAGCCCGCGACCGGCCAAGGCCTGGTCGCAGTCGGCAGCGACGAGCGCAACACGTCCACCGACGCCGCGATCGAGCACCTGCGGACGCGCGGGTTCAAGGTCCTCGCCGCGGGACCGCTGGCCGATCAGGCAAGCGACTGGGTGCAGGTGGCGCAGGAGGTGGGCCGCGCGGTAACCGAAGGTCGGGCCGAGCGGGCGGTGTTGTTCTGCTACACCGGCACCGGGGCCTCGATCGCGGTAAACAAGGTGCCCGGCGTACGCGGCGCGCTGTGCGTAGACGCCGAGACAGCGCGGGGCGCACGACGCTGGAACGACGCCAACGTCCTCGTGCTCAGCTACCGATTGGCGACCGAGACGCTCGTGCGCGAGATCATCGACGCCTTCTTAGACACCCCGGCCGACCCTGCCGAGGCCGCGACGATCGCGCAGCTCGCCGATCTTGAGTGCGCCGCGAGCGAGCCCGCGGGTCCTGGTCTGTTCGGCTAGCCGCCGGCCGCCATGGCGGCTCTGCCGGTCTCGCTGCCATCGCCACGGCGACCGTTGGCGAACCCGTCTTTCGCACCCGGAAGGATCTCGCGCGGCAGAACGGGCGCGGCCGGTCGTGCGCTCCATTCGCGGGGATAACCGAGCGATACCTCTTCGAATCGCACTCCGTCATGCCACGTTGTGCGTGGAATGTGCAGATGCCCATAGACGGCAGCCGCGACGTTGTACCGCGTATGCCAATCCGCCGTTGCCGACGTACCGCACCATTGCGCGAATTCCGGATAGCGCAGAATCTTGGTCGGTTCACGCACCAACGGATAGTGGTTGACCAGCACAAGAGGCACCGATGGATCGCACTCGTCCAATCGTTGCTGCGTTAACGCGACCCGGTCTCGGCACCACGCCTCACGCGACGGGTACGGATCCGGGTGCAGCCGGAACTCGTCGTTACAGACGACCCCGGTGCGGTACGCGTAGGCGAGTCCTTCTTCCTTCGTGCTGGTACCGGGCGGCCGGAATGTGTAGTCGTAGAGCACGAACAGCGGCGCTATACGCACCGGCCCGCCGGCTCCATGCCAGATGGGGTACGGATCCTCGGGCGTAAGCACGCCGAGTTCCCTGCACAGCGCAACGAGGAGGTCGTAGCGGGCGACTCCACGCATCTGGTCGTCGCCGGTGCTCGAACTCCACAGGTCGTGGTTGCCAGGAACCCACACCACCTGCGCGAATCGCCTGGTCAGCAGCCGCAGCACGAGCGCGATATCGGCGAGCCGCTCGGACACGTCCCCGGCGACGAGCAGCCAGTCCGCTTCCGACTGCGGTCGCAGCGCCTTGACGATGGAGCGGTTCTCCGCGTAGGAAACGTGCAAGTCGCTGACCGCCAGCAGTTTGCCGCCTGAGCCGGAATTGCCGGATGAGCCGCCCTCAACGCGGTCGTCTTCGTGCCCTGTCTCGCCGTCTGCCGCGCCGCCGACCCCGTCCATTGCTCTAGCCTGCCCGTAATGCGGGTGTCGAGGCAATCCCCGGGTGCTTTGATGGCCGCATGACGACAGAGTCCGAGCAGCCAGCCGAGCAAACCGGGCGCGTGCATCCAAACCTGCAGCACCTGCCGTTCGGTCGCCGCGTCGAACCTCGCTACGACTTCGGCGCATGGAGCACCTTCCCCTACGAGTTCGACGGCCCGCAGCACATCAAAGTTCTGAACGAACCAGTACTGCCCGAGCCACCGCGCAAAGGCGAGCCGGGCGGGCCGGAGTGCACCGCCTGCTCCACGGGCGACGACGCGCAGCTGTGGACCGACGAGCTATGGCGGCTGCACGCGCTGGCCGAACCGAGCGCGTCTCCGGCCGTCGTCGTCCTCGAACCACGTGCTCACTGCGACCTTGGCGACCTGCCCGAACGGGAATCAGCGCAGCTCGGACCGCTCATCCAGCGCGTCGAGCGGGCGATCCTCGGCCTCGGCGGAGTCGGCCGGGTCCACGTCATGCGCTGGGGTGACGGCGCGTCACATCTGCACTGGTGGTTCCTGGCCAGACCGGAAGGGATGCTTCAGATGCGCGGGGCGTTCATGCCGATCTGGGACGACGTGCTGCCCGCGCTGGATCACGCGACCTGGCAGGCCAACCTCGCGCGAATCGCGGCCGCCCTGGCCGCAGACGGCGGGACGGCGCACTTCGCGCTGGGAAGCGAGTGACCGCAGGCCCCGGAGGTAATGGTCAGACGCGCCGCAGCAGAGCGAGGTACATCGCGTCGGTGTCGTGCAGGTGAGGCCACAGTTGCACGTCGGGGCCGTCGCCCAGCTCCGGGACACCCGGCAGGTACGGGCGGGCGTCGAGCTGTTCGACGTCATCGCGCCGCGCGAGCACATCCGAGACGACGAGGCGGGTCTCGGCCAGGTGCGGGGAGCAGGTGACGTACGCGACGAGCCCGCCGGGCCTGGCCGAGTCGAGCGCCGAGGCCAGCAGCTTCTTCTGCAGTTCGGCCAGCCGGGAGACGTCGGCGGGCTCGCGGCGCCAGCGGCTTTCGGGGCGGCGGCGAAGGGCGCCGAGGCCGGTGCAGGGCGCATCAAGCAGTACGCGGTCGAAGGTCGCGGGACGCCATGGCGGTTGAGTTCCGTCGGCGGTGACGACCTTGTGCACGCCGCGGATCGGCTGCAGTGCGCGCTTGACCAGGCGGGCACGATGCGGGGCGATCTCGGCGGCGACGAGCCTGGCGTCGCGCTGCGCGCCGATGGCCGCGAGGAGCGCGGCCTTTCCTCCGGGGCCGGCGCACAGGTCGAGCCAGCGCCGGTCGTCGCCGGAAGAATCGGTACTGGAAGAGTCGGCCTCGGGCGAATCGTCGCCACCGTCACCGTCAAGGTCACCGTCACCGGCGCCGCCGACGTCCCGAACGCCATCCGCGCCGGCCGGGCGATCGCCGAGTGGAGCGGCCATCAGCGCGAGCGCGACGAGCTGGCTGCCCTCGTCCTGCACGCCGGCCCGTCCCCGCGCCACCGCCTCGAGGCGCGCCGGGTCGCCCTCGGGCAGATACGCGGCGGTCGACGCGTAGCGACCCGGTTCAGCGCCCTGTTTTACCAGGTCGGCCTGGTCGGCGAGTCCGGGGCGCGCGGCGAGCGTCACGCCGGGCCGCTCGTTGTCGGCTTCGAGCAGGCGGTCGATCTCGTCGTAGGCGGCGTCCTTGCCGCGGTGCGCGGCCAGCGAATCCCAGAGTGCTGAGACGACCCACACCGGGTGCGAGCGGTAGACCGCGAGGTATCCCTCAGGGTCGCGGTCCGGATCAGGCGCCACGCGATCCACCCAACCGCGCAGGTCTAGCCGCGCCACCTTGCGCAGCACCGCGTTGACCATGCGCGCCGCGCCCTCGTGCGCCACCTCGCGGGCCAGTTCGACGGAGCTGTCGACCGCCGCGTGGGCCGGGATCCGGGTCGCCAGCAGCTGGTGCGCGCCGAGTCGCAGCACGTCGAGCACCTCCGGGTCGAGCTGCCCGAGCGGCCGGTCGACGCACGCGGACAGGATCGCGTCGTACGTGCCGCGCCCGCGCAGCGCGCCGTAGGCCAGCTCGGTCGCGAGCGCCGCGTCGCGCGCGTCGAGCCGCCGCTCGGCGAGCAGCCTGGGCAGCACGAGGTTGGCGTAGGCCTCACGCTCGGCCACCGCGCGAAGGGTGTCGTAGGCGGCGAGTCGGGCTGGGTCGGTGCGCATCAGACCATTATCCCGTGCGCGAGAGGTCGTTTTGGCCGCGCTTGGCCACGCAAGGCCGCGCAAGGCCAGGCGAGCGGAACTGCCTCACCGGTCGGCCGGACAGTTACTCGAACCGTGCGCCGTCGTGCAGCCGCAGCCCTCGCGCCCAGTCGGCGGCCGCCATGCGCCGCTTGCCCTGCGCCTGTACGTCACCCAGTCGCACAGTGTGCCCCGAGCCGGTGCCGACCTGGAGACCGCGCTTGTCGCTGACGATCGTGCCGGGTTCGACGTCGGTGATACCCGGGATCGGCGTGACCGGGAAGATCTTGACCCGTTCGCCGCCCAGGGTGGTCCAAGCGCCCGGGGCTGGAGTGCACGCGCGCACCTGCCGGTCGATGTGCAGCGCGGGGGTCTTCCAGTCGATCCGCGCGTCGTCGGTCGTCAGCTTCGGCGCGTGCGAGACGCCCTCGGCCGGCTGCGGGACCGCGTTAAGGCGGCCCTCCTCAATCCCGTCCAGGGTGGCGACGAGCAGCCGCGCGCCATCGACGGCGAGCCGTTCCAGCAGGTCGCCGCTGGTGTCGGTGCGGCCGATCTCCTCGGTGACGGTGCCGAAGATCGGGCCGGTGTCCAGGCCCTCCTCGAGACGGAAGGTACACGCGCCGGTGACCTCGTCACCGGCCAGGATCGCGTGCTGCACCGGGGCCGCGCCGCGCCACGCGGGCAGCAGCGAAAAGTGCAGGTTGATCCATCCGTGCCGCGGGACCTCGAGCGCCGCGGGCGGAATAAGGCCGCCGTAAGCGACGACCGGGCAGGCGTCAGGGGCCAACTCGGCGAGCCGGGCGAGGAACGCGGGATCGCGCGGGCGCGGCGGCGTGAGCACTTCGATTCCCGCCTCGTCAGCCACCCGGCGCACCGGGGAGGGCTCCAGCCGGCGGCCGCGGCCGGTCGGCGCGTCGGGCCGGGTGAGCACCGCGACGACCTCGTGCCGGGAGTCCAACAGCGCCTTGAGCGACGGGACGGCCGGCTCCGGCGTCCCCGCGAACAGCACCCTCATGGTTCGACTTCCTCCGCCATCCCGATCCCGACCCGACCCCGCTCGTGCCGCCCCGCCCGTGCGCAGCTCGCTGCCGCTTAGCGCGCCTGGCCGAAGGTCGGGTGCGGCGAGGCTTTGATCTGCGGGATCTTGGCCGCCTCGCCGTTCGCGCCGGACTCGGTGCGGCCGCCGTTGGCCCAGTCCGCCTGGCGGATCGCGCGCAGCGCGGCCTTGCGGGTCTCCCGGTCGAGCCGGTCGACGAACAGGATGCCGTCGAGGTGGTCGGTCTCGTGCTGGAAGCACCGGGCCAGCTTCTCGCTGCCCTCGATCAGCACCGGGTCGCCGTACTCGTTGTACCCGCGGGCCACCGCGCGCAGCGCACGCGTGCACGGGAACGCGAGGTTGGGGATGGACAGGCAGCCCTCGTCGCCGTCCTGGAGCTCGTCGGACAGGTCCAGCTGTGGGTTGATCAGATGCCCGACCTCGCCGTCCACGTTGTACGTGAACACCCGCAGCGAGACGCCGATCTGCGGGGCGGCCAGGCCGGCGCCCGGGGCGTCCAGCATGGTGTCTGTCAGGTCCTTAACGAGCCGGCGCAGCTCCTTGTCGAAGTCGACCACCGGATCGGCCTTGGTGCGCAAAACCGGGTCGCCGAACAGCCGGATCTGCTGGATCGCCACTGGTTCGCCGTCCGTTCGTCTCGTCTTGGCCGCGCCCGTCCCGTTGGGTCGAGTGTAACGAAGTCGGGGCACCCGCCGTGCCGCTGCGCCCGCGCTCGCGGCGCGCGTCAGGCCAGGTCGGCGGGGTCGATCCGGATCCGGACGTGTGCGGGGGCCTTGCGGGCCGTGCGCACGCCCTGCGTCGCCTTGAGCGCCTCGGCCAGTCTCCGGCCGCCGGCCCGGGCGCAGCGGATCAGCACTCGATGCTGCTGTTCGCCCGGCTCGCCGCCGTTGGGCACGGGGGTCGGGCCGAGGATTTCCGCGTCGTCGGGCAGCGTGAGCGTGGTCATGAACTCGTCCAGGGCCGAGTACGGCGCGGTCAGTTCCGCTATCCGGGCGGCGGGCGGATAGCCGAGTTCCGCGCGGTCGGCCAGTTCCCGGCGGGCGAAGGCGGCCGGGTCCCAGCGCACCAGGGCCTGTACCGGAGCGGCGGAGGGCTCGGCGGCGATCGCGACCACGCCGCCTTCCGCCGCGGGGCGCACCAGCGCGGCGGCCGCGAGCCAGCGCCGCAGTGCCTGTTCG
Source organism: Actinocrinis sp. (assembly GCF_035653575.1). GTDB lineage: Bacteria > Actinomycetota > Actinomycetes > Streptomycetales > Catenulisporaceae > Actinocrinis. Next base: position 7,621 of record NZ_DASRBQ010000055.1, read on the forward strand.
GCCGCGCGCAGGGTCGGCACGCCGAGCAGCAGGTCGCCGTCGAGCAGCACCGCGGCGGCGAAACCGCCGGCGGCGACCGGCTCGGCGCCCGGGGTCGCGACGATCAGCGCGGGTTCCGGCCCGACCTCGGTCAGGATCGCTCCGCCTCGGCTCAGCCGTACGGTCACGCCCGGGAAGGCCCGCCCCAGTTCCTCGGCGCTGCGGGCCGCGCCGGTGGCGCGCGCGCGGAACCGGCCGGCTCCACAGCGGTCGCAGCGCCAGCGTTCGGCGATCTTGCCGCACCAACGGCAGCGCGCCGAGTCGGCCGCACCGGCGAGGGCGAGGGCGCCGTGGCAGTGTGCGCAGTGCGCGGGTTCGCGGCAGCGCACGCAGGCGAGGGCGGGCAGGTAGCCGGTGCGTGGGACTTGCACGAGCACGGGTCCGCGCTGGAGGCCGTCTCGGGCGACGCGCCACGCGAGGGCGGGGATGCGCGCGATGGCGGCGCCCGCGTCGCGAGCGGTGTCCCGGTCGGGGTCGACGGTGCGGATCATCGGGGCGTGTTCGCGCACGACGGCGCGGGGCGCGGCGACGGGTCTGGCCCAGCGGCGCGCGACGAGCTGTGCGCCTTCCGCCGTGACTGTGTACCCGCCGATCAGCGCTGCCGCGCCGGATTGGTGCGCGCGGATGGTGAGCACCTCGCGCACGTGCGGGTAGGGAGCGGCGCGATCGGCCAGTGAGGAATCGCCGTCGTCCCACAGCGCGACGAGTCCGAGGTTGGGCAGTGGCGCGAACATGGCGGCGCGAGTGCCCACGACGCAGCGCACGTCGCCGCGTTTGGCCATGAGCCAGCGGCTGTAGCGCTCCCCCGCGCCGAGGTCGGCGGTCAGCGCGACATGCCGGCCCTGACCGAGCAGTTCGGCGAGCGCGGCGTCCATGCGGCTGACGTCGCGGCCGTCGGGGACCACGATCAGGGCGCTGCGACCGCTGTTCAACGTGGCGTGTACGGCCGTGGCTAGGGCTCGCGACCAGTCGGGGCCGACCGCGGCGCGATCTGATTCCCCGCTAGTGACCGGGGCGATGCCCGGCAGCGCCGCCCACACCGCGCGCGGGCTCTGTCCTGCGGCCAGCGCGGCGAGAAGCTCGGGGCCGTTCGTGTAGTACTTCCACGGCTGTGGGTCGTATGCGGGGAGCGGGCCGCTCATCGGCGGACGCGGCGCGGCCTTCTCCGCTCGGGCGTGCCGCGGCGGGATCGCCAGGCGCAGGACGTCGGCGACGGTTCCGGCGTACGCGTCGGCCACGGCGCGCGCCAGCTTGCCGATCTCCTGCGTCAGCACCGGCTCCGGCGAGACGACGCTGTGCAGCGGGGCGAGCCGGCCGGCGAAGTCGGTTTGCTCGGCGCGCTCCCAGAGGTAGCCGTCCACGAGCTGGCCGGCGAACCGAACCCGCACCCGCACGCCCGGCTGGGCCGCCTCGGCGAGTTTCGCGGGGACGGTGTAGTCCCAGAGCCGGTCGAGATGGGCGGGTTCGACGTCCACGATGACCTTGGCGACCGGCTGACGCTGCGCCGGAATCGAGGCCGTCGGGTTCGCGTCAGCCGCCCGCGCCTTGCCGCGTGCGGCCTCGGCGCGGACGAGCGCCATCTGCTCGCCCGCGTGGTTCATCCGTCCTTTGTACCGGACCGGGCCGACAACGGAAGGCCACCGAACGCACCTGACGGGACATCAAATCTGATGTCCCGTCAGGTCTGTGCCACGAGTGAAACTTACCCGAAGATCAGCTCAGCCGATGATCGACTTGAGGGCCTCGACCCGGTTGGCCTGCTCCCAGGTGAAGTCCGGCAGCTCCCGGCCGAAGTGGCCGTAGGCGGCGGTCTGCGCGTAGATCGGGCGCTTGAGGTCCAGGTCGCGGATGATCGCGGCCGGGCGCAGGTCGAAGACCTCGCCGACGGCCTGCTGGATCCGCTCCACGGACACGGTCTCGGTCCCGAAGGTCTCCACGAACAGGCCCACCGGGGCGGCCTTGCCGATCGCGTAGGCGACCTGCACCTCGGCCCGCGAGGCCAGGCCCGCCGCGACGATGTTCTTGGCCACCCAGCGCATCGCGTACGCCGCGGAGCGGTCCACCTTCGACGGGTCCTTGCCGGAGAACGCGCCGCCGCCGTGCCGCGCCATGCCGCCGTACGAGTCGACGATGATCTTGCGGCCGGTCAGGCCGGCGTCGCCCATCGGGCCGCCGATCTCGAAGCGGCCGGTCGGGTTGACCAGCAGCCGGTAGCCCTCGGTGTCGATGTCGAGGCCGCCGCGCTGGAACTCGGCGAGCACGTGGTCGACCACGTACTCCTTGACGTCCGGGGTCAGCAGGGTGGCCAGGTCGATGTCCGAGGCGTGCTGTGAGGAGACCACGACCGTGTCGAGGCGCACCGGGCGGTCGCCGTCGTACTCGATGGTGACCTGCGTCTTGCCGTCCGGGCGCAGGTAGGCGACGGTGCCGTCCTTGCGCACCGCGGCGAGCTGCTGGGCCAGCCGGTGCGCCAGCGCGATCGGCAGCGGCATCAGCTCGGGGGTGTCCGAGCAGGCGTACCCGAACATCAGGCCCTGGTCGCCGGCGCCCTGCAGGTCCAGCTCGTCCACGCCGCCGTCGACCCGCGACTCGTAGGCCGCGTCGACGCCCTGCGCGATGTCCGGGGACTGGGAGCCGATCGACACGGACACGCCGCAGGACGCCCCGTCGAAGCCCTTCTTCGAGGAGTCGTAGCCGATGCCCAGGATCGTCTCGCGCACGATCGTGGGGATGTCGGCGTATCCGGAGGTGGTGACCTCGCCGGCGATGTGCACCTGGCCGGTGGTGATCATGGTCTCCACCGCCACGCGCGAGGCCGGGTCCTCCTTGAGCAGCGCGTCGAGGATGGAGTCGGAGATCTGGTCGGCGATCTTGTCGGGATGCCCCTCCGTCACGGATTCGGAGGTGAACAGGCGGCGGGCGGTGTCCGGACGGACCACGGGTCGGCTCCTTCTCGCAGCGGCTGCTGACTTAATGGCGGGGGCCATTGGACCCGCGCGCGTGCACGCGCCAGTCTATCCGTGCACACCAGGCGCTTGGGTACCCCCAGAAGTAGGGTACCGGGGCCGCGTGCTTAGCGGGCGGCTTCGGCGTTTACGCTCGTGGCGACGCAGTTACCGCACGCGATGCGCGCAGAACAGCTGTGCCAGTTTCCATGGCGGGCGCCCGCGTCCGGGATTGGAAAGCGCCTCAGCCCTCTGCGACGCCGCTGCCGCGCAGTCGCGCGACCCGGTCCCAGACGGCGTCGGCGAGGGCGCGCTTGGAACCGAGCGGGACCTCGGTCTCCACGCCGTCCGCGCCGACGATGACGCCCTGGGTGACCTGCTGGCCGAAGACCTTGTCCGCGCCGACCTCGTTGACCACGAGCAGGTCCACGCCGTACGCGGCCACCTTGCGGCGGCCGAGGTCGAGGAAGGAGTCGCGCTCGTCGCCGGTCTCCGCGGCGAAGCCCACCACGGTCTGGCCCGGCGCGAGCCGGTCGCGGCCGAGCTCCCGCAGCACGTGCGGGTTCTGGACCAGCTCGACGACCGGAGCCGAGTACTCGTCCGACTTCTTGATCTTCGACGCGGCGTAGTTCTTGGGCCGGAAGTCGGCGACCGCGGCGTTGGCGACGATCACCTGCGCGTCGGCGGCCGCGGCGCGCATGGCGTCACGCAGCTCCAGTGCGGTGCCGACCCGGATCACCTTGGCTCCGGCCGGATCCGGCAGGGCGACGTTCGCGGCGATGACGGTGACTTCGGCGCCGCGGGCCACCGCCGCGGCGGCCAGCGCGTACCCCTGCAGGCCGGAGGAGCGGTTGCCGAGGTACCGCACCGGGTCCAGGGGTTCGCGGGTACCGCCCGCCGAGATGACGACCCGCAGTCCGAGCAGGTCCTCGGGCAGCGACCCGCCGCGGCGCAGCACGGCGACCGCGGCCTCGAAGATCTCCGCGGGTTCCGGCAGCCGGCCGGGGCCCGAGTCGGCGCCGGTGAGCCGCCCGACGGCGGGGTCGAGCACGATCGCGCCGCGCCGCCGCAGCGTGGCGACGTTCTCGCGGGTGGCCGGGTGCTCCCACATCTCGGTGTGCATCGCCGGGGCGAACACCACGGGGCAGCGCGCGGTCAGCAACGTGTTGGTGAGCAGGTCGTCGGCGAGGCCGTGGGCGGCCTTCGCGAGCAGGTCGGCGGTGGCCGGGGCGACGAGCACCAGGTCGGCGGATTGGCCGAGGCGCACGTGCGGCACCTCGGAGACCCGGTCCCAGACCTCGGTCGAGACCGGATGCCCGGACAGCGCCTCCCAGGTGGGCGCGCCGACGAAGCGCAGCGCGGCGGCGGTCGGCACGACCTGCACGTCGTGGCCGGACTCGGTGAACCGCCGCAGTACCTCGCAGACCTTGTACGCGGCGATCCCGCCGCCTACGCCGAGGACGACGCGCGGCTTGGGCACCGGAGGCTCAGGCCTGCTCGACCGGCTCCGCCGTCAGCAGCCCGGCGTTGATCTCGCGCAGGGCGATCGACAGCGGCTTCTCGTGCACGTGGGTGTCGACCAGCGGGCCGACGTACTCCAGCAGCCCCTCGCCGAGCTGCGAGTAGTAGGCGTTGATCTGACGAGCCCGCTTGGCCGCGTAGATCACCAGGCTGTACTTGGAGTCGGTCGCCTCGAGCAGCTCGTCGATCGGCGGGTTGATGATGCCCTCGGGCTCGGTGACGGACACGAAGGAGACCTTCCGATCGGGAAAAGAGGTTCCTGCCGCGGCGCATCCGCCTAGGACAGGCCCATCAAGTTTACCAGTTCCCGCGCCACGTCCTGCACGGATGTGTTGACCAGGGTCACGTCGAACTCGGACTCCGCGGCCAGCTCGACCCGGGCCGCGGCCAGCCTGCGCTCGACCACCTCGGGCGGCTCGGTGCCGCGGCGGGTGAGCCGGTGTACCAGCTCCTCCCAGCTCGGCGGAGCGAGGAAGACCTGGAGCGCTTCCGGCATGGCGGCGCGCACCTGGCGGGCGCCCTGCAGGTCGATCTCCAGGAGGGTGGGCACGCCCGCGGCGAGCCGGTCCAGCACGGGCTGGCGCGGGGTGCCATAGCGGTTGCCGGCGAACTGCGCCCATTCGAGCAGTTCGTTGTTCGCCACCAGCTTGTCGAAGCCCTGCTGGTCGGTGAAGAAGTAGTGCACGCCGTGGATCTCGCCGGGGCGCGCGTGCCGGGTGGTGACCGAGACCGAGTGCCAGATCTCCGGATGGGCGGTGCGCAGGTGGGCGACCACCGTGCTCTTGCCCACTCCGGACGGACCGGACAGGACCGTCAGCCTGCGGGGGGCCTCGGCGCGGCCGTCGGGCCGGTCCGGTGCCCGCCGGGTGGCGGGCCGGCCGGAATGCGGGCCCGGGTCGAGACGCGTGTCAAGGCCCTGGGGGGCCGGCGGCGTCGACGGTTCACCTTCACCGGTTTGCGTGGAGCTCACGCGCACCGAGGTTACCCCACGGCGCCGCGCGGGGCGGGTACACCCGCGCCGAGAAGGACCGGAGCAATGCCCGAAAGCCCGTCTTGGGTCCTCTCGGCGCGGTCGCGCCGGGTAGACGGCCCGACCGCTGCGCTCGCGCGCAGCGTTCGGAGTCCGACTACTTGGCGCCGCCGAACTCGCGCTCGAGCGCAGCGATCTGGTTGGCGCCGAGGCCCCGGACCCGGCGGGTCTCGGAGATCGACAGCCGCTCCATGATCTGCTTGGCCCGAACCTTCCCGACGCCCGGCAGGGACTCGAGCAGGGCCGAGACCTTCATCTTGCCGATTACGTCGTTCTTCTGGCCCTCGCGGACGACCTCGGAGAGTGAAGCCCCCGAGTGCTTGAGCCGGTTCTTGACCTCGGCACGCTCACGCCGGGCCGCGGCTGCCTTCTCGAGAGCTGCCGCGCGCTGTTCGGGTGTGAGGGGCGGAAGAGCCACGCCAATTCACCTCATGACGTCGATGCGGATCGATGGGTTGAGTCGTCCTGCCGTTCGCACGGCCGGGCGGCTCGGTTGTCCGTTGCCGGAACCTAGTCGCTTACAGCTTCAGTGGCAAGGTGACACCCCCGCTGGTCTGCGATAAAACCGGAGCGTACCGGAGTTCGCGGCGGCGCGTGCACGGGACCGCCGGAATTTTCGGCCCGCGCGTTCCGGCTTGGAGCGCTCTCAGCGGCCCGCGGCGTAGCCCTGCATGCCCCGTGGATTGGCCGCCGCGCGCAGGACACCAGTGTCAGGATCGCGATATACGGCCGAGAGCCTACCCAGCGACCAAGGCCCTGACGAAATCGGATCGTGACCGAGTTTACGCAGCTCAGACACGGTAACAGGCGAAAATCTTGACTCGATCGCCAAGCCCAGTGGATCGCGTTGGCGCGGCGCGAATGATGAGGGCACTGCGTTGCTGTGCCAGGCCGGCGCGTCGATCGCGGCCTGCAGTCCGAGGCCGTCGACGACCCAGCCCAAAAGCAGCAACAACTGCCATTGGTCCTGCTGATCCCCGCCCGGCGTGCCGAAAGCAAGCACGGGCCGGCCATCGCGGCAGGCGAGCGAGGGGCTGAGGGTGATCCGCGGCCGCTTGCCGGGTGCGAGCGAGTTGGGCAGGCCGGGCTCGAGCCAGCACATCTGTGCCCGCGTTCCCAGGCAAAAGCCCAGCTCAGGGATGGTGGGCGAGGATTGCAGCCAGCCGCCGGACGGAGTGGCGGAGATCATATTTCCCCACCGGTCGACCACGTCGATGTGGCAGGTATCGCCCCGCGTCGAGCCGTCCGCGGCGACTTCGCTCTCGCCGACTCTCTGTCGGCTCCCCGCGCGCTCGACCGCGCTCATCGCGTCCAGTGATTCGCCTGTTCGGGCCACTGATCGCGGGGAGTTCAGGAACGCCGGCAGGCGCGGCGGGCGGCCGCCAGGCGCACCGGGGCGCAGCACGGCGCAGGCTTGATCGCCGACGAGCGCTGCCCGATCGCGCAGATATCCCGGCTCCAGCAGCTGCCCGATCGGGACGTCCGGCCGGTCCGCGAACCAGGCCTCCCGGTCGGCGAAGGCGAGCTTGGCCACCTCGACGACGCGGTGCACCCGTTCAGCCGAGCCGGGCGGCGGCAGCTCGCCGAGCGCGTCGAGCAGGCCGAGCTGCTGCAGCAGCACGGGCCCCTGGGTCCACGGCCCGGCCTTGTGGACCGTCAGGCCGCGCCACGGCAGGCTCACGGTCGGTTCGTAGCCCGGGCGCCAGGCGTCGAAGTCGGCGGCCGTGAGCAGGCCCGCGTGGGCGCGTCCGGTCTCGTCCGGCACCGGGACCCGGCAGAACCGCTCAACGGCCTCGGCAACGAAGCCGGAGTACCAGGCGCGCAGCGCGGCGTCGATCTGGGCTTCACGGCCCGGTCCGGCCGCTTCCGCCTCGGCCAGCACGCGCCCGTAGGTGGCCGCCAGCGCCGGCAGCCGCAACAGCTCGCCCGGCCGCGGCACACGCCCGTCGGGCAGCCACTGGGCCGCCGAGGAGGGCCAGTGCTCGCGCAGGTGGTCCGCGACCGCGCCGATGGTGCCGACGACGCCCGGAGCGAGCGGGTGCCCGTTCGCGGCGTAGCCGAGGGCGTAGTCGAGCACGTCGCGCAGGCGCATGGTGCCATGATCGCGCAGCAGGGTCAGCCAGGCCCCGACGGCGCCGGGCACGGTGGCGGGCAGCAGGCCGGTGCCGGGGATCAGATCGATGCCGAGGGATTCGAAGTGCTCGATGGTCGCGGCCGCCGGGGCGGGGCCCTGCCCCGCGAGCACTCGCGGCGTGTGGTCGGCGGCGGTGGCCAGGATCATCGGGACCTCGCCGCCGGGCCCGTTGAGGTGCGGTTCGACGACGTGCAGGGTGAAGGCCGCGGCCACTGCGGCGTCGAAGGCGTTGCCGCCGCGTTCGAGCACGGACATGCCGGCGGCGGTCGCGAGGTAGTGGGTCGAGGCGATCATGCCGAAGGTGCCCGACAGCTCGGGGCGGGTGGTGAAGGTCGGCTCGGTCATGACCGCACCCTAGTGCCGACCCCTACCGTTTCGTCGCGGCCTTCTGCACGGGCTGGACGGCTTCGTCCGGCCGGTCCAGCAGGTGAACCGCGGGGGCGAAGGTGGACCAGAGGGCGAGCAGGACGAAGGCCCCGGACAGCACGAGCATCGCGGTCGGCACGCCGAAGTTGTCCGCGAGCACGCCCGCGGTCACCGGCGCGGTCCACAGCAGGCCCGAGGTGCCGAAGCTGAGCGCCGAGGAGACCCGGCCCATCAGCGCGTCGGGCACGATGCGCAGCTGGTAGCTCTCCAGCAGCACCGTCAGCGGCACGATCAGGAACACCAGGAAGGCGGCGATCGTGCCGATCTCCCAGGGCCGGGGCGCGGCCGCGATGCCGAGCACCGCGGGGCCGATGATCCACGACGCGGCGAGTACGACGGTGCGCGGGGGCACCCGCTTGAGCAGCAGCGGCGCGATCAGCGCGCCACCGAGGCCGCCGATCGCGGCCAGCGCGGTGACCGCGCCGACCGTCGTGGGGCTGCCGCCGCGCTGTTTGAGCAGCGCGATGACCAGCAGCACGATGCCGCCGAGCAGGGCGCTGGTCAGGGCCGACCAGATGATGATGAAGCGCAGGTAGACGCTGGTGCGGATATACGCGAAGCCCTCGCGCATGCCCTGCCAGGCGGTGTTGGCGGCGCCGGCCTCCCCCGGGTCGGGGCCGAGCGGTTTGCGGATCATCCCCACGCCCACCGCGCTGACCAGGAAGGAGATCGCGTCGCCGAGGAACGGTATCCACTTGCCGATGGAGAACAGCGCGCCGCCGAGCGGGGGCCCGGCCAGCCGGGAGATCATCTCGCGGCCCTGCTTGGAGGCGGACAGGGCCTGGAACTGCTCCGGCGGCACGATCCGCTTGAGCACCGGGTTCATCGCCGCGCCGCCGATGCCGTTGCACATGCCCTGGATCAGGGCTACGGCGCCGATGTGCACGACGTTGACGTAGCCCTCGGCCACGGCTGCCACCACCGAGCCGACGGCGACCGCCTGGGTGAGGTCGGCGGTGATGGCAAGCCTGCGGCGCGAGTAGCGGTCGGCGAGCGCCCCGCCGAGCAGGGTCGTGGACAGCCCGCCGATGTTGAGGCAGGCGCCGACCACGCCCGCGCGGGCGACCGAGCCGGTGGCGTAGAGCATCAGCAGCGGATAGGCCAGCTGGGACATCGCGCTGCCCAGCGAGGAGATCAGGGAGCTGATCCACCAGCCGGCGTAGTCGCGGTTGCGCCACAGCGGCATCACGCCGCGTACTGCCGAGCTGGAGATTGTCGCGGCGTGCTCGGCGGCGGCCTCCACGTCCGGGCCTATGGGGCCGCGCGGGCTGTCGGCACTGTCGTTCGGGAAGGCGGTGTTGTTCAAGGGCGCGGTGTTGTCCGAAGACGCAGCGTTGCTCGAAGAGGCAGCGTTGTTCGAAGAGGCAGCGTTGTTTGAGGAGGCAGTGTCGTTCAGGTCCGCGCCCTCGGCGAGGTCGGCACCCCCGCCGACGGAAGCGTCCTCGGCGTCATCCACCTTGCGACCGTTCAATGCGCAGTCCTCGGCACTGTCGACATCCTCGCGCTCTGGGCAGTTCGGCGGCACCTAAGCCGGTGCTGCCAAAGCCCATATTGCCCCGCTCGATCATTTCGAACACGGCTCGGGCGGGCCGCGATCATGCTGTGCACGCTCACAGCGAGGCCCGGGCGCCGTCGGTGACGCCGCGCCGGGCGCCGCGCGGCCTTAGCCGGTCTGGGCCATCACCCTGGCGGCGTTCTCGGCGATCCGGCCGAGCAGGTCGCGCACCAGAGCGACCTCCGCCTCGGAATGGCCGTCGGTCAAGCGCTGCTCCAACTTGTCCACCAGCGCGTCCGCCTCCTCGAACACCGCCCGGCCCTGCGCGGTCAGCTTGATCTCGACCAGGGTGTTGTGCACCGGATGCGGAGCGCGGCGCACGAAGCCGCGCAGCTCCATCCGGGAGAGCAGGCTGTTCATCGTCTGCTGGGTGACCCCGCAGCGGTGGGCCAGCTCCGCGGTGTTGATGCCGGGGTTGTCGCTCAGCACGGCGAGTGCCGCCTGCTGCGCGGCGGTGATCCCCACCTCCCGCACGGCGGCCTCCTTCGCCGCCTGGGTGGCTTGCTCGGCTCGCTTCACGTGAAGCAGCAGTCGCTCCGAGTAGTGCTGCATGCACTCAGTCTATGAGGGGGTGACGTTCCGTGTCGCGAGTCAGAAGGCATAGATCCTACGACTTACGCGCCAAAGCTTTGCCCGTGCCGCGGAAACCGTGTCCCTTAGTACGCCAACGCTGCACGGCAAGCATCGATGGACCGCGCCGCGGCCTCGCGAAGGCCGGCGACATCGGGTCCATGGCGTAACAGTTCGCGCGACATCGCCGGGACGACGTTGTGCAGGGCGTCGCCGAAGAGCCCACGCAGATCCTCGGGCGTCGCGCCCTGCGCGCCGAGGCCCGGGGCGAGGATCGGCCCGTTCAGCGCGGAAAGATCGAACGGCACCTCGGCGAGGGTCGCGCCCACCACCGCGCCGATCGGGCCCATCGGTTCGAGCCCTGCGTTACGCGCCGCCGCGCCTTCCAGGATCGCCGCGCCGACGGTCTTGCCGTCCGCGGTCAGCGCGCGCTGGACCGCGCCGCCCTCCGGGTTCGAGGTGAAGGCGAGCACGAATACGCCGGCGCCGTGCTTCTCTGCGGTCGCGTACAGCGGTTCGAGCGAGCCGTAGCCGAGATAGGGCGAGGCGGTCAGCGCGTCGGCGAACAGTGGCGCGGCCGAGTCGAGGTACGCCTGGGCGTAGGCCTCCACGGTCGAGCCGATGTCGCCGCGCTTGGCGTCCAGGATGACTAGCGCACCCGCCGACCGCGCGTCGGCGATCGTGCGCTCCAGGACGGCGATGCCGCGCGAGCCGAAGCGCTCGAAGAAGGCGGACTGCGGCTTGAGTACCGCGACGCGGTCGGCGTACGCCTCGACGACCGTGGCCGCGAAGCGTTCCAGGCCGGCCACGTCGTCGGTCAGGCCCCAGGAGGTCAGCAGGGAGCTGTGCGGGTCGATGCCGGCGCATAGCGGGCCGCGGGTGTCGAGTGCGGCGCGCAGCCGGGCTCCGAACGGGGCGGTCATCGGGTCGCGTTCTCCTCTCGGCGGCCTGGGCCGCCCGGGTGATTTCGCTCGGTCGCGGGCGAGGGCGCGTCGCGCCGGCGCGGGCCTGGCTGGATCCATCCGCTGTAGCTCAGGCCGCGATGAATGCGGGCGGCCCAGAACGGTCCCGCATAGATGAATCCGGTGTAGCCCTGAAGCAGCGTGGCGCCGGCCGCCAGCCGCTCGGCGGCGTCCTGCGCCGTCGTGATTCCGCCGACGCCGATGATTGTCATCTCGTCGCCGACGCGCGCGCGCAGCCGCCGCAGTACCTCAAGTGCGCGTTCCCGCAGCACCGGGCCGGAAAGCCCGCCGGCGCCGAACGCCTCGACTTCGGAGGAAGGCGTAGCCAGGCCGTCGCGGCGGATCGTGGTGTTCGTCGCCACGATGCCGTCGAGGCCGATCTCGACGGCCAGGTCGGCGACCGCGTCGATGTCCTGGTCGGCGAGGTCGGGGGCGATTTTGACCAACAAGGGCACGTGTCGGCCGGCCGCCTCGTCCGCCGCCGCGCGCACGGCCAGCAGCAGCGGTCGCAGGACGCTGACGGCCTGCAGGTCGCGCAGCCCGGGGGTGTTGGGCGAGGAGACGTTGACGACGAGGTAGTCGGCCAGCGGGGCGAGCAGCCGAGCCGAGGTCTCGTAGTCGGCGATCGCCTCGGCCTCCGGCACCACCTTGCTCTTGCCGAGGTTGACGCCGACGATCGGCGATCCGACGCCCCGGGTCCGGCCCTTGCGCCGCTGCCGCTCCCGCCAGCGCGTCAGCCGGGCCGACACCGCCTCGGCCCCGTCGTTGTTGAAGCCCATCCGGTTCACCAGCGCCCGGTCCCGGGGCAACCGGAACAGGCGCGGCGCCGGGTTGCCCGGCTGGGGCCGCGCGGTGACCGTGCCGACCTCGACGAAGGCGAAGCCGAGCGCCGCGAGCCCGTCGATGCCGACCGCGTTCTTGTCGAAACCGGCCGCTAGGCCGAACGGCCCCGGAAAGTGCAGGCCGAGGGCGCGTACGGACAAGGCCGGATCGCGCGGGCCGCAGCAGGACCGCAAGACCCGCGCCGCGCCCGGCACTGCCGTGGCGGCCCGGATCGCGCCGAAACCGAGGCGGTGGGCGCGTTCCGGGTCCATCCGCCGGAAGACGGCTGCGAACAGGAGCCGGTAGAGCATCAACTCACCGCGCTGGGCACGGAGGCCGCGTCCGACGCCGCGACCTCGGCAGCGGTCTGGAGTCCGCCGGCCTCGGCCCTCGACGCGTTGATCCGCGCCGCGTACTCCTGAAGCGACCCGACGCCCACGTCTCCGCGGCGCAGTGCCTCGATGCCGAGCACGGCGGCGCCAAGGGCCTGAATCGTCGTGATGCAGGGCTTGCCCATCGAGACCGCGGCGGTGCGGATCTCGTAACCGTCCAGCCGCGGCCCGACGCCGTGCGGGGTGTTGATGATCAGGTCGACATCGCCGTCCATGATCCGCTGGACGATCGTCGGCTCGCCGTTCGGACCGGTTCCCTGGGAGTGCTTGCGGACCACGGTCGCGGTCACGCCGTTGCGGCGCAGCACTTCCGCGGTGCCCTCGGTGGCCAGGATCTCGAAGCCGAGGTCGGACAGCGCCTTGACCGGGAACACCATCGAGCGCTTGTCCCGGTTCGCGACCGAGACGAACACCCGCCCGCCGATCGGCAGCGAGCCGTAGGCGCCGGTCTGCGACTTGGCGAAGGCGGTGCCGAAGTCGGCGTCGATGCCCATGACCTCGCCGGTGGACTTCATCTCCGGACCGAGCAGCACGTCCACGCCGCGACCGTCCGGCATCCGGAACCGCGACCACGGCATCACGGCCTCCTTGACCGCGATCGGCGCGTCGAGCGGCAGCGCGCCGCCGTCGCCCTCGGCCGGGAGCAGCCCTTCGGCGCGCAGTTCGGCGATGGTGGCGCCGAGGCTGACCCGGGCCGCGGCCTTGGCCAGCGGCACGGCGGTGGCCTTGGACACGAACGGCACGGTGCGCGAGGCGCGCGGGTTGGCCTCCAGCACGTAGAGGATGTCCCCGGCCAGCGCGAACTGGATGTTGATCAGGCCCCTGACGCCGACGCCCTTGGCGATCGCCTCGGTGGAGGCGCGCAGCCGCTTGATGTCGTGCGAGCCGAGGGTGATCGGGGGCAGCGCGCAGGCCGAGTCGCCGGAGTGGATCCCGGCCTCCTCGATGTGCTCCATGACCCCGCCGAGGTACAGCTCGGTGCCGTCGTAGAGCGCGTCCACGTCGATCTCGATCGCGTCGTCCAGGAACCGGTCGACCAGCACCGGGTGCTCGGAGACCAGGCCGGCGTGCCGCTCCAGATACTCGGCGAGCGAGGCCGAGTCGTACACGATCTCCATGCCGCGGCCACCGAGCACATACGAGGGCCGCACCAGCACCGGGTAGCCGATCTCGTCGGCGATCGCGCTGGCCTCGGGGAAGGAGAAGGCGGTGCCGTGCTTGGGCGCCGGCAGTCCGGCCTGTTCGAGGACCCGTCCGAACGCGCCGCGCTCCTCCGCCAGGTGGATCGCCTCGGGGCTGGTGCCCACGATCGGCACGCCGGCGTTCTTGAGCCGCTGCGCCAGGCCCAGCGGGGTCTGCCCGCCGAGCTGCACGAGCACGCCGGCCAGCGGACCGGCCTGGCTCTCGGCGTGTACGACCTCGAGGACGTCCTCCAGGGTCAGCGGCTCGAAGTAGAGCCGGTCGGAGGTGTCGTAGTCGGTGGAGACGGTCTCCGGGTTGCAGTTGACCATCACGGTCTCGTAGCCGGCCTCGCGCAGCGCGAAGGAGGCGTGCACGCAGGAGTAGTCGAACTCGACGCCCTGCCCGATCCGGTTCGGCCCGGAGCCGAGGATGATGACCGCGGGCTTGGCGCGCGGCGCGACCTCGCTCTCCTCGTCGTAGGAGGAGTAGTGGTACGGGGTGCTGGCGGCGAACTCGGCCGCGCAGGTGTCCACGGTCTTGTACACCGGCCGCACGCCGAGCGCGTGCCGCACCGCGCGAACCACCGGCTCTTCCAGCGAGCGGATCTGCGCGATCTGCGCGTCGGAGAAGCCGTAGCGCTTGACCCGGCGCAGCAGGCCGGGCGTCAGCTCGGGCGCGGCGGCCAGCTCGCGGGCCAGCTCCTCGATCAGCGCGAGCTGGTCGAGGAACCAGGGGTCGATGCCGGTGACCTCGTGCGCCTCCTCCACGCTCGCCCCGGCCCGCAGCGCGGCCATCACCGCGTTGACCCGGCCATCGGTCGGAATCGAGGCCTGCTCGAGCAGCGCGGCCTTGTCGCCGGGCTCGCCGCCGAAGTCGAACTGCGCGTCCTTCTTCTCCAGCGAGCGCAGCGCCTTCTGCATCGCCTCGGGGAAGTTTCGGCCGATCGCCATCGCCTCGCCGACCGACTTCATCGTGGTGGTCAGCCGGGCGTCGGCGTTCGGGAACTTCTCGAAGGCGAAGCGCGGCACCTTGACCACGACGTAGTCGAGCGTGGGCTCGAACGACGCGGGGGTCTGCTTGGTGATGTCGTTCGGGATCTCGTCGAGCGTGTAGCCGACGGCCAGCTTCGCGGCGATCTTCGCGATCGGGAAGCCGGTGGCCTTCGAGGCCAGCGCCGAGGAGCGGGAGACGCGCGGGTTCATCTCGATGACGATGATCCGGCCGTCGTCCGGGTTGACCGCGAACTGGATGTTGCAGCCGCCGGTGTCCACGCCGACCGCGCGGATGATGGCGATGCCGAGGTCGCGCAGCCGCTGGTATTCGCGGTCGGTGAGCGTCATGGCGGGCGCGACGGTGATCGAGTCGCCGGTGTGCACGCCCATCGGGTCGAAGTTCTCGATCGAGCAGACCACCACGACGTTGTCGTTGCGGTCCCGCATGAGCTCGAGTTCGAATTCCTTCCAGCCGAGGATCGACTCTTCCAGCAGCACTTCGGTGGTCGGCGACAGCTGGAGGCCGGTGCCGGCGATGCGGCGCAGTTCCTCCTCGTCGTGCGCGAAGCCGGAGCCCGCGCCACCCATCGTGAAGGAGGGCCGCACGACGACCGGGTAGCCGCCAAGGGTCTCGACCCCGGCCAGGCAGTCCTCCATCGAGTGGCAGATGACCGAGCGCGCGGACTCGCCGCCGATCGAGTCGACGATCCGCTTGAACCGGTCGCGGTCCTCGCCGGCCTGGATGGCCTCGATCTTCGCGCCGATCAGCTCGACGCCGTACTTCTCCAGCACCCCGGCCTCGGCGAGCGCGACCGCGGTGTTCAGCGCGGTCTGGCCGCCGAGGGTGGGCAGCAGGGCGTCGGGCCGCTCCTTGGCGATGATCTTCTCGACGTACTCGGGCGTGATCGGCTCGACGTACGTGGCGTCGGCGAACTCCGGGTCGGTCATGATCGTGGCCGGGTTCGAGTTGACCAGGATCACCCGCAGGCCCTCGGCCTTGAGCACGCGGCAGGCCTGGGTGCCTGAGTAGTCGAACTCGCAGGCCTGGCCGATGACGATCGGTCCGGAGCCGATCACCAGGACCGAACTGAGGTCGTTGCGCTTCGGCATCAGGCCCCACCCTCCGCTGACTCGTTCACGGCCGGTGCGCCGTCCTTCTCGCCCTGCATCAATTCCACGAACCGATCGAACAGGTACGCGGCGTCGTGCGGCCCTGCCGCCGCCTCGGGGTGGTACTGCACCGAGAACGCGGGCACGTCCAGGCAGCGCAGGCCTTCCACGACCCCGTCGTTCAGGCACACGTGGCTGACCTCTACGCGTCCGAACGGTGTGTCAGATACGCGGTCCAGCGGTGCGTCCACCGCGAAGCCGTGGTTGTGCGCGGTGACCTCGACCTTGCCGGTGAGGCGGTCCTGCACCGGCTGGTTGATGCCGCGGTGCCCGTACTTGAGCTTGTAGGTGCCGAAGCCGAGCGCGCGGCCGAGCATCTGGTTGCCGAAGCAGATCCCGAAGACCGGCACGCGGCGCTCCAGCAGCCCGCGGGCCAACTCCACCGCGGCGTCCGCGGCAGCCGGGTCGCCGGGACCGTTGGAGAAGAACACCCCGTCAGGTTCCAGCGCCAGAAGCTCCGGCAGCGAGATCCCGGCGGGCACGACGTGCGTCTCGATGCCGCGCTCGGCCATCCGATGCGGGGTCATCGACTTGATGCCGAGGTCGACCGCCGCGACCCGGAAGCGCCGCTCCCCGATCGCCGGTACGACGTACGTCTCGGCCGTGGTCACGTCCCCGACCAGGTTCGCGCCCTTCATCTCGGGGCTCTCCAGGACCTGCGTGAGCAGCGCCCCGGTGTCCTGCTCGGCGGCCTCGCCGGAGAAGATCCCGACCCGCATCGCGCCGCGCTCGCGCAGATGCCGGGTCAGCGCGCGGGTGTCGATGCCGCTGATGCCGACGACGCCCTGCGCGGCCAATTCGTCGTCGAGCGAGCGCACAGCGCGCCAGTTCGACACCCGCCGCGCCGGATCCCGCACGACGTAACCGCTCACCCAGATGCGCGACGATTCCGGATCTTCGTCGTTCACGCCCGTGTTGCCGATGTGCGGGGCCGTCATCACCACGACCTGGCCCCGGTACGAGGGGTCGGTCAGCGTCTCCTGGTAGCCCGTCATCCCGGTCGCGAACACGGCCTCCCCGAAGGTCGCGCCGATCGCGCCGTAGGCCTCGCCGCGGAAGGTGCGGCCGTCTTCGAGCACCAGGACGGCGTCCGTGGCGGTCATCCCTTCGTCCTTTCCGTCAGCAGGGCGTCCACCCCGTCGATCAAACGCGCCCGGTCACTCTTGGCGCGCGGCTGGAAGCCGGTGTCCAGCACCCGCTCGCCCAGCCGCCAGGTCAGCACGATCAGGCCCTCGCCGCCGGTCACCTTCCCGGCGATGCCAGGCGCCGTCTGCACCGACTCCACGTCCTCCGCCGGCACGAACACGTCGGGGGCCGCCTCACGCTCGAACAGCACGCCGGACTTGCCGACGCGCACCCACGCGTTGCTGCGCACGCCAAGGCCGTGTACCGCGATCCGGTCCAGCCAATCGCCGTGTGTCGTGGTCGATGCGTAGACACCTTCGACCGCGTCACCGAGGTCGCTGCCCTCCGGTGCGGTCGAAGGGGGAACCGGTAGGTCCGCCTGGCGCGCGGCACGGTTCTTCCAGCCGCGCCACATCAGCCAGTACACGCCGCTGAGCACCGCGAGAACGAGCAGGGTGAGCAGGATGCGCCCGCCCCAGTGCGTTACCGGTGCGCTGTGCTGCCCGGCCGCGGCGGCGGCAACCGCACGCACCATCGCAGCAGTCGTCATCGCCGCGCTCACCGTTCCACCACCCGTCCGTCCAGTACCGTCGCCGATCCGTGCAGCAGCGTCGCCACGACCGCACCCGGCAGCTTCATCCCCGCGTAAGGAGTGTTGCGCGAGAGCGATTGCAGCGCGCCCGGCTCGATCACCCGCGAGGCCGCGGGGTCGACCAGCACCAGGTTCGCGGGAGCGCCCGCCTCGAACGGCCGGCCGTGCTCGGCCAATCCGCCGATCCGGGCCGGCCGCACGGACATACGGTCCGCTACGCCTGCCCAGTCCAGCAAACCCGTTTCCACCATGGTGCGCTGGACCACTGACAAAGCCGTTTCCAGGCCGAGCATCCCCATGGCCGCGACGGCCCACTCGCAGTCCTTGGCCTCGACCGGATGCGGCGCGTGGTCGGTCGCGACGGCGTCGATCGTGCCGTCCGCCAGCCCGGCGCGCACCGCCTCGACGTCGGCGGCCGAGCGCAGCGGCGGATTGACCTTGTAGATCGGGTCGTAGCCGTGGATCAGATCCTCGGTCAGCAGCAGGTGATGCGGCGTCACCTCGGCGGTCACCGGGTAGCCGCGCGCCTTGGCCCACCGGACGATCTCGACGGATCCGGCGGTCGACAGGTGGCAGATGTGCAGCCGCGATCCGGTGTGCGCGGCGAGCAGCACGTCTCGCGCGATGATCGCCTCCTCGGCGACCGCCGGCCAGCCTTGCAGGCCGAGCACGCCCGAGAGCTCGCCCTCGTTCATCTGCGCGCCCTCGGTCAGCCGTGGCTCCTGGGCGTGCTGCGCGACGACGCCGCCGAACGCCTTTACGTATTCGAGCGCCCTACGCATCAAGGCCGCGTCCGAGACGCAGTGTCCGTCGTCGGAGAAGACGCGCACACGCGCCGCCGAGTCGGCCATCGCACCGAGCTCGGCGAGCCGCTCGCCCTTCAAGCCGACCGTGACCGCACCCACCGGTCTCACGTCGCAGTACCCGGCCTCACGCCCGAGCCGCCAGACCTGCTCGACCACGCCCGCCGTGTCCGCTACCGGATCGGTGTTCGCCATCGCGTGCACAGCGGTGAATCCACCGGCCGCAGCTGCCCGCGTGCCCGTGAGTACCGTCTCGGCGTCTTCACGACCCGGCTCGCGCAGGTGTGTGTGCAGGTCCACCAGACCAGGAAGCGCAATCAGTCCTGCCGCGTCGACAACCTGCGCACCGCGTACCGCATCCTCCGCGTATACGCCGTCGCTGACGTATAGGTCGCCAGCCTCTCCCCCAAGCAGTTGCGCGCCCTTGATCACATAACTCGTGCCGCTCACCGCGCCGAGCCTTCCTCTTCGTTCCCAATCGCGGACTCAGCGCCGCCGAGCAGCAGGTAAAGCACGGCCATCCGCACCGAGACGCCGTTCGCGACCTGCTCGGTGATCGTCGAACGCACGGAATCGGCGACTTCCGCCGAGATCTCCAAGCCGCGGTTCATCGGCCCGGGGTGCATGACGACGGCGTGCTCGGGCAGCATCGCCATCCGCGCGGCCTGCAAGCCGTAGCGCCTGCTGTATTCGCGCTCGGTGGGGAAGAACGCCTGGTTCATCCGCTCCCGCTGGACGCGCAGCATCATCACCGCGTCACACTTCGGAAGTACCGGATCCAGCTCATATGAATAGGCGCAGGGCCAGCTCTCCACTCCATGCGGCAGCAGCGTCGGCGGCCCCACGAGCGTGACCTCTGCGCCAAGGGTCGAGAGCAGGTGCACGTTCGAGCGTGCGACTCGGCTGTGCAGCACATCGCCGACGATCGCTACGTGCCGTCCCGCGACCGATCCCAGCCGCTGTCGCAAGGTGTACGCGTCGAGCAGCGCCTGGGTGGGGTGCTCGTGCGTCCCGTCACCCGCGTTCACCACGGAGCTATGAATCCAACCGGCGTTCGCCAACCGGTGGGCTCCGCCGGACGCCCAGTGCCGCACGACTACCGCGTCGGCGCCCATGGCCTCCAGCGTCAGCGCGGTGTCCTTGAGCGATTCGCCCTTCGACACGCTCGAGCCTTTGGCGGAGAAGTTGATGACGTCCGCGCTCAGTCGCTTTGCCGCGGTCTCGAAGGAGATCCGGGTTCGCGTCGAGTCCTCGAAGAACAGGTTGACCACGGTGCGGCCGCGCAGCGTCGGCAGCTTCTTGATCGCTCGGCCCGCGATGGTCGAGAGCTCCTGCGCCGTGTCGAGGATCAGGTTCGCGTCATCGACCGTCAGATCGGCGGTCGAGAGCAGGTGCCGCTTTCCCATCGTTCACTCCCCCTTGATCCCGAGCAGCACGCAGTCGCGCCCGTCCGTCTCACTGAGGTGCACTTCGACTGCTTCGCGCAGCGAGGTGGGCAGGTTCTTGCCCACGTAGTCGGCGCGGATCGGCAGTTCGCGGTGCCCGCGGTCCACCAGTACGGCCAGCTGGATCGCGCGCGGCCGACCCAAGTCGTTCAACGCGTCCAGCGCCGCGCGTACCGTGCGCCCGGAGAACAGCACGTCATCCACCAGAATCACGAGCCGACCGTCGATTCCCCCGGACGGAATCTCGGTTCGGCCCAATGCCCGGGCCGGCTTCAGCCGCAGATCGTCGCGGTACATGGTCACGTCGAGGGAGCCGAGCGGGATCGAGCGGCCTTCGAAGCGGGTGATCAGCTCGCCGAGCCGCCGGCAGAGGACCGCGCCGCGGGTGGGAATGCCGAGCAGGACGGCATCTTCGGCACCGCCGGTTCGTTCGAGGATCTCGTGCGCTATGCGGGTCAATGCGCGATCGATGGCGGGGGCGTCGAGAACGGCCCGCGCGACAGTCGGATCGAGGCTCGAGGAACGGGCGCCGGACTGCATGGTCATGCCGAAGCAGACCTCCTTCCCTGTCTCACCGGACAGGACTTAAAGGACGGCCAGAATCGATCGCAGCGCGATCACCACAACCCTATCAGGCGCGGTTGCGTCAACACTTCGTCAAAGGCTCTTACCGATTCCGCCAAGCCGACCGAAAGATCGTTAAACCTCGGCGACGATCACCGCGTGAGCCTGGCCCGGCGCCTGAGCAGCCGGTGCGCCTCGGCCAGCGCTCCCCGATGTAGATCGTCGCAGAATATGACATAGGGTGGGAGGCATTGACAGTTCGGTTATCCGGTGAACGAGTGCCTTGACGGGTGCAGGTTACTCTGCGTAACATCACTCAGGGTCGCCGCCACGGACGACCGAACCCGGTTGGCACTTGGATGACCAGGGCGAACTGCCGGTACTCGCGTGCCGATGCGCAGTCAGGCGAACTGAATCCGGTCCCGCCCGGTTGCCGACTGTCACGACCGACGCAGTCTTTGATGGGGAGAGCATATGTCCACTGAGTACGCTAAGGCCCTGGGTGCGCGGCTACGCGCGATCCGCACCCAGCAGGGGTTGTCGCTGCACGGGGTCGAGCAGAAGTCCCAGGGACGCTGGAAGGCTGTGGTCGTCGGTTCGTACGAGCGCGGCGACCGTGCGGTCACCGTGCAGCGCCTGGCCGAGTTGGCGCATTTCTACGGCGTCCCGGTGCACGAGCTGCTGCCGGGCGGCACGCCGAACGCCGCGGCGGAGCTTCCGCCGAAGCTGATCCTCAACCTGGAGGTTCTGCAGAACCTCGGCGAGGACAAGGCGGCGCCGCTGATGCGTTACGTCGCGGCGATTCAGAGCCAGCGTGGCGACTACAACGGTCGTGTGCTGTCGATTCGCCAGGACGACCTTCGCACGCTCTCGGTTATTTTCGACCTTCAGCCTTCGGTGCTGGTCGACCAGCTGATCGAGTGGGGTGTCCTGGACGCGGATGCCCGTCGCGCGATCGATTTCGAGGGTGACTTCTCGGATGAGGGCGACATCGAGGACGACGAGGAGTTGGAAGAGGAGTAAAGCCGCTACCAGCCGGGCCCGGTGGCGGGTCCGGAGGGTCCGGAGTTATTCGTCGAAGAGGGTCGTGTGCCGGTGACGCCGGCACACGACCCTCTTGCCGTTCCTGCGTCGCTGGGCGCCTTCACCTTCGCGCCGGCCCAAAGCTCGCGTCGTCAGCGCCGCGATGTCGCAATGCCGCAATGCCGCAATGCATCGTCTGTTTAGCGCTTATCGCTATAACGCAGTTAGGCCCCGCCCGATCACTCGGGCGGGGCCTAGCTGTACGGGTTGTGCGGCGGTGTCCTGCTCTCCCGCCGGGTCTCCCCGGCAGTACCCTCGGCGCTGGCGGGCTTAGCTTCCGGGTTCGGAATGGGTCCGGGCGTTTCCCCGCCGCCATGGCCGCCGCAACACTCTCAGTCCCCCGCAACGACCCACCCGCCGCGTGACCCGCGGGGGTGGTGGCGTGGTTGAGGGCCTGTGAACCGGGTAGTGGATGCGAGTCTCGTCGTGGTGCGCTGGATCACGTCGTGCTTGTTGGGGTGGGGTAAGTCCTCGGCCTATTAGTACCCGTCCACTAAGCCCGTTACCGGGCGTGCATGCCGGGCCTATCAACCCC